>DVMW01000012.1 GCA_018714805.1 Candidatus Fimenecus excrementigallinarum
GGCGGGTGTTGTCATACAGGCAGCTTTATGAGGCTGTATGGGGAGAAGATCCAATGGGAAATGAAGCCAATGCGGTAAGCTGTCATGTATACGGCCTGCGCAGAAAATTTCGTGAGATAGCACTCAGCTTATACAAACCTATCTCCAAAGTTCTGCCGGCGAAGAAGTTCGAATCCGCCAGCGCGGCGCGGACGGCCACTATATTTATTTCCAGACAATCAAACGAAAGATTTCCGGCGCTAAGCGCGTAGAGATTGAAAGACGCTTGTCGCAGGAAGATTACCTTAAGCTTTTAATGGAGGCAGACACGACAAAGCGGCAGATTCGGAAAACAAGATACTGTCTGACCTACAAGAATCAGTACTTCGAAATTGACGTATACCCGTTTTGGAAAGATAAGGCAATTGCCGAGATTGAGCTCCGCGATGAAGGCGCGGCAATCGTTTTTCCGAAGCAGATTAAGGTTATCCGCGAAGTTACCGATGACGACGCTTTCAAAAATGCGTCGTTGGCACAGATGTGAGGGAAAATGATGGGTGTGTTTGGGAATTTGTTTGCGAAAAGAAGTAAAAAAGAAGTCCGGGAAACACCGCGCCCTTCCATATCGCCCGAAACATGGATGACCTCCCAGTTTGCGGCGCTTTATGTGCGCTGCGGCGACCTTGCTTATCGCGATTTTTACATCGGGAGACTGACGCGCATAGGCTTTCGGCGGGAGGACGCCATGAAAATGTTTGCGTTTGAATGCGAGATTCTCCGCCGATATGACAAGCCGTGGCTTTTGGACCCTCAGTTTACGAAATCTTGGTGCTTTTCCTTAGAACGCCCGTTTTTCACGGCGTATCCCCAAACCAAACAGGATATATGGAAAGAAAACTATCTGACCATGAGCGAGCTGTGCAAACTCATTGATGAAGCGGAGTGGCATTTTTGGAACAGCCACGAAAAGAGCTTGTCCGACGAGGTTTGGGCGGAAATCTGCGCGTGGCGCATGAAAGGCCCCGGGGGAGAGTTCGCCATAGCGTATTTTGAGAAGATTGAACAGACGCTTGGCATCCCGAGCGACAACATAAGCGCCTTGTCCAATTTGCAGGGCGCGCACTTGAGCCGGTACAAGTGGGGGTAACGGCCTCTTGCGCGGCGGCGCCGTAAAAAAGCGCTGCCGCCACATTTCCGGCAGTTGGAGCAAATGCCCGCAGCAGCCAAAGAACCTGCGTCCGCGTTTGGGACAAGGGTTCTTTTTTGCCTTGCGGGCGCGGCCTTTTGCGGCGGCAAAGTAAAAGCGGTTGACGCGCGCGCTGCCGGCGGCTATAATAAAAGCAGCAAAAAAACGGAGGAGACCGATGCAAAAGCGCACACGAAACAAGAACGCGGCCATTTCCTGCCTTCTGGCGGCGACTTTGCTGCTTGGCGGGGCGTTCCCCGCCGCCGCAGCGTCGTCCGGCGCGGGTGCGGAGCGCATTGTGTTCCCGGAGGTTTCCGCCGAGGATATCGCGATGCACGAGCTTGCCGTTCCCGGCGAAAACAAGCTGACGCTCGCCGAAAACGGCCAGACCGCCTTTTCCCTGGTCGTCCCCGACGACTGCCCCAAGACGCTGCGCGAGGCGGCGGCGGTTTTCTGCACGGTGTTCGAGGAACTGACCGGCGCGGCGCTGCCGCTTTGTTCGGAAACGGACGCGCGTTTCCTTGCCTGTACCATTCGTCTGGATACGGCGCTGGGCACCGCCCGGCCCGAGACGGAAAATTTGGCGGACGGCTACCGGACGGTTGTCGGCGACAACTACGTTTCCATCTGCGGGGCGACGCCGGCTGGCACGCGCAACGGCGTGTACGGATTTCTGGAGGACAAGCTCGGCTGTATGTTTTTAACGCCGGACGACACGTTTGTCCCGCAGCAGCCGACGGTCCGGCTTGAAAAGACGGAGGAAATGACCGTCCCGGCCACGCAATGGCGCGACGTGTACGCCTATGAGACCATCCAGAACAAGTGGGCGGCCAAGCTGCGCTTAAACGGCGTGGATGTGGAAGCCGACGACACCTCGGTCGGCATTGAGCTTTTGCAGTACGAGGGCTGGGGCACGTGGTGCCATAACTGCTATGAATTCCTGTCGCCGGAGGACTATTTCGACACCCATCCCGAATATTTTTCCGAGGTGGACGGCGAACGCGTTACCGAATACATGGGCCGCGACGCGTATTTGTGCCTGAGCAATCCCGAGGTTTTTGAGATTGTGAAAAACGCGCTGGCCGAAAAAATAGCCGCCGAGCCGGACAAGCTTTACTGGGATTTCAGCGGGAGCGACAACCCCGCGCTGCCCGGCTGTATGTGCGCGGAATGTACGGCCGCCGACGAGGCGGCGGGCGGTACGGGCATGGGCACGCTGCTGCCGTTTCTGAATAAGCTTGCAGAGGCGTTCCCGGATAAATACATTTCGACGCTTGCATATCTGCACACGCTCAAAGCCCCGACCGGGATAAAGGCCGCGCCGAATGTTGTTATCAAGCTTTGCTCCATGCCCGGCGACCAGGCTTCCTCTTACCTTGCCGGGGCGAACCCCGAAGCCCGGGAGTTTCAGCAGCAGATTTTGGAATGGTCGAGCATAACGGACAAGATTGTCGTCTGGGACTACGTTGTGGATTTTGAAAACCTGCTTTTGCCGTTCCCCAACTTTGCGGTGCAGGCGAACAACCAGAAGTTCTATGAGGACAACCATATCATCGGCGTCTTCCACCAGGCCTCGCGCGAGGCGGGCGGGGAATTTGCCGCGCTGCGCGCCTATGTGCTCTCCAAGCTTATGTGGGAGGGCAGCGGGCTGGACGTTGCTTCGTGCGTGTCGCGCTATGTGCGCGCCTATTTCGGCGACGCCGCACCGGCTGTGACCGAATATATGAACCTCTGCGCGGCGGCGCTTGCCGACGCCGACGTCCCCTTAGGGCTTTATGACGGGATGGCCGAGCACCACGACGGCTACCTGTCCGCCGAAAACATCGCGCAGTACCTGCGCTGCATAGAAGAGGCGAAGGCGGCCGCCGCCGGCGACAGCGTGCTTTCCGACCGGGTCGAGGAAGTGGAAATTTCCGTTTTGTATGCGCAGCTGCTCGGTCCCGAAACGGAAAAGGCCGTGCGGGAGGCGGCGCTCGCGCGCTTCAACGCGCTTTGCGAAAAACACGGCGTCACCATGGTCGGCGAGCTCGAAAGTCTCGAGGACTTCAACGCGGGCGGCCTGCAGGCAGTTTTGAAGGCGGACCGGGGCGTTATCTATAAGCCGTACTACATCGGCTTCGGCGTCGCGGGCGGCGTGCTGGCCGTCGCGGCCGTCGCTGCGGCCGTCGTTGCCGTCGTCCGGAAAAAGCGCAGGCGCGCTGCGGGATAAGCTTTCGGCACACGCCTGCTTTTACGGCAAACGCAATATTTACGGGAAGGAAGCTGTTTATGGCAGAAAAACAAACCACAGAAAAGAAACCCAAGCTCACGCCGCGGCAGACGATTGTCCAGATTGCGAAATTTGTGGCGTTCTCCTTAGGCGCGGGTATCATCCAGATTGTCACGTTCACCCTGCTGACGGAGCTGACCGAGCTGCCGTACTGGGCGTGCTATCTGCCCTCGCTGGTGCTTTCCGTCCTCTACAACTTCACGGTGAACCGGCGGTATACGTTCAAATCGGCGACCAACGTGCCCATCGCCATGCTCAAGGTCGCGTTTTACTACTGCCTGTTTACGCCCCTGTCGACCTATCTCGGCCATTTGGCGACCGGGGCGGGCGTCAACGACTATATCGTTGAAATCACGACGATGCTCTGCAACCTGGTCACGGAATTCCTTGTCTGCCGCTTCTGGGTGTACCGCAATTCCATCAACACCAACAAGCTCGCAGAGAAGGACCGGGAAAAGGAAGCGGAAAAGACCGCCAAATCCTGAAAATTCCCTGCCGCCGGCGCCGGAAGCTTTGCTTTCGGCGCTTTTGCATATTTCCCCGCGCTTAGCCGGATACTGAAAGGGGAGGCGAGCGTATGCAGGAACAGGAACTGCTCGATTATATTTTGAACGCGCCGCACGAACGGCTGTCGCATGAGGAACTGGTGCACCTGCTGCTGGAAAACACCGTGGCAGACAGCATAGAGCCGCGCGAGACCTTCGCACAGCGCGCGGCGGACCGGCTCGCGGCGTTTGCGGGCAGCTGGGTTTTCATTTTGAGCTTTCTTTTTGTTTTGATAGCGTGGATTGGCGTCAATCTGTATTTCGGTGCGCGCGCGTATGACCCGTACCCGTTTATTTTGCTGAACCTTGTGCTGTCGTGCGTCGCTTCGGTGCAGGCGCCGCTTATCATGATGAGCCAGCAGCGCCAGGAGCAAAAGGACCGCCGCCGCAGCGAAAACGATTACCGCGTCAATCTCAAAAGCGAGCTGATTCTGCGGGACTTGCACAAAAAAATGGACCATATTTTGCAGCTCGTCGACCCGGAAGAATATGCACGGCTGCACGAAAATGTTGAAAAAACATGAAATATAATTAGAAAATTTTAAAAATTTATTGAGATTGTAAAAAATCTGTGCTATAATGACCTCTGTGTTCAAAAACTTTTTTGAAACGGGGGATACCGAAGATGAAACATCACCGCAAACCGTTTGCACGCGTTGCCGCGCTCGTTTTGACGCTGGCGATGCTTTTGGCGGTTCTGCCCGCCATGCCGCTGCAAACGGCGGCCGCCGAAGGGAACCTCACCGTCGGCGTCATCAACGACCTGCACTATTTTCCGCGGTCGCTCATGGGCTCGGATGTAAACGCCTTTATCGAGGCGTCCAAGCTCAACTCCACGACCTCCTACCTTGCGGACGCCGTTTTGGACAACGTCCTGTATGAATACGGGGAAATGGCCAAAACCAAGGGGCTGAAATATGTTTTCATCCCCGGCGACCTGACGAAAAACGGCGAGTACGAGGGGCATAAGGCGCTTGCGGCGCGCCTTGAGCGGTTTGAAGAGGAAACCGGCGTGCAGGTGCTTGTCATCGACGGCAACCACGACATCCGCCGGGAGCAGTCCGCCGCGTTCGAAAACGGGCAGTTCGTGCCGACGCGCACGACCGAGCCCGAGGAGTTCCGCGAGCTGTACGCCAACCTCGGCTATGACCTTGCCGACGCGTTCTTCACCCCGCCCGAAGGGGAGACGGCCGGTATGCTTTCCTACGCCGCAACGCTCGAGGGCGGCTACCGCGTGATTGTGCTCGACGGCGCGTGCTATTCGAGCGACATCCACTCGGAAGGCCTCGACGTCGCCGAGACCCGCGGCGCGTATTCCGAAGCGCTGATGGACTGGGCGCTCGGGCAGATTCGCGACGCAAAGGCGCAGGGCTTAACGCCGATTGGCATTACGCACTTCAATCTGGTGCAGCATTTTGAAAACGAAGACAATCTGTTCACCGCCTTCACGATTGACAACTGGGTAGAGGTTGCCGAGACCTTTGCCGACGCGGGGATGCACTTTGCCTTTACCGGCCATATCCACATGACCGATATTGCGTCGCACACCTCCGACAACGGCGAAACGCTGACCGACTGCTCCTCGGCGTCGCTATTGAATTTCCCATGCTATTTCCGCGTTGTAACCATGGACAATACGGCAGGCCCCGAGCAGGTCACGCTCGATTTCCAAAGCTATGACATCGACCGCACGCGCCCGATTGAGGCGTTCGGCACGACCTATCCGCAGCCGTTTAAAAACACGGCGTTCGCCTTGAATTTCGGCGGCGGCGACATGACGACGTTCGCCACGAATTACGTCCGCTACCTGCTGGAATACACGCTGATTCCCGAAATGGAAGCGGCGGGCGGCCTGTACTGGTACTTAAACGGCGCGCTGGATTTGGACGGCGCGCTCGATTCCCTGCTTGCAAGCGCCTCCGGCCTCGGCGCGCTGCAGGACGTCCCGAAGGTTACGCTCAAAATGGTCATTAAAAACGTTTGCGACCAGCTCGAGCGCGAATACCTCGACGGCGGCGCGGGCACCGAACGCCTGCTTTCCGTGGTGGAAGCCGCCGTCGACAAGCTGACGAGCATCCCCGTGTCCGACGAGAAGTGTACGAAATTTTTAGAGCTCGGCATCGGCAGCACGTCGCGCGCCGGCAATTTCGGCGACGCGGTTTCCTCTTGCCTGGCCTATATCTACCTCGGCGATGAGGACCGCAGCGACGACCCGTTTATAAACGACGTCATAGACCGCTTCTCCCGCGGGGAGCTGGTCGACGAGCTGGTCGACGTCCTGGTCGACATCGTCCTGCACGACGTGCTGGAGGATGAGCTGCTCGAGAATATTCACCTCGACTTAGTCGGGATTTTGGGCTCCTTAAGCGACGTGGAAGCCGAAGCGATGCTCGGCGACGTGGTCGAACAGATTCTCGCGGCGTTTGAAAGCAGCAGCGTCGCCGGCTTTGTTCCCGCCCCGAGCCTTGCGCAGATTATCAACATCTTCTTTGCCATGGGGCTTGTCGAATACAATTCGCTTGACGACGTTTTGCAGTCGCTCATGGACGAATACCTGACGAAAAGCCAGATGGACACCATCGCCAACGAATTCCTGGTGTTCCTGACCGACTTTACAACGGACACGAACCCGGGCCTTGCGATGGACAACAACGCGACCATCACCTATGCCGGCCCCGTGCCGGTCACCCCGACGGTCGAGGATTTGCGCCTGCCCTCCGGTATTGCGGTCACCTTCGGCGAGGACACCGAAACGACGCGCAACATCAGCTGGTACACGAAGTACAGCGTGACGGGTACGGACATCGAGATTGTCCCGTATTCCGAAAACCCGCGCTTTACGGGCAAGCCGACGCGCGGCGCGCATATTGAGACCTCCATGGCGGCCGTCACGCGGGAGGTGCCCGGCGTGGACCTCGGCGTGATTGCGATTCTGTCCTATCCCTTTACGGTCAACCGCCATATGGTGCGCGTGTCCGGCCTTGAGCCCGGCGAAAAATACTGCTTCCGCGTCGGCGACGCCGAGCGCGGCTGGTGGAGCGGGGTCGGCACGTTTGAAATGGCGGACGGTTCCGACAGCTTCACGTTCTTCCACATGAGCGATTCGCAGTCCGGCACCCAGAAGCAGTACGAGACCTTCGCCGACGTTGCCAAGACGGCGTATGCGATGCACCCGGACGCGAAATTCATCCTGCACACCGGCGACGTGGTCGACAGCGGCAAGAACTTTGAGCAATGGAACTGGCTCTTCAACGCCGCCTCCGACACGCTTCTGGACACCGTGATGATGCCCGCCACGGGCAACCATGAGGAGGATATGCCGAACGCAACGGTTGAAAACTTCCTTCTGGACGGTTATCCGAACCAGGATACGACCAGCGGCGTCTATTACGATTTCGATTACAACAACGCCCACTTTATGGTGCTCAACACCAACGACCTCAACGCGGACGGCACGCTCGGCGCCAAGCAGCTTGACTGGCTCAAGACCAGCGCCGCTTCGTCCGATAAGACCTGGAAGATTGTCGCGCTGCACAAGGCGGTTTATTCCAACGGCTCGCACTACGATGACGACGACGTCAACGCGCTGCGCACGCAGCTGTCCGCTCTGATGCCGCAGCTCGACATCGACGTGGTGCTGCAGGGTCACGACCACGTGTACCTGCGCACGGGCGTGATGAAGGACAACGAGGTTGTGACCGTGACCCGCCGCACGCTGACGCATGACGGCGTCGAATATTCCGCATACACTTCCCCCGAGGGCACCGTCTACGCCATTGACGGCTGCGCCGGCGTGAAGTATTACCAGACCAAGGACGCGGCGCTGACAGACGAGCTGTTCCCGCGCGCCGAGGCGATTGTCGACGCGGCCGCGCCGGTGTTCGCCGCGCTGCAGATTGAAGGCGACAACCTGTTCTTTGACGCTTATACCGTGGAGGACGGCAGCGCCAGGAAAATTGACAGCTTCGCCATTTCCAAGAGTATGCAGGCGGACGCTCCCGGCGGCACGCAGGGCGGCGGTGAAACGCCCGTGACCGACGCCGACGTGCCCCCGACCGCCGGCCGGCAGACAAGCGCCATGCTGCTGTTCCTTATCCCGGCGGCGGCGACCGTTGCCTTTGCCGGCGCGGCAGCAAAACGCAAGCGCCGCGAGGCGGAAGACCTGTAAGCCCAAATTCCCGGTACAGAAAAGACCCGCCGCACGTTTTGTGCGGCGGGTTTGTTGCGTTTTGCCCAAAAAGTGTTCGGACGGTTTTAAAAAGTCGGAGGTTCGTCCATTGACCGTTTGCGGGATTTCGGGGTACAATACTATCGTATACGGAGGCGATACCCTTGCAAAGACGCCTGCTCGCCGTCGATATTGACGGGACGCTTGTCAACGACCAAAAAGAAATCCTGCCCGAAACGAAACGGGATATTTGGGAATATATCCGCCAGGGCGGTATTTTCGTGCTGGCCACGGGGCGGGCGACGCCCGGCGTGGGCCGGTATATCCGCGAGCTCGAGCTGGAAAGCCGCGGCGGCTATGTTGTGGCGTACAACGGCGCGCGCACCTTTTGCCCGAAGGAGGGCCGCGTTATCGCCGAGACCCGCGTCCCGCGCGAGGCGTATGATTCCATTTTAGAGGCGGCGGACGCGCTCGATTTGCCGCTTATCGCCTATCGCAACGACGTGGCCGTTACAGAAAAGGCGAACGACCGCTATTTTCACCTGGAAACCTCCATCAACGGGCTGGAAATTGACCGCGTTGCCTCCCTGCGCGCGGCGCTGGATTTTGACACGCCGAAATTCATGATTACCGGCGAACCGGAATTTCTGGCCGGGGCCGAGCCGAAGCTGCGCGCGGCGCTTGCGGGGGCGCCCGTCGACGTCTACCGCTCCGAGCCCTGCTTTTTGGAAATTACCGCGCACGGCAGCGACAAGGGCGCGGCGATTTTATCGCTGGCGGCGTCTTTGGGCCTCTCGCGCGCGGATACAATGGCGTGCGGCGACGGCTTCAACGACGTTTCCATGCTGCGGCGCGTCGGGTTCGGCGTCGCCATGGCCAACGCCCAGGCGCCCGCCAAGGCGGCTGCGGACGCCGGCACGCTTTCCAACGCGGAAAACGGCGTGGGCGAGGCAATCCGCCGGTACGCGCTGTAAGCGATTGGCAGGCAAACCGAAATTTGTGGTTTGCCCCGCGCGAAAAAAGTGTGGTACAATGGACGCGACCCCAACAGAAAGGTACGATTCCCTTGGCTTTCGAATTTTTCAAACGAAACCGGCGAAAGATTTTCCTGGCGCTGCGCATGAGCGCGATGTTTGCGCTGTCTTTGGCGGTCGTGTTCTTTTCGACTGCGTTCGCCCCGCAGATGTTCCGGGAACAGGAGGCAAAGCCGGCGGATGCGCCAACGGACCTGCTCGAGGCCGAGCAGACAACCGTGCCCGAAACGACGCTGCCCGCCGAAACAACCACGCAGCCGCCGACAACGGCGGCGGACACCTCCCAGTATAAGGCCAACACAAACGTCGTCGTGCAGGTCGCGACCGGCGACCGGGAAAAGGACGAGGACAAGGGCGGCGAAAAGGTCGAGGACAGCTCGCTTTCCGGCGGCAGCAGCGGCAGCGGCGCGCAGATTGAGCAGGGCAGCAGCGAAAAGCCCGCGCCCGGCACGCTGGATGTGCTCGCGTCGCGGTACTCCGACTATGTGTATGCCGACGTCTCCGCGGTCTCCGGGCTTGTCGAGATTTCCGGCACGCCGTTTTATCTCAATGAGAACCACACGCCCTTTTCCGGCATTATGAAGCTCGACGGCCGCAACGTCCGCTTCAACAGCCGCGGCGCGCTGGCGTCGAAGGTCGGCATTGACGTCTCCCAATGGAACGGGACGATTGACTGGGCGCGCGTCAAAGCGTCGGGCGTCGATTACGCCATTGTCCGCGTCGGCTTCCGCGGCTACGGCACGTCCGACCCGGTCAAGCCCGTAATGCAGGACAAAAATGTGGAGCAGAACATCCGCGGCGCGCTTGCGGCGGGCCTGGACGTCGGACTTTATTTTTACAGCCAGGCCATCAACCGGGAAGAAGCGCTCGAAGAGGCGGGTGCGTGCGTCAAGATAGCGGAAGACTATAAAATCACATATCCCATCTATTTCGATACGGAATTTGCCACAAGCGGCCACACCGGCCGCGCGGACAAGCTCGACGCCAAAACGCGGACCGACCTTGCCGTCGCGTTCTGCGAGGCGGTGCGAAACGCGGGCTACACGGCGGGCGTGTATGCGTCCAAATCCTTCTTCTACGATGAGCTGGAATTCAGCCGGCTGCAGCGGTATGAAATCTGGGTCGCGCACTATACGTCGCGCGTGACGGATTTTTCGCACCCGTACGAGGCCTGGCAGTACACCGCCGAGGGCAAGGTGGACGGCATTTCCGGCTATACGGATTTAAACATCGGGCTTTATGACTACCGCGCAAAATCGGATATGCAGTCGGTCGGCTCGAACGTGCTTTTGACCGACACCGCCGGAATGCGGGCGTACCGCACCGCCGAGCAGGGCGTTGCGCAGTATGCCGCGTCCCCGGACGACGCGCTTTACAAAACCGTGTCCGCCTCCATTGCGGTGCTGCCGCAGGCCGCGGTGCGCGACGCGCTGCAAAAGGCGCTGAACGACGCGCGCGCGAATGCCATGACCACGCAGCCGGCGTCGACCGCCCCCGCCGTTACGAAGCAGGACCCGACCATAACCGCATAAAACCAAACGTGCAGAAAAAGCAGACCGGCGTCTGCTTTTTCTTTTTTCGGACTTGCAAGCGGAAAAGCAAAGGCGCATATAGTGGTTTAAAGGCAAAAAGGGGAGATTGCGCCGTGTTTTTAGAACTGCTTTCCGCCATCAGCACAAATATCCTGTATTTCCTCCTGCACATCGAGGGGGCGAGCTCCTTCCCGAAGCCCCTGTCCGCGAAGGCCGAGCGTGAGGCGCTCGAGGCGTACCGGGCGGGAGACGAGTCGGCGCGCGACCGGCTAATCGAGCACAACCTGCGCCTGGTCGCGCACATCATCAAAAAATATTATGCGTCCTATTCCGACCAGGACGACCTCATTTCGATTGGAACGATTGGCCTTATCAAGGCGATTGGCTCCTATGACGGCAAAAAGGGGACGCGCCTTGCAACCTATGCCGCGCGGTGCATTGAAAACGAGATTCTGATGTATTTCCGTTCCCGCCGCAAAAGCGCGCAGGACATCTCCATGAACGACCCCATCGATTCCGACCCGGAGGGCAACCCGCTGACGCTTTCGGAGATTCTGTATACCGACGACACGATAGCCGACGACCTGGACCGCAAGGTGCAGGCGGAAAAGGTGCGCCGGTTTGTGCGGGAGCTTACCGACGAACGCGCGCGGGAAATTATTGTGCGCCGCTACGGGCTCGACGGCGAGCAACCCGAAACCCAGCGCGAGGTCGCCGACAGGCTGCGCATATCCCGGTCCTATGTCTCGCGTATCGAAAAGCGCGCGCTCGGCGTCCTGCGCAGCCGGTTCGGGCCGCAATAAACCGCGCAATATTCACAGTCTGTTTACTTGCTATTTGCGGCCTGTTGTGGTAAAATAATTCAAATATCGGTCAAAAGGGGGCGTGGGCGCAAATGGTCATTTTGGGAATCGACCCGGGCTATGCGATTGTCGGCTACGGCGTGCTGGAATACCGGGGCAGCCGCTTTTCGGTCCTCGATTACGGCGCCGTGACGACCGAGGCCCACACGCCGTTTCCGGACAGGCTGGAACGCATTTACGCGGACTTGAACGCGCTTATGCAAAAATGGCGCCCGCAGGCCATGGCCATAGAAAAGCTGTTTTACAACACCAACGCCAAAACCGTTATCGACGTGGCGCAGGCGCGCGGCGTTACGGTGCTTGCCGCAAAGCAAAACGGCGTGGAGATTTTTGAGTATACCCCGCTGCAGGTCAAGCAGAGCGTGGTCGGCTACGGCCGCGCGGAAAAAAAGCAGGTGCAGGAGATGACCCGCCTCATTTTGCATCTGGAAAAGGTCCCGAAGCCCGACGACACCGCCGACGCGCTCGCCATGGCAATCTGCCACGGCCACGCCAGCGGCTCCTTAATGGGCAAACTGCGGCAGGCGGAAAGGCGGTAAGGCTATGTTTTATTCGATTACGGGCAAAATTGTTTTTCTCGACACGCAAAGCGTGGCGCTGGAAACCGGCGGCGTGGCGTTTCGGTGCAGCACGACGCTGACGACCTTAAAGCAGATTGGCGAAAAGGGGCGCACGGCGACGCTGTACACCCATTTGAACGTCCGCGAGGACGCGCTCGATTTGTTCGGCTTTGCAAGCGAGCAGGAGCTCGAGTGCTTTAAGCTTCTGATAGGCGTTTCCGGCGTCGGGCCGAAGGCGGCGCTGTCCATTCTTTCGGAGCTGCCGCCCGACAAGCTGGCGCTGTGCCTTGCGACCGGCGACAGCAAGGCCATCACCCGTGCGCCGGGCGTCGGGCCGAAGCTTGCGCAGCGCGTGGTGCTCGAGCTCAAGGACAAGCTCGCCAAGGGGCTGGAGCTGTCCGCCGTTACGCCGGAGATTGAGGCGGCGGGCATAGCCGCGGCGACCGGCAATGCGGCGGAGGCCGTCAGCGCGCTTTCGATGCTTGGATATTCGCAAAGCGAGGCGGCGGCGGCCGTTTCCCGGCTGGACGCCGCGCTTTCCGTGGAGGAGCTTATCCGGCAGGCATTAAAAAGCCTTGCAAGGCAGGTATGATAGATGGATTTTGACAACGAAAACCGCATCGTTTCCCCCGATTACAACGCCGCGGACGAGGCGCTCGAGCTTTCCCTGCGTCCCAGGACGCTGCACGACTACATCGGGCAGGAAAAGGTCAAGGAAAATTTGAAAATTTATATCGAGGCCGCAAAAGCGCGCGGCGAGCAGCTGGACCACGTGCTGCTCTACGGCCCGCCGGGCCTCGGCAAAACGACGCTCGCGGGCATTATTGCCAATGAAATGCAGGTGCAGTTCCGCGTGACGTCCGGCCCCGCCATTGAAAAGCCGGGCGACCTTGCGGCGCTGCTGACAAACCTTTCGGACGGCGACGTTTTGTTTATCGACGAGATTCACCGCCTCTCGCGCAGCGTGGAAGAGGTGCTGTACCCCGCCATGGAGGACAGCGCTTTGGACATCATCATCGGCAAAGGTCCCTCGGCGCGCTCCATTCGGATTGATTTGCCGCATTTTACGCTGGTCGGGGCGACGACGCGCGCCGGGCAGCTGACAGCGCCCTTGCGCGACCGGTTCGGCGTTGTCGCAAGGCTGGAAATGTACACTTCCGAGGAGCTTTCGCAGATTGTCCGCCGCAGCGCCGGCATCTTAGGCATTGCGATAGACGACGGCGGCGCTTTGGAGATTGCGTCGCGCGCGCGGGGCACGCCGCGTATCGCGAACCGCCTTTTGAAGCGCGCGCGGGATTTCGCGCAGGTCATGGGCAACGGCGTTATCACGAAGGACACGGCGCAGATTGCGCTGTCGCGCATGGAGATAGACGCGCTGGGGCTCGACAACATCGACCGGCTTCTTTTGACGGCGATGATTCGCAATTACAACGGCGGCCCGGTAGGGCTTGAGACGCTCGCGGCGACCATCGGGGAAGAGGCGGTCACCATAGAGGACGTCTACGAGCCGTATCTTTTGCAGATTGGCTTTATTTCCAAAACCCCGCGCGGACGCGTCGCGACGGCTAAGGCGTATAAGCACCTGGGGCTCGCGATGCCGGGGCAGCAGCAGCTGGATTTGTAAGATTTATCTGGAGGTATTGCGGTGGGAAGACTGTTTGGAACGGACGGCGCACGCGGCGTCGCCAATACGGAAATTACGTGTGAGCTCGCCATGCAGATTGGCCGTGCGGCCGCCATGGTGCTGACCGAAAATCTGGCGCACCGCCCAAGGGTGCTTATCGGCATGGACACGCGCGCGTCGGGGGAAATGCTCGAGGCGGCGCTGACCGCCGGCTTTTGCTCGGTCGGCGCGGACGTCTGCCTGCTCGGCGTGCTGCCGACGCCCGCCGTGGCGTACTTAGTCAAAGCGTACGGCTACGACGCGGGCGTGATGATTTCCGCTTCGCACAACCCGTGCGAATACAACGGCATTAAAATTTTCCAGTCCACGGGCTACAAGCTGCCCGACGCGCTGGAAAACGAGATAGAAGCCATCATTCTGGACGAAGCCAAGGTTCCGCCCGAGCCGGTCGGCGGCGAGGTCGGCCGCGTGACGCGCGCCGAAACGGCGGCAGAGGATTATATTCGCCACCTGCTCTCCACAACCGACGTGCGCTGCGACGGCATGAAGATTGCCCTCGACTGCGCCAACGGCTCGGCGAGCGTGACCGCGCGCCGCGTGTTTGAGGCGCTCGGCGCCGAATGCGTGGTCATCCACGACAAGCCCGACGGCGTCAACATCAATCGGGACTGCGGCTCGACGCACCTTGCCGCTTTGCAGAAATGCGTCGTTGAAAACGGCTGCGACGCGGGCTTCGCCTTCGACGGCGACGCCGACCGGATGCTGGCGGTCAACCACCTCGGCGAGGAGGTCGACGGCGACCGCGCCATTGCGGTCTGCGCCAAGGCGATGAAGGCGGAGGGCCGGCTCCAGAAGGACACGGCCGTTGTGACCGTGATGAGCAACATGGGCTTTTTCAAGTTCTGCGCGCAAAACGGCATTGCCTGCGAAAAAACAAAGGTCGGCGACCGGTATGTGCTGGAAAATATGCTCCAACACGGCTATTCTATCGGCGGCGAGCAGTCCGGGCACATCATTTTCCTCGAGTACGCCACGACGGGCGACGGGCAGCTTTCCGCCATACAGCTTCTCAAGGTGTTAAAGAAAACCGGCAAGCCCTTAAAAACGCTTGCCGACGAGATGCGCGTATACCCCCAGGTGCTTTACAACGTCCGCGTGTCCAATTTCGGGCGCGTGCGCTTCGCCGAGGATGCGGAAATCCAAAACGCCATCCGCCGTACGGAGGCGGAACTGGGCGACGCCGGGCGCGTACTGGTGCGCGTATCCGGGACGGAGCCGCTTGTGCGCGTCATGCTTGAGGGCGAAAATGAGGAACAAATCCGTGTGCTCGGCGAGACGCTTGCCGAGGTGGTACGCGAAAGGTTGGTTTGATGCGCGTTTCGTCGCAATGGAAGGACTATACGCTGCTGGACTGCTCCGACGGCGAGCGGCTGGAACGCTGGGGCAAGGTGACGCTGGTGCGCCCCGACCCCCAGGTCATTTGGAAAACGCCGAAAACCCATCCGCTTTGGAAAAAGGCGGACGCCGTCTACCACCGTTCGCAGTCGGGCGGGGGACATTGGGAAACGCGCGCGCCGCTGCCGGACCGCTGGACGGTCGGGTACAAGGACCTGCGCTTCCACGTGCGCACCATGGGCTTTAAGCACACCGGCGTTTTTCCCGAACAGGCGGTCAACTGGGACCTGGTTTCCGAGCTGATTCGCCGCGCCGGCCGGCGTGTGCGCGTGCTCAACCTGTTCGCCTATACGGGGGCCGCTACCGTGTCCGCGCTGTATGCGGGCGCCGAGGTCGTCCATGTGGACGCGTCGCGCGGGATGGTCCAATGGGCGAAGGAAAACGCCCAGCTCTGCGGCGTGGCCGACCGGCCCGTGCGCTGGATTGTGGACGACTGCATCAAGTTCGTCCGCCGGGAAATCCGGCGCGGCAGCCGGTACGACATTCTTATCATGGACCCGCCCTCTTACGGCCGGGGACCCGGCGGCGAGGTCTGGAAGCTGGAAAACGAGGTTTACAGCTTCGTCGAGCTCTGCCGCGACGTGCTTTCGGACGAGCCGCTGGCGGTGCTGCTCAATTCCTATACGACCGGCCTTTCCCCGGCGGTGATGCAGTACATCCTCGGCAGCGTGCTTTGCCCGGCGCACGGCGGCTCTGCGCAAAGCGGCGAAATCGGTCTCCCGGTGCAAAGCACGGGGCTTGTGCTGCCCTGCGGGGCGACCGCCATTTGGCGCAGATAAGGAAAAGGGATTACACCGATGCAAGATGTGATTTTGGATTTTCAGGACGTGAGCTACCGCTATGCGGCGGACGAGGGCGAGACCCCGCTGCCGCTTTGCGTGCGCCATGTGAATCTGCAAATCGAGCGCGGCAGCTTTACCGCGATATTAGGCCACAACGGCTCGGGCAAATCGACGCTCGCGAAGCTCTCCAATTCCATACTGGTTCCCGAAAGCGGGCGGGTGCTTGTCAACGGCATGGACACTTCGGACGAGGACCTGGCGTATGACATCCGCCGCACGGTCGGCGTCGTGTTTCAAAATCCCGACAACCAGATTGTCGCCTCCATTGTCGAAGAGGACGTGGCGTTCGGGCCGGAAAACCTGGGCGTTGCGCCCGCGGAGATTCGCAAACGCGTGGACGATGCGCTCAAGGCCGTCGGGATGTACGAATACCGCGGCCATGAGCCCCACAAGCTTTCCGGCGGGCAGAAGCAGCGCGTCGCCATCGCCGGGATGATAGCGATGCTCCCCGAGGCGCTGGTGCTCGACGAACCGACCGCCATGCTCGACCCGCAGGGGCGCAAAGAGGTGCTCGAGACCATCCACCGCCTGCACCGCGAGCGGGGGATGACGGTCGTACTGATTACGCATTTTATGGAGGAAGCCGTGGACGTCGACCGGGTGCTTGTCATGGACGACGGCGCGATTCTGCTCGACGGTACGCCCGCCGACGTGTTTGCAAAAGCAGACCTCCTGCACAAAGCGGGGCTGGAGCTCCCGCGCGCGGCAAAGCTTGCCGCGGACCTTCGGGCGGCCGGTGCGCCGCTGCCCGAACACCTGCTGACGGCGCAGGCGCTGTCGGACGCTCTATACGATTTGCTCGGAGAAAAGACCCATGCCAATCCTTGAGACACGCAATCTCTCCTACGTCTACGGCGAGAACACGCCCTTTCGGGTGCAGGCGCTGCACGACGTCAGCATTTCCATCGAAAAAGGCGAGCTCGTGGGCATTATCGGCCACACGGGCTCGGGGAAAAGCACCCTGATGCAGCATCTCAACGGCCTTGTGAAGCCCACGTCGGGCGAGGTGCTGCTCGACGGCGAGAACATCCACGCCTCCAAAGCGGCGACCTACCGCGCGCGGTTTCGCGTCGGGCTCTGCTTCCAGTACCCGGAATACCAGCTGTTTGAAAGCACGGTCTATAAGGACATCGCCTTCGGTCCGCGCAATATGGGGCTTGCCAAAGCGCAGATTGACGAGCACGTGCGCCGGGCCGCTTCTTTTTTGGAAATCCGCGACGCCTGGCTCGACCGTTCGCCCTTTGATTTGTCCGGGGGCGAAAAACGGCGCGTGGCGATAGCCGGCGTGCTCGCGATGGAGCCCGAAATCCTGATTCTTGACGAGCCGACGGCCGGGCTGGACCCGCGCGGCCGGGCGCAGATAACGGCGCTTATCGAAAACTACCGCGCCTCGACGGGCAGCACGGTCCTGATTGTCTCGCACAGCATGGACGACGTGGCCGAAACGGCGTCGCGGGTCCTGGTTATGGACAACGGCGCGGTTGTGCTCGGCGGCACGGTGGACGAGGTCTTCCGCGACGCGCAGGCGCTTGTGCGCCACGGGCTTGACGTGCCGCAGCTGACAAGGGTATTTTTAAACCTGCGCGCGCGCGGCGTGGACGTGCCGACCGATATTTATACGGAGGACCAGGCGCGCCGCGTCCTTTTGCGGCTGCTGCGGGAAAGGGGCGTGACGGCATGATTCGGGACATTACCATCGGGCAGTATTTCCCGGGCGTCTCGCTTTTGCACAGGCTCGACCCGCGCTTGAAGCTTGCGCTGACCTTTGCGTACATTGTCGCGATTTTTTTCTGTAAAAATTTCGTGTCGCTCGGCGTTTGCGTGCTGTACCTGCTTACGGCCGTGGCGCTGTCGCGTCTTTCTTTAAAGCTGCTTGCCAAAAGCCTGAAGCCGATTGTCATTTTGGTGCTGCTGACGTCGGTTTTGCAGATATTTTACAACGACGACGGCGCGGTGCTTTTCGGCAAGGGCTGGTACGCCGTGACGACGGGCGGCGTTTTGATGGCGGTGTTCACCACCGTGCGCATTGTCTCCCTGGTGCTTGCAAGCTCGCTTTTGACCTATACAACGTCGCCGACGCTGCTGACCGACGCCATTGAGCGGCTGTTTTCCCCGCTGAAGAAGCTGCACATCAACGTGCATTCCATCGCGATGATGATGACCATTGCGCTGCGCTTCATTCCGCTTTTGATTGACGAGGTCGACAAAATCATGTCCGCCCAAAAAGCGCGCGGCGCACAGCTGGATTCCGGCGGCCTTCTCAAGCGCGGGCAGGCGCTCATTCCGGTATTCATCCCGCTGTTTGTCAATGCGTTTACGCGCGCGTATGACCTGGCGTTCGCCATGGAGTGCCGCTGCTACCGCGGGGGCGAGGGGCGCACAAGGCTGCGGGTTATGCGCCTTGCCCTGCGCGACTGGCTGACGATGGCGGTCACCGTGCTTTGCTTTGCGGGCATCGGCGTTGCCAACGCGCTGATGGCGTCGCTGATTTGACGGGGGAGTTATGCGAAATTTTCTGCTGACGCTGCTGTTTGACGGCGGCGCTTACCACGGCTGGCAGGTGCAGGAAAACGCCGTTACGGTGCAGGAGACGCTGCAAAACGCGGCCGAACGCATCCTGGGCGCGCGCTGCCCCGTGACCGGCTGCAGCCGCACGGACGCGGGCGTGCACGCGCTGGGCTTTTGCTGCTGCCTGCGCGCCGAAACCGGCCTTTCGCCCGAACGCCTGCAGGCGGCGCTCAATGCGGTGCTGCCGCGGGACATTGCCGTAGGCGGCTGCCGCGAGGTGCCGCTGACGTTCCATCCCCGGTACGATTGCCGCAGAAAGACGTACCGGTACCTGGTCTGGAACGGCAAAACGCGCAACCCGTTTTACGAGGGACGCGCCTGTTTTTACCCTTACCGCTTAGACGCCCCGTTTTTGCACGCGCAGGCGCAGGCCTTTTGCGGGAAGCATGATTTTTCCGCCTTCTGCGCGGCGAACGGCAGCGTCGAGGACAAGGTTCGGACGATTTACGCCTTTTCGGTCGAGCGGGAGGGGGATTTGGTTCGCTTCACCGTTACGGGCGACGGCTTTTTGTACAACATGGTGCGCATCCTGGTCGGCACGCTGCTGGATTTGCAGGCGGGCAGGCTCGAGGCAGGCTCCCTTCCCGCCGTGCTCGAAAGCCGGGACCGTGCGCGCGCCGGCGCGACCGCGCCGGCCGAGGGGCTGTATCTTGTGCGCGCGGACTATGCGGACATATAAAACAAAACGGTAAAGTGGGTCAAAGGGTATGGAAAAACAGAAGGCGCCCGGGCGTAAACCGAAAAAACAGAAAAAGCGCGTGCCAAAGTCCGCGCGCGAACGGCTGTTCGCGGTGCTGAAGGCGGCCTGCGCTATTTTGGTCATTTTGGCGCTGGTGGTCATCGCCGCCCAGCGTTTCGGGAACGTGACGTTTTCGAGCGTCGGGGATTGGGTGGACTCCCTGGTCTCCGGGCTGCAGCGCGGAGACGGGTACCCGTATTATTTCGAGGACAGCAGCGTGCTGTTCGTCGAACCCATCGGCTCCGACCTTTTGGTGGTTACGGAACACGACACCTACGTGCTCGACAAAACGGCGCGGCGCACCAACACGCTGCCGCACACCTATACCGCGCCCTATGCGGACAGCCGCAGCGGCCGCGTCCTGTTTTTGGACGTCGGCGGCACGACCTACCGCATCCAGTCCAAAAGCCGGCTGCTGTATGAGGGGACGAGCGCGCAGCGGCTTTTGACCGGGGCGATTGCGGAAAACGGCGCCGTGGCGCTGGCGTCGCGCGGGGAAAATGCGCAAAGTATGCTGACCGTGCTCGACAGCCGCCAGCAGGAGGTGTTCCGGTGGAACTGCGCGGCGGAAACGATTGTCGCCGTCGGCATTTCCGACCGGGGCAAGCGCGCCGCGGCAGCGGTGCTCGGCGCCGAAAACGGCGAGCTGTATACCAAGGTCCATTTGTTTGATTTCGACTATAACGAGCCGATTGCCTCCTTTACGTTCCCGGAGCCCGTGTCCGGGATAGTATATCTTGCCGAGGACCGCGTCCTTTTGACCGGCGAACGGGTTTTCGCGCTGGTCGAGGACGGGCAGCTTTCCTGGCAGGAGGACTTGTCCCTCAACACGCTTTCCGCGGTCTGCACGTCGGAGGACGGCATGACGGCCGCCGTGTTTTCCAAGTACGGCAGCAGCGCGGTCAAAATCATCCGCGCATATAACGACAAGGGCGAGCAGCTTTTTGAAACGGAGCTTGCCGAGCCCGTTAAAAACGTTTCGTGCGACGGGCGGCACGTCTCGGTGCTGACCGACAGCTTCCTGTACCAGTACGACCGCGGCGGGACGGTCGTCGGACAGGCGGCGGTCGACGCGGACAGCATCCGGCCCTTTACGGACGGGCGAAAAACCTATGTCTGCGTGCTGGGGGGCGTGCGCTGCTACGACACGACCGAAATGCTGACGGAAAACGCCGAATCGTAAGAAATCCGGTTGCGGGGCGCGTTCCCGTATGATACAATATGGACAGAAAGGGGCCGGGCTTCCGGCCAAGGGTGTGCCTATGGGCCTTGCAATCGATTTGATTTTCCTGTGCATTGTCGGCGCGACCGTCGGCGTCGGCGCAAAAAAAGGCGTGGTCAAAACGGTGCTGGACATTGTCGCCGTGGTGCTTGCCGTCGTGCTGGCGGGCGCGTTGGCCGCGCCGTTTGCAGAGGGCGTTTACGACGCGCTGCTGGAGGACCCCGTGCGCGAGCGCGTGGAGGAGGCGCTGCCGGAAAGCGGCGAAGCGGCGGCAAGTGTGCAGCTGGTTTTGGAGGGCCTGCCGGAGTTTGTGACGGATTACCTTGCACAGTCCGGCTTTGACGTCGACGCGCTGACCGAGCGCGTTTCCGAAAGCACGCGGACCGAGGACGCCGTCCAGCAGATTGCGGATTCCGTCGCGCGGCCCGTCTGCGTCGCGGCGCTGAAGGCCATCCTGTTTCTGATGCTGGGCGTGGTGCTGCTCGCCGTGTTCCAGATTTTGGCCGACCTGGTTTCCAAGCTGTTTAAGGTGCCCGTTGTGCGCACGCTCAACGCGGGCCTCGGCGCGGCGCTCGGCGCTGTGAAGGGGCTGTTTCTGGTCGTTTTATTCAGCATATTTTTGCTGGTGCTGTCGCCGCACATCGGCGGCGAATTTTCCGAGATGGTCTCGGATTCCTTTACGGTAGAGCAGGTCGAACGCCTTTTGCCGGAAGGCTTGGCCGCGAAAATATAAGGAGAGAGATAAGGTATGAAGGAAAACCTGAAAAGGCTGTTTACCGGGTGCTGGACGGTGCCGAATCTGCTGTCGCTGATTCGCATTTTGCTGATTCCCGTGTTCGGTGTGCTGTTTTATAACGGCGAGGCGCTGTGGGCGGTGGTCGTGCTCATTTTGTCGGGGCTTACCGACCTGTTTGACGGCAAAATTGCGCGCCGCTTTAACCAGATAAGCGAGCTCGGCAAAATTCTCGACCCCATTGCGGACAAGCTCACGCAGATTACCATTGCGATTGTGATTTTCCTGGTGCTGGACAAGTCGCAGGACCCGACCATGCAGTGGTTCAAATGGGTGTTCCTGTTCTTCCTGTTTAAGGAGCTGCTCATGATTCTCGGCGGCGCGGTGATGCTTGCCGTCGGACTGCGGCCGGGCGCGGCGGAAATTTACGGCAAGGTCGCGACCTTCGTGTTTTACGGCGTCATGGTCGTCGTGCTGGCGTTCGGGCCGGAGGTCGGCGCGCTGTGCAGCTGGTTCACGCTGCCCAAGCCCGTGATGATTGGGCTTGTTATCCTGTCTGCGGCGCTTACGTTTGTGGCGCTGCTCAGCTACATACCCGGCACCTTCCGTCAATTCAAGGAAAAGAAGCAAAAGGCAAAGGAACCGAAAGAATGAACAAAGGTATGCTGTGCAGCCGGTGCCATAAGAATCCGGCGGTGTTTTTCATCTCGCGGATGGAGGGGGAGAAAACCATCAACGAGGGCCTGTGCATCAAATGCGCGATGGAGCTGAACATCGGCCCCATTAAGCAGATGATGGAGCAAATGGGCATTACGGAAGAGGAAATGAAAGAGGCTGCCGAGCAAATGGAGCAGATGATGGAGAATGCGGACGGCTACGAGGGCTTCCAGCCCGGCGGGGCGCTGCCGCTCTCCTTCATGCAAAGCCTGTTCCCGGGCGCGGGCGCCGACAAGGCGGAGGAGGAAGACGGCGACCGCATCGACCCGTCCGAGGTCAGCGTCGTCGGCGAGCCGACCAAAGGCCCCGCGGCGCAGAAGGGGAAAAGCAAGAACCAGAAAAAGCGGAAATTCCTAACGCTGTACTGCACGGACCTCACCGAGCGCGCGCGCGGCGGGCAGTTGGACCGCATCGTCGGGCGCGACCGGGAAATTTACCGGACGATTCAGATTCTCTGCCGCCGGACGAAAAACAACCCCTGCCTTATCGGCGAACCCGGCGTCGGCAAAACCGCCATTGCGGAGGGTCTCGCGCAAAAGATTGCGGCGGGGAAGGTGCCGGCGAAGCTCGCCGACAAGGAAATCCACCTGCTCGATTTGACCGCTTTGGTTGCCGGCACGCAGTTCCGCGGGCAGTTTGAAAGCCGCATCAAGGGGCTGATTGACGAGGTCAAGGCCGAGGGCAACATCATCCTGTTTATCGACGAGGTGCACAACCTTGTCGGGACGGGCGACGCCGAGGGGACGATGAACGCGGCGAACATTTTGAAGCCGGCGCTGTCCCGCGGCGAGATTCAGGTTATCGGGGCGACGACCTTCAACGAGTACCGCCAGCATATAGAAAAGGACGCGGCGCTGGAGCGCCGGTTCCAGCCGGTCAAGGTCGAGGAGCCGTCGGTCGAGGACGCGTACCAGATTTTGCTCGGGATTAAAAGCTATTACGAAAATTACCACCGCGTGCGCATTTCCGACTCGCTGGTCCGCAAGGCGGTCATGCTGTCCGAGCGGTATATTACGGACCGCTTTTTGCCGGATAAGGCCATAGACCTTTTGGACGAGGCCTGCACGAACGCGAACCTGCGCAACAAGGCCATCAGCGATTACGAGCTGTTTTTGCGGCACAAGGAAGCGCTGAAGGCCCGGGAGGAGGCGCTGGTCACCGCCGCGGAGACCGAGAACGACGAGCAGAAGAAAAACGCGAACTACGCGTCCCTGGCCCAGGTGCGCTCGGAGCTGCTTGTCTGCGACCAGAAGGAGCCCGCCCTGCGGGAAAAGGCCGACGACAATTATGTGACCGAGGAGGATTTGGCGCGGGTTATTAACCTTTGGACGGGGATTCCGACGACCAAAATCGTCGAAGGCGACGTCAAGCGCCTTGTGGGGCTTGAGGACCGCTTAAAGGCGCATCTTATCGGGCAGGACGAGGCGGTGGACTTGGTTTCCGCCGCGATTCGCCGCAGCCGCATCCAGCTGTCCGTTCAAAAGCGTCCCGCGTCGTTCATCTTCGTCGGGCCCACGGGCGTGGGCAAAACCGAGCTTGTCAAGCTGCTTTCCAAGGAGCTGTTCGACACGCCCGAAACGCTTATCCGGCTTGATATGTCGGAATTTATGGAAAAGCATTCCGTCTCGCGGCTTATCGGCTCGCCGCCCGGCTACGTGGGCTACGACGAGGCCGGCCAGCTGACGGAAAAGGTGCGCCGCAAGCCGTATTCGGTTATCCTGTTTGACGAGATTGAAAAGGCGCACCCGGACGTGATGAACATCCTTTTGCAAATTTTGGACGAGGGCAAGACGAACGACGCGCACGGGCGCACCGTCAGCTTCGCGAACACCGTTATCATCATGACCTCCAACGCCGGCAGCGACCGGCAGGGCGGGGCCCTGGGCTTCGGCAAGGCGCCGGGCGACGTCAAAAAAGAACAGGCCTTAAAGGCGCTGCGCGAATTTCTGCGGCCGGAATTTTTGGGCCGTGTCGATGAAATTGTCGTGTTCAACGAGCTGACCGAAGAGAATTACTGCGAAATCGCCGCCCTGATGCTCGGCGAGCTGCAGGAGGCCCTGCGCGACAAGGGGATTGCGCTAAGCTTTGCGCCGGAGGTGCCGAAGCTGCTGGTTTCCAAAATGGACGGCAACGTCCGCGGTGCGCGCGATTTGCGCAACGTCATCCGCCGCGAGGTGGAGGACCGGCTTTCAACGTACCTTGTCGAGCACGTGGACGACCACGCCTCCGCCTTGCGCCTTGCGGAGCGCGGCGGCGAGGTTGCCCTCGAGCTGGACGCGTAACCGAAATATATACAGCGCCGCCCCGGCTGAACCGTTCAGCCGGGGCGGCGCTTGTTTTGTTTTTTAGTGGCGCTCGTTCTCGTTTTCGTACATCTCGCAGAACCGCGCGGCAAAGGCGGGCGGCTCGCCGTTCGCGTACAGATGGGAAATATCTCCGAACGCGCTGCAGCGGAAAACGGCGACGCCCTTTTCGCGCTCCTCGGTATACAGCGTCGTCACCGAGGTCGGTGCGGCGCAGAAGCCCTGCCAGAGCACGACGGGCGAAACGTGCAGGAGGTGCGACAGCATCACGCATTCCACGCCGAAATGGCAGAAAAAGGCGAGCGTGTCCATGTTCGGCGATTCGGCGCGGTAGGCGTTGCCGCTGCGTCTGTAGCCGTGCGACGTGAGCACCTTGTCCAGTCCCTTGCAGACGCGGCGGTATTCCGACGGCAGCGTGCGGCCGGTGCGCATACGCGGCGCCGTCATCCATTCGTGGAAGTCATAAAGCGCCTCGTGCTTCGTGTAAAAGGAGGGCAGCAGGTCCCATGTCCCGCATTTTTTGCCGGTCGCCTCGTCCCGGACCGGCGCGTGGAACTCCCGCAGCCAGCCGAGCGTCTTGCCCCGGCGCCCCATGGCGCGCAGCGTATAGGCGGCGGTCGCCTGCGCGCGGCCGAGCGGGGAGAGGTAAAACGCGTCTATCTTTTCCTTTTGCAGGCGTTCGGCGAGAAACTGCGCCTCCCGCCTGCCTTTTTCCGTCAGGGAGTCAATCGCATAGTCCGGGTCGCCGTGGCGGATGATAAGCAGGCGCATCGCTTATGCCCCGGCGCCGTCGGTCTTTTCGTCGCGGGCGTTGACAAAGGCCAGCACCTTTTGGGAAAGCTCGCCGTAGAGCTTGTATTTTTTGGAAAAGACCAGGAACGAGATAAAGACCAGAACCGGCGGCACCACAAAGGTCAGCACGCTGATGGTGGTTTCGGCAAACGGCGTCTGCGCCTGCACATTGCCGTCATACCCGGAAATGCCGAAGCCGGAGAACATGATGATGGTCTGGATGGTGTACGCCATTTTCTGCAAAAAGCCCTTCATCGCAAAGGTCGTGCTTTCGCTGCGCCTGCCGGTGCGGTATTCGCCGTAATCCACAATGTCGGCGAGCATCACGGTCTGGTTGACGAACATGGACGCAATCCCGACGGACGCGACAATGTAGGAAAGGTTCAGAAGCAGCATATTGTGCAGCACAGGGCCGCACAGAATCATCAGCGCATAACCGACAATGACCATCACAAGGCAGAACTGGTAGATGGTCCGGCGCGTGTATTTTTTCTGCATCAGCGGAATGACGAACAGACCGAGGAACGAGCCGACCGCGCCGAAGGCCGCGAAGGTGCTTTGCTTGGTGATGTTGCCCTCCACGTTGTCAAAATAATAGGAGCCGACGCCGCTTGTCAGGTACCAGCCCGCGTTGGAAAGCATCGCAAAAACCATGAATACAACGAGCTGGTCGTTGGTGCGCAGAACCTCGAAGATTTTCTTGAAGCTGAATTTTTCGTTGTTGTAGATGACGTGCTTTTCGCGCGTGACGCTGACGCAAATGACGGCGAACATGACGAGCAGCACCGCGCAGATGATTGCCCAGCGGCTGAAGCCCTGCGCGCTGACTTCGCGCTCCGCCTCGCTGTCGCCGCTGCCAAGCAGGACGAGCGCAAACGGGGTGAAAATGGTGATGATGCCCTGCCCGATGCCGCTGAAGGTGCGGGCGATGGTCGAAATGATGCTGCGCTCGCCCGGGTCATTCGTAAAGCTCGGCACCATGCTCCAGTAGGGAATGTCCGCCATCGTGTTCGTCATGCCCCACATCACATACATGACGGCGACGTACACATACATCCACACAGAGCCCTGGCGGATGCCGGGGTTCGTGAACATCATCGCAAGCACGATGGCGTTTAAGCTGGTGCCGATGAGAATCCACGGGCGGTACTTGCCCATGCGCGTTTTCGTGTGGTCCACGATAACGCCCATCATCGGGTCATTGATGCCGTCCCAAATACGCGCCAGGGGCGTTAAAATGAGCAGGAAGGCGGCGGGCATCAGCAGCACGTCGGTGAGATATTTGGACAGGTACGAGTAAAACAGCCCGTAGCTTAAATCCAGCCCTACCGCGCCGATGCCGTAGCCGATATAGCGGCCGAAGCGCGCCGGGCTTTTTTTGGCGGTTGCAGTCGAATCCATAGCGTTGACCTCCGAGAAATTGCTGCTTCTATGATACCTGTTTTTTCCCTTTCCGTCAACCGTTGCGCGCAAAACCCGCAAAAAGCCGCGCAAAGGTAAAAAACTGTACGAAAAAGCCCCCGGTTTGCCCCTTTTTTCCGCCGCAACGCGGCGGGATGTGTAAAAAAACGCAAGGTGTACTCTGCCAGCATATAGAAAAAATGTTTTGGATTCCCTATAATATTTTTATCCTATAGTATTCGAGGGATAAAATGAAAAAGATACTTTGCATCATCCTTTCCTGTCTTATGATTTTCTCTGCGGGGGCGCTTGGCATTTCAGCGCTGGACAGCGGGCGGACTGTTGCCGGTGCGCCTACTGTTTTTGCAGAGGACCTTACAGTGAACGCAGGCGATATTCTGCGTGTTCCGGTCCAAATCAAAGACAACACCGGCATTATGGGCTGGATGCTGTCGTTCGATTACGATACGGACTTTCTGACGCCGCTCACGGTGGAGTACGGGGAAGTAATCAGCAGCGGGGTTCAGGACAATATCGAGGGCAACATGGTCCCGGGCAGCATCAATGTGTATTGGGCCGGCTACAACAACGCGGTGTACAACGGCATTATGATTTATATCAATTTTGCCGTTAATGCCGCCGCTGTTGGGGACACAACCATTGACATTTCCTTTTCGCAGCCGGACACCTTTGACGGGTACTTTAACGACGTCTATCTGAATTGCGAGCCCATCAACGTTTCCATTACAAACGCCGGGTATTCGCAGTATGCGAAAGTCAACGCTTCTGCGCAGGACGTTGTGGCCGGTGAAGAGGTGCAGCTTTCGCTGAACCTGTCGGAAATCAACGGCGTGACGGAAGCGGACGTAGATGTGGAGTACAACGCCGCCAACTTTGCTTTTGAAACGGCTGTATCCGACGGCGTGCAGGTTGAAAGCACAGCTTCCGACGGCCGGGTGAGCCTGCGGATTTCCGGCATTACGACGGCGGTAAACAATACAGATTGCATTACCCTGCGGTTTAAGTGCAAAGACAAGGCGATGGCGGGAAGCTACGATTTTGTGTTGTCCTCGCCGACGGAAGGCGTGCTGTGTAAAGGGTGCAGTATCCAAGTGTCTCCGTCTGCGACCAGCGCAATTGCCGAAATTTATGCCGAAGACATAGAGGGCGTGCATAATGACGTCGTCACCATTCCCGTCCGCATTGCAAACAACCACGGCATTATGGGATACAGACTTCGGTTTTCGTTTGATGCAGAGCTGCTTGAGCCGGTGAGTGCTACAGTAGGGGATATCAAGGGCTACAGCTTTGCGACCAATATCGGCCTAAACAGCGGCAGGTTTGATGCGCTGTGGGTGAATACGGAAAACATTATCCAAGACGGCGTGCTGTTCAATATGACGTTTCGCATCCTGACGGACAAGACCGTGGATACGTCTATTGCCGTCAGCTACAGTCAGGAGGATACGTTCAACGAGAGTTGGGAGGATGTTATATTTGCTTGCCGGGATATTTCGCTGTCGCTGAATCCGCATCAGCACAGCTACACGGCAACGGTCACACCGCCGACCTGTACGGAAAAAGGCTATACGACATATACCTGCTCGTGCGGTGATAAGTATGTCGCGGATGAGGTCGACCCGCTGGGCCACCAATGGGGCGAATATAGCAGCAACAACGACGCGACCTTTGACGCCGACGGGACAAAGACGGCCGTCTGCTCCGTTTGCGGAGCGACGGACACGGTTGCGGACGTTGGCTCGCAGCTTGCGCGGGACCCGGATTTGTGCATCAAAACCGTGTCGTTGTCGCTGCAAAGCAGCTTTAAAATAAATTTCAAAGTCCCAAGGAGCGCGCTCACCGGATATACGTCCCCGTACATGGTGTTCCGTTGCGAAGACCTGGACGAAATGACGGTCACGGACTATACCGAGCAGGGAGAGTATTACGTATTTTCGTTCCCGGGCATTTCCCCGAAAATGATGAATAACGTCGTTACGGCGCAAGCATATGCAACCAATCCGGAGGACGGGCGGCTGTACGCGA
The DNA here is from genome assembly GCA_018714805.1 of Candidatus Fimenecus excrementigallinarum. Classification (GTDB taxonomy): domain Bacteria; phylum Bacillota; class Clostridia; order Oscillospirales; family Acutalibacteraceae; genus Fimenecus; species Fimenecus excrementigallinarum. Next base: position 28,579 of record DVMW01000012.1, read on the forward strand.
GCGAGCCGCGGACCATGAGCGTGCGGCAATACGCGTACAAAATGCTGGAGCTTTACGCCGACGATGCTACGGCGCAGGCAGGCAAGCTGAAAACGCTGCTTGTGGATATGCTGCACTACGGCGCTAAGGCGCAGATGTATACGGATTACCAGACGGACGCGTTAGTGGACGCAGACCTAAGCGATGCACAGAAGGCGTGGGGGACCGCCGTCACGCCGGAGCTTTCGAGCATTACGGACGCGAGCTATATTCCTATTGATAACCCGACCGTGCAATGGTCAGCGGCTGGCCTTGTGCTGAATGATTCGGTAAAAATCCGGGCAAAATTCACGGCGGAAAAAGCGGAAAACCTGACCGTGCAGATAGCCTGCGCCGGACGCACGTATACCTACGGCCCGGAGGATTTTGTATCGAACGGCGACGGCAGCTACTATGTATATTGCAACGAAATCAAGGCGCATCAAATGAGCGAAGAAATTTTGCTGACCGCGTATGAAAACGGCGTGCAATGCAGCGACACCATGCGGTTCAGCGTGGAATCCTATGCCAAAGCGGTCCAAAACAGCGAATTCGCCGGGACCGCGCTCGACAATCTGACACAGGCAATGATGTGCTACGGCAAATCTGCCGAAGCGTACGGCATATAAAACGGAAAGGGAGTGTGCAGCATGAACAAAAAAGCGTATGAGACGCCGCTGGCGGAGATTACCGTTTTTGAAACGGAGGATATCATCACGACGTCTCCGGGAATGGGCGGCGAGATTGAATTGCCCGACTTGGATTTAGACTTGTTTATCACCCCCTGACGAAAACGTGGGACGAGGACACCCAGCGGCAAGAACCCCTGACAAAACAAGCGCAGACAAATGACTTCGCAAGGTTTGGGAGGAAAAAGATGAAAAAGAATTTCGGCAAAAAACTGATTTCCCTGTTTTTTGCGGTGCTGATGCTGGTTTCCGTAATACCCGCGGGAACCATTACGGCAAGCGCGGCTACATTTACGCCAAGACTTACGGCGCCCGCTAAAAGCGGATGGTATGCTGGCTACAATCGAAATAACTGTGGGAAATATGCGCAATGTAGAATTAACGAAATTGTTGGACAAGCAATAATAACAAGGACTGGTCCGTCAACAATAAAAAGTGAATTAATTGCCCATGGCTACTCTAGCGGAAAGGTTCCTAAAGTGGGGGCGGTGGCAATAAATAGTGGCCACGTAGCTATCGTAGAAAAAATTGAAAATGGTCATGTCTATATGAGCGAGGGACATTATTCATATCCGTATAATGTTGGGTATGACGTGACTAACCTAGGATATTCCTATCAAAATACTGTAAGAATTGGCCCCGGAAACACACCACAATGGGGAACAGCTGGATCTGGTTATGGCTATGGAACATGGTTTACTTTACGCCGATATGATGATTATTCCAGTTTTACCTTTTATTACTTATTAGATAGCAACGTGGTAATAAAAGAGGATGATGAATATAACCCCAACGCAAAATACGATATCGGAACATACAAATGCACCTATCGGCAAGGCGTAAATATGCGTTCCACGCCGAACACGAATTATAGCTCCATCGGGAGTGTGCCGTACAACTGGGATATTTACGTGTGGGAAACGGATGGAAACTGGGGCTACGGTCAGTTTGCCGGCGTTCAGGGCTGGGTCTGCCTGGATTACTTTACCAAGGTCAGCATCCCGATTCCGGCAACACCGTCCATTGGCTCGGTAAGCGCCGAAGACCTCGCCGTCGGCAAAACCGTCACCATCAGCTGGAACGCCGTCAGCGGGGCGGACAGCTACACGGTCGGTATCCGCAGCGACCATGTCAACCAGGATGTTACCGTCGGCAATGCCACGTCCTTCAGCTTTAAGCTTTCATATCCGGAAACCTATCAGTTCTATGTAAAGGCCTCGAACGTTTCGGGCGCGAGCAACTGGTCGTCACCGCGCAGCAGCACGGCGCATGACCCGGTCACGGTCACGTTTGTGGACTGGGACGATACGGTTTTGCATACGCAAACGGTCGATTACGGCGAAAGCGCCACGGCGCCGTCTGCGCCTCTGCGCAAGGGGTATACCTTCCAGACGTGGAGCGACTCCTATTTTGACGTAACGACGGATAAAACCATTCGGGCAATTTATAAGATTGACACCTATACCGTCAATTTCTTTGATAAGGACGGTATCCTCTTAAGCAGTCAGAAGGTGACCTACGGCAGCGATGCCACACCGCCGAGCGATACGCACGCGACAAGTTCCTATAAGTTTATGGGCTGGAGCAGCATGGCGTATCTGGATGTATATACCGACAGGGCGGACAAGAACATCAATATTGACGGGATTTACTCGTGGTACAATTACGACCTGCCCACGGTTTGCAAAATCACATCCGCCACGCGCCAGTTTGACGGGTATTATGTGACCTTTGACATTGAAAACAACGATTCCACCCCCACCACCGGCCGCGCCGTCGTGGCGCTGAAAACGGCGGAGGGCAAGCTGGTGGACATGACGGAATCCACGGCGTTCAGCATCCCCGCCGCAGGGACGAAAAACGGCGTCGAGGTCTTTATTCCCTGCAACAAGATTGCGTCCACCATTGAGGTGTTCATGGTCGCGGACTACGCCTCGGGCGTCCCGATTTCCCCGAGCGTCACCAGCGAGATTGAAGAAGGCTTGATGTACGCGGAATCCACCGTTAAGCCCGACAATCCGGACGGCACGCTGGACATCCAGGAGGTCACGCAGTACAGATATAGAGATAAAGAGTTTTCCACCGGCAACACAAAAATAAAAGACGGCTGGGAGTATACGGGAAATCGAACGGAAACCGTCGGCAGCTGGACGGGCTGGAGTTGGACCGCAGTCTCGCCCTTTGATACCGAAAGCACAAGACGAGAGACAGACCAGCAAACCGTTGTAGTTTCACAGAATTATAAAACGCAGTACAACTATACGCGTTATGCCAACAGTACCTACTCGTGGTTCGGTCCGTGCGCCGGCACGTGGAACGGCAAATGGTGCGGCAATTATCAGGAATGGGGCTGGCACGACTATGGCCTGCCTTATGTCAAAACAACGTGGAGCAACCAGTACGGCGGCAATTACAATCTGTACAACAGCTCAAGTGACCCTTGGTACAACGAAACGACCCGCAGTGTGGTTGCCTCCACCAATTACGGCACGCAGTACCGCTACCGCGACATTACCTATGTCTATCATTTCTATCGCTGGGGCGTGTGGAGTGACTGGAGCGACACACAGGTTACGGCTACCGAGAATCGCGATGTACAGACCCGGACGATTTACCGCTATAAAAGCAACGATATTCAGCCGGAGGACACCTCGGGCGAAGTCAGAACGGTAAGCGGAACGGTGGACAGCGCGCTGGCCGGTAAGCAGATTACGCTGTATGTGTATGGCTATACGGGCGCGTCGGACTACACGAACCAGTACATCGGACAATCCACCGTGGGCGAGGACGGCTCCTATTCGTTCGAGTTTAAGCTGCGTGAAGAGCCGACCGTTGAATCGGGCGATTACACCATCGCCATCGGGCTGGAAGGCTCAACCAACACGACCGTGATTGGCACCATCGAAGCCCCGCTCCCGACCTACACGGTCAATTTCTATGACTGGGACGGCACCATCATCAGCACGCAGACCGTCCGAGAGGGCGAGGACGCCGTCCTTCCCGAAAATCCCGAAAAGGAAGGCTATGATTTCCTCGGCTGGGATAAGAGCGTTGCGAACATCCGGGAGGATACCGATTTCTTTGCTGATTTTGCCAAGAAAGAGTTTACGGTCATCTTTGTGGACTGGTACAACCAGCAAATCGCCGTTAAGACATTTGCATATGGGGACTCGCTCATTGCGCCGGAGGCTGAAGCGATTGAAGGCTATACCTTTGCCGGCTGGGATTGCGAAGACACCATCGTAACCCAAAATATGATTGTTTCCGCGCAGTATGAGGCCAATCAATATGAGATTACCTTCTACGACTGGAACAACCAGGTTATTGATTCGCAGAAGGTCAGCCACGGCGGGACGGCAATTGTCCCGGACGACCCGGAAGAGGACGGCGTGATTTTTGCGGAATGGTTCAATCCGGAGGATTACCAGTATGTAGAGCACGACGCCGCGATTTATCCCACCTACTATTTTGAGGAAACAACGGACGTCGTGACCGCAAATTACGGCACCGGCGAGTATGACACAGCGCTGCAGCTTGAGCTGACCACCTCGGATGAAAACGCGGTAATCTTCTACTATTTCAACGGGGACCAGGATACCGAGCGAATGTATACCGGGCCATTTACGATTGACAAAACCTGCTCGGTCACCTACTATGCGACCTGCATCGGCAAAAATGACGGCGAGGTCAGTATAAGCTATTACTGCATCAATACGGGCGACACTCCGAGCGACTGGATGCTGTATTCCGAATTGCCGGAGAACGTCACGGAGAACCTGGACGATTATACGCTGGAAACCGCAGCGGGATACAAATACAAGGACGTGCAGCAAACCTCGTCGTCCGAGGAGGCGCAAAGCCTCGCGGCCGGCGGCTGGACGCTGGGCGGCACGACGTATACGGCGTATACCGATTGGCAGGATGAGGAAATCACGGTCGACGGCAGCCTGCTGGGCTTTGAGGTCGATACGCGGCAAACAAGCGATTCTTCTGTCAAATTGTATCAATACTCGCACTACAAGTACACCGACGCCGACGGCGTTGTGCAATATGCGCCCGCCGCGGTAGAGGGCTTTGCTTGTGAGCGCGAGACGATAACGCTGGATGACCGGCTCACAATCGCCGGCTTTACGGAGGACAATGTCAGCTTCTACCATTACGACGGTCAGGTGTGGTACAACCAGACGCGTGTAAACGGCCAGAAAACACAATACCGTTCGCGTTACCAGGTTGCCGAATACTACAAGTGGACGGATTGGGTGCTGGATGCGCCGGCCGCCGGGGATACGCGCGAGTATCAAACGGAGGATGTGTACCGATACGCCAATAAGAATTATCATTTGGTTTACATCAACATCTACGGCGAAGTTTTACTGGTAGAAGAAGGCAAAACAATCGATATAACGCAGCTGGATAATATTGAAGGCTATGACCTTGTCGGGCTGTATTATGACGAGGACCTCGACGAGCCGTTTGACACCTCTACAGAAATAACGGAGAGCGTTACGTTATTTACAAGGTACACGCCTAAACAATACACCGTTACGTTCCTGATGCAGGATGGAACCGAGCTGGATGTCCAAACGGTTGCTTATCTCGAAGCCGCGACCGCGCCTGCGACGGATGTGGTTCCCGGATACGTCTTCGGCGGCTGGGACAAGGATTTCAGCTGCATTACAGAGGATATCGTTGTTACCGGCACGTATTACAAAGAGTCTGAGTATGCGCGCGTAGCGCTGGACCGTATTTCCGCGGATTTGTATCAGGGCACCTCGACTGTCTTGGTCCCTACGATTACGCCGAGCAACTTAAGCGGCGAGGCTTTGGAGTGGGCCACCAGCGACCCCGGGGTTGTATCTGTCGATGAAACCGGCCGGATTACCGCCGTGTCGCCGGGCTCTGCAACGATTACGGTCACGGTTATCAGCAATAGAGAAACGGCCAGCTGTACGGTTACCGTTACACCGGACAAGAACAACTTCATCCTTCTGAAATCCGATTCCTCGTTAAACTACGACGCTTTGGGTTACTTAAGAAGGGTAGAGTTCAATACAACCGCAAGTGCGCTGGCGGAAGAATTCGCAAACGACAACCTCAGGTTCTTTAACATCAACGGAAAAGAACTCGCAGAAACAGATGTTGTCGGAACCGGGACGATAGTCAGATTGTATAACGGAGACAGCATTGCGGATGCAAAAACGCTGGTCGTTACCGGCGACGTTACCGGGGACGGCATCATCAACAACCGCGATGTGGCGATGATGAACGGGCTCCTGTTGGGTACGGTAACGGCTCAGGAGTGCCAGCAGCTTGCCTTCGACGTTAACGGGGACGGCTATGTGAATAACCGCGACGCTGCGATGGTCTCAAGGTATCTCGTAGGCAAAGACGCATTTTAACTTTACAAATCAGCCACACTTTCGGGTGTGGCTGATTGTTTCGAGGTGCATATGAAAAAAATCATGTCGGTCCTCTGGGCCATGCTTATCCTGCTTTGCGCCGCCTTTCCGGCATTTGGGGCGCAGACGCCCGCCGTATTTGCAGAAGACGTTCTCCTGACACCGGGCAGCGAAGCGACAATCCCGGTTCTTATTGAGGACAACGCCGGCCTGATGGGATTCAAAATAACGGTGGAATATCCGGTTGGCAAAATCAAAATCACTTCCGTGACCAAAGGCGAGGTAACCGGCAAGGGGAATTTCAACACGAATTTTGGTATCCATGACGGCAAATTTGACGTGCTTTGGAACCATGTGGAAGAGGTGCAATCAGACGGTACGCTGTTTGTGCTGACCGCGAGAGCGGTCGCGGATTTTACCGACCCTGCAGAGATAAAGCTGACCTTTAGCCAGGGGGATACGTTCAACGAAGCTTATGAAGACGTGGTGCTGAATTGCCGGAATATACAAGTCGGCCTTTCGGCTGCAGGCGCCTCCTCGCCGGAATCCGGCGCGCCCGAAGGCGGCAGTCAAAATCAAATTTCCTATCGAAACGAGGATGTTGTGGCAGTTGTTCAGGAAACCCTGCGGGCTTATGGTTACGATTCCATGCAGGAGGTTCGTCAAGACGAGCGAGATGCATTTTTGAATCAGGTTAACGCGCAGCTTTCTGTAATATCGGGCGGTACGTATGCGCCTGTCGACAATTATGAAAGTCTGGTGTCGCTGTACAACAGCGCCTATGAGGGCGTTTTTATCAGCGATGTGACGCAGGAAATCCCCGGCAACGAAATCCAGCAGGCGATTCAAGATGCGCTCGACCGCGTCGGGGCGGCGACCTTGCAGGATTTACCCGAAGATAAACGGCAGGATTTTGTTGTGATACTGGAAGATAATTTAAACCAACACAGCGGCAATGTCGCGCAAATCTCAAAAGAAATCGGGACGGATGAAGCAATCGAAATAGCACAAAAATTAAGTGGGGCGCTTCAGTCTGCACCGACGCAGGCACCGGATGAGAACGGCGAAAACGAGCAAACCGGGAAAATTTGGATTCTTGTTGCAGCGCTGGCGGTTGTTGCAGCGGGTGCGGTATGCGTGATTGTCTTTTTCGTAAAAAAGAAAAAGGACAAAGCGCCGCGCGGCGAAAATCGGGAAAACGCGTGATACCGATTGTGTTTTAACGCCCGGTTATCACCGCCTGCTGCTTGCATTTTTCGGGAATGCGGATTATACTGGAAACAGCCCGCATCGCTTGCGGGGAATCCGTGTTTTGGAGGCGGTTTTCATGCAAAGACGTCTGCTTTCGGCGGCGCTCGCCGTCGTACTGCTTGTATCGCTTGCGTCGTGCGGGACAACGCGCGCGTCGGTCGATTACGGCGACGCGCAGAACTGGGCGGTTTGGGAACCGGAAAAGTCCGCGCGTGCGGATGTGTTTTTCGTGTGCCCGACGGTCTATGGCGGGACGCAGGACAGCTACAATATGCCGCTGGACGACGCCGAGAGCCATGCCTCCTTCTTAGGCGCGACCAAAATGGAGCAGGGCATTTACGACGCCGACGCCCGGTTCTTTGCGCCGTATTACCGGCAGGCGGGCTTAAACGCCTACACGCTGTCCGAGCAGGAACGCGAGCCATATCTCGCCGCGGCGTATGCGGACGTCAAAGCGGCGTTTCAGTATTATCTGGACGCGGAAAACGACGGGCGGCCCATTATTTTGGCCGGGTTTTCGCAGGGCGCGGACCTGTGCCTGCGTCTTCTCAAGGAGTTTTTCGGCGACGAACGGCTGAACGACCGGCTCGTGGCCTGCTATGCCATCGGCTGGCGCATTACCGAAGCGGAGCTGGCGGCATATCCGCACCTGCGCTTTGCGGCGGGGGAGGATGACGTGGGCGTTATCGTTTCCTTCAACAGCGAAGCGGAAGCCGTCGCGGATTCGCTGCTGATTCCCACCGGCGTCCGCACGCTTGCCATAAACCCGCTCAACTGGAAAACGGATTCCACCCCCGCCGACAAGGCGGAAAATCTGGGCGCGTGCTTTACAAATTACGACGGGGCGATTGAAACGGAAATCCAAGGCCTGACCGGCGCGTATATCGACCCGGTGCGCGGCGCGCTCAAGGTGACGGACGTGTCGCCGGCGGACTATCCCGCGGGGCTCTCGATTTTCGAGGACGGGGTTTACCACCTGTACGACTACCAGTTCTTCTATCGCAATTTGCAGGAAAACGTCGCGGTGCGGCTGGACGCCTATTGCGACGCCCGCGAAGCGGCATAGAAACAGCGCCGGGGAGAAACGACCGCTCCCCGGCGCTTTTGTATTTGTGATGTTCGGATACCGCGTGCGGCTTTGCTTATTTGAGCAGGAAGCTATTGTTATAGAAGTTGCTGCGCTGCTCGAGGACGCTGTTGACCTCGTCTACGCCGTCTTCTTCAAACAGGGTGGGTGCGCCGGAAAACAGGTCCGTGCCGAGCCCCAGCCGGTCGCCTTCAATTTCGGCGCCGATGGACGTCAGCAGCGTCGGGAACATATCAAAGTTGGACCATTGCCGGTTGTAAAGCCGCTCGGTGGGGATGTCCCGCACGCCCGGCGCCGGATTTAAAATCAGATTGAAGGTCGTCCGCTGATACCCCGGCGTGGTATTTTGAAAGAAATTTTTATCCATGCTCAGGTGGTCGCCGATAAGCACAATCGTCGTGTTTTCATAAAACGGCTGCTGCTGAATCCAGCGGACGAATTGTTCGACCTGATAGGAGCTGTACGCGATAACGTTGGCGTATTGGCTGTCGTGCGGCGTAGGCGCGCCCGCCTCGAGATAGCCGTCCGGGAAATGCGTGTTCGCCGTTTCCATGACGAAGTGGAACGGCTTGTCTTGCGAAGCGAGCCGGGTCAGCTCTTCCTTTGCGTATGCAAACAGCTTGGAGTCCTCGAACCCCCACCAGACATAATAATCCTGCGGCAGCTTTCCGATTTCCCGCATATAATCATAGTCCAGAACGGAAAAATCCCCGTGCGACTGGAAATAGTAGGAAAGTCCGCCGAAGTCTGCGTCCGCGCCGAACATGACCGACTGGTTGTAGCCCTGTGCGTGCAGGATGTCGCCGATTGCCGTTGCGCCGGGCAGGAAGTTCCCCGGCGAGCCGTAGGAGTTCCCGTCCATCGGGACCTTCATCGGCAGGCCGAAGCCCATGTTGACCATGGCGGCGACGGACCAGTTCCCGCCGGTCGTCCACAGCGGTCCGCCGAATTGTCCCTCCCCGCGGCTGGAGAAGCTGTACCCCTCCTTGGCAAGCTCGGTGAGCTCCGGCATCAGGTTTTCCGCCATATCGCCGCCGAGTTCCTTGGAAAGATAGGTGTTTTCCACAGATTCCAGGTAAATGTGAATCAGGTTGCGCTTTTGCTGCGGGAACGTGATACGCACCGCGTTCGGGTCGGCAAAATGCTCCTCAATATACGGGGATTCGTCCACATATGCGGCATACAGCTTTTGCAGCTGGAATTTCTGCACCCCGAACGCAACGCCGCCGACAAGCACGAGAAGCGAAAGCAAAAGGCTGACGGCCTTTCGCGCAGCGGCGGGAAACACCTGCCTGGTTTGCCCGTCTGCGCGGCAAAAGGCTAACTCCCGGTTGGAAAATGCGAAAACGCAAAAAATCGCCGTAAGGACGGCCGTCTGGAAAACGGGACCGTACAGGACTGTGCTTGTAATGTCGGAGGCGGTTCCCTCAATCGGTGAAATCAGGTTGATAAGCATCTGGTCGGGCGTGAGGTCGCCGAAGGTCTCCTTGCCCCAAAGGGTCCCCGTAAACGCCGCTGTGCCGAGCGCGAACAAAACCACGCTGACAATGCGAAGCGCCCAGGTGCGTGCGCGGTGAACCGGCGCGGCGTATGTATAACGAAGCAGGCCGTCCGCCAACCCCTTGCCGAACAGCAGCGCGAGGCCGCAGGCAAGCGCGAGCGCGAGATATTTCAGCGGATACCAGGGTCCGTGCAGCGCCGGCGCAAACACATTGTCTATCCGCAAAACGAATTGCGCGACGGCAAGCGCCGCAAGGTTTGTCAAAATACAGTCGCGCAGCAGCGCCGCTGTAACGGCGCCGGCTGTGCGCTTCGGGCACAGAAAAGCGACGTCCAGCGTGAAGATAAGCAGACCGGCCGCCGCGGCGGCGAGAAGCATCCACATAGCGTTCACCTCAATGTTTTTCTTGCTTTTTTTAAAAGCCTAACCCGGCGCGTTTTTCGGCATAGCGGGGTTCGGTTTCCTTAAGTGTAGCATACTTTCCTGTTTCTGGCAACCGCCTAGGTGCCGCGCCCGGCGACTTTGGAATCTCCGCGAAAAAACAAAGAAAATCCTTGCGGCGGCGCTTGAAAAATGATACACTAATAAAAACAGTTCGGCGTAGCGATACCGATAGACTGGAGGGCTTTGAAATGTTCAAAAGAGTGCTTGCGCTGCTGCTCTGCGCCCTGCTTTTGGGCGTCCCGGCCGTCACCGTTTCCGCCGAAAGCGCGCCGGTAACGGTTACGCTCTCTGCGGAAGACCTGTCCCATGCGATTAGTCCGGAAATGTACGGCATTTTCATTGAGGACATCAACAACGGCGTCGAGGGGGGCTTAAACGCCAACCTGGTGCGCAACAATTCGTTCGAGTACCTCAAAAACGGCGAAACGCTGTCCGGCTGGTCGTTTGACGGGGCCTATACGCGCGAAACCGAGGGCGGCATCCACGAAAACAACCCGTCCTATATCACGCTGCCCGCCGACGGCGCGCGGACAGTCAAGAATTTCGGCTTCTGCGAATATTATGATTATAAGACCTATGACCACAACGAGGACAGCTCCTCGGCGGGCGACATGGGCATCCAGGCGAACGAAGGGTATGCGTTTTCCGCCTGGTTCAAAAATACGCGGACCGTCATGACCGTCTATCTGGAAAACAAGCGCGGCGAAAAGCTGAGCGATACGCTGAAAATCACGCTGGATGCGGGCGAAAACTGGCAGAAGTTCTCGGTCAACCTGACCGCCGCCAAAACCGACGACGGCATTCTGGTGATTGAATTTGAAGAGGGCGCGCCGGTAACCTTCGATTTCGTGAGCCTCTATCCGATGCACAGCTACGGCTACGGGACGGATACCTGGCGGTACACCTCGCTGCGCGCGGATTTGTACGAGGCCATTGCCCAGCTGAATCCGGCGTTTGTCCGCTTCCCGGGCGGCTGCGTGGCGGAGGGCGACAGCCTGGAAAACCTTTTTAACTGGAAAGAGACCATCGGCGCGCCCGAAACGCGCAAGCAGACGTATAACATCTGGCAGAACGACGTCATCGACTACAACAACAGCTTCGGCGTCGGCTACCACGAATATTTTCAGCTCTGCAGCGACCTCGGCGCCGAGCCCGTGCCGATTTTGAACGTCGGCCTCATTTGCCAGACGCGCTGCGGGTACGACGACCATGTCCTCGCGCTCGAAAAGAACGAGATGACCGACGAGCAGTGGGAGACCTACCTTACCGAAACGCGGAACATGGACCCGGCCGATACAGAGGGCCGCGCGGAGTTTACGACCTATATTGAAAGCCTCGGCATCCGCACGCGCGCGGATTTGGAGGCGTATTTCGATACCATCGCCCTGCGCCCGGGCACGCCGGAGTGGGACGCCTACGTGCAGGATATTTTGGACCTTATCGAGTACGCCAACGGCTCGACCGATACCGAGTGGGGCGCGAAACGCGCCGAAAACGGGCACCCCGCGCCGTTCGGCCTGCGCTATCTCGGCCTCGGCAACGAAAACTGGGGCGAGGTCTATTTCCGCAATCTGGAGGCGCTCAAGGCGGCCATCCAAGCGGTATACCCGGAGATTACCATCATTTCCTCCTCGGGGCCCGTCAGCTCCGGCGAGCAGTTTGACGAATCCTGGGCGCTGCTCGATGACGGCTACCGTGATACGATTGTTGACGAGCACTATTATCAGGAGGACCATTGGTATCTCGACAACGTTTCCCGTTACGACGGCTATGACCGCGAAAGCGCCAAGGTGTTCCTCGGCGAATATGCCGCGACCTCGAAGGGCGTCGGCACCATTCAGACCAAGTCGAATCTGAAGGCCGCCATGGCGGAGGCGGCGTACATGACCGCGCTCGAGCGCAACGGCGACGTGGTTGTGATGGCGTCTTATGCGCCGCTGCTTGCAAAGGTGAACGCGCAGGAGTGGACCATCAATATGATTTGGTTCGACGCGCACAGCGTCGTGCGCACGCCGAGCTATTACACACAGATGCTGTTTATGAACAACACCGGCTCGCGGTATGTGGACGCGCAGCTCCCCGAGGGGACGGACGGTTTGTATCAGTCCGTCACCGTGGACGAGGCCAACCAGATTCTATACGTCAAGCTGGTCAACACGACCGGCGAGGCGCGGGAAGTGACCTACAAGCCCAAGGGCTTCGGCGTGGTGCGCTATTCCGATATGCTGACCCTTTCCGACCGTTCGCAGGCCGCCTGCAATGAGATAGGCAAGACCTGTATCGTTCCCCGAACCGTAAAGACGACATCGTCGGAGGACGGCGTCACCGTGCGCACGGACGGGTATTCCGTCAACGTCCTGCGCATCACCTACGGCGAAAACCGCACGCAGAAGGGCCTTTACACCTTGCCGCGTATGCCGGAGACCCGCAGGTTTTACACGGGGCTTGAGACCGCGCTGATTTGGGGCATCCCGACCGCAGCCGTCGTCGTCGGCGTCGGCACGGCGCTGCTGGTGCGCTATGTGCGCAAAAAGCGCGGGAAATAATCGATAATGCCGGGGCATGACCGGCGGCACAGCCCGCTTTTTCGGGCGGGCTGTGCCGTTTTCTGTCTGCCCGGGAGCTTGGAGGCAGGTATGGATTCTGTAATCGCGTGGATTGAGCGCGCCAACGCTGCGGTCAACAGCGTCGTCTGGGGCGTTCCCATGCTCGTGCTGCTGATTGCGACCGGCGTATACCTGACCGTCGGCACCGGCTTTTTCCAGGTGCGGCGGTTCGGCTACGTCATGAAAAATACGCTCGGTTCCGTTTTCCGCGACAAAAGCGCGCGCAAGACCGACGCCAAGGGCGCCATCTCGCAATTCCAGGCGCTGGCGACGGCGCTTGCGGCTACCGTCGGCACGGGCAACATCGTCGGCGTCGTCACCGCCATTGCGGCGGGCGGCCCGGGGGCCGTGTTCTGGATGTGGGTTTCCGCCTTTTTCGGGATGATGACCAAATACGCCGAAATCGTGCTGGGCGTCTATTTCCGGCACCGGGATGAAAAAGGCGAATGGGTCGGCGGCCCGATGTACTACATCGAAAAGGGCCTGCGGCAGAAATGGCTCGCCGTCGCGTTTTCGGTATTCTGCCTGTTTGCGTCGTTCGGTATCGGCTCCATTGCGCAGGTCAACGGCATCGCGGGCGCCATGCAAAATTCCTTCCATGTGCCGAATTTCGTAACCGGCGCCGTCGTCTGCCTGCTGACCGCCGTCATTGTGTTCGGCGGGATGAAGCGGATGGTTGCCGTCACCGAAAAGTTTGTGCCGTTCATGGCGATTTTGTATATCGGCGGCGCCGTCGCCGTCATTGCGCTCAACGCAGAGCACCTGGGCGAGGCGTTTGGCTCGATTTTTGCCGGCGCGTTTTCGCTGCGCGCGGCGGGCTCCGGCGCGGCCGGGTATGTAATTGCCCGCGCCATGCGCTACGGCTTTGCGCGCGGCGTGTTTTCCAACGAAGCGGGCCTCGGCTCCTCGGTGATGGTCCACAGCTGCTCGGACGTCAAAGAGCCGGTCAAGCAGGGGCTTTGGGGTGTGTTCGAGGTCTTTTTCGACACCATCGTCATCTGCTCGCTGACGGCGCTGACGGTCCTTTGCACCGGCGCGCACAACGTTAAGGGGCTTGAGGGGATAGACGTGACCATTTACGCCTTTCAAAGCGCGCTTGGGCCGTTCGGCGGGTATCTGGTTTCCGTCGGTCTTGTGCTGTTTGCCTTTTCCACGCTTTTGGGCTGGACCGTCTACGGCGGCCGCGCCGCCGGGTACCTCGGCGGCAAACGGTTCACCGCCGTGTACCGCGTCGTGTTTCTGGCAACGGTGTTCCTCGGCTCGGTTTCTTCGGTGCAGCTCGTCTGGGATTTGTCCGACACGTTCAACGGCTTGATGGCGCTGCCAAATCTTATCGGCGTGCTGTTTTTGTCGCCGCTGGTGTTTCGCATCACAAAGAATTATACGCGCCGCGTGTTCGGCGGCGAGCAGATTTCCCCCTTGCTGTCTTACAGTCAGCCGGACGCGCCGCAGCGCACCGCGCGCGCCAGGCAGAAGACGGAAAAATAAAGCAGAACGGAAATGCCCGCTTTTCTCTGCGGGCATTTTTCTTTGCCGCCGGCCATAAAATAGGGCAGGGGGTGCGGCGAAATGGTCATCCGGCTCAAAAAGCTTCTGTGTATCCTGCTGGGCGTTTTTTTGGTTTTGCTCGGCCTTTTTCTGCTGCTCGGAGGCCTTATAGAGCCGGGCTTTTTCCGCTGACGGCGGCAGCGGCAAGAAAAGGTTGACAAATCCGATTTGATACGGTATTATAATACCGTGTTATCGCTTTACTAAGCTAAATCGGAGGAAGAAACATGAAAAAGCTTATCTGCCTGCTTTTGGCCGTCGTGCTGATGGTCTGCGGCCTTGCCGCATGCGGTTCCAAAGAGAATCCCGACACGGCGGCGTCCGACCTTGCCTATGTGCAGGGAAAGGGCACGCTTGTCGTCGGCGTTACCGTGTATGAACCGATGAACTATAAAGCCGAGGACGGCACCTGGCTCGGGTTCGACACCGAATACGCCCAGGCCGTCTCCGAAAAGCTCGGGGTTGAGGCGGAATTTGTCATCATCGACTGGGACAACAAGTACACCGAGCTCGACGCAAAATCCATCGACTGCATCTGGAACGGCATGACCATTACCGAGGAGGGCCGCCTGAACGCGGACATTTCCGACCCGTACGTTGAAAACGCGCAGGTCGTCGTCATGGCCAAAGACAAGCTCGCCTCCTACCCGGACGCGGAAAGCATGAAGGAGCTGACCTTTGCGGTCGAAACGGGCTCCGCCGGGGAAAAGGAAGCGGCCAACGCCGGCTTTGAAAACGTCGTCGTTGTCGCCGACCAGTCCACCGCGCTGCTGGAAGCGGCCAGCGGGTCCGCGGACGCGTGCATTATCGACATCACCATGGCCGACGCCATGACCGGCGAGGGTACGAGCTATGCGGACTTCGGCTACAGCGTCCGCCTTGCGCCCGAGGAGTACGGCATTGCGTTCCGCAAGGGCTCGGACCTTGTCGCCAAGGTCAACGAGATTACGGACGAGCTGCTCGCCGACGGGACGCTCGACGCGCTGGCCGAGAAATACGGCGGCCTGAAGCTTATCAAATAAGAAACCGAAAATTCGATACCGCAGCCGGCAGAAGGGCGAACTTTCTGCCGGTTCGCGCTGTCTAAAGGAACCTGCCTATGTTTTGGAACGTGACGCAAAGCCTTTTGGAGGGCTTTGGCAAAACGCTTGAAATTTTCGCGCTGACGCTGCTTTTGGCGCTGCCGCTGGGGCTGCTTTTGAGCTTCGGCTCCATGTCGCGCTTTAGGCCCGTCAAGTGGCTTGTCAAGACGTTTATCTGGATTATCCGCGGCACGCCGCTGATGCTGCAGCTTATCGTCATCTATTACGGCCCCGGCCTTGTCGGCGCGTGGGCGCAGGCGCTCGAGCAAAGCAACTTCTTGGTGGACTGGCTCGCGTCCTGGTCGGTGTTCGACCGGTTCGTCGCGGTTATCGTGGCGTTTGTCATCAACTATTCCTGCTATTTTTCCGAAATCTACCGCGGCGGCATCGAAAGCATCTCCCGCGGGCAGTATGAGGCGGGGCAGGTGCTGGGCATGACGCGCATGCAGGTCTTTTTCCGCGTCGTGCTGCTGCAGGTCGTCAAGCGCATCGTGCCGCCCATGAGCAACGAAATCATCACGCTGGTCAAGGACACGTCCTTAGCGCGCATCATTGCGGTGTACGAGGTGATTTGGGCCGGGCAGGCGTTCATCAAGTCCGACGGCCTTTTGTGGCCGCTGTTTTACACGGGCGCGTTCTACCTGCTGTTCAACGGGCTTTTGACCGTTGTGTTCGGCCGCATCGAAAAGAAACTCGATTATTTCAGAGGGTAAGCTATGGCAATCTTAGAAGTGCAGAATATCTGCAAGCGGTTCCAGCAAAACGAAGTGCTCAAGGGCATCAGCTTTTCGCTGGAGGAGGGGCAGGTGCTCTCCGTTATCGGTTCGTCCGGCAGCGGCAAAACCACGCTTTTGCGCTGCATTACGGGGCTTGAGACCGCCGACAGCGGCAAGATTTCCGTGGGCGGCCGCGTGACCTTTGACAGCAGCCGGACCGAAAAGCTTACAAAAGCCGAAAAGCGCGAAAACCAGCTTTGCACCGGCCTTGTGTTCCAGTCCTTCAACCTGTTCCCGCAGTATACGGTGCTGCGCAACGTGGCGCTTGCAAAAGAGCTGCTTGTCAAGGAAACGTGCCGCGCCGAAAAATGCGGCAAAGCCGAGCGGAAAGCGCGCCTTGCCAAAGTGCCCGAGGAGGCCGTGCGCATCCTGGAAAGCGTCGGCCTTTCTGACAAGCTCGACAGCTATCCCTGCGAGCTGTCCGGCGGCCAGCAGCAGCGCGTAGCGATTGCGCGGGCGCTGATGCTCTCGCCCAAGGTCCTGTGCTTTGACGAGCCGACCTCCGCGCTCGACCCGGAGATTACCGGCGAGGTGCTCGCCGTTATCCGCAAGCTGGCGAAAGAGGGGCGCACGATGCTTATCGTCACGCATGAAATGGGCTTTGCGCGCGAGGTATCCGGCGAGGTCATCTTCATGCACGACGGCGTTATCGGCGAGCAGGGTACGCCGGAGGAAATCTTCGACCATCCGAAGACGACGCGCCTGCAGGAATTTTTAAGCGCGGCGCTGCGTGCGTAACGGCGGACAAAAAGAAAAAAGCGTACCCGCGCGGGTACGCTTTTCTTTTGCGTGGTTTACATCGCTTCCACAATATCGCGCGTATCGCGCGCAATCAGAAGCTCTTCGTTGGTCGGCAGAACGAACACGCGGACCTTGGAGTCCTTCGTGGAAATTTCGCCCTCCTTGCCCTTTACAAGCGTCGCGTTGAACGGCTTGTCAATCGCGATGCCGAGATACGAAAGCCCGTCGCAGACGGTGGCGCGCATATCGTCGGCGTTTTCGCCGATGCCGCCGGTAAAGACGATGGCGTCAATCCCGTCCATGGCCGCCGTGTAGGCGCCGATATACTTCTGGATTTCATAAATCTGGATGTCGCGGGCGAGCTTCGCGCGCTCGTTGCCCTCGGCGGCCGCCTTTTTGACGTCGCGGTCGTCCGAGGAAAGCCCGGAAATGCCGAGGATGCCCGACTGCTTGTTGAGCAGCGTCTCCATTTCTTCGACGCTCTTATGTTCCTTTTTCATGATGTACAGCACCGCCGACGCGTCAATGGCGCCCGTGCGCGTGCCCATGATTTCGCCGTCAAGGGGCGTAAGGCCCATCGAGGTGTCTAAGACCTTCCCGTTTCGGATTGCCGTAATGGACGAGCCGTTGCCCAGGTGGCAGGTGACAAGCTTGAGCTCCTCCAGCGGCCGGCCCATGACCTCGGCGCAGCGCGCGCTGACAAAGCGGTGCGAGGTGCCGTGGAAGCCGTATTTGCGGATACCGTATTTTTCGTAGTAGGAGTAGGGCAGGCCGTACATATAGGCCTTGGGCGGCATGGTGGAATGGAAGGCGTTGTCAAACACCGCAATCTGCGGCACGTCGGGTCCGAACAGCTCGATGCTCGCGCGGATGCCCTCCAAATGCGCGGCGTTGTGCAGCGGCGCGAGGTCGCACAGGCTCTCGATGCCGTCGATGACCGACTGGTCAATGCGCACGCTTTTGTTGAACAGCGCGCCGCCCTGGACCACGCGGTGGCCGACGGCGGTTATCTCGGAAATGTCGTCGAGCACCTTCGACTCGCCCGAGGTCAGTACGCGCTTGACCTCGTGGAACGCCGCCGTGTGGTTCTCCATCGGAACCGGCTCGTCCTTGACGGCGACCTTGCCGGCCGGCGTATAGTGCGTATAGGAAATACAGCTTTTCGACGTGTCCTTGACCCGCTCGCAAATCCCCTTGGCGATGAGCTGCTCGTTGTCCATGTCAATCAGCTGATATTTCAGCGACGAGCTGCCCGCGTTGATGACCAGAACCTTCAAATAATCTCCTCCGTATCCAATTTTAAACTTGCAAGAAACCGGGAACCATATTATTATATACATACTCTGTCAGAAAAGCAAGAGAGAAAGGGGAAAAAGCCATGTCTGTCGCGGGCATTATTGCCGAATACGACCCGTTCCACAACGGCCATCTGCTGCACCTGCGGGAAACGAAGGCGTTCTCGCCGGACGGCGTCGTCGTTGTGCTCGGCGGCAATTTTACCCAGCGCGGCGCGCCCGCGGCGTTCCCCAAGCGTGTGCGCGCAAAAATGGCGCTTGCGGCCGGCGCGGACCTCGTGCTGGAGCTGCCGCTGCCGTTTTCCATGGCGCGCGCGGAGACGTTTGCGTCCGGCGGCGTCGAGTTTTTGGCGTCGCTCGGCGTGGTGGATACGCTGTCCTTCGGCAGTGAATGCGGCGACCTTTCCCTGCTGCAAAGGGCGGCGGAGGCGGTCGACAGCGAAACAACGCAGGCGGGCATACGCCGCCTTTTGCAAAGCGGGATGTCCTATGCCGCGGCGCGCGAAGCGGCTGTGTGCGAACGGTACGGGGAAGCGGTCGCCGCCGTTTTGCGGACGCCGAACGACATTTTGGGCGTCGAATACCTGCGCGCCTGCCGCCGACTTGCGCCCGCGCTTGAAAGCCGCGCCGTTCTGCGGCAGGGGGCGGCGCACAACGCGGCGCAGCCGTCCGGGCGCATTGCCTCGGCAAGCCGTCTGCGCGAAGCCCTTTTTGCGGGCGAGCCGGTCCGCGATTTTGTGCCGGCAAAAACCGTTTCCGTTTTGGAAGAGGCCGTGCGCGCGGGGCTTGCGCCCGCGTCGTTTGCGGGGCTTGAGGCGGGGGTCCTTGCCTTCCTGCGCACAGCGCCGGACGCGCTCGCGCACGTGCCCGATTTTTCCGAAGGCCTTGCAAACCGCATTGCGAAGGCGGCGCGTACCGCCCGGACGCTCGAAGAGCTGTACGATACGGCGAAAACGAAGCGGTACGCCCACGCGCGCATCCGCCGCGCGGTCTGGAGCGCGTATCTGGGCGTGCGGGAAAGCGACGCGCAAGGCGGCGTGCCGTATATCCGAGTGCTGGGCTTTTCCGAGCGCGGGGCTTCGCTTTTGCAGACGGCTGCCGGGCGCGCTGCAAAGCCCATGGCGCTGCGCGCATCGGACATCCGCCGGCTGGACGCGCGCGCCGAGCGCATGTTTTCGCTTGAATGTGCCGCGGCGGACGTACACGCGCTTTTGCGGCCGCGGCGGGGCGTTTGCGGGGAAGAAATGACCGAACCGCTTATCCGCGTTTGATTTTGCAGTTTTTTGAATCAAAACTTGCATTTTTTTGAAAATCTGATACAATATATATACTTGTGCCGGTGTGCCGGCAAAATCTTTTCATAAGGTCGTGTTGCGGATGAACCATTCCCTGCTCAGCCGGCTGGAAGAAAATTTTCGCCATTTTTCAAAGGGACAGAAAAAAATAGCGGCGTATATCACGGAAAATTATGACAAGGCGGCGTTTATGACCGCCGCCGCGCTCGGCCGGAAGGTCGGCGTGAGCGAATCGACGGTTGTGCGCTTTGCGACGGAGCTTGGCTTTAAAGGCTATCCGCAGCTGCAAAAGGAATTGCAGCAGATGATAAAATCCCGCCTGACCGCCGTGCAGCGGCTGGAGGTTTCCTCCGCGCTTATCGGCGATAGCGACGTCATCAACAGCGTGTTAAACGGCGACATCGAGCTTATCCGCGCCACCGCCGAGCAGACCTCGCGCAAGGCGTTTTCCGAAGCCATTGCCGAAATCGACCGCGCCCGCCGCATTTATATCCTCGGCGTCCGCTCCTCGGCGGCGCTGGCGTCGTTTTTGGCGTTTTATTTCAACCTTGTCTTTGATTCGGTCGTGCTGGTGGATACCTCCAGCGCGTCGGAGATGTTTGAGCAGATGTTCCGCATCGGGGCGGGGGACGTCTGCATTGCCATCAGCTTCCCGCGCTATTCCAAGCAGACGGTCAACGCCCTGCGCTTTATCGCGGACCGCGGCGCCAAGATTGTGGCGATTACCGATTCCGAAACCTCCCCGATAGCGCCGTTTGCCGACCATCTGCTTGTCGCGCGCAGCAACATGGCGTCGGTCGTCGATTCGCTGACCGCGCCCCTGAGCCTTATCAACGCCCTTATCGCCGGCGTAACGCTTACGCGGCCGGACGAGGTTTCCGAGAATTTCAACGCGCTCGAGCACATCTGGGACGAGTACCAGGTCTATGAAAAGGCGGAGGATATGCAGGACCATGCAGACCGTTGACGTGCTGGTTGTCGGCGGCGGCGCGGCGGGCTGCCTGGCGGCCGGGCGCGCCGCGCAGGACGGCGCGCGGGTGCTGCTGCTGGAGCGCAACGCCCGCGTCGCGCGCAAGGTCGGCATCACCGGCAAGGGCCGCTGCAACGTGACGAACGCCTCCGACGTGCCCGCGCTTGTGCAAAATGTGCCCGGCAACGGCCGGTTCCTTTACAGCGCCTTTTCCGCCTTTTCGGCCGAGGACACGATGCGCTTTTTCACCGAGCTCGGCGTACCGCTCAAGGTCGAGCGCGGCAACCGGGTGTTCCCCCAAAGCGACCGCGCCGCGGACATTGTCGACGCGCTCGCGCGGTATGTGCAGCGTTCCGGCGCGCAGCGCAGGCAGGCGCGCGTGACGGCGCTTTTGCTGCGGGACGGCGCGGTGCGCGGCGTACAGACCGAAGCCGGCGATACGATTCAGGCGCGCTGCGTCGTGCTTGCGACGGGCGGACTTTCCTATCCGGCGACGGGCTCTACGGGCGACGGCTACCGGCTGGCGCAGGCCGCGGGGCATACCATCGTCCCGACGCGGCCCTCGCTGTCCGCGCTGCGCTGCCGCGAGGAGCTTTGCAAAACGTGCGCGGGCCTTTCGCTGCGCAATGTGGCGCTGACGGTCGAGGATACCCAAACGCACAAAACCGTTTATACGGATTTCGGCGAAATGCTGTTTACGCATTTCGGCGTTTCCGGGCCGATGGTGCTTTCCGCCAGCGCGCACCTGCGTGCAATGCGGCCGGACCGGTACCGGCTTTTTATCGACCTGAAGCCCGCGCTGTCCGAAGAAAAGCTCGATTTGCGGCTTCTGCGGGATTTTTCGGCGAGCGCCAACCGCACCGTCGCCAACACGCTGGGCGCGCTTCTGCCGCGCTCTCTTATCGCCCCGGTGCTGTGTCTTGCCGGAATAGACGGCGCGCAAAAGACCAATCAGATTGACAAAACGCAGCGCCGGCGGCTTTTGGAGACGGTCAAGGCCTTGCCACTTACCGTGCAGGGCTTTTTCGACGTCGAGGCGGCGGTCATAACCGCCGGGGGCGTGTGCGTCCGGGAAGTGGAGCCGAAAACGATGGCAAGCAAGCTCTGCCGCGGGCTGTATATCGCGGGCGAGCTTCTGGACTGCGACGCCTATACGGGCGGGTTCAATTTGCAGATTGCCTTTTCCACCGGGTACTGCGCCGGGCGCGCGGCGGCACGGGCAAGCAGACAAACGGACGCCGTGGCGCGTCTTACGAATAAGGAGTAAAGATATGCCTATCAACGTAGCGATTGACGGGCCCGCCGGTGCGGGCAAGAGTTCCATTGCCCGTGCGGCGGCAAAGCGGCTGGGGTATATTTATGTGGATACGGGCGCGCTGTACCGCGCGGTCGGCGTCTACAGCCTCAGAAACGGCGTGGATACGAAAAATGCCGAAGCCGTCACCGGGACCCTGCCGCATATTTGCGTCGACTTGAAGTTTCAAGACGGCGTGCAGCACGTCTATTTGAACGACGAGGACGTCTCCGAGGAAATCCGCACGCCGCCGGCATCGATGGCGGCCTCGGACGTTTCCGCCGTCCCCGCGGTGCGGCAGTTCCTGTTTGATTTGCAGCGCGATATTGCCGCGAAAAACGACTGCATCATGGACGGCCGCGACATCGGCACGGTTGTGCTGCCCGACGCGCAGGTCAAGATTTTCCTGACCGCCTCGCCCGAGGCGCGCGCCATGCGGCGGTTCCTTGAGCTGCAGCAAAAGGGCGCGAAGGACACCTATGCGGAAGTGCTCGCCGACCTTGTGCAGCGCGACTACAACGACTCGCACCGCGCCGTCGCCCCCTTAAAGCCCGCCGAGGACGGCGTGACGGTCGACAATTCCGGGCTGTCGCTGGACGACTCGATTGAGCAGGTGCTTGCCGTCATCCGCGAAACGCTCGCCGCAAAACAGGCGTAAGGAGGCCCCATGGCAAATTACGATTTTTCCAGAGCGCGGGAATATAAGCTTTACAGCGTCCTAAAGCCGCTTGCGCGCGTGGTGTGCAAGACCGTCTACCGCTGTACGTATATCGGGACGGAAAACATCCCCGAAACCGGCGGGTTCATTTTGGCGTGCAACCACCAGAGCGCGTTTGACCCGATTACGCTCGGCGGCTGCGGCAAGCGGGTGTTTCACTTCATGGCAAAGGACGAGCTGTTCCAAAATCCGGCGCTCGCTAAATTCCTGACGCATTTGAACGCCTTTCCCGTTGTGCGCGGGAAGGGGGATATGTCCGCCGTGCGGTATGCCGAGGCCATCCTGCAAAACGGCTGGGTGCTTGGGATTTTCCCCGAGGGCACGCGGTCGGAGGATTACCGCCCCGCACGCGGCAAATCCGGCGCGGCGCTGATTGCCAAAGCCACGGGCGCGGACGTGCTGCCCGCCGCCATCTATACCGATACGCAGTATAAGACCGGCTCGCGCCTGACCGTCCGGTTCGGCACGCTTATCCGCAACGAGGAGTTCGGCTTTACCGAAGAGGGGAAATCCCGGGAGCTCAAAGACGCCACGCGGCGTATTATGGGCGACATTACCGCGCTTTGGGAGGAAGGGCATTGCAAAAAATAACGCTTGCCAAAACCGCCGGCTTCTGCTTCGGCGTCAGCCGGGCGGTTCACCTTTTGGAGGAAATGGTTGCGCGCGGCGAAAAGGCGTGCACCTTAGGCCCCATTATCCACAATCCCCAGGTCATCTCCTACTTTGAAGCGCACGGCGTGCGCGTCGTGGAGGACCCCGCCGCCTGCCATGCGGACGAAACGCTGGTCGTGCGCACGCACGGCGTGCCGAAGGAGACGCTGGAGGCCGTCGGGCAGCTGCCGCTGCGCGTGGAAAACGCGACCTGCCCGTTTGTGACGAAGATTCACAAAATTGTACAAAAACACTCGACGCCCGACAATGTAACGCTCATTGCCGGCGACGCCAGCCACCCCGAGGTCGTGGGCATCCGCAGCTATTGCCGGGGGCGGTCCTTTGTCTTTAACAGCCTGGAGGAACTCGAGACTTTAGCCGAACAGATGCCGTCTCTTGACGAAAACGGGATGATTTTGGTCGCGCAAACGACCTTCAGCACAAAAACCTTCAAAAAATGTGTAAAAAAAATAAAATTGGTCTATACAAACGCCGTGATTTTTGATACAATATGTAGTGCGACTGAGGAACGGCAGGAAGAGGCGTTCCGGCTTTCTTGCGAAAACGATGCGATGCTCATCATCGGCGGTCGGCAAAGCTCCAACACCGCCAAATTGAAAGCCGTGTGCGAATCGAACTGCCCGACCTTTCTGATTGAAACGGCCCGGGAGCTTCGCGCCATCGACCTTTCCGGGTATCGGTCAATCGGCGTTACTGCGGGCGCGTCCACGCCCGACAGTATAATTAAGGAGGTACTAAAAACCATGTCTGAAAATCTCACGCAAACTGGGGCAGAAATCGTCGAAAAGGAGGCAACCGAAGCGTCTTCCGAAGCCGCCAGCTTTGCGGATATGCTTGAGGAATATATCGATTCGAGTTCCGACCAGGCCGTCGTCGGCCGCGTAGTTGCTGTCACCCCGACCGAAATTGAGGTCGAAATTGCCGGCAGAAAGCACACGGGCTATGTGACCGCCGCGGAGTACAGCAGCGACCCGTCCGTGGACATCGAAAAGGATGTACATATCGGCGACGAGCTGCATCTTATCGTCATGAAAACCAACGATTCCGAGGGCACCATGGCGCTCTCGAAGCGCCGTTACGACGCCATGAAGGCGTGGGACGAGCTCACCGAGGACAACGAGGCCACCGTGGAGGGCAAGGTTACGGGCGTTGTCGGCGACGGCAAGGGCCTGTTTGTCCAGTACAACGGCATCCGCGTATTCGTTCCCGCTTCGCTTGCCAAGCGCAACCGCAGCGATTCTCTGGAGGAAATGGTCGGCCAGACCGTCCAGTTCAAGATTATTGAGGTTGACCGCCGCCGCCGCAGAGTCGTCGGTTCGGTCCGCGCCGCGCTTCGCGAGGCGCGCGCAGCGGCAGCCGATGCGTTCTGGGCGCAGGCCGAGGAGGGCCAGACCTACACCGGTACGGTCCGCTCGCTGACGAGCTACGGCGCGTTTGTCGACATCGGCGGTGTGGACGGTATGATTCACATCTCCGAGCTGTCCTGGTCGCGTATCAAGCACCCGTCCGAGGTCGTCAATGTCGGCGACACCGTCGAGGTGTACATCAAGGGCCTTGACCGCGAAAAGAAGAAAATTTCGCTGGGCTACAAGAAGGCCGAGGACAATCCGTGGGAGATTCTGCGCCGCGACTATCCGAACGGCTCCGTGCTGCCCGCCAAGATTGTCGGGCTGACGACCTTCGGCGCGTTTGCCAACATCCTGCCCGGGATTGACGGCCTTATCCACATTTCCGAAATTTCGCATAAGCACATCGCGAACCCTGCGGACGTGCTGCAGGTCGGCCAGGCGGTGCAGGTTGAGCTTCTCGACGTCGATTTCGACAAGAAGCGCGTCAGCCTTTCGATGAAGGCGCTGGAGGAGGAGCCCGCCGCCGATACCGCGGAGGAAGCCGCGCCGGTCTCCATTGACGAGCTTGCCGAGCAGATGCAGGAAGAAGCGCCCGCCGCCGAAGCGGCCGAAGAGGCTGCGGCGGAAGCGCCCGCTGCGGAAGAAGCTGCGGCGGAAGAACCCGCTGCCGAAGAAGCGGCGGCCGAAGCGCCTGCCGAGGAGACCGCGGAATAAGCGGAACACACACGATAGCTTCCAAAAAAAGCAGGAGGCGGGTCATGCAGCCTGCCGCCTGCTTTTTGTATAGGTTCAAAGAGAAGACAAAGGAGGTCTTTTTATGAACGGTAAAGTTTTGTCCGCAGCCGCTTTGGCGGCGGGCGCGGCGCTCACCGCAGCCGCGGCGGTGCTCAAGAAGCAGGGTGTTTGCCCCGTGTGCGAGGTCAAAAAGGCCGTTGCGCGCGCCGGCGTCCACATCCGGGCGAAAAGCGAGTACGACAACGGCGTCGCCCTGACGCCGCCGATGGGCTGGTCGAGCTGGAACGCCTTCCACAACAAAATCAACGAAACGATGATTCTGGAAATGGCGGACGCGATAAAGGCCTCCGGTCTGCTCGAGGCCGGCTACCAGTACCTGAATCTGGACGACTGCTGGCAGAGCTCCCTGCGCGACGAGAACGGGCGGCTGCAGGGCGATTTAACGACGTTCCCGACCGGCATTCCGGCGTTGGTGCGTATGCTCAACGAAAAGGGCTTCAAGGCCGGCATTTATTCCTCCAACGGCACGCTGACCTGTGAGGACCTGCCCGCGTCGCTCGGGCATGAGCGCCTGGACGCGGAGACCTTCGCCGAATGGGGCATCGAATATTTCAAATACGACTTCTGCCACAACAAAAAGATTCCGACCAAAGCCCCGAACATCGCGTATCTGCTTATCGGCGGCGGCGCGCTGGAGGAGGAAATGCGCCTGAACGCTTCGGACGCGGAGCTGGAGGGCAGCGCCAAGGTCGAATGGGAAAAGACCGGCGGCTACGTGACGCGTCTGGACAGCAATATGGGCGCGATTCGGTTCAGCTTTGTCGATGTGCCGAAGGACGGCGAATACGTGCTGACCATCGTCGTGCGCAAGGCGCTGAATACGGAAAAATTCGTGACCGTCACCGTAAACGGGCAGGACGAATATCCCGTGTATTTCCCGCCGACAAAGGCGTGGAGCCGCGAGGGGCGCGTGCAGGTCAGGATTCGGCTGCAGGCGGGGGCGAACACGCTCGAAATCCGCAACCCCATCGCCTCGCGCATGGACAGCGCCGCTTACCAGTACGTCAATATGGGCCGGGAGCTCAAGCGCGCCACCGCGCAGTATGCGAAGGCGCACGGCGTCCCCGAAAAGCCGATTGTATTTTCCATTTGCGAATGGGGGCTCAACCGCCCGTGGCTGTGGGGCCGGCAGGCGGGCAACCTCTGGCGCACCACGCCGGACATCGCCCCGCATTGGGCGTCGGTCGTCGGCATTTACGAGCACAATGTCCGCCTGTATAAGCACGCGTGCGTCGGCGGGTACAACGACCCCGATATGCTGGAGGTCGGCAACGGCAATTTGACGCTGGAGGAAAACCGCGCGCACTTTACGCTTTGGTGCATGATGGCGTCGCCCCTTATTTTGGGCAACGACATCCGGCTGTTCATGAAGCCCGACGGCACGGCCGACCGCGACAACGCGGTGCTCAAGATTTTGACGGACAGGGACCTTATCGCCATTGACCAGGACCGCAAGTGTATGCCCTGCCGCCGCATCAAAACGAACGGCCTCGGCGACGTGCTGGTCAAGCCGCTGGAGAACGGCGAGGTTGCCGTGTGCCTGTTTAACAAAGGGCCCAAGGCCATGACCATGACCGCCTCTTTGCGCGCCGTGGCGAACCAGGCGTTCTCGGGGCTGCCCGTCGCGTCGCAGTACGTCTGCCGCGACCTTTGGGAAAAGACCGAGACGACCACGTCCGACCTTCTGACGCCCTCTGTCGAATCGCACGGCGTCAAGGTTTACCGCATCCGTGCAGTTTAACGCGTTCCCAAAAATCCTTTTAGGGGGAATGAAATATGCAGTATAAAATCGTAGGCGAACCCATGCCCGCCGTCATTTGCGAGCTGGAAAGCGGCGAATCCATGATTACCGAGCGCGGCTCGATGAGCTGGATGTCTCCGAATATGGAGATGAAAACCAACGCCGGCGGCGTCGGCAAGGCGCTCGGCAGGCTCTTTTCCGGCGAGTCCATATTCCAGAACACCTACACCGCCAACGGCGCGGGGATGATTGCGTTCGCGTCGAGCTTCCCGGGCGCTATCCGCGTTGTGGAGGTCACGCCCGACCGCCCCGTTATCACCCAGAAGGGCAGCTTTTTGGCGGCGGAATCCGGGGTGGAGCTGTCCGTCTTTTTCCAAAAACGCTTCGGCGCGGGGCTTTTCGGCGGCGAAGGGTTTATTATGCAGAAGCTGACCGGCAGCGGCCTTGCCTTCCTTGAAATCGACGGCTCGGCGGTGGAATACGAGCTTCAGCCCGGGCAGAGCATGATTGTCGACAGCGGCAACCTCGCCATGATGGACGCGTCCTGCACGATGGACGTCGTCACGGTCAAGGGCGTTAAAAACGCGCTGTTCGGCGGCGAGGGCCTGTTCAATACGATTGTGACCGGCCCCGGCAAAATCGTGGTGCAGACGATGCCGGCCAGCGGCGTCGCGGCGGCGATTATCCCGTATCTGCCCGTCGACCGGAAGTGACCCGGCAGGGGGATTTTACGCAATACCCGGATAAAAAGCAGGGACGGCCCCGTGTCCAATCGACACGGGGCCGTCCTTTTCTGTCCCGAAGTTTCCGCTACGCCTTTTCCGCAGCCGGCCTTGTCCGCGCATCCCGCGCGCTGCCGGAGTCCGCGAAGTACCAGTTGTTGAACCGCTTTTCCATTTTCGCGTCCGGATAGCGCCGGTCAAGCCGGCGCCCGAGGGCGCTTTGCGCCGCCGTGCCTGCGTGGCGGCGGCTCCAGCGGTACAGCGCCATGCTCGTAACGACTGTGTCGGCCGTAAGGAAGAGCGCGGCGAACTGCGACGCGCCCGTAAGCGCCGGGTGCGCCGCAAGGGCGAGCAGCCCGTCCAGCGCGGGCAGGAGCAGCTGGAACATACAGCCGATAAGCCCCCACATCAACGCCATTTTCAGGTTGACGAAGCCCTTGAAATTCAGAAGGGTGTCGGAATAATCCCATGCGCGCATCCCGAGCCCGTAGTAGACAAGCGCCCCGCCGACCAGCTCCACCGCCGCGCCAATCAGCGCGAACAGCAGAAAGCGGATTCCCGCCGGCTGTCCGGCAAACGCCAGGGAACCGATATAACAGCCGGCGCAGCCGAAGCCGTAGATGGTGCACAGCGGCGACCACAGCAGGGTGGTGTGCGCCTGCCAAAAGCCGTAGCGCACGCGCCACCAAACGCCCTCCAGCAAAACGCCCAGCAGCCCGCCGAACACGAACAGCCAAAGACAGTGCCGCAAAAGCACGGACAAGCTATCCATTTGCACACCTCCCGGTTGCGCGGTTTTTCGATACTTCTTTTTTATAGGAACCGTTTAACGCCCGTGTGAACCGGGTGTGAGCAAATTGTGAATTGTTTAACAAATAGCGGCGAATCCCGGCGCGCTGTGCGCCCGGCGGGGCGGCGCTTGCAAAACGGAAAAATTTCCCGCTTGACAATAGAACAAATGTTCTGTATACTGAATACGAACATTTGTTCTATTTCTTGCGATAAGAGGCGAACGGGATGGAACGCATCATCCTGCACAGCGACATCAACAACTGCTACGCGTCGGTCGAATGCCTGTACGACGCCACGCTGCGCGGCAAGCCCGTTGCGGTCGGCGGGTCGGCCGAAACCCGCCACGGCATTGTGCTTGCCAAATCCGAGCAGGCAAAGCGCTGCGGCGTGCAGACCGGCGAAACGCTCTGGCAGGCGCGGCAGAAATGCCGGGAGCTGGTGGTTGTGCCGCCGCATTACGAGCGGTATCTGCGTTACTCGCGGCTGGTCCGCGCGATTTACCGGCGCTACACCGACTGCATCGAGCCGTTCGGGCTGGATGAAGCGTGGCTCGACGTGACCGGCTCCTCCGCGCTCGCAAGCGGTACGGTTGCCGATGAAATCCGCCGCGCCGTGCGCCGGGAGCTGGGGCTGACGGTTTCGGTGGGGGTGTCGTTCAACAAAATTTTTGCAAAGCTCGGCTCGGACCTGAAAAAGCCCGACGCCGTGACGGTCATCGACCATACGAATTTCCGGGAGAAAATCTGGAACCTGCCCGTGGACGCCATGCTCGGCTGCGGCCGGGCGACGGCCCGTAAGCTCCGGCTTTGCGGCGTGCAGACCATCGGGCAGCTGGCGTCCTGCGACCCGGCGATGCTGCAAGCGCGGTTCGGCAAGGCGGGGGAGACGCTCTGGCTTTACGCCAACGGGCTCGACTGCTCGCGCGTGCGCCCGGACGGGGAGGAGCCCGTCCCGAAAAGCGTCGGCCACGGCGCGACGTGCGTCCGCGACCTGCACACGGCCGGGGAGGTGTGGCTCGTCCTGCTCTCTTTGACGCAGGAAATTTGCAAACGTCTGCACGAAGCGGCGCTCGCGGCGTCGGCGGTGCAGGTGAGCGTCAAAAACAACCTGCTGTTTGCACGGCAGTTCCAGTCGCCTCTGCCGCTGCCTACGCAAAGCGCCATGGAGCTTGCCCGCGCGGCCTTCGAGCTGTTTTGCAGGCAGTACCGCTGGGAAAAGCCCGTGCGCGCGGTTTCGGTGCGCGCGTTCCGCCTGCAGGCGGAAAATATGCCGGTCCAGACCGATTTGTTTACGGATTTTTCCCGGCACAGCCGCCAGGCGCAGCTCGACGAAACGGTCCTCGCCATTCGCCGCCGGTACGGCCGGGACAGCATTTTCAATGCGAGCCTGCTTTCGGAAACCGCGCTTTCCCACGCCGCGCCCGCCTTTTGCGTGCTGCCCGGCACGCCGTTTTGCAAATGAAAAAAACGACAAAAACGCGGACGCATCGGTTAAAAACCTGTGAATTTGGGAGAATATCAAAAAGCGGGAAAACTCGGCGTTGACGTTTGACAAAAACGGGTTTATCTTAGTATATGAGGAAGATTTGGACTTCCCGTATCCATGCGGAAAGGCGGTTTTTTCGATGCGAAAGACCAAAATCATTTGCACCGTCGGCCCTGCAACGGACCGACCCGGCATTTTGGAACAGATGATGCGCGCGGGCATGAACGTGGCGCGCTTTAATTTCTCCCACAGCGATTACGAGACGCACGAGCGCCGCTTCCGGGCGCTTGCCGCCCTGCGTGAAACGCTCGGGCTTCCCGTTGCCTCCATGCTCGATACCCGCGGGCCGGAAATTCGGCTCGGCGTTTTCCGCGACCACAAGCCCGTCGAGGTGCGCGCGGGCGACACCTACACGCTGACGACCCGCGACGTGGAATGCGACGACAAGGTCGCTTCCGTCAGCTTCAAGGGGCTTCCGGGCGACGTGCGCGCCGGCACGCGCATCCTTATCAACGACGGCCTTGTCGCCATGCGCGTGGAAAAGGTCACGGACGAGGACGTCGTCTGCACCGTCGAGGACGGCGGGATGCTGTCCGACCGCAAGGGCGTCAACGTCCCGGGCGTGGAGCTGTCCATGCCGTATCTTTCCGAAACGGATATGAACGATTTGGAATTCGGCGCGAAGCTGGGCTTCGATTTCATCGCCGCGTCGTTTGTACGCTCGGCGGCGGACGTGGCGTATCTGCGCAAATTCACAAACGCCCTCGGCTGGCGCTCGGTGCGCATTATCGCGAAAATCGAAAACATGGACGGCGTCAACAACATCGATGAAATTATCGAGGCCGCCGACGGGATTATGGTTGCGCGCGGCGACATGGGCGTGGAAATTCCGTTTGAAAAGATTCCGCCCATCCAAAAGCAGCTTATCAAAAAGGCGTACAGCGCCGGCAAGCAGGTGGTTACCGCCACGCAGATGCTTGAATCCATGATTACGAACCCCCGCCCGACCCGCGCCGAGATAACAGACGTCGCCAACGCCGTGTACGACGGCACCTCCGCCATTATGCTCTCGGGCGAAACGGCGGCGGGCGCGCACCCGGTGGAGGCGGTCGAAACGATGGCGCTCATCGCCGAAAGCACGGAATCGCAGATTGACTACGTCACGCACTTTAAGGCGTTCGGCAGCGACAGCAACAAGACCATTACCAACGCCATTTCCCACGCGACCGTTACGACGGCGCACGACCTCGGCGCAAAGGCTATCATCACGGTTACGAAAAGCGGCTCGACCGCCCGCATGATTTCCAAGCACCGGCCGCAGTCCATGATTATCGGCTGCACGACGAACGAAACGGTCTGCCGCCAGATGAGTATGTCCTGGGGCATTATCCCGCTGATGTGCGATGAAAAGCGCAACACCGACGAGCTGTTCTCCCACGCGGTGGACGTGGCGCAAAAGCATGGGCTTATCGGCAAGGGCGACACGGTTGTCATCACCGCCGGCATCCCGCTGGGCGTTTCCGGCACGACCAATATGCTCAAGGTTGAAAAGCTGTAATCAGCAGTATAAAACCGGCCCCGTGCTTTTGCAGCACAGGGCCGGTTTTGTTGTTGATAACGGAAGCTTGCGTTATTCGGTATCGGAGCCGGACGGTGCGGCGTCCTTGCCGGCGGCAGGGGCAGCGGCGCCTTCCTGCTGCATGGCCGCGACCTTTTCCGCACGGCGCTCCTCAAGGTCCTTGAGCATCTGCCGCTTGAAGTCGCCGCGCACGTTGAAGAAAATTAGCGTGACGCCGTACATGAACCGCGCGAAGGCGGGCAGCAGGCAGAACAGAATCCAGAAGCCGTACAGGACGGAGGAGTCCGTCTCGCGGACCACGTTGCCGAACACGTCGGTGTGCGCTTCGTAGCCGACCCAGGTGATGACGACGCCGGACAGCAGGCCCGTCACGGCGTTGGCCAGCTTCTGGAAATAGCCGGAAACCGTGGCGATAAGCGCCTCGTTGCGCACGCCGTATTTCCATTCGCCATAGTCGTACACGTCGCCCTGCAAAACCGCGCCGACAACGTTGATGAGCTGGTTCGGCAGGCCGCAGATGGTCAGCATCAGCGTGATGGTAATCATGTTGAGGATAATGCTTCTCGCATTATCCCATTCCCCAAAGGGCTTATAACCGATAAAGAACAGCAGCGTATACGCGACGCCGCCGAAAAGGCCCGCGAGCACGCCCGCGTTGCGCGCGCCGATTTTGCGGATGATTTTCGGCGCCAGGGGCACGATGATGTAGTTCGGGATACCCGTAAACAGGCCCGCAATGGTCGCGTAGCTGAGCTTGCCGGCATTGTGCTGCCAGAAAAACGCCTCGCTCGAGGAGCCGACCGACTTAAAGCCGTTGAAGAAGTAGTTGAGCTGCAGCACAAGCATCGGGCGGTTCTTAAAGGCAATCTTGAACGATTCCCAAATGCCGACGGACTTGATTTGCTCTCTGGACGCCAGCGGCACGCGCTCGCGCAGAACGAAGAAGCCGTAAACCGCCGTGCCCGCGGAGATAAGGACCATGATAAAGGCAAAGCCGAAATACACATCCTCCTGGCCGACGCGGTTGTCCGTCCAGCCGGGCAAAAAGTCGATGAAAACAGGCAGCAGGGAGGGAATCCACACGCCGAACAGCTCCATGAACTTCTGCGCCGCAATGAGGTTGTTGCGCTCGTTGATGTTCGGCGTAACGTTGTAAAGCAGGATGTTGAACGTGTTGAAGTACGACATGCCGAGGTTGTGCGCGAAGATTGCGACGACGGCCCAGATAACTTTAGCGGTCGTGGTCGTCAAAAACGACGGCGTCGAGAACATCATCAAAATGGCGAGTCCCCAGACGGGCGCTGTGATGATGAGGTAGGGGCGAAGCTTGCCCCAGCGCGTGCGCGTGCGGTCCACGAGCAGGCCCGACAGCGTATCGTCGAGCGCGTCGTAAATCGATTCGAACATGATGATGGAGCCGTATGTAGAGCCCGACAGCCCCAGGAAGCTAATCATGAAGAACTGCCGGTAGGCGTTGATGAACTGGTTTAAGTTCTTCTGGCCGAACGAAGTCAGCAGGAACGCGAACATCTCGCGCGGGCGCAGGTACCGGCGGTTCTGCGCGGACGCCTTTTGAATTTCCTGTTCGACTTCGGCTTCCAGCTGGTCGTCTGCCTGCGCGGCGGTTTCTTCCGTTTGCACGGCGGCCTGTGTCTCAGCCAAATACGTCACATCCTTTTCCGTTTTTAAAGCCCGAAAACGGGGAAATTGCTTTTGGATATTCCAATCTTAACTAATATACCATATTTCCCATAGGTGTTCAATAGCGTCAAACTGTAAAAATTTCGGCTACTTTTTTGTATACTTTTGCGACTGCGCCACGGCAAGCGCGTCGCAGCGCTCGTTTTCCGGGTGCCCGGCGTGGCCCTTGACCCAATGGATGCGGACGTCGTGCGTTTCGCAAAGCTGCAAAAGCGCCGCCCAAAGCTCGGGGTTGAGCGCCGGCTTGCCGTCGCTTTTTTTCCAGCCGCGCGCGCGCCAGCAGGCCGCCCAGCCCTTGGAAAGTCCGTCGGCGACGTATTTGGAATCGGTGGTCAGCTCGACGCGGCAGGGGAATTTGAGCGCCTTTAAGCCCTCAATAACCGCCGTCAGCTCCATGCGGTTGTTCGTGGTCGCCGCCTCGCCCCCGGACAGCTCCTTATACAGCTTGCCGCAGCGCAGAACCGCGCCCCAGCCGCCCGGCCCGGGGTTGCCGGAGCACGCGCCGTCCGTAAAAAGCTCCACGGTTGTTTTCGGTTCGTTCAAAGCCATTTCTCCTTATAAGTACCGGCCGAGCGCCCCCAGGGACGGCGCGCAGACCGTCGCGCGCACGGGGCTTTCGGCATATTGCGCCGCGTCGGTTACGCCGGTTAAAACCAGGGCGCTCGGCACGCCGTTTTGCTGCCCAATCAAAATGTCCGTCTCAAGCCGGTCGCCGACAAAGCACAGCGCCTCTTTTCGGCAGCCGAGCTTATGCGTCAGGTATTCGACGGTAAAGCGGTTCGGCTTGCCCATGACAAGCGGCTCGCGGCCCGTGGACGCCTTCAAAAGCGCCATCATCGAGCCCGTGTCCGGCATGAACCCGTCGGCGGTCGGGCAGTTGACGTCCGGGTGCGTCGCGATGTACCCCGCGCCCCGCATCAAAAACCGGCACGCGTCCCAGAGCTTTTGGTAGGTGAGCGTCGTGTCAAAGCCGAGCACCACAAGGTCCGGGTCGGTTTCCGTAAGCGCGATGCCCGCCGCCGAAAAGTCGGCCGTCAGCCGCTCGTTGCCGAGCAGGAAAACGGTTTTGCCCGCCTCGTGCCGCCGCAGGTAGTCGATGGTCACGTGCGTGGAAATGACAATCTTTTCCGCCGGCACGTCGCAGCCCATGCGCCGCAGCTTCTCCCGGCAGACGGCGACGTTGTTGGAGGAATTGTTCGTAAAAAAGCAGAAATCCCGGCCCGTTTCCCGTACGCGCTTAAGGAAATCGAGCGCGCCGGGAATCAGCTGCCCGTCGAGGTAAAACGTGCCGTCCATATCAATGATAAAATACTGTATGCCGGCAAAAACATCCTTTTCCACCATACCGCGGCCCCTTTGCTTTTGAGTACGAACATTGTAGCATACATTCCCCCAAAAGAAAAGCAAAAGAAATTTTACATTCTGCGCCGCGCTTATAGATTTTCCGCGCGCAACGTGCTACAATAGCCGCGAAGAACAATGCGGAGGTCTCGTATGAAAAAGCTTATCTCCTGGAACGTCAACGGCCTGCGCGCGTGCGTCGGCAAAAATTTCGAAGCGGAATTTCACGCGCTGGATGCGGATTTTTTCTGCCTGCAGGAAACCAAGCTGCAGGAGGGCCAGCTCGCGCTTTCGTTCCCGGGCTACACATCCTATTGGAACTACGCCGAAAAAAAGGGGTATTCCGGCACCGCGATTTTTGCAAAGGAGACGCCGCTTAGCGCCGTCTGCGGCATGGGCGACGCCTATTACGACAGCGAGGGCCGCGTGCTGACGCTCGAATACCCGGCGTTTTACCTGGTGAACTGCTACACGCCCAATTCCCAGGACGGCCTGCGGCGGCTGGAGTACCGCATGAGCTTTGAGGACCGCTTTCGCGCGTACCTCTGCGCGCTCGACCGGGAAAAGCCGGTTATTTTCTGCGGGGACTTAAACGTCGCGCATGAGGAGATTGACTTGAAAAACCCGAAGCCCAACCGCGGCAACCCCGGGTTTTCCGACGAAGAGCGCGCCAAATTCTCAGACCTGCTCGCCGCCGGCTTTACCGACACGTTCCGGTATTTTTACCCCGACCTTGCCGGCGCGTATTCCTGGTGGTCCTACCGCTTCCACGCGCGCGAAAAGAACGCGGGGTGGCGGATTGACTACTTCTGCGTGTCCGACCGGCTGCGGGATAAGCTTGCCGGCGCCGCCATTCACAGCGAGATTTTCGGCTCGGACCACTGTCCCATTGAACTGACGATTGATTTGTAAGGAGATGTCCCCATGACCTACCGCGAAGCGGTCGCATTTTACCACAGCCGTCTGCGCTTCGGTATGCAGCCGGGGCTTTCCCGCATCCGCGCGCTGCTCACAGAGCTCGGCGACCCGCAGGAAAAGCTGCGGTTCGTCCACGTGGCGGGCACGAACGGCAAGGGGACGACCGCCAATATGCTCAGCCGGATTCTGACGGAAGCCGGGTATAAAACGGGGCTGTTTACCTCGCCGTATGTGTTTTCGTTTCGCGAACGGATGCAGATAAACCACCGAAATATTTCCGAGCAGGACCTCGCCGCCGTGACCGAACGCGTGCGGGCGGCCGTCGAGCGCGTCGAGGCGGCCGGGGAGGGGCCGACGGAATTTGAGACTATCACCGCCGCCGCGCTGGTATACTTTCTGGAAGCGGGCTGCGACGTCGTCGTGCTGGAGGTCGGCCTCGGCGGGCGGCTCGATTCGACCAACGTCATCCCGTGTCCGCTGGTGAGCGTCATTACCTCCATTGCGCTCGACCATACCGCCGTGCTGGGCGATACGCTTGCGGCCATCGCCCGGGAAAAGGCCGGCATAATAAAGCCCGGCGGCGTCTGCGTGACCACCGCGAGCCAGGCGCCGGAGGTCCTTGCCGTTTTGGGGGAGACCGCCCGGCAGCGGCAAAACACATGGGTCGCCGCCGACCCCAAAAAGGCCGTGGTGCAGGCGGCTGCGCTCGGCTCGACGACCTTCTCCTACGGCAGGGAGGTCTACACCATTCCGCTTTGCGGCGCGCACCAGGTCGAAAACGCCGTCACCGTTTTGGAGGCGGCGCGGTTCTTGCCCGGCGTGACCCGCGAGCACGTGCGCGCGGGCCTTTCCAAGGCGGTGATGCACGGGCGCATGGAGCGAATCGCGTGTGCGCCGGACGTCCTGCTGGACGGCGGGCACAACCCCGAATGCGGCCGGGCGCTGGCCGACGTGCTCGCGCGCTTTGCCCCGAAAGAGGTAAACGCCGTCATCGGTATGATGGAGGACAAGGACACCGCGCACTATCTTGCGCAGGTTCTCCCGTTTTGCAAGCGCGTTTGGTTCACAAAGCCGGACAACCCCCGCGCTTGCGACCCGCAGAAGCTTATGGAACAGGCCGCGGGCTTTTCCTGCGTCTCTTGGGTAGAGTCTGACGTGCAAGCCGCCTATGAAGCCGCGCTGGCCGCGACGCCGAAGGCGGGGATGCTGCTCGTTTGCGGGTCGTTTTACCTGTTGTCGGACATTTCGTTTTGAAAAGAATATGTATAACCGGCGCCCGGAAGGCAGTTTGCTTTCCGGGCGCTTCTTGCAAAACGGCGTGAATCCGGTATAATGAAGATGGACAAAGCCCGGCTCTGCGTGCGTGCAAAGACGGGCTTACAGCAAAAACCTTACAAATTTGCAAGGTTTCGCAAAACGGCTTGTCTGTATGCTAAAGTAAAGCGGGAATATATCCGGGGAAAGGGGGGCTTGCCTTGCGGTCTGCCTGCGCAAAGAAAAAGCTTCTGGGCTGGCTTTTGCCGGTCGCCATCGTGGTCCTGAGCGTGCTTTTGCTTCAGGCCGTATTTTCCCAAAGCGATTTTTGTATCCAAAAGGTCACGCCGCAGGACGGGGTGCTCGACATCCGGGGGACGGACGTTTCGGAAAGCGTGCTCGACATAGCCAACGCGTGGGACTTCTACCCGGAGGCGCTGTATACGTCGGCGGATTTCGCCGCGGGCAAAACGGCGGAGAAAGCCGCCCCGGGGACGTCCGCTTCGGAGGTCCCCTACGGGACGCACCGCCTGCGGATTCTTGCCGAGCCGAACCGGTACTATGCCATTTGCGGCTTTTCGCTGGACTATGCCAGCCGCGTGTTCGTCAACGGCACGGAGGTGGCGGCCTTTGGCCGGGTGGCGGACAATGCGGCGGATTTTGTGCCGCGCGTGGGGTACATGACCATCCCCATGTTTTCCGGGGAAAGCGGCGAAATCGAGCTTCTCTATCAATACGGCAACTACGTCCACAAGGACGGCGGGTACGTCCCGACGACCTATCTGTCCGCCCCGCAGAACATAGAGGCGTTTAAGGCGGCCTGCAATCTGTCCTCTCTGTCGGTGAGCGGCGGCCTGCTGCTTTTGGCGCTGTATTTTCTGCTGAGCGCGGCAGTGCGCCGCAAGGCGGATTTTCTCTGCCTGGCGTTCTGCTGCCTTGTCCTGGCGCTGCGGGACCAGAATTTCTTCAACATCCACCTGCTGCCGGCGGATACCTCCTGGTATTTTGCCTACCGCGTGTTTATCCTGGTCGTTATGCTGATGCCGGTGTCCATTCTTTTGCTGCTGAACAATATGTATGCGTCGGCAACCAAGCGCTGGCCGCTGTATGCGTATCTCGCCATGGCCGCCGCTGCCGCCGTCCTAATCTGCGTGCTGCCGACGCAGGAGGTGGTCACGGTTTCCACGGCGGTATACTATGCCTCCCTGCCGTATCTGCTGTATCTGCTTTTCGGCGTTATCCGCCATTACATCCGGCAGCGCCGGCTCGGAACGGTGGACATTTTGCTGCTTGCGGGCTTTTTCGTATTGCTTGCGGGGCTTTTGTATGAGGCGATATGGACGGGCGACAGCGCCGAGGTTACGCACTACGGCGCGGCGGCCTATGGGATGCTGGGCTTTGTCTTCCTCAACGCCGCGGCCATGAACCTGCAAATTCAGCAGCGGGAAACGGCGCTGATTGAAAGCCGCAGCCGCAGCGAGATGCTGGAGCGGATGAACCGGCTGAATATGGACTTCCTGCACAAGGTCGCCCACGAGCTGAAAACGCCGCTGACGGTGATTTCCGGCTATGCCCAGCTGACCGGGATGCAGCTTGCCGCGCACCGTATCAGCGACGAGGCGCCCGCCAATCTCAAAACAATCCAGCAGGAGGCCGAGCGGCTGGCCGACATGGTGACAAGGCTGATGGAATATTCCTACGGCCGAAAAGGCGAGCTGCACTTCGGGCAAGTCGCCGTATCGGCGCTTTTGAAAAACGTGGACGCCATTGCCGCGCCCATGTGCTTAAAAAACGGCAACACGGTCAAAATTGCCGCCGAATCCTGCGCGGACGTCCACGGCAATTCGGAAATGCTGCTGCAAATTTTCATCAACCTGGTGGTAAACGCCAGCAAGAGCACGCAAAACGGGACCATCACCATAAGCGCCGACGACCGGGAGCGGGAGGGCTTTGTGCTGTTCCGCGTGGCGGACACCGGCAGCGGGATTTCACCGGCGGATTTGCCGCACATCTTTGAGCAGGGCTTCAGCGCCAGCGGCAGCAGCGGGCTCGGGCTGACCATTTGCCGGGAAGCGGTGGAAGCCCACGGCGGCGAGATTTGGGTAGAGCGAACGGGACCCGGGGGCACCGTGTTCGCCTTTACGGCGCCAAAGGAGGGAGAGGCATGAGCACGATTTTGCTGGTCGAGGACAATCCCCACATCATGAAAATCAACGCCGAGGTGCTTTCTCTGCACGGGTACGAGGTGCTAAGGGCCTCTACCGCCGCCGAAGCGCGTGAACAGCTCGCATGGCACCGTGTCCATTTGATTGTGCTGGACATTCTGCTGCCCGACGGCAACGGGCTTGAGCTGTGCCGGGAGCTGAAAGGGCAGTATGCCATCCCGATTCTCTTTTTAACGGCGCTCGGCGAAAACCGGGACGTGGTGGAGGGGCTTCGCGCCGGCGGCGACGATTATCTGCAAAAGCCCTACGACTTAGAGGTGCTGGTCGCCAGAATCGAAGCGAGGCTTCGCTCGGAAGAGGGCCGCCGCCGGTATGTCAGCTACGGGAACCTGAAGCTCGATACCGTTTCCTCCGTCGGGTATGTGAACGGGCGGGACATCCTGCTGACGCAGAAGGAATTTATCGTGCTGCTGCTTTTAACCCGGAGCGCGGAGCACAAGGTGACCCAGGCGGAGCTGATGCAGGCGGTCTGGGGCGCCGCGTCGGAGACGGAAAGCCGCGCCTTGTGGACGCTGGTTTCCCGCATCCGCAAAAAGCTGCAGGGCGAGGAATCCCGGCTGGAAATTTCCGCTCTGCGGGGCGGGGGCTACCGGCTCGAGCAGCTGTAAAGGACAGGCCTTTGCCGCGAACCTTACAAATTTGTAAGGTTCGCGGCTTTTGCTTTTTTCTGTGGTATGGTTACCTTAGAAAAAGTGCAAGCAGTTACAAGGAGGAGAGAAGGATGAAGAAACGCATCATAAGCCTGGTGCTGACCTGCAGCGTTCTGTTTTCCGTGCTCCCGCTAAGCGTTCTGCCGGCGTTTGCCCGGGATGACGTTCTGTACGGCGACGCCGACGGCAACGGGAAAGTGGATATGTCGGACGTGCATTTGATGGAGCAGTACATAGACGGCGACGAAAAAGCGCAGGCCGAAATCCATTTGAAGGCGGCGGACGTCAACGCGGACGACGTCGTTAACGGCGCCGACGTGGCGCTTGTCAAGGAATATCTCGCCGGCAACATCCAGCTGACGGACGACCTTTGCACCGTCCGCTTCGACACGGACGGCGGCGGGGAGATAGCGCCCGTTAAGGTCGGCCGGAACTACGCCATTATGCAGGAGATTCCCTCTCCCGGCAAGGCGGGCGAGACCTTTGTCGGCTGGCAGAAGGAGGACGGCTCCGCCTTTTACCAGACCGAGCCCGTGACGGAGAATATGACCCTGCGGGCCGTGTACGAGCCGATGGAAGCCGCGGAACAGGTCTATATTGATTCCTTTGCCCTGACGGACCAGGCGGCCAATCTGGAAATCGGCGTCACCGCCGCGGGCAAAACGGCCGAGCAGGTCAAGGCGGCCGTCACCCTGCTTGCCAAGGACGGCTCGGACCCGGTGGAATTGCTTGTCCGTGACAACGGCGGCGGCAGCTTCGCGGTTTATGCGGACGGCGGCTTCCGCCAGGGCGGCACCTACGAAATGACCTTGGGGGACGGCCTGACCTTTACGGGCAAGGACGCGCGCTACCGCGCCGTGGCGCTGACCTTTGCCAAGGAAGAGGAAGACAACATCGAATTCGACCCCGACGTGGTGTTTATTCAGGATACCGACGAATACTCTTATTATATCAATGTGCCGGATTCCGGCAGGGAGTTTGTGCCGGTCCTGGACATTCCCATCTATACCGACGGCTCCGCCGAGGTTACGACCGGAAGCATGCAAATAACCACGAATCCTATCCCTGATGATATCCCTGCTTTTGATACCTACCTGGAGGCGGGCGACATCGTGTGCGTCTACGAGAATGTGGACCCGCGGGAGAGGGACTACACACAGGATTTGTATGAGGACGATTCCATCGCCTACATACGCGTAACATCTGTGCGCGTGCCCTGGGCCTTCCAATTTGAATCTCTGTCCGAGGAGGACATGGACGAGGTCGTCTTTATGCCCGACACCATTCCCTACCAGGTGGAGGCGCTGCCTGCCGGGGGCGTCGGGACGGCCGGCAGCGTGGACGTCAACGGCTATGACCACGCCGCAAGGGCGGCCCTCGGCATCACGGAAGCCCCGGCGTTTCACCCCGGTGACCTGCTGGTGTTTTATGCCGAGCCGTTTTCGGCGCTTACGGAAGACAGCGCGGTCGTCTACGCCAAGGTGACGGGGATTCTGGACGACGAGCTGACCGCCGCTTACGAAATCATAGACAAGGCGGAGATTGCGGACCTCACCGGCGGGCTTTTTGTCAGCACGCCCATCACCCTCGACGATATCGAAACAGAAGAGCTGCAGGCCTCCGTGCTGTCCGCGCTGGAGGACAGCAGTTTTACGGACGAGGCCGCGTCCATTCTTGCGAAGGGCGCTTTGCAGACCCCGAGTATTCAAGACCAGCTTGCGGATATGGGCGTCAGC
Organism: Candidatus Fimenecus excrementigallinarum; assembly: GCA_018714805.1. Lineage (GTDB taxonomy): Bacteria > Bacillota > Clostridia > Oscillospirales > Acutalibacteraceae > Fimenecus > Fimenecus excrementigallinarum. Next base: position 70,253 of record DVMW01000012.1, read on the forward strand.
CGGACGGAGCTTGCCGCCATGGCGGCGCAGCCGCTGGCCGCGTCCGGCGGCAACGGCAGCAGCGGCAGGACCAAGTTTATCGTGGAGGACGTCACGGTTACGCCGTCGGTCCTTATCCACGACCGCTACGAGGACGGCTACGGCCTGGGGCTCGACGTCAGCGCCGTGTTCTCGGTGAGCAAAAAGGTCGGCTCCGGGCAGACCACCTCCCTGAAAATAGAGGTCGGCGCGTATTTTGAGCAGCAGGGGGCGTTTGGCCTCAACGTGGATGTGGACACGGACTGGAAGGTGTATGTCATTATTCCCGTGCTCAAGGAGGTCACCTGCTCGGTATCCATTGACATCAAGAGCTATTCCAACATCTCCTTAAGCGCCAGGACCTATACCGTCACCGAACAGAAGCGGGAGGCCTTCAACGGCTTTATCGATTTTGTGCGGAACGGCGAATATACCGACGCCGTGCGCGAGCTCAACGACCTGCGCGTGCAGCGCAAGCTCGGCGGCGGGGAAGAGGTCGTCGACCAGATAGACGCCATTTTGAACGCCTTCCCCAAAATCAACGTGGGCGGGACGGAATATTCGTTTGAGGAGCTGGAAAACGAACTCAACAAGACCGACGTCAGCGACGAGTTTGAAGAGGTGCTGTCCGCCGAGAGCGTGGAGGACAGCAAGGTCGGGATTGAACAGCTCATGAACCGGTATTCCGAGCTTATGAACAGCGAAAGCGACTGGGTGCAGCTCTTTAGCAGGGAGCTGTTTGCCAAGACCTACCACATCAAAATCCTTGCGATTAAGCTCAAGGTGGATTTCATTGTCCGCGGCGACGTCAACGTAACGTTGGGCGCCGATTTGGAGTACGAGGTCGGCAAGCGCTACAATTTCTGGGTCAAGATTTTTGACGGCACCTCGGGCAGCAGCGAAACCGACCTGTTAGACGAGCGCTTCGGCTTCCAGTTTTATATCATGGGCTATATCGGCGTCAAGGCGGGCTTCAAGCTCGACGTGGCCGTCGGTATCCTGAGCACGTCGATTGCGAGCGTGGGTGCGAATGTGGAATTTGGCCCCTATGTCAAGCTCTACGGCTATTTCCTCTATATTTATATCAAGGAACGGCCGGCAAACACCGCCGACTGGAACGTGGAGGAACGCGCGCAGGGCGCGATGTACCTCGAGTTCGGCCTGTATTTGACCGTCAAGTTTAAGGCGCAGGCGCTCAAAGAGTTAATCAAGTACGAGCCCACCCTATATGACGGCGAGTTCCCGCTTTTAACGGCAGGCGACCGAAACAGCGTATACGACTTTGCCCTTGCGCCCACCCCCGCAGACATTCTCTATGTTCTGGACGACAACGGCGACTTTTCCGACGGGATAACCATGCCGCTGCCGGAGGCGTACCGGAATATGAAGACGATAGACCTGACCAGCGGGCAAAAGGCGCAGCGCGTCTATGCTTTATCCGATTTCCATATCCGCTTTACCGACCCGGCCTTTTCCATAGACAGCAGCGGCACCATCCGTTTTGACAAAAGCCAAATCGGCGAGGACGACCGCTACGCCTACACCGACATGATTGTCACCTGGAAGGGCGGCAAGCTTGCCTTCAGCGCGTTTGACCTTTCCATTACCGTGCCGGTCGTGTGGACCAGCTACAGCGAAAGCGAGATAAGCAAGCTCTATAACGTCTATGTGGCGGTCGGCAACGAGACCTACGGCTACGAAACGGTGTGGAGCGGGCAGTATAACCGCATCCAGACCTTCGACCTGCCCACGCAGGAGGAAATTCATGACCTCATCGGCTACAACGCCTATGTAACCGAGGACGGGACCAATCTGAAATACGCCGACGCCGGCGCCTACCGGGCGGAGAAAACGTCGGAGCTTACCGTGTCGGCGGACACCACCTATTATTATGACATTGGCCTTAAGACCTACAGCCTGCGCGTGAAAAACATCCAGGGCAAAAACGGTATCCCTTACGCCGGCACATATACCACGACCTACGGCGAACCGTTTGTCCAGCTCGCCTCCCTGGCGGACACGGGCGCCAACGACCCCGACAACGGCAAGTTCAGCACGTTTTTGAACCTGACCGTAGGGGACGGCGACGAGGTTTTCGCGCTCGATACCGCTGCGGACATGAGTTTTTATGAGAATTACGGCACCTCCGCTGAACTCAGCGCGAATTATGCGGACGCGTCGCGCCTGGCTGTCTTCCGGTTCCAGGGTGTGAGCGTGCCGGACTACACCGTGCCCTTCCGGGCCGGGACCGCGCCGCAGGCAGGGGATTTGATGGCGCATATCCGGCAGTACTTTGACGGGCAGGTAAGCATTACCGACATCAGCCCGGCGGTAACGGCCACCGAAAGCTCGGTTACCTATTCGGTGACCTGTCAGGCGCTGACCGAGGATACGCCGGTCTATCCGGTGAACTTTATCGTCAAACCGTCCGAGCACCAGGCAGAGGAGGATATGCCGCAGATTGCGTCGGTCAGCTACCCGGAAAACTCCATCCTGTTCGCGCCCAAGCTGCCGACGCTCTACGGGGCGTATCTGGACGGCTGGTATACGGACGAGGCCTGCACAAATGCCTTCGATTTCGGCAGCGCGCGGATGCCTCAGGGCGGCATAACCCTGTACGCGCGGTACATCTCCACGCAGGTGGAGGTGCACATCATGGAAAACGCCTCTACGGAGCTGGAGACGCGGCTTGTGCTCAACGGCAGCGAATTGGGAGAGCTGCCCAAAATCTCCGGCATGACCAGCACCCAGCGGCTGGTGGGCTGGTTCGATAACATTGAGTATACCGGCGACTTGTACACGGCGGATACGATTATCCGGAGCGATACGGATATCTACCTCTACCCGCATATCGGCGAGAAGCTGGATATTGGCATTACAAAGGACCTGTTCACAAAGGTTGAGAAGGCATATGACCGCAAGCCTGCCTATCTTGCGATGCCGGATATTTTTGAGTCCGCAGATTTTTACCGCAAGGGCTTTTATACGCAGGATTTGCAGGTGCTGTTCCGCGAGCAGGGCGCGGCCGTCACGGAAGAATGGACCGAGGTGGAGGACCCGTACTATATTTTCTTAGACAGTGAATGGCCGGTGCATACGGGCGTCTACGACGTGCGCATTGTCTGGCCCGGGAACGAGAACTATAAGCCAGTGGATCTCTATCTGGAAGGCTATATCCGCATCAACAAGGCGCCCTTCCCGACGACGGACGGAGCCGCTCTTTCCTTGCCGAGAGTACAGGGAGGCGTTTACAGTGTATCGGTACATCTGCCGGATAATTTCGACCGCTACAACTTTACCGAGGATAACCAGGTGACCATAAAGCTGCGATACATGCAGGAAAATGGAAACTTTGTGGATTATGCCTCCCATACCATGCCGATTTTTGACGGCCAGTATGTGATGCACGATAAGTATTTGTATACCTTTACAGTCAATCGCGATGAATTGGTCAATCCTGCGGATGCCCCGAAGTTCGGCGGCACTCTCTTAGTCAGTGCGTGCCTGGAAATTTCCGATGGCTCCGACTACTACGGCGCCACGACGGAATACAGCCTCGGCAGTCTGCTGTATCCCACAGTAGAGCATTTTTACCCGGATAGGAACAAATCGTCTGCGAGAACGGCGCAGGCTGCGGTGCAGGCAGCTTCTCCGCAGACGGCGACGGCTTCTGAGCACAGCGGCGACGCCGAGCCTGTCGACGACGGCACGCTGCGGCTTTTAGGCGAGGACGTCAAAACCATGGCGGGCAAGACCTTCGGCATCACCTTAAGTCTTGACAACCTTGACAGTACAGGCGTATGGGGCCTGATGGCGCAGCTCGATTACGCCGGCGCGCCCTTTGAGATGCTTGGGTATTCCACGGGCAGCGCGTTCCCGAGGGAAGGCTTTACCATGCACAGGGACTGGAGCTCCGACCCGTATTCCTTCGTCGTATCCAATACTGCGCAGACGAACATCACCGAAGAGGACGACGTGGTAACCATCTGGTATCGGGTGCGGGATGACGCCGCGGCGGGGCATTATCCGGTGACGGTAACGCTTCCGGACGCCGTCAATGCCGCGGGGGAGAAAATTGCGTCCCAGGCCGCAAAAATCGACGTGTGGGTCGCCACCGACGGCGAATTCACAGCCCAGACGCCCGAAATCAAGCTGGTAGCGGAGGAGGACTATGTCTACACCAAGGGCAACACGGCTGACATGGTCTATGTCAACGGCAGCGTTTCGGACGGCGGCGCGCTTTCCTATCAGTGGTACGTCTATACCGACAGCAAGGAAAACAGCACGCCGGTAAACGGCGCCGCAGCCGCCCGGTTTACGCCGTCCACCGACACGGCCGGCACGCTCTTCTACTACTGCCGCGTGACCAACCGTCTCTCCACGCTCGCCGGAGAAAGGACGGCTTATACCGATACCGACAGCATAAGGGTGGAGGTGCTGGAGAAAGAGTCCCTCGTCCTTCTCGACGCCAACCGCGGCGCCTTTGGCGGTGGTTTCACCGGCATAGGTCTGCACACCCAAAACGGGAGACTGCCGGATTTGGACGAACATATTCCCACGCGCGACGTGCATGACTTTACCGGCTGGTATACCCAGGCGGAAGGCGGCGAGCTAGTCGACACCGATACGGTGTTCCGGGAGGACACCACGCTGTACGCCCATTGGGCGGCGACCGGGGAGCTGACCCACGCGCAGGCGCCGGTTATCGAGTGGGCAACGAGTTCTGTTAAGGCAGAGGTGGGCGATATCAGCAGCGAGCTTTATGTTCGGGCGAAATCGCCGGACGGCGGCACGCTTTTGTACAGATGGTATCGGAGCGATACGGCCAGCAACGAAAACGGCACGCCGGTAGAAAAGGCCGAGTATTACCGGTATACGCCGGATACCTCTGCGGACGGCATCGTCTACTACTACTGCGTTATCACAAACCGCAATACAAATCCGGAGATTACCGGCAGCCAGACCGCCACGGTTAAAACAGAGGCCATCCCGGTCTATACCGGCACGGTCTATGTCACGCTGGACGCCCGGGGCGGCAGCGTGCGTGTCGACCGGGTCCCGCTGAAGTTCTACAGCCAGAGCAGCGGCAGAATCCGGCTCGACGGAAACCTGCCAATCCCCGAAAAAGAAGGCTACGCCTTCATGGGCTGGTACACGCAGCCGGAGGGCGGCAGGCAGATGACGCAGTACGATGATTTCGAAAACGCCGTCACCCTCTACGCCCAATGGAGCCCGGACGCCCTCACGCCCGTGATTGCCGACGGGCCGGACGACGTGGAGGGACAGATGGTCAACACTGAAATCTTCCTTCCGATAACGGTCCTTGACCCGACCGACGGCGGCACGCTTTCCTACCAGTGGTACCGCTGCAACGAAGACGGCAGCGGCGCGCAGCGCATAGAAGGGGCGACCGACAGCACCGGCACGGACATGGCCAAAGAGACGGGCACCTTCTACTATTACTGCGTGGTGACCAACACCAATAAAAACGTCGTCGGCAGCCAGACGGCCTCCGTGCGCAGCGACATCGCCAAGGTGACCGTTGTGGCGCCCACGGGCGTTGAAAACGCGATGACGCCGCGCGTGACCTGGCAGGCCGTAGACGACGCCGAATACGGCCTGGGCGCGCAGACGGAGGCTTTGCGTTACACCGCGTTCGTAGACGACGGCGGCGTGCTGACCTATCAGTGGTATGTAAGCCCCGACGCGACAAGCGCCGGCACAGCCATAGACGGCGCTGTGCAAAGCACCTTCACACCGCCCGCCGATAAGGCCGGAACCTTCTATTATTACTGTGTGGCCACCAACACAAACGCGTATGCGTCCCAAAACAAAACGGCGCAAAGCGTCTCGGGCAGAGCCAAGATTACCGTTGTAGATGCGGAAGCGCCCGTTATCACCGCCCAGCCCGTCAGCGCAGCGTACCGGGAAGGCGATACGGCCGAATCGCTGCTTGTCGAAGTGAAAGCCCCCGAGGGCTGCAGCCTGACCTATCAATGGTACGAGGGCTATACCGACGACGGCGTTGCCGTGGCCGGCGCGGACCAAAACCGCTTTGTGCCCGCAGCGCAGATGGAAGCGGATGAGGACTATATGTCCACGTACAATTACTTCTGCGCAGTTACCGCCGTTTACCCCGGCGGCCGGACGCTGACCCTTTATTCCCAGCCTGCGAGCATCACCGTCATCGGTGCCGACAGCGGGGAGTACATCGTCCGCTTTGCCCCCAACGGCGGCAGCGTTTCTGAAATTTCCATGTCTACCGTGAATCAGCAGCTTTTGTATATGCCCGTGCCCGTGCGCATCGGCTACGATTTTGACGGCTGGTACACGCAGCCGGAGGGCGGCACGCACGTCACCGTCGGCAGCCGAATCTATGCGTCGGACGAGACCTTGTACGCGCATTGGACGGCCAACGGTCAGCCGGTGTACGCCCAGCCTCCTGCCATTACGGCCCAGCCGCAAGGCGCCCAATATACCGTGGGCGATTCGGCGGGCGCCCTGACGGTGGAAGCGGCGTCGACGGACGGCGGCGTCCTTTCCTACCAGTGGTATCAAAGCGCCGACGGCAGCACGGCCGGCGGCACCAAGGTGGGCACGAACAGCCCGAGCTTCACCCCCGACACATCCGCCGCAGGGACGTATTATTACTATTGCGTGGTTACCAGCACAAACAGCGCGGCGTACTATCCGACCGCCGCGGTCACAACAAAGGCGGCGTGCATTCAGGTGGCGGACGTCCATTCCCATGCGCCCGTGCCGGTGGCGGGGAGGAAAGCGACCTGTACCGAGGCCGGCAGCAAGGTGTATTACACCTGCGGCTGCGGCATGGCCTTTGAAGATGAGGCCTGCACAAAACCGATTGCCGACGTGGAAAGCTGGAAGGCTCTCCCGCCGCTCGACCACAGCTTCGGCGCGTGGGAGACGGTGAAGGAGGCCACCTGCACAACGCCCGGCACGGAAAAACGCACCTGTACGCGCTGCGAAGCGGAGCAGACGCGCGAAACCGAAAAGACGGCGCACACGTGGTCCGAAGGCTATCCGGGTGAAAGCGCGGATGCCGAGCTGCATTACCATGTCTGCGAGGTCTGCGGTGTACGTGACGGCGGCGCGGCGCATGTCTGGAACGTCGAAGCCGCTACGGAGGAGACAGACAAGCATTGCACCGTGTGCGGCTATGTGGCCGAAGCGCAGCTGGGGCATACCCATAAGGGTTCCCGGGTCGACGGCGAGGACGCAACCTGCACCGAGCCCGGCAGCAGGGCGTATTACGTGTGCAAATGCGGCATGGCCTTTGAAGACAAGGCCTGCACCAAGCCGATTGACGATTTGGACGGCTGGAAAGCCATTTCCGCTTTGGGTCACGACTTTGCAAACGGGAAATGCACCGTCTGCGGGGCAAAGGACCCGGACTATGCGCCGGCCGTCACCGGCGGCGGGCAGGACTCGCCGCAAACCGGCGGCAGCGGCGTCGCACCGTGGCTCGCCGTACTGCTTCTGTCCGGCGGCGTGCTCGGCGCGCTGGCCGTTCGGCGGACGCGCAAAAAGCGGCGCTGACCTGCGAAAAATACGCAAAAGGCCGGTATAAAAAGGAGCCGGATTTCAGTCTTTCGGACTGAAATCCGGCTCCGAGCTTTAAGAGACCGGCGTTTACCGGTAATCCTCCCGGGTGTTTAAATATTTCTTTTCCTCCGGCAGCAAATCGAAGCCGATGGTCCCGCCGGGGTTCATCAGGTAGTCGGGGTCGAAGTATTCCTTGAGCACCTTGAACACACCGTACTCCTTTTCCCCGATATACCCCTCCAGCCACGGCGCAAACATCTTGCCGATGCCGTGGTGGTGGGAAATGGCCGCGCCGGACTTCTGGATGGCGTCGAGAATGGTGGTGTGGTACGCCTTAAACGCCGCCGCATCGTTCATTTTGGTGATGAAAATGAAGTACAGATTCGCGCCCTGCGGATAGCAATGCGACATATGCGTCGTCACCACGGTGTTCGGCAGCGCGTGGCAGACCTTGCGCACGTCGCGGTGCACCTGCGCCATGTTGGACCAGTTGACGGTGCATTCGAGCGTGTCTGTCAGGACGCTGAAGTCCATCAGCGTATCACGCAGGTACGGGTCGTTGAAGCGGCCCTTTTCCCAGCTTTTCGTAACGTAGCCGGTCATCGGCATCGCGCCGTATTTGCGGGCAATCTTGGCGATGTTTTTCGCCACATTTTTCGAAAAGCCCTTTTCGCCGTCGGTAAAGCCCAAGAACATACAGCGCTCCATGTCCTTAAAGCCGAATTTGTCCAGCAGCGGCTCAAGCGGCGTTTCGTCCACGTTGTAGAGCTTGAGCATCAGGTGCGTTTCCTCCGGGTCGGACAGCCGGAACACCGAGGAGTACCCGCACTCGCACTGCATCATCTCGCGCGCGGCGTCCATGGCGATTTCCCAGTTCTTGAACATATAGGAGAACCGCTTGCGGTTTTCGGGCATCCAGCGGAACACGCGCAGCGTGACCTCGGTCAGCACGCCGAACGTCCCTTCCGAACCCATCATAATCTGGTTGAGGTTCGGCCCCGTCGCCTCGCGCGGGTAGTGGCTCGTTACGATGCGGCCGATGGGCGTCGCGTATTTCTGGGAAAGCACAATGTCGGTGATGGTGCCGTAATAGGTGGAGTTCTGCCCCGCGCCGCGCGTCACGGTCCAGCCGCCGACGCTGCTGTACTCGAACGACTGCGGAAAATGCCCGCAGGTATACGCGCGCTTTGCGCCGAACAGCTTCGGGGCGTTTTGCAGCGTCTCCTCCAGCTTCGGGCCGGACATCCCCGCCTGGACGGTGATGGTCTGGTCGGTCTCGTTGAAGCTGATAACCTTATTGAAGCGCTTGCGCATATCGAGCGATATGCCGCCCTTGACGGCCTCTACGCCGCGCGTCACGGAGCTGCCGCCGCCGTAAACGTACAGCGGGATTTTGTTTTGGACGGCGTATGCGACGATTTGCTCGACCTGCTCGGTCGTGTCCGGGTAAACGACCACGTCGGGCAGGTTCTCGATTTGCTTGTGGCGCAGCCGCAAAAGGTCATACGCCGTGCAGCCGTAGGCGACGGCAAGGCGCGGATAGTCCTCGGTCGTCACAAACGCGTCGCCGACGATTTTCCCGAGCGCCTGAATGTGCTTCGGGTCAATCTTGGAAGGGTAGTCGGACAAATCGACCTTGTCGAACCCGATATCGTCGGTATAGTCCTTAAAGTCGTCGTCCGTCATTTTGAAGGTCTCTTTCATCAGCTTGTAAAGCGATTCCTTCGGATACTTGAAAAATTCCGGGTCGCCCCAGCGGAAGATGGACCGATAGCTGCCCTCGGGCGCGGGGGTCAGCACCCATTTCGGTTCAAAGCCCTTGTACGGTTTGTTGCTCATTCAATATCTCTCCTTTTTGTGATTTTGATAATTCTGCGGTAAACGGGCTCCAGCCGGCGGAACACCTTGCAGTATGCGCCGGAATAGAGGTCCATATAGGTCTCGTGCTCCGTTTTGCGGGGCTTAAAGACGTCGGCGACATGGACCATGTGCGCAATGGCCTCGTCGTAATCCCGAAAGACCCCGAGCGTCAGGAACGCGACCATCGCCGCGCCGACCGAGCACGCCTCGTGCGTCTGGATGCGCTTGACGGGGATGCCGAACACGTCGGCCGTGATTTGACAGACAATGTCGCTGCGCGCGCCGCCGCCGCCGACAAAGACTTCGTCCACCCTGCGCTTCGCGCGCTTCTGCATGATTTCGAGCGAATGGTACAGCTCAAAGGCAATGCCCTCGATAATCGCACGGTAAAAATGCAGGTGCGTGTGGTAGTCGGCAAAGCCTATCACCGCGCCGCGCGAGGTGGGATTGACAATTCCGGGCGTCCAGTACGGCTGCAGCAGCAGACCCTCGCAGCCCGGCGGCAGGCGTTCGATGTATTTGTCCAAAAGCTGCTCGGGCGCGCAGCCGAGCACCGTCGCTTCCTCGCGCTCCGCCGCGCCGAATTCCTTGACGAACCAGGAGACCAGCCAGAACCCGCGGTAAATCTCAATTTCCGGGTTGTACAGGTTGTTGGGTACGGCCGGATAGGCGGGCATGAACGGCTGCGGCTCGACGTAATCCTCAAGGGCGAGCTGCACCGTCGCGGTCGTGCCGAAGGAAATGGCGGCGCGGTTCGATTTTGTGACGGAAAGCCCCAGCGTCTCGCAGCCCTTGTCCGAGCCGGTCGCGATAAGCGGCAGGCCTGCGGGAACGCCGCTCGCTTTTGAAAAGGCCCCGGTAATCTTGCCGAGCACCTCGCCCGAATCCACAAGCCGGCACAGCTTTTCCTGCTCCACGTCGAACAGGCATTTCGTCAGGCTCGAATCCTTTTTCCAAACGCGGTGCTTGTAGTCGAAGGGAATGTGGCCAATCATGTTGGCCTTTGCATCCGCCAAAACGCCGGTCATGCGGTAGGTGAGGTACGTCGGCAGCATCACATAGTGCGCGGTTTTTTGCCAAAGCTCCGGCTGGTTTTGCTTAATCCAGTTGCAGACGGAGGCGCGGTACATGATTTCGGTCGTCTCCTCGACGCCGGCAATCTTAAAGACCAGCTTTTTCCAGGCGGGGAAGGGGTCGTCAAAGTCGGCCTGGCGTTTGTCGAGCCACAGGATGATGTCGCGAAGCGGCTCGTTGTTTTCGTCCAGGCACAGGACGGTGTCGCGGATGGTGGTAATCGTCACGGCCCCGACGTCCTTGAGCAGCGCGGCGCTCCTTTCGCAGACGACGCGCCCGGCCTCGCAAATGCGGTCGTAGTAAAAGTCCGGTCGCTGCTCCGCCCAGCCCGGGCGGCGGGAGTAGTACGGCTCGTCGTACTTGATTTGATGGAAATCGGCAAAGCTGCCGTCCGGACGGACAAGCAGGCAGCGCGCGCTTTGCGTGCCGACGTCAAAGGTCAGCACAAGCGGCTGTTCGTCCATGGCGTTCATCTCCCTTCCTCCCGCAGCAAATCCGAGGTGGCAATGACGTCCACGGAAAGACCCAGGACGTTTGGAATGACCACGTCGCCGCGGTGCAGTCGTTTTTTCACGCAGACCTTGTTTATCTCCCGCATGACGTCGAAAATCCGGTCTTTCGGTATCTCCGCCGACACGCGCACCGGCAGAACCGGCGAAGCGGGAAAGGCGGTGCGGACCGTCGTGCAAATGGTCCGCATGGGCGCGGTCATTTCGGAAACGGCGAACTGCTCGCCGCGCTTACAGCCGTTGCCCGTAACGGCAAAGACGCCGTCCGCCTGTTTTTCAATGTGCATCGTGCAGCCGCGCGGGCAGACAATGCAGACGAGCTCATCCATTTGTTTTCACCTCGATATCCAGCTCCAAATGCGAGGCCGCGGTCAGCGGAAGGCTTGAAAAATCCATCTCCAGCCGTTCCATTTCCGGCGGACGCAGGAACGGGTACTTTTTGGAAAAGACCTCTTTCCCGTCCAAACGCATCTTAAGCGTGCAGCCGTTCAACACGTCGCGGCTGCGGAAATACAGCACGGTTTTGCGGTTGTCGGCGTTTAAGTCGAGCCGCTGCGGGACGATGTATCCGAATCGGTCGGAGGCCTCTATGTCGATTTCCGTGCGGGGCCTCGGCTTGTAGCACGCCGCGTTTTTCCCGGCGCATTCGCCGCTTTCGGAAACGTAATCGACCAGGTCGTTGACGTGCAGCGCGTTCCCGCAGGAGAATACGCCGTCGACGGAGGTCATCAGCTGCGCGTTGCAAACGGGACCCTTCGTTCGCCGGTCCAGCTCTGTTCCGAGCGTTTCGGCAAGCTCGTTTTCGGGAATCAGCCCGACCGAGAGAATCAGCGCGTCGCATTCGACCATCTGCTCTGTACCCGCAATCGGCCGCATTTGCTCGTCAACCTTGGAAATTTCCACGGCACTAAGCCGGTCGTCGCCGAACACGCGCGTAACCGTGTGGGAAAGATACAGCGGGATGTCGTAGTCGTGCAGGCATTGGTGGATGTTGCGCGTCAGGCCCGAGGGCGTCGGCTTCGCCTCATAGACGCCAAGCACCTTTGCGCCCTCCAGCGTCAGCCGCCGCGCCATGATAAGCCCGATGTCGCCGCTGCCCAAAATGACGCACGTTTTCGTCGGCAGCTCGCCCAAAAGGTTTGTCAGGTGCTGCGCCGTGCCCGCGGTAAAGACGCCCGCCGGGCGCGTGCCGTGAATGGAAACCTGCTTGGCGGTCCGTTCGCGGCAGCCGGTGGCCAGCACCAGCGTTTTCGCCGCGACCGTTTCCACGCCCTCGCGGGAGACGAGCGTGACGAAAAACGCGTCGTTTCGGTTTTCGATGCGCGTCACAAAGGTCAGCGTTGTCGCCGCAATACCGGCCTTGTAAAAATCGTCGATAAAGCGTTCGGCGTATTCGGGGCCGGACAGCTTTTCGCCGAAGCGCACAAGGCCGAACCCGTCGTGGATGCATTGCTTGAGGATGCCGCCGAGCCGGGCCTCCCGTTCCACAAGCAGGACCTTCGCGCCGTTTTCGTGGGCGGAAAGCGCCGCGGCAAGGCCGGCGGGGCCGCCGCCGATAACGACGGTGTCAAACGTTAGCATAGCTGTCCTCCTTACTTGGTCCGCCCAAAGGTAATGGCCGATTCCGCCGCGGATTTTTTTACCTCCGAAAGCGGTACGTTCAAAAAGTCGGCGATAATCTGCATGACGACCGGGGAGCAGAACCCGCCCTGGCAGCGTCCCATGCCCGGACGCACGCGCTTTTTGACGCCGTCTACCGTCGGTACGCAGACGGGCGAACGCAGCGCGTCCAAAATTTCGCCCTTGCTGACCTCCTCGCAGCGGCAGACAATTACGCCGTAGTCCGGGTTCTGCCGAATCAGCGCGTCGCGCGCCGCATCGTCCATTTCCCGCAGTACCGGCACGCCGCGCCGAACAGGGGAGAATCCCGGATTCTTTTCCACGGGGCGGTCTTTTTCGAGCATTTCGACCGCCATGGCCGCAATGTCTACGGCTACGGCCGGCGCGGTTGTCAGCCCGGGCGACTGGATGCCGGCGCAGTGAATGAGGTTCTGCGTTTTGCGGCCGTGCTCAATAATAAAGTCCTCTTCAAACGTCGGCGCGCGCACGCCGGTGAAATAGGTGATGATGTCGCCTTCGGACAGGCGCGGCATGGTCTTTTTCTGCTTGCTGAAAACGTGCTCGATGCTCTCGCGGCGGGTGGCGACGTTTTCCTTTTCGTAGGTTTCCACCGCGTCCGGCCCGACAAGCAGGTTGTCGTGGACCGTATGCAGGATGCCGCCGCCTTTGGAGTGCGTTTTGCTGCGCGTAATCTCCTTAATGGAGGCGATGGAGTGCATAAACGCGCCCGCCTTTTTGTCGAGGATGGAGTTTGTGCCGCGGCGCGGGTGGATGGAGAAAAAGCGGTCGCCGGCCATACGCGCGATTTCTTCGGCGAAAACGCCGGCCGCGTTGACGACGAGCTTCGGGTAAACCGTGCCGCGGTTGGTCTTTACGCTTTTTATCACGCCGTTTTCGACCTCCATGCCGAGCACCGCGCAGTTCAATGCGACTTGGGCGCCGTTTTGCACGGCGTTTTCGGCATAGGCAATCGTCAGGCCGTAGGGACACACGCAGCCGGAGGAGGGGTTCGAAATGGCAAATTTAAAGTCGCCCGCGAAATTCGGCTCGCGCCGGTGCAGCTCTTTGCCGGAGATGAGCGCTGTGTCCGAAATGCCGTCGTGCCGCTTGCGCCACAGGCAGTAAAGCGCGACGAGCGGCTTTAAATAGCCCTTGTCAAAGCACACGTACTGCCCGACGCGCCGGAACGGGACGTCGAGCTCCCTGCAGACCTGCGCGTACATTTCGTTGCCCTTGCGGATATAACGGTGCTTTAACGACCCTTTGGAAAGGTCGATGCCCGGGTGGACTTCGCCGTCGTTGCGCCCGGAGGCCTGCAGCGCAAGGTCCGCCTCTTTTTCCACGAGCAGCACATCCAGCTTCCAGCGCGTCAGCTCCCGCGCAATGCTCACGCCGGAAATGCCGCCGCCCACAACCAGCACGTCGGGCTGGCGCCCCTCCAGCGCGTCGTCCGTCAAGGCGGGCAGGCGGATTGGTTTGTCCTGCGCCTCTTCGCAGACGATGTCGTTTACAACGTGCGTGGCGCTGTACTTGGTTGCCGCAAGCGAGCAGGCGTCTATGACGTCCGCCCATTTGTCGAGCCGCCCCTGCATGACGATGCACCCGTCGCGCAGGATGGCGCGCACCGCGCCGTGGTAGCGCTTGTAAAGCTTCTTGTTGATTGTCGCAAGCGACATGGCCATCATCCTTCCTTCCGGCTTTTCGGGGCATAAGTCGGTTAAACGACCGACTCAAAGACAGGTATAGCATAGTACACTTTGTCGAATTTGTCAATACTATCTAAAAAAATAAGAATGTATGTGAAAATCTTATCAGAATTTTCGTGAAAGCCGGGAAAAGACGTTTACACATATGAGAAAACATGGTACAATATCCCATGATTCATTTCCGGGAAAGGAGGCGGCGGCATGGCGGCGCCCAGAAAAGAGGACGTCCGCGGCATCGTGCTCGACGCGACCGCGGCGCTTTTGAAAACGCAGACCTTCGCGGACCTGTCGCTTGCGCAGATTGCGGCGGCGGCCGGCATTTCCAAGGGAACGCTCTATTACCACTATAAGACCAAGGGCGAAATCTTTTTTGATTTGACGGACCGGTACTTAAGCGAGCAGTGGGACGACTTTATCCGCTGGACGGAAAACAAGGAGAAGGACACGTCCATCCGCCGGCTCGTCAAATACGTCGTGGAGCGCAACACCGCCTCGTCCGAATTGCGGCTGCATCTGCTGAACGAAGCGCAGACCGGCGACGAAGCGCTGCGCAGAAAGCTTGTGGAACGGTACGAGGCGTTCCACCGGCTCATCAGCGAAAAAATCTCCGAACGCACCGACATTCCGGCCGATTTTTTAACGTGGCTCATTTTGCTCGTTTCCGACGGCATCATCGTGCAGGAGGCGCTCGGCAACCCCTCGTTTGACGCCGAACGGTTTATTTCGGACGGCGCGGCGCTTTTGGAATCGCTGCGCCCGGAAAAAAGGAAGATATAGCGAGCGAACAAGGGCAGCCCGCCGGCTGCCTTTTTCCTTAAAAAAAGCAACTTTTCCTGTCGATTTTCTCTTGCGCGAGGGACGTTTGCGTGCTACAATAGCCGAACGAACGAAAGGCAAAAGGAATTCCCATGAAAGGAGCGGCGCCGTAAGAGCGCCGGACGATGCATATGGCGGCACAAACGGATTTTTACGAGGACAGGCTGCACGTTTTCCTGGAAAAGCTGCGGGAGGCGGCCGTGGCCGAGCGCATCGAGCTCGACGGCTTCCTGCATTGCCCCTGCGGCTATAAGCAGGGGAACGCCCTGCCGGAGATTGACGAGCGGTTTTCCCCGTTCGATAAATATGCGCGCTGGGGCGGCGAAAAGGACGGCCACGCGTGGTTTTACAAAAAACTCGAAATCCCCGCGCGCTTGCAGGGGCAGAATCTCGAGCTGCGTGTGGAAACGCAGATAGACGGCTGGGACGCGGTCAACCCGCAGTTCATCGTCTATCTCGACGGCGTGCTGGTGCAGGGACTCGACACGAACCACCGCGACATTTTTCTCGACAACGCCAAGGCGGAATACGAGCTGTATGTGTACGGCTACGTCGGCAGCCTGTTTGCGCGCCACCTGGAATTTAACGCGACGCTGTACCGTTACCACGATGTGCTGCGCAAGCTTTACTACCGGCTTGCCGTTCCGTATGAGATTACGCAGTATCTGGACCCCAACGAAAAAACGTATACGGATGTAAAAACCATCCTGGAGCGCGCGCTTCCCCTTATCGATTTGCGCGAGCCGGGCAGCGGCGCCTGCCTTGCAAGCGCCGAAAAAGCGATAGCCTATTTGGAAGAGGCGTTTTCCGACAAGGCCTCGACCGGCGTGACGGCGCTTTGCATCGGCCACACGCACATCGACGTCGCGTGGCTCTGGACGCTTGCGCAGACACGCGAAAAGGTGCTGCGTTCGTTTTCCACGGTGCTGACGCTCATGCGCCGCTATCCGGCCTATAAATTCATGTCGAGCCAGGCGCAGCTGTATAAATTCCTCAAGGAGGAATCCCCCGAGCTGTACGCCGAGGTGTGCGAAATGGTCCGGCAGGGCCGCTGGGAGGTCGAGGGCGCGATGTGGGTCGAGGCCGACTGCAACCTGTCCTCCGGCGAAAGCCTGGTGCGCCAGATTCTCTACGGCAAGCGCTTTTTTAAAGCGGAATTCGGCGTGGACTGCAAGGTGCTGTGGCTCCCGGACGTGTTCGGCTATTCCGCCGCGCTGCCGCAGATTCTTACTAAGAGCGGCGTCGACACGTTCGTTACCTCCAAGATTGGCTGGAACGAAACGAACCGGATGCCCTACGATATGTTCTGGTGGGAGGGGATAGACGGCACCTCCGTTTTCACCTTCTTTATGACGGCGCAGGATAAACACCGCGGCGTCGAGCCCGCCTGCAACGTGACCTATAACGCCAAGCTCAACCCGTCGCAGCTGCAGGGCGCGTATGACCGCTTCCAGCAGAAGGCGCTCAGCGACGAGGTGCTCATTACCTTTGGCTACGGCGACGGCGGCGGCGGCCCGACGCGCAAGGACCTGGAGTACTACGACGTCTTAAAAACGGGTCTGCCGGGCGTGCCGAAGGCCAAAATGGAATTTGCCGGCGAAATGCTCGCCCGCGCGCGCCAAAAGGCGCTGCAAAACCCCAAGACCCCGCATTGGCAGGGCGAGCTGTATCTGGAATACCACCGCGGGACTTATACGTCGCAGGCGAAAAACAAGCGCTATAACCGCAAATCGGAATTTCTTTATGAAAAGGCGGAAACGCTGGTCCTCACGTCGTCGCTGCTCTGCGGCGCGGCCTACCCGAAAGCGGCGCTGCAAAGCGGGTGGGAGACGATACTGCTCAACCAGTTCCACGACATCATCCCGGGTTCCTCCATCCACGAGGTCTACGAGGTGTCGCACAAGCAGTACGAGGAAGTTCTGGAAAAAGGGAACAAAGCGGCCGACGACGCGCTTGCGGCGCTTGCTTCCGGCGTGCGGACCGACGGCGGGCTGTTCGTCTATAACCCGAATTCCTTTACGGCGAGCGGCGCCGTCACGGCGGACGGGCAGACCGTCTACGTCGAGGACATCCCCGCCAAGGGCTACCGCGTCGTCCGAAAAGGCGAGGTGCGCGGCGCGGTTTCGGTCGGGGAAGCGGACCTCGAAAACGATTTCTTCCGGCTGGAGCTCGACGAAAGCGGCGCGCTGACGCGTGTTTTTGACAAGCGCTGCGGACGCGAGGTCCTGCGCGCCGGCGAGCGCGGCAACGTGATGACCGCGTACACCGACTTCCCGCGCGACTACGACAACTGGGAAATCAGCAATTATTACCGCGAGCAGGCCTGGGAGCTGTCGGACGCGGCAGCGCTCTCGCCCGTTTTCGACGGGACGCGCGCCGGCCTTCAGATTGTCAAGCGCTTTATGCACAGCACCATTACGCAAAGGCTCTGGCTGTATGACGACTTGGCGCGCATCGATTTTGACACCGAAATCGATTGGCACGAGCACCATCTGGTGCTCAAGACCGCGTTCCCCGTCGATGTCCACGCCGACAAGGCGACCTATGACATCCAGTTCGGCTCCGTCGAACGGCCGACGCATACGAACACGAGCTGGGACGCCGCGCGCTTTGAGGTCTGCGCCCATAAATTCGCGGATCTTTCGGAATACGGTTACGGCGTAAGCCTCTTGAACGACTGCAAATACGGCTACGACGTCCATGACGGCGTATTGTCGCTGACCATGCTCAAGTGCGGAACGTATCCGGACGAGCAGGCGGACATCGGGCTGCATACGTTCACCTATTCGCTGTTCCCGCACGCGGGCGACTTCCGCGCGGCCGGCACGGTGCAGCAGGCGTATCTGCTGAATCAGCCGCTGACGGCGGTTTCGGTTCCGGCGCAGGACGGCGCGCTGCCCGAAAGCTTTTCGCTGTTTACGCTTGCGGGCGACGGCGTGTTTATGGAGACGGCCAAAATGGCCGAGGACGGCGACGCGGCGGTCGTACGGCTGTATGAAGCGTTTAACGCCCACACGCACGTGACCGTGACGGCGGGCTTTGCCTTTAAACGCGCGGTGCTTTGCGACCTGCTCGAGCAGGAGACGGAGGCGCTGTCCGTTTCCGGCCGCAGCGTGACGCTGCCTGTCAAGCCCTATGAAATCGTAACGATTAAATTCGAGCGGTAAGGTTCACGCAAAAAGCACCGGCTGCGCGCTTGCAGCCGGTGCTTTTTCGTTTTGGGCGTCTTATGTACGCGAACAGATAAGCCGGTAATATCCGTCCATATCGAACGCGTCCAGCGCGCTGTCCTTTTTCAAATACAGCGGATGGTGCGGATGGCCTTTTTTGGAGATTTTACCCGCCGAGACCCACCGCACGCCGCGGCTTTGCCCCAGCGCAATCATCTCCCGCAGGCACAGGTGCAAAAACGGCCGCTTTTCCACGATGTTTCCCCACGCCGCCCAAACGACCGGCGTCCCGGGGCACAGCGACAGCGCGTAGGAAAAGGCGCGCTTGTTTTCCTCGTGCAGATGCGCGTTGAAATTGCGCTCCATATCGTCCGGGTCCGTGGCGCGCTGGGCATAGAGATTGAGCATGATAAAGCTGTCAAATCCGTTGTGCAGCGCGATGCGTTCGGCGGATTTCAGGGTGTTGTCCAACCGGTCGGGCGCGGCGGTCGACGGGTTGATGCCGAAGCAGATAAGCGGGCGCGCGCCGCGCGTGCCCAAAATGTAACGGTACTCGTCGTAGCGGTTCGGGACAAACAGCCAGCGCGAAACGTCGTAATCGTCCGCGGGCTGCAGGGCGGCCCGAAGCGCTGTCTCGAAATCCAGAACCGAGACCTCGGAGGTCTCGCAAAGCGGGATGTGCATGGCTTCTCACCCTTCTGTAAAAGCTGCGTCCCATGAAAACGCGAACGTCTCCACGGCGGGAAGCTTGACGATGCCGCGCTTTTCGGAAAAGTCCGCAACGGGCGCATAGCCGTCGTTTACGCCGTACCAGGGCTCCAGGCACACAAACGGCGCGGCGGGCTTGGCCCAGACGGCAAGGTACGGCGCGTCGCCGAAGTGAAACCGGATTTGCACGCCGTCCTGCCGCTGCAGCGTGACAAATTTGGACTGCACGCCCTCAAAAATCAGCGCGTCGCGGTCGAACAGGTGCGCGGTCAGCGGCAGCGTGCGGCTGTTTGTCAGAATGCGGTCGCGCCGGTCTGTAAGCAGGGAATTTGCATCAATCCGCAGGCTGTCGAGCGTTTCCGGGACTTCAAAGGAGAGCCGGTCGCCGAGCGCGCAGTTGAACGCCGGGTGCGCGCCGATGGAAAAATACATTTCCCGGTCGTTCGGGTTTTCCACCGTGTGCGTTACCGTAAGCCGGTTGCCGGAAAGTGCGAAGCGCACAAGCAGCCGGTAGTCGAACGGATAGCTTTTGCGGGTTTCTGCATCGCTTTCCTGCAGGAAGGCGACCGACGTTTCGGTCTGCCCGGCCAACTCGAACGCCCGGTGGCGCGCAAGGCCGTGGCGGATAATGGAATAGGGCCTGCCGTCGATAAAGCAGGTGTCCTCCAAAAGCCGCCCAATGATGGGGAACAAAATGGGGGACTGCCCGTTCCAGATTTCCGGGTTGCCCTGCCAGAGGAATTCCCGGCCGGTTTTTTCGGAACGCACGCTCGTCAGCGTCGCGCCGAAGGGCTTAACCTCTACCGACAAATGTCCGTTTTGTATGCGGGGTGCCATAAAACCGCTCCTTTGCAAAATCAATATAAGGCGACGGGCGAAAAATACAGATAAAAAAGAAGCGCAATGTGCAGGCACGCGAACACCGGAAGCGTCAGCATAAAGCGCTTTTTTCGCGTCTTGTGGCGAACGGCGCGCATGGCGGCGTACATGGGCAGCGCGCCGCCGCAGAAGGCGACGGCAAGCAGCGCCTTTTCCGAAATGCGCCGGCGGTGCTTTTTGGCCGCGGCTTTGTCATACAGCGTCATACATACGCCGGCAAGCCCCATACATATAAAGCAGGCCAAAACGCCGGCAAACGCGTCCATACGGCAACCTCCCTGCACGTTCTGTCTGCTACTTTACTGCATTTGTACGGCTTTGTCAATGAAAGGAGCAACGCATGAAGAAAAAATGGATTGGATTCCTGCTGCTGACAGCCGCAGCCGTTTTGGCAGCCGTGCTCGGGGTGCGCTTTCGCGCCTCGCAGCAGCAGGAAGGGACGCCGCCGACGCCCACGGCGCAGACCGCGCCCGCGGCGCAGGCCGGGGAAATACGGGCGGTCTGGATATATTACAGCGAACTTTCCATGCAAAGCGCCGGCGGCGGAACCCGGGCGGATTTTGAAAAGAAGGCACGGGAGATGACCGAAAACATCCGCGAAGCGGGCCTTAACACCGTCATTTTGCACGTCCGCCCGTTTTGCGACGCGTTCTATCCGTCCGAAATTTTTCCCTGGAGCGCCTATCTGACCGGCACGCAGGGCGCCGCGGTCGATTACGACCCGCTGGGTATTTTTCTCGACTGCGCCAAGGCGCAGGGGCTTGCTGTGCAGGGCTGGTTCAACCCGTACCGCGTTTCGCTTTCCCAAAACTGGGACGCGCTCGCCGAAAACAACCCGGCCAAAATCTGGTACGAGGCGGGGGAGACGGAGCACCTGCTTTTGACGGAGAACGGGATTTATCTCAACCCCGCGTCCGCACGGGCGCAGGCGCTGATTTTGGACGGGGTGCGCGAGCTGCTGACCAAGTATGCGCTCGACGCGGTCCACATCGACGACTATTTTTATCCGACGACCGACCCGTCCGCGGACGCCGCGCAGTATGAAGCGTACAAGGCGGGCGGCGGCACGCTCGCGCTCGCGGACTGGCGGCGTGAAAACGTCAGCAGCTTTGTCGGCGGCCTTTATGCCGCCGTCAAGGCCGTGCGCCCCGAAACGCAGGTCGTGATAAGCCCAGGCGGCGATATTCAAAAAAACTACGAATCCCTGTACGCCGACGTTGCGCGGTGGGCGCGCGAGCCGGGCTTCCTCGACGTGCTGATGCCGCAGCTTTACTACGGTTTTGAAAATGCGGCGCGCCCGTTTTCCGAAACGGCGGCGCAATGGGCGGCGCTGCCGCTTGCGGACGGCGTCCGGCTCTGCTTCGGCCTTGCCGCCTACAAATGCGGCAAAGAGGATAAATTTGCCGGAACGGGAAAAGCCGAGTGGCAGCAGCACACCGACATTTTATCGCGCCAGCTTGCCCTTTGCCGGACGCTTCCGCAGTACAGCGGGTTTGCCGTTTACTCCTATTCTTCGGTTTTCTCTGAAAATGCGACGGAAAATGCAAAAAAAGAGTGGAAAAATCTAAAAAATATGCTACAATAACTATGTATACGTATGTGTAATAAAAGATAAGGACTACAAGATATGCGAAAACCCCTTGTCATGCGAATCCTAGCCGCCGTGCTGCTGCTCGCGCTGTCGGCGCCCATCGCGCTCGGCGCGCTGTTCTGCAGGGTGGCGCCTGCTGCGCCGGCGGCCGCTCCGGAGACGGAGGACGTACAGACGACCGCCGCGCCGGAAACCACGTCCGGCCCCTCCGCCGCGCTGACGGTCACGTCGCCGGAAAGCGCTTCCGTTACGGTGGAAATTCCCTATGTGACCTTCCGCGGGACCTGTGCGCCGGAATATCCCCTGACCGTCAACGGCGAAACGGTCCCGGTGGCCGCGGACGGCAGCTTTTCCTACGACTGTCCGCTGTCGCCCGGCGACAATACCGTCACCGTCGTCAACGCGCAGACGACCCTGACGTATCAGGTGCGCTATGCGCTGGAGGTCATCCGTTCCGTCAGCCCCGCAAAATCCACGGCGCTCGGCGGCGGGATGAAGCTGGAGGTGACCGCAGAAGCGCTGGAGGGCGCGGCGGTGAGCGCCAAGCTCAACGGGAAAACGGTCAAGCTGTCGCCTGTCGCCAATACCGGCGACGGCTCCGGCTTTGTGGAATACAGCGGGACCTTTACCGCGCCCGCGGCGGCATACAATGTCCAAAAGCTCGGCACAATCCGCTTTACCGGCACCTATCAGGGCTATTCCCAAACGGTGAACGGCGCTTCCGTCACGGTCAATAAGATTACCTATCCCAAGGTGGAAATTGACACGTCCCAGGGTGAGGTCAAGCCGCCGGTCGTTTCCGGCGACGGGCTCGTGGAGCTGCTTTCCCCGTCCGCCGACCACGGCCTCGGCAAGGCGCGCGTCGTGCGGATGACGTTGGATTATGTGGAAACCTGCCCGGGCGAGACGGCCGACGACAAATCCTCGCCGCTTTGCTCCCCGTTTTTGAAGGGTACGGTCGATTATGTTTCGGGCAGCGCGACCTACGACGGCGACCTTTACTACATCACGCAGTCCGGCTATAAGGTCAAGGCGGAGGAGAGCGAGAGCTTCGACGGCTACGTTCTGCCTTCCAACACCATTTCCGTGCACAAATGCACGACGAGCGGCGACACGGACCTTGTGCTGACGATGAACTGGAAAGCGCCGTTCATTTCCGAGCTTAAGGAGCAGAGCTACTACAAGGGCTATGCCGGCCGCGTGTTCAACGTCACCGATTCCACGGCGCGCTACATCGATTTCAAGTTTTATTACACGAACGCCTGCGAGGGCTCGTTCGATTTCTCCGGCAGCAACGTCGTCTCGTCCGCCGAATGGGTCAACATTGGACAGAACGGCACCGCAACGCTGCGCGTCCACCTGAAAAACCGCGGCGACTTTTACGGCTACCGCGCTTACTACGCTTCGGACAACCGTCTGGTCATAAGCTTCCGGAACCGCCCTTCCTCCGTGTCCGGCGCGGTCGTTGCGCTTGACCCGGGCCACGGCGGCCGCGACCCCGGCGCGATTGGTGTCAACGGGATGCATGAATCGGAGGTCAATCTGCGCATTTCCGCGCTTGTCAAGCAAAAGCTGGAGGCGGCCGGCGTGCGCGTCGTCATTTTCCGCACCGGCGACCAGACGCTGGAGCTGGAGGACCGGCAGGCCAAGGCGCGGCAGTCGGGCGCAAACGTTTTTGTCTGCCTGCACAACAATTCTTCCTCCTCAAGCTCGGCAAGCGGTACGGAAGTGTATTATTACCGCGCGTTTTCCCAGCCGCTGGCGGCAAGCATCCACGCCCAGCTTGTAACGGCGTGGCAGGAGATTTACAAAAACGACGCCGCAATGCGCAAAAAGATTGTCCCGAGCGACGGCGGCGTTCGGTTCTATCCGTTCCAGGTCACCCGGATTGAGGAGTGCCCGGCGGTCCTTGTGGAGTGCGGGTACCTTTCCAATGCGAAGGAGTGCAGCGCGCTGGCGCTTCCTGCGAACCAGGACAGGCTCGCAAAAGCGGTCAGCGACGGGATTTTACGGTATTTGCAGGCGAATTGCGCCTGATGGTTTTTTGAACAGAGGAGTTACATAAGCTTATGCGGTCGAGAAAAGCAATCGTTTCCCTTGTTTTGGCGTTTCTGCTGCTTTGCTTGGCACTGGTGCCGGTTCTGGCGGCCGGCTCCGGCACGGTCGCGACGAAGGCGGACCCCCTGCGCGTGCGCACCGGTCCCGGGACGTTGCACAGCGTGCTGTACAGCGGCGGGAAGGTTGTGCAGCTGCCAAAGGGCAGCCCCGTCTCCATTTTGGACGAGGTGCCCTGCGACGACGGCACCACAAGCTACGACTGGTACAAAATCGAAGCGACGTTTAACGGGAAGGTGGTCTCCGGCTATGTCGCGTCGACCTATATTGCCGTTACCGCCGAACCGGACGAGCCCTCCGGCACCATCGCCGAGGATATTTACGACGTGCCCGAAGCCTACCGGGCATATCTCAACGACCTGATGGTCAAGCACCCGAACTGGACCTTTACGTTTTACGACACGGGGCTCGACTGGGACTATGTCCAGTACAACGAATGCTATGCCGGCGCGGCGTTTCGCAACGTCGTCAGCCCGTCGACCAACGCGGCGTACCGGTACAAGGACAAAAACGGGAACTATCTTAAGTCCGAGGAAGGCTGGTACCAGGCCTCCGACCAGACCATCGCCTATTACATGGACCCGCGCAACCACATGACGGAATCGCGCATTTTCGAGTTTGAGCTGCTGTCCTACAACGACGACCTGCAAACGCTCGCCGGCGTAGAAGCGGCGATTGCCGGCACCTTTATGGACGGCAAGACCATCACCGCGCCGGACGGCCGGCAGGTGACCTATGCGCAGGCAATCCTGGAGGCCGCGCAGGAGTCCGGCTCGAGCGCGTATTTCCTGGCAAGTAAAATTATCCAGGAGGTCGGCCGTAACGGCAGCGGCTCGACAAGCGGCAACTATACCTGCAAGGACGGCACCGTTATCAAGGGCTATTACAATTTCTACAACATCCAGGCGACCTCGGCGACGAACGACCCCGTCAAGCAGGGGCTTTTGTACGCCCAGGGCACGGATGCGGACGAGCTGCGGCCGTGGAACTCGCAGTATAAGGCGATTGTCGGCGGCGCAAAGTGGATTACGGACGGCTACGTGCTGGAGGGGCAGGATACGATTTACCTGCAAAAATTCTGCGTGGTGAACAACGACCCGGACCGGCTGTTCTGGCACCAGTACATGACGAACGTTTCCGCTGCGGTCAGCGAGGCGAACCTTTCCTACAAGTCCTATCGGAACAACAATTTGCTGTCGCAGGACTTCGTGTTTGCGATTCCGCTGTATGACGGTCTGCCTGCCGAGCGCTGCCGGCTTGCGGGCGATACCTCCGTGGACCCGCCGCCCATCCCGGAGCCGGAGCCTGACCCGGAGCCGGAGCCTGACCCGGAGCCGAGCGGCGTGCAGGGCGACATCAGCGGCGACGGGCAGGTCGATTCGACCGACGCGCGTTTTGCGCTGCAAATTGCGGTGGGCCTGCGCACCGTCAGCGTCGCGCTTCAAAAGCAGGCGGACGTCAACCACGACGGCGTCGTGGACGCGACGGACGTGCGGTATATTCTGCAGGCGGTGCTCGACCTGCGCACGTTAAGCTGAGCCGAGGCGGTTTTCCCTTTTGCATGGCAAAGCGCGGCCTTGTACCGCGCTTTGTTTATAGAATTCCAGTTTAAGCAGGAGACCCTATGCACGCACCAAAGCCCGTTTCGATTCAAATCCCGGCCGACCGACTGAAGATTGGCATCATTTCCGACGCGCAGTTGCCCGTTACGCGCCGGGCGCTTGCAAAAAAGGACACGTATTTGCAGAGCCTGCGCCGCGCGCTGGCCTATTACCGGGAAATCGGCGCGCACATGGTGCTGTTTGCCGGCGATATCGGCGACCTTGGTTCCTGCTTTGCCTTTCGTACCTATGCCCGCGCCGTGCGCGAGGCGTTTTCCGGCGCCGACACGGTTGTGCAGACCATCATGGGCAATCACGATTACTGGGGCAAGGGCCTTGTGGGCGCCTTGCCGCACCGGCTGATGTTCCGGCTGCTGGTCGGGGAAAAGCCCTGGTCGCATTACGTGGTCAACGGCTACCATTTTCTTGGGGTGTCGCCGAACTGCGGCAGTATGACCGCCGGCTACAAAAAGGTGTTGCCGTGGCTTGAAACGGCGCTTGCGAACGCCGCGGCTTCGTCGGACGGCAAGCCGATTTTCGTAATGACCCATAACCAGCCGCGCAACACCTGCTACGGGGCCGAGGACTGGGGCGACGATACGCTCGACGCGTTGTTTTCCCAATATCCGAATCTGGTAAGCTTCAGCGGCCACAGCCACTATTCCATTCTGGACGAGCGCTCGGTCTGGCAGGGGGCGTACACGGTTTTCAGCACGCAGTCGCTGTCCTACACGGAGCTCGAAGAGGGGAAGGTCAACGGCACGATTCCGCCCCACGCCGAGGAAGCGCCGATGGGCTTTTTGCTGGAGCTTTCCGACAGGACGTTTCGCCTGCGCCGCCTTTGCTTTGCGGCTTCCGGCGTGACCGAGGAAAAGCCGGATTGCCCCTGGGAATTCCCCATGCCCTTTGTAAACGACCGGCGCTATGCGTTCGGGCCGCGGCAGGCGAAAAACCGGCCGCCCGTCATGCCCGACCCGGCCGCGCACGCGCGGCTTTGCGGAGATAAGGTGCGCCTGACCTTTTGCGCGGGAACGGATGACGATTTTGTACACAGCTATAAGGTCGTGACCGACACCGGGCGGGAATTTCTGTTTTTCAGCGATTTTTACAACGGCCTTACGCGTATGCAAAGCCCGGTCGAATTGTCGCTGCCCGCGGCCGATTTGGCCGATGCCGGGCGCGTGCGCATTTACGCCGTCGACAGCTGGGGCGCACAGAGCGAAAGCTTTGCCGAAGCGTCTCTTTTTTAGATTGCCGAATGAAAGGAACGGGAGAATACCATGCCGCTGAAGCTCATCCGCGCCGACATTACAAAGCTCTCCTGCGACGCCATTGTCAACGCCGCCAATTCCACGCTTTTGGGCGGCGGCGGTGTGGACGGCGCAATCCACAAGGCGGCGGGCAGGGGACTGCTGCTTGAATGCATGAAGCTGGGCGGCTGCAAGCCCGGGCAGGCGAAAATCACGGGCGGCTATAACCTGCCGTGCAAATATGTCATCCATACCGTGGGGCCCAAGTGGCGCGGCGGCACGCACGGGGAAAAGGAAACACTGCAATCCTGCTATCGGGAAGCCCTGCGCCTTGCCGAAGAGAACGGGTGCGGGAGCGTTGCGTTCCCGCTCATTTCCGCCGGCGTGTACGGCTATCCGAAGGCGCAGGCGTTCCGTGTGGCGGTCGACGCCATCACCGAATACCTGCTGACCGGCGATTTGCTTGTCTACCTGGTCATTTTCGATTCGGCCGCGTACCAGATTAGCGAAAAGCTCTACGGCGAGATTGCCGCATATATTGACGATTGCTACGTCGAGCGGCATTCCGACACGCCGGCGCAGCAGTACAGCCGTTTGTACGACGGCGAGAGTTTCCCGCTGGCGCCGAGCGCCCCGGACGTTCCTTGCGCAGCCGCAAACCCGGCGGACGACACCGATATGTTTTGCGATGCGCTGAAAACCTGCGCCGCAAAGCAGCCCGTCGAATTGGAAGAGGCGCTGCGCCGGCTCGACGAGAGCTTTTCGGAAATGCTGCTGCGCAAAATCGACGAAAAAGGCATATCGGACGCAGCTTGCTACAAAAAGGCGAATATCGACCGCAAGCTGTTTTCCAAAATCCGCAGCAACCGGCTGTATAAGCCGAGCAAGCCCACGGCACTCGCTTTTGCCGTCGCGTTGGAACTGCCGCTTGCGGAAACCGGGGAGCTGCTGCAAAAGGCGGGCTTCGCCCTGTCGCACAGCAGCAAGTTTGACATCATTGTGGAATATTTCATCCGCCGGGGCGTATATGATATTTTCCGGATTAACGAAGCGCTGTTCGCCTTTGACCAAAATCTTCTCGGCGGCTGAAATTGTCGCCTGCAAGGCGACCAAACCCTTCCGAAAATACGGTATCCTGTGCTTGCAAGGTCAAAAGACCGAAGCACAGGATATTATTTTTGGAGGTCGTATTATGAACCGTAAAAATCAAAAAAACACCGCAACCGAACTTGTATTCATCCTCGACCGCAGCGGCTCGATGTCCGGTCTGGAGGGCGACACCATCGGCGGCTTCAACGCCATGCTCGAAAAGCAGAAAAAGCAGCCGGGCGACTGCTTTGTGACCACGGTGCTGTTTGACCACGAGCTTGTCACCCTGCACGACCGCCTGCCGCTTGCGCGCGTGCCGCTGATGACACAAAAGGACTATACCGTGCGCGGCTGTACGGCGCTGCTCGACGCCGTGGGCAGCACGATACGCCATATTGTGCACATCCACCGCTATGCGCGCGCCGAGGACGTCCCCGCGCACACGCTGTTTGTCATCACCACGGACGGCATGGAAAACGCAAGCCGCAAGTATTCCCTCGAACAGGTCCGGCAGATGATTGAAAAGGAACGCGACAAATACGGCTGGGAATTCCTGTTTTTGGGCGCGAATATGGACGCCGTCCAAACGGCCGGCGCATTCGGTATCCACGCCGACCGCGCCGTGACCTATCAAAGCGACAGCGTCGGCACGCAGCTAAACTACGAGGTGCTCAGCGACACGATTGAATGTATTCGTATGGATGCCCCGCTTTCCGCCGACTGGAAAAGCCGCATCGAAGAAGATACGGACAAACGCGGCAAATAAAGCAGGCGCTGTGGGTACCGGCGGGGGACAGACCGTTCCCCGCCGTTTTTCTGCCGATTGCCTGCGGAAAATATGTCCGGAACGCAAAATTTTAGTTGCATTTTCCCGGGAAATCCGGTATACTATATTCACGTCAAAAATGCCGGTGTGATGGAATTGGCAGACGTGCTGGACTCAAAATCCAGTGGTAGCGATACCGTACCGGTTCGACCCCGGTCACCGGCACCAGCCGAGAAACCTTGATTCCGCTTAGCTTTGCGGACATCAGGGTTTCTTCTTTTTTTCTGGAAACGTGCCGCAACGCTGGATTTCCAACACTTCTTCTAACACAAAAGAACGACGGCTTTTCACCGTCGTTCTTTTCGCATCTTAGATTCACTTAAACAGCATCAGCAAATACCCGGCCGCAACCGCGGAACCGATGACACCGGCCACATTCGGGCCCATGGCGTGCATCAAAAGGAAGTTGCTCGCGTTGTACTTGCGGCCCTCGACCTGCGAAACGCGCGCCGCCATCGGTACGGCGGAAACGCCGGCGGAGCCGATAAGCGGGTTGATTTTGCCCTTGGTGACCAGGTTCAAAAGCTTTGCAAACAGGACGCCGCCCGCCGTGGAAAAGGCGAAGGCAATCAGGCCAATCGCAATGATAAGCAGCGTTTTCACATCCAGGAAGGTCTTGCCCTCGGCCGTCGCGCCGACGGAAACGCCCAAAAGGATGGTTACGATGTTGCAAAGCGAGTTCTGCGCCGTATCGCTCAGGCGGTCGGTAACGCCGCTTTCCCGCAGGAGGTTGCCGAGCATCAGCATACCAAGCAGCGGTGCGACGGACGGCAGGAACAGGATGCAAAGCACGGTGACGACAATGGGGAAAATAATTTTTTCCGCCTTGCTGACCTTGCGCAGCTGCTCCATCTTGATTTCGCGTTCTTTTTTGGTTGTCAGCAGCTTCATGATGGGCGGCTGAATCAGCGGAATCAGCGCCATATAGGAATAGGCTGCAACCGCGATGGGGCCCAGCAGATGCGGGGCGAGCTGCGAGGCGAGGAAAATGGCCGTCGGGCCGTCCGCGCCGCCGATGATGGCAATCGAAGCGGCCTCCTTCGCGTCAAAGCCCTCAAAGCCGGGGATGACCCCCGCGCAAATGGCGACCAGAAACGCGACGTAAATGCCGAGCTGCGCCGCCGCGCCGAGCAGCAGGCTCGACGGATTCGCCAAAAGCGGTCCGAAATCGGTCATGGCGCCGACCGCAAGGAAGATAAGGCAGGGGAAGATGCTGGATTTTACGCCGGAATATATCAGGCGCAAAAGCCCCGTGTCGTACCAGTGCGCGCCTTCCACGACCTCACCCTCGTAGGAGGAAAGCATCAGCGGGTCGGCCATGATGTCCGGGTACACGTTGACGAGCAGCATCCCGAATGCAATGGGCAAAAGCAGGAGCGGCTCAAATTTTTTGACAATCGCAAGATAGAGCAGGATAAACGAAACCCCAATCATGACCCAGTTCTGCCAGGTCAGACTCAGGAATCCGGATTCCTGCAACAGCTCCGAGAGCGCATGGACGACGGACATGGTGAAAAACCTCCTTATCCGATGTATGCGAGCGCTTCGTCGGTGGCGACGGTGCTTCCTTTCGTTGTGGTGACCGCGGTGATTGTACCGCTTGTGGGGGCGACAATTTCATTTTCCATCTTCATGGCCTCGAGAACGAACAGCACGTCGCCCTCGCTTACGGCCTGCCCGGCCGTGACGTTGACGCTCAAAATGGTGCCGGGCATCGGGGCGCTGACCGCCGTGCCGGTGCCGGCCGCCGCCGGTGCGGGTGCGGGTGCGGGTGCGGAAGCCGG
>DVMW01000013.1 GCA_018714805.1 Candidatus Fimenecus excrementigallinarum
CTCTCGCGGTGCCCAAAATTTGCCGGCTTGGAGCGCACGGCAAATTTTGACCGCTTCGCCGCCCTCGCCTCGCTTTTTCCGCCACCGGCGGCGCTTCGGCGACGGCGCCCGTCAGAGGGAGGAAAAGTTACTTCTGACTTTTGGTTTTGCTGAAACCTATTACTACGCGTTCTGACATCTGATTTCTGAACTCTGAATTCTGACCGGGGAAGCCCGCCACTACGCGGTCTAGCATCTAGCGTCTAGCATCTAGTGTCTAATATCTGACCTCTGAATTCTGACTTCTGCCCGGGCCTGTCCCCCGCGGCCTTCGGCGGTTTTCCGCTTAGCACCGGTCGTAGTAATGCTCCAAAAGCCCGGCGGTCAGGCGGACGTCGCGGCGCATCTCGTAAAGGCACGACAGCCTGCGATACGCCTCGTGCCGTTTTTCGCCGGTCAGGCTTTTGGCATACGGCAAAAAGCGGTCAATCTGCCGCGTCAGCGTCTGTTCGTCACGGCGGTACGCAGCCGCCAGGTTTTCCAATCCCATGCGCACGCTCCTCCCAAAATAGAACAAATGTTCGGTTTCTGTGTCCGATTATAGCCCTTTCGGGGGAGAAGCACAAGAGCAGGTTTCAAAATATGTCCATCTTTTTGGACTTTTGTCCTTTTTTGCGGCTCGGTGCGGCGAGAAGCCCCCAAGCCCGCGTCTCTTTTCGGTTTGCGTCCGCGCGTTCTTTTCAAACGGCAAAAGTTGTGCTACAATGCTTGTATCGAAAATTCCCGGCAGAAAGGAGCCGCCCTGATGGATTTTTCCGACGTGTTCCGGTTTTTTACGGCGCTCGAGACGCTGACGCCCGCGCAGCGGCGCGCGGAGCTGTTCTGCGTCGTCCTGCTCGCGCTGCTGCTTGCGGCGGCGGTGGCGTTCCTGCTTTGCCGGGCGGTGCGCAAAAGCCGAAAGGAGGGCGCCTGTGGCAGTTCCCCAAAAGAACCAGACGCTGACGCTGAAAATTGAATCGCTGACCGCCGAGGGCAGCGGCGTGGGCCGGGCGAACGGGTTTGCGGTCTTTGTACGCGGCGGCCTCCCCGGCGACACGGTGGAGGCGCACGTGATAAAGACCAAGGCGCATTATGCCGTCGCAAAGGTCACGCGCATCCTCGAGCCCTCCCCCCACAGGACGGAAAACGCCTGCCCGCTGTTCCCGCGGTGCGGGGGCTGCGCGCTACGCGAGGCGGACTACGCCTTTGAGGCCGCGCAAAAGCGCGCGCGGGTCGAGGAGGCGTTTCGGCGGCTGGCAGGGCTTTCGCTGCCCGTTTCGGAAATGCTTGTGCCGGACAGCCCCGACCGCTACCGCAACAAGGCGCAATACCCCGTCGCCACGGAAAACGGCCGGGTGGTCATCGGCTTTTACGCCCCGCGCACGCACCGGGTGGTCGACTGTACGGACTGCCTGCTGCAGCCCGCGGAATTTGCCGGCATCGTCCGGGTGTTCCGCACATTTTTGGAGGAATTCGGCGTTTCCGTTTACGACCCTGCGACGGGACGGGGGCTTGTGCGGCACCTGTACCTGCGCAAGGGCTTCCAAAGCGGGGAAATCCTCGTCTGCATCGTCCTAAACGGCGAACGCCTGCCGCACGCGGACGCGCTTGTGCGGCGCCTGACCGCGCAGAACGGCCACATTGCCAGCATCCAGCTGAACCACAACACCGCGCGCACAAACGTCATTTTGGGCGGACGCTGCACCGTGCTGTGGGGCGCGGCGGAAATTGCGGACACGCTTTGCGGGGTGCGGGTGCGCCTGTCGCCGCTGTCGTTTTACCAGGTCAACCACGACATGGCCGAACGGCTATACGAAAAAGCCGCTGAATTCGCGGCGCTCACCGGGCGCGAAACGGTGCTCGACCTCTACTGCGGGGCGGGGCTCGTGGGTCTTTCCATGGCGAAGGGCGCAAAACGGCTTTACGGCGCGGAAATTGTCCCCGAGGCCGTGGCGGACGCGCGGCGGTGTGCGGCGGAAAACGGCGTTCAGAACGCGGAATTTTTCTGCGGGGACGCAAAAGACGCGGCAAAGCGCCTGCTCGAAGGCGGCGCGCGGCCGGACGTGGTGCTTTTGGACCCGCCGCGCAAGGGCTGCGACGAAGCGGTGCTCGCGGCGGTTGCCGAAATGGCGCCGGAACGGATTGTCTACATCTCCTGCGACCCGGCGACGCTCGCGCGCGACGCGGCGAGGCTCCTTTCACACGGCTACGCCCCGGTGCGGCTCGCCTGCGCCGACCTGTTCCCGCGCACAAGCCATGTGGAAAGTGTGTGCTTGTTTGCCAGATGCTAGATTTTAGATGCTAGATGTTAGATATTAGATGTTAGAACGCATAAAGGCGGGCTGACAGCAGACTTGTCTCTCCCTCCGTCTTTGCGGCGAAAAAATCGCCGCAAATCCACCTCCCTCGTCAGAGGGAGGAAAAGTTACATCTGACTTTCGGTTTCATCGCAGCCAGGACGTGTGTCCGTGCCGGGCTGTGCTCGGGCGGGCACGGAGTCCCGCCCCTACGGGCTTTCGCTTTTATTTTTATCACAGCCGGGGCGTGTGTCCTTGTCGGACTATGTATGGCAGGCATGGAAGCCTGCCACTACGCGTTCTGACTTCTGACCTCTGAACTCTGAATTCTGACAAGGGAAGCCCGCCACTACGCGTTCTGACATCTGATGTCTAACGTCTAGCATCTAACATCTAGCATCTAACATCTAGAATCTAGAATCTAGAATCTAGCATCTAACATCTCGCATCTAAAAATTGCGCCCGAAGCGTTACGCTTCGGGCGCGATGGTTTCATTTGGGGCGTACGCGGGGTGCGCGGCAGGGCGCATCCGGGGCGTTACGCCGAAGGCTGCAAACGCGGAATTTCCGCGCACATGAATTACCCGTGCCGGGTTACGAAGCCGGTTCCTCGTCCTCGTCGTCCTTCTTTCTGCGGTACAGCAGGATAAAGAACAGCGGGATGCCGACGAACACCAGCGTCATCGCCGCGGCGGCCAGGACGGGATATTCCCGCATAAGCGCGCCGGTCTGCACGATGGTGGGCGGCGTAACGACGGGTTCTTCCTGCTCCGGCGCAACGCCGGGCTGAATCGTCACGGTGCCGTCGGGCTCGCCATTTTCGTCAAGGTTCACCACGAAGTCGAGCAGGATGCTTTCGACCCCCGCGGGAACGGTGACGAGGCGGGTGCCGTCGGGCAGCGTATCCACGGTGACCTCGGCGGCGGTTTCGCTGACGGTGACGGAGAAATTCGCCGTCCCGGCAACGGTCTTGCCGTCCGCTTCGTAAATGGTCACGGTGTGGAATCCGTCCTTGATGTCGGCCACGGCGTATTTGCCGTCCTTGTCGGCGGCCGCCGTAAAGGCGCCGAGGTCAAACTCCAGAACCGCCCCGGGGAACGCGTCCTCGCCGCGGAACACATTGCCGGACATGGCGATGTGCACGCATTCGTCCGCGCCCTTGTCGGGGTCGTCGGGGTCATAGCCGGGGTCGTCCGGCTCGAGGGGCTTTGCGTCCTCGCACTTCTGGAAGGTAAACAGGACGTCCGTGTCCGTGTGTACGCCCGCAAGCACCAGCTGCCCGTACCGCACGCTTTCCATGGCGCTTTCGCCGTTCACGGCGACGTCCAGCAGGTGCGAATCGGGGTTGCAGAGGATGTTGAGCGTCACATCCTCGAAGCGGTCGACGGTAATGGTCGTGCCGCTTGCGAGGACCTGGCCGTCATAGAGGATTTTACCGCCCTCGTTGTAAGTGATGGTAATTTCATGCGTACCGGGTACAACCGTGCTGACTTCCACGCCATCGCCGGGCTCCGCGGCGTTCAGCCCGAAGGCCCCGAGGGGCAGCAGGCAGCACAGCAGGAGGCACAGCACGGCGGAAAAAGCTTTTTTCATGAAATCACCCCTTTCCTGGGTCTCAGACTATATTCGTCTGTAGGTTCTTGTGAAAAGGGCTTAGGCGCCGGTAGCGGGCGTATAAACGACCGTGTAGGTCATGGTGCCGGTGTAAGCGCCGACCGCAACGCCTGCGAAGGAGTTGATGGTCGCGTCCACAGCCGTGTTTTTGTTGTTCTGCATACCCGCGAATTCAGCCGCTTCGCCGCCGCTCACCGCGAAGGTCAGGGTGTCTGCCGTGTCGGTGGAGGTCATCTCGCCGCCGTTGTCCGCCGCGGCGGAAACGGTGACCTTGGAGCCTTCCACGAGGTTGCAGGTAACCTGATAATCCGCAGTCCCGTTGCTGGAGCCGTCGTTGTTCCACGGAATGGTCACGGAAGCGGGAACGGACACGGTGTATTTGTCGTTGGCAGCAGACGCGCTGGTCACGACATTGATGGTTTCTGTCTGTTCGGAATCATTGGTAATCGGGTTCGCCGCAAACGCCATCACGCTGACGGACAGCATCATAACGACTGCAAGAGCGACTGCAAGTACTTTTTTCATAAGTTTGCTCCTTTGTTAAAATCTGGTTTGGCATTGCGCCATGTTGTGTCATGCGCCGATAGGCTGCACGGAAACGGTGAAGGTCACGGTGTCGGTGTAGACGCCGACCGGGGCCGCGCCCCACGCTTCATCCGTAATTTCAATGCCGATTTTCTCGGTCTGCGCGGTGGTGAACACCGGGGCGCCGCTTTCATACGGCGCCGCTGCCAGCGGGGCGTCCGTCAGCGTATACGCCAGCGTTTTGCTCGGGTCCTCCGCAGCAACCAGGCTGCCGGCAGCTTTGTCAACAAAGACTTCCAGCTGCTCGCCAATCTTCAGCTGCGAGGTATAGGACCACTCGATATAATCGCCGGCCTCGGTGCCGCCCCAGGGAATCGGGACTTCGGCGGGAATGGTGACAATGAACCAGTCCGCGTCCTCGCCCTCGGCGTTTTTCGTGTCCGTATAGACGTTAATCGTCGCCGAATCCTCGGTGTCTTCCGTAATCGTCGCCGCAAACGCGGGGACGCACGCAAGCAGCGCGAGCGTCAGCGCAAGCACAACAGAGAGAACCTTTTTCATCGGTCTGCTCCTTTGCTTTCAGGGTCTGCGTTCGGCTTACAGGGCGACCTGTGCAACCTCGAACGTCACGGTAGCGGTGTACTGCGCGACAGAAGCCGCCGCCCACGCGTCGTCCGCGATGAGGATTTCAATCTGCTTGTTCTGGGTGCCATCCGTGACCTCTTCGCCGGTCAGGAACGGAGCGGAAACCGCGTCCGCAGCAGCGTCCAGCGCATAGGCAAGGGTTGCGGAGCCGTCCGCGGTGGTCATGTTGCCGGAAGCGCCTTCGATAACGGCGATGGAGAGCTGGTTGCCGGTTTCAAGCTTCGAGGAATAGGACCAGTTGATGAAGTCACCGGCCTCGGTGCCGCCCCAGGGAATCGGAACTTCGGCGGGGATGGTCACGGTGAAGCCGGCAACGGGATTGCCGTCTTCGTCGGTAAGCTTGGTCGCAAGCTGGCTTGCCGCCGCGTCCGTGTCGGCGGTGTAGTCCGTCGCAAACGCCATAACGCCCATGGAAAGGACCAGCATAGCCGCAAGGAGGACTGCTAACAGTTTTTTCATATGTTTCCCTCAATTCGTAAGAATTTCATCTGCAAAAAGCGGCAGATACGCTTTTGGTAACG
>DVMW01000014.1 GCA_018714805.1 Candidatus Fimenecus excrementigallinarum
CAAAATTTGCCACGCTTGGAGCGCGGGCAAATTTTGACCGCTTCGCCGCCCTCGCCTCGCTTTTTCCGCCACCGGCGGCGCTTCGGCGACGGCGCCCGTCAGAGGGAGGAACGGTTACATCTGACTTTCGGCTGTGCAGAATGTAAAGAATCCATGGAAACCAGAGTAGGGGCGGGACTCCGTGCCCGCCCGAGGGCAGCTGGTTTGCCAAGCTGTTTTCGGCTGTGCGGATATTGAAAAGTCAGAACCATTAGAACGTGTGTCCTTGCCGGGCTGTGTTGCGGCGGGAGCAAGCCCCCGCCCTACCGCTGTACGGATTTATTTTCATCACAGCCGGGACGTGTGTCCGTGTCGAAACTGTGCTCGGGCGGGCACGGAGTCCCGCCCCTACGGTGGTCGATTTTATTTTCATCGCAGCCGGGACGTGTGTCCGTGTCAAACGATACGCAGGCAGGCGCAGAGGCCTGCCACTACGCGGGCTGACATCTGACGTCTGAATTCTGATTTCTGGCAGCTGAGGGAGGAAAAGTTACATCTGCCTTTCGGTTTTGTCCTCCTAATCAGGCATTGAACATCTGACATCTGACGTCTGAATTCTGAATTCTGACTGGGCATCCCACATCTAACGTCTAGTATCTAGCGTCTAGCATCCAGTATCCCCACATCTAGCTTCTAACGTCTAGCGTCTAGTATCTAGCATCTAGCATCTAGCATCTAGCATCAATCATCTAAGAGCTCATGCAGCAGCTTCTGGACCTCGGGGGCGGGGGCTTTGCCCTTCAGCGCGCGCATCGCCTGGCCCATGATATAGCCCATCGCCTGCGTTTTGCCGCCCTTGTATTCCGACACGCTCTTCTCGTTCTGCGCAATCACGTCCTCGAGCACCGGGCGAATGGCGGAGAGGTCCGTAATCTGCGCGAGGTTGTGCGCCTCGACGTAGGTTTCCGGGTCGACGCCCTCGGTAAACACCTTTTCGAGCACCGTCTTGCCGGTGCCGCGGTTAATCTTGCCGCTTTGCACCATGTGGATGACCGCCGCGAACGACGCAGGCGTCAGGGTCATGTCCTCGGCCGCGGTGCCGGTGTCGTTCAAAAGCTTCATGACCTCGCCCATAATCCAGTTCGAGACCGCCTTGGGCGCCTCCCCGCGCTCGACGGTCGCTTCAAACAGCCGCATGAGCGCAAGGTCGCCCGTTAAAATGGACGTGTCGTATTCCGGCAGGCCCAGCTCCTCGATATACCGCCGCCGCTTTTCGTCGGGCAGCTCCGGCATTTCGGCGCGCACCTTTTCGATGTATGCGTCCGAAATTTCCAGGGGCGGCAAATCCGGCTCGGGGAAATACTTGTAATCCTGCGCGTCCTCCTTCGAGCGCATCGCGTAGGAAACGCCGCGGTCGTCGTCCCAGCGGCGGGTCTCCTGCACGACCGTCCCGCCGTCCTCGAGCACGTCAATCTGGCGCTGCGCCTCGTATTCGATAGCGCGGGCAATCGCGCGGAAGGAGTTGAGGTTTTTCATCTCGGTGCGCGTGCCGAACGCCTCGCTGCCCTTTTTGCGCACCGAAAGGTTCACGTCGGCGCGCAGCGAGCCCTCCTGCATCTTGCAGTCGGAAACGCCGGTAAAGCGCAGAATCGCGCGCAGCTTTTCGAGGTATTCTATGACCTCGTCGGCCGAACGGAAGTCCGGCTCGGAGACAATTTCCAAAAGCGGTACGCCGCAGCGGTTGTAGTCGACCAAAGTGCAGCCGGAAAACGCGTCGTGCACCAGCTTGCCCGCGTCCTCCTCCATGTGGATTTCATGGATGCCAATCTTTTTCGGCGCGCCGGCGGCGTCCTTGACCTCGATGTACCCGCCGCGGCAGATGGGCAGGTACAGCTGCGAAATCTGGTACGCCTTCGGCAAATCCGGGTAAAAGTAGTTTTTGCGGTCGAATTTCGTTTTGCGCGTAATGGCGCAGTTCGTCGCAAGGCCGGTGCGCACAGCAAATTCCACGACGCGCCGGTTGAGCACGGGCAGCGTGCCGGGCATTCCGGCGCAGACCTCGCAGACGTGCGTGTTCGGCTCGCCGCCGAATTCGGTGGAGCAGCCGCAGAAAATCTTGGTCCTGGTTGCAAGCTCGGTGTGGACCTCGAGGCCCATTACAATTTCCCATTCCATAGCCGCGCCTCCTTACACCGTCTGCGGGAACTGCTTGTGGAAATCCGTCGCCCGCTGAAAGGCCGCCGCGGCGGACAGAATCTCCGCTTCGCAGAACGGCTTGCCGATAAACTGCATCCCGACGGGCATCCCGTTGTCGCCGAAGCCGCAGGGCAGCGCCATGGAGGGCACGCCCGCGATGTTTGTCATGACGGTATAGATGTCGTCGAGGTACATTTTCAGGGGGTCCGAAAGGCTTTCGCCGAGCTTCGGCGCCGTCGTCGGCGAGACGGGGCCCAGCAGCATATCGAACCGCTCGAACGCGTCGAAAAACGACTGCTGGATAAGCTTCTTCGCCTTAAGCGCCTTGTTGTAGTACGCGTCGTAGTAGCCGGCGCTCAGCACGAAGTTGCCGAGCATGATGCGCCGCTTGACCTCCATGCCGAACCCCTCGGAGCGCGACTGCACGTACACGTCCGCAAGGCTTTCGGCGCGTTCGCTGCGATAGCCGTATTTGATGCCGTCGTACCGCGACAGATTCGAGCACGCCTCGGCGCAGGCGATGATGTAATAGGCGGGGACGGCGTATTGCACAATGGGGAGCGGGAACGTCTCGACCGTCGCGCCCAGCGACCGGCAGGTTTCGGCGGCCGCCTCGACCGCCCGGCGCACGTCCGGGGAAAGGCCTTCGCCGAAATAGTCGGCGGGCAGCCCGATGCGCTTGCCCCGGAGCGAGCCCTCGAGCACGCCGGAAACATCGAGCTTGCGGGTTTCCACCGAGGTGCCGTCGCGCGCGTCGCGCCCCGCAATCACCGAAAACAGCGCCGCGCAGTCCGCCGCCGTCCGGCCAATGGGGCCTATCTGGTCGAGCGACGACGCGTAGGCGACAAGCCCGTACCGCGACACCGCGCCGTAGGTGGGCTTTAACCCCGACACGCCGCAGAACGACGCGGGCTGGCGGATGGAGCCGCCGGTGTCCGAGCCGAGCGCAGCGGGCGCAAGGCGCGCGGCGACCGCCGCCGCCGACCCGCCCGACGAGCCGCCCGGCACGCGCGCGGTGTCCCACGGGTTATGCGTGGGGCCGGTAAAGGACGTTTCCGTGGTGCTGCCCATGGC
>DVMW01000015.1 GCA_018714805.1 Candidatus Fimenecus excrementigallinarum
CTCTCGCGGTGCCCAAAATTTGCCGGCTTGGAGCGCACGGCAAATTTTGACCGCTTCGCCGCCCTCGCCTCGCTTTTTCCGCCACCGGCGGCGCTTCGGCGACGGCGCCCGTCAGAGGGAGGAAAAGTTACATCTGACTTTTGGTTTTGTCCTCCTAATCCGGTATTTAACATCTGACGTCTGATTTCTGAATTCTGAAATCTGACTGGGCACGGCGCAGGGAGTGGAGGACCAGCTCCCAGAAGCGCGGGCGGTCGACGGCGACGGCGACGCGCGCGTTCGGCGTTTGCGATGCGAAATCCACCAGCGACCGGCCGCGGCAGGGTCCCGGCGAGCAGTCAATCCGCACGGCGGCGGGCCGCAGGTCGAGCACGCCCTCGTCCATCAAAAGCGCCGCCGCGAGCGAGTCGTGCATGGCGACAATTTGAAAGCCGAGGTCGTTGTCGCGGTAAATGTTCCGGTAAAAGTCCAGCAGCTCGCTGTAGGCGCGCCCGGTTTCACCGACCAGGCGGGCGATGCCGTCAAATTCCGCATCGGATATGCCGGTCTGCATGGTGACGTTGAGTCCCACCATGTCAATCGGCACGCCGGCGCCGAAGACGACGGCGGCCGCGTGGGGGTCGACGTAAAAATTGAATTCCCCGTACGCCCCGCGGTTCCCCCATTCGGTCGAGCCGCCCATGACGACGATGCGCCGCAGGTACCGCGGCAAATCCGGGTGCGCGAGGAACGCGACGGCGAGGTTCGTCAGCGGGCCGATGGCCAGAACCTCCAGCGCCCCGTCAAGCGCGCGGGCCTGCTCGTACAAAAGCTCCCAAGCGGGTCTTGCGTCGAGCGGTGCGGTAGGGGCGGGGAGTGGGAAATGCCCGAGCCCCGTGTCGCCGTGGACCTCGCCGGCCGTGATTTGCGGCAGGCACATCGGCCCCGCCGCGCCGGCGGCTACGGGGCAGGTCCAGCCGAGCAGCGCGGCAATGCCGCGGGCGTTGCGGACGATTTTGTCCATGACCTGGTTGCCGGCGACCGCCGTCACGCCGCACAGCTCGACGTTTTGGGCGTCGGCAAGCAGCAGCATGGCGAAAAAGTCGTCGATGCCGGGGTCGGTGTCCAGCAGGATTTTATGCGTCTGCACGGCGCGCCGCCTCCTTTCCCGAATCGAAAAGCTTCGTTACAAAGCCGCAAAGCGGCAGCGTTTTGTCGCGGCACAGCACGTCGCAGACCAGGCACCCATAGGACGCCGCGCTTTCGGTCTCCACCTGCACGCTGTACCGCTCGACCTGCGCCGAAGCCGGGTCCAGAAGGACCTGCACCGCCCCGGCGGCGGGCGTTTTTGCCGCCTCAAGCGGGACGAAGGTCAGCGCCCCTGCGCGGGCGACGGCGATAGCGGCGGCGGCCGGGTCGTCCCGGATTGTGCGCTCGGCCGCGGGCGTGCAGTCGCCGGCAAACACGGCGCCGCCCGCGTGCACCCAGCAGGCGAACGGCGCGCCGGGTCTTGCGAGCAGGTATAGCGCGGGAAGCGTCAGCCGGGTCGTGGTGAGCAGCGCCGCGCCGGCTTCGGCGGCTTCATGCAGCAGCGCGAGCGCGGCCTGCAGCTGCGGCGCCGCCCCGGCGTCGGGGGGAGGGCCGCCGCCGGGGCCGAACAGAGGGGAGAGGGGCGGGAGAGACACCCGCAGATACGGGAATTTTCCGTCCGCAAGGCGTTCGCACGCCTGTGGGAACCCGGCCTCGGCGGCCGGGTCCGAAAGCTGCACCACGCCGCAGAGCCGCGCGTGCCCGGCAAGAAGCTGCCGCAAGGCCGCAAGGTCCGCGGCCGTGCCGCTGCAAATCAGTAAAACAGAGCGCAAGGCGCCCGCCTCCTTTCCTTTTCGGCAGCTTACGCCGCCGCGTCGATGTAGTCCTTGACCTCCTGCGTGTCGCGGCCGAGCGCGGTCGGCACCTCGATTTCGCCGGAGATAATCTTCTGCTTGATTTCCTCGACCTGCGCGCGCTGGTCGGCGGTCAGAATGGCTTCGTAGTATTCGTTTTCGGCGAGGCCGACGGATTCATCCGACAGGCCGAACGAGCCGGTGGTGCCCCACTCGAGCGTGCCCTCCATGCTGGCGGTGACCGCCCGCAGCAGCGAGTTGTCCACGCGCTTGAGGATGGAGGTGATGATGCACGAGGCCTTGGCGTCGTCCACGCCCTTGAAGAGCATCGCCTGGTCGGCGTCGCCGCCGAGCGCATACACGCCCTGTTCGGCGGCCGCTTCTATGGAGCCGAGACCCGCCTGCCCGGCGCAGCCGTAGACGATGTCGGCGTTCTGGTTGTTGATTTGGGAAAGCGTAATCTCCTTGGCCTTGACCGCATCGTCAAAGTTGCCGATGTAGGCGGTCGTAAAGCGCATTTCGGGCTTGACGTACTGCGCGCCCGCAATCAGCCCGACCAGGAAGTCGTTGATGGTCACGTTGTCCATGCCGCCCACAAAGCCGAACACGTTGGTCTTGGAGACAAGCGCGGACGCCGCGCCCGCCAGGAACGAGGCTTCGTTCTGCTTATAGGTAATGGAATAGACGTTCGAATAGTCGCCGCTCGAATAATCGACCTCGGCGTCGTAGACGATGTACTTTTTCTCGGGGTAGTCGGGCGCGACCTCGATGACGCGGTCGACCATCTGCCAGGTGCCGCTGATGATGATGTCCGTGTCCGGGTCCTCGGAGAACTCAATGAGCGCCGGCGTCCATTTGGTCGCGTCGTAGGTCATTTCAACCGTCTGGGTCTCGACCTTGTCGCCGTACTTCTCCTTGATAAGGTCCATGCCGTTCTTGGCGGAGTCAAAGAAGGACTTGTCGCCGAGCGTGCCGTTGATAAGCAGCACAATCTTGACCGCATCCGTCCCCGGCGCCGCCGGGTCGTCGGTCTGCTGTCCGCCGCAGCCCGCAAAGACGAGCAGCATCAGGCACAGCGCCATGGTAATTGCCAGGATTTTTTTCATGTGGTACTACCTCTCTTTCTTTTTTTGTGCTTGCGCACGGGTCTGTTTTTTTTCCGAAGCGCCGCATACAGGACCAGGCCCAGTATGGTGGCGACATAGGGAACCATTTGAACGAACTGGGGCGGCAGGCCCACCCCCTGCAGCGAAACCGAGAGCGCCTCGGCGCAGCCGAAGACCAGCGAGGAAAGGAAGGTCCCCAGCGCGCTGCCGTTGCCGAGCGCCTGGGCGGCGAGCGCAATGTAGCCGCGTCCCGCCGTCATGTTTTTGGAAAAGTAGGTCAGCATCCCCATAGACAGGAACATCCCGCCGAACGAGGCGAGCGCCCCGCTTAGCAGCAGCGCGCCGTAGCGGACGCGCCGCACGTGGATGCCCACGCTCGAGGCCGCGCGGTCGTTTTCGCCGACGGCGCGAATGCGCAGCCCCGGCTTGCTTTTTTCCAAGAACAGCCACACCGCCGCAACCGCAAGCAGCGACAGGTAGGTCAGCACGTTGTGCCCCGACAAAATATCGCCGAGCACCGGGATGTCGCCGAGCACCGGGATGTCGACGGTCGGGAAGACCATGCTCGTCAGCGAGGTGGACACGCTTTTGTCGCCGCAGACGGAGTAGAGAATGAAAACCGTCCCGCCCGACGCGACCAGGTTCATCGCCACGCCCGTCAGCACGATGTCCGCCTTCATTTGCAGCGAGAAATACGCCATCAAAAGCGCAATGCACATCCCCGTAACCAGCGCGCACAGCATCCCGACAAACAGGCTGCCCGAGTACGCGCTGCCCA
The DNA here is from genome assembly GCA_018714805.1 of Candidatus Fimenecus excrementigallinarum. GTDB lineage: Bacteria > Bacillota > Clostridia > Oscillospirales > Acutalibacteraceae > Fimenecus > Fimenecus excrementigallinarum. The sequence goes on from DVMW01000015.1 coordinate 3,747, forward strand.
GCACGCCCGTCAGCGCCGAAAACAGCATGATGCCCTCAAGGCCGATGTTGATAACCCCGGCGCGGTCGGCAACCAGGCTGCCGAGCGCCGCGAACAGCACCGGCGTCGTCAGACGCAGCGCCGAATAGACGAAATCGACGGAAAAAACGGTCCGCAAGATGTCAGGCATGCGCCGCACCCCCTTCTGCTTCGGCCGCAGGCGCGTCTGCCCCGGCCGCCTGCGCCTCGCGCTTTTCGGCCACGGAAACGATGTATTTGTGCTTGATGCGCTGCAAAAACAGCTTCGACGCGACCAGCAGGATAATCGTCCCCTGCACGATGGACAGCACCTCGGTCGCCACGTCGCTGCGCCGCGCCATGATGTCCGCCCCGCAGCGCAGGTACCCTAAGAACAGCGCGCCCAGCGGCACGAGCAGCGGGTTGTTGCCCGCAAGCGTGGCGACGATAACGCCGTCAAAGCCGTACCCGGGCAGCGCGACCCATTGGAACCGCGAATAGCTGCCCAGTATCTCGCTTGCGCCGCCCATGCCCGCCAGAAAGCCGCCGGCAAGCTGCGCCGAAAGGATGGTGCCGCCGACCTTGATGCCGGAATAGCGCGCAAACTTTTCGTTCTGCCCGACCATGCGGATGGCGTAGCCCTGCCGGCTCTTGTACAGATACAGGTACACCACCGCGCACAGCGCGAACGCGAGCACCGTGCCCACGTGGAAGTGCGTGCGGGAAATGAGCGTCGGCAGCTTTGCCGTCTCGGGCAGGCGCTCCGTGGCGGGGAAGCCGGCTTGGGGGTCGGCAAGCAGGTAGTTGAGCACATAGACGCCGAGATACAGCACGATGTAGTTGAGCATCAGCGAGGAGACGACCTCCGTCGCGCCGAGCTTCACCTTTAAAAGCCCGGGCAGAAAGCAGACCAGCGCCCCCGCCGCGCCGCCCAGCAGCAGCGCCAGCGCCGGATGCGCGACGACCGGCAGCGAAAGCCGGACCGCGACCGCGCTCGCCGCGAGCCCGCCGACGTACACGGCGCCCTCGGCCGCCATGTTGAACTGGTTGCAGCTGAACATCACGCTGACCGCAAGCCCCGCGTACACAAGCGGCGCCGCCGTTTCAAACACGGTCGCAATATTTTTGGCGGATTCGAGCGGGCCGAACAGAAAGGCGGAAAACGCCTCCCAGGGCTCCTCGCTGACGGTCAGAATCAGCGCCAGGCACCCGGCCAGCGCAATGACCGCCGCTGTCAGCGTGCGAATCAGCGTGAACCGCGCCTCGATTTGCCGGTTGGTGGGCAGCGGGCGGCTTTTAGCTTGTTTCATAGACGGCGCCTCCAATCTCCTGCGCGGTCATCTGCCGCAAATCGAGCATATATTCCCCGAGCGTTTCCTCGTCCACGGCGGCCGCGTCCGGGAAGTAGGCGCTCACGCCGGAGGCGGCGAACACCAGAAGCCGGTCGGAAAGCTCCAGCACCTCGTTCAAGTCGGCGGAGACCAGCAGCACCGCCGCGCCCCGGCTGCGCAGCTCCAGCAGGCGGTTGCGGATAAATTCCGTCGCGCCCACGTCGATGCCGCGCGTCGGCTGGTTCGCAAGGATGCATTTCGGTTCGCCGCTGAACTCGCGCGCGACGACGACCTTTTGGATGTTGCCGCCCGAAAGCATCCGCACCGGCTCCTTTTTCTCCGTGCATTTGATGCAAAATTCCCGAATCAGCTCGTCGGCGCGGCGGTCCAGAAGCTTCCGGCGCAGCAGCCCGAACCGGGAATACGCCTTTTGATATATCGTGGTGGAAAACAGGTTTTCCTCGACGTTTGCGTCCGCCGCGCAGCCGTAGGTCATGCGGTCCTCGGAAATGTGCGACATCCCGAGCGCCCGCAGCGCGCGGACCGAGCGTCCGGCAATATCCTGCCCGTCGAGCCGCACCTGCCCGCGCCGCACGGGCAAAAGCCCCGCAAGGCGGCTGCAAAGCTCGCTCTGGCCGTTGCCCTCGACGCCCGCGATGCCCAGAATTTCCCCGGCGCGCAGGTCAAACGAAACCTCGGGCGCGTCCGGCCGGTCCGAAAGCGGCACGCCGCGTACCGAAAGGACGGTCCGCCCCGGCCGGGCGGGGGGCTTGTCAATCTCGAGCAGCACGTCGCGGCCGACCATCATGCGGGAAATTTCCTGCTCGCTGACGTCCGCCACACGCGCCGTCCCCACCGTCCGCCCGCCGCGCAGCACCGTGATGTGCTCGCAAATCTGCTTGATTTCGCGCAGCTTGTGGGAAATGAAAATCAGCGTGTGCCCCTGCGCCTTGAGCTGTTCAATCTGCAAAAACAGCTCCTCGGTCTCCTGCGGGGTCAAAACGGCGGTCGGCTCGTCCAAAATCAGCAGCTTCGCGCCGCGGTAGAGCGCCTTGAGTATCTCGACCTTCTGCCGGTCGCCGACGGGCAGGCTCCCCACCGGGCGGCGCGCGTCAATCGAGAACCGGTACTTTTCGATTATCTCGGCGGCGCGCCGGAACGCCTCGCGCTTGTCAAACCGGCCGAACCGCCCCGGCTCCAGCCCCAGGACGATGTTTTCCGCCACGGAGAGGGAGTCGACCAGCATAAAGTGCTGGTGCACCATCCCAATCCCGAGCCGAATCGCCGAAATGGGGTCCTCGGGGCGGATTTCGCGCCCTTCAAACACGATGCGGCCGCTTTCCGGCTGCTCCTCGCCGAACAGCACCTTCATCAGCGTCGATTTGCCCGCGCCGTTTTCGCCGGAGAGCGCGTGCACCTCGCCCTTCTGCACCTGCAGCGACACGTCGCGGTTGGCGACGAAGCCGTTCGGATATACCTTGGTGATGTGCTCCATGGAAAGAATGCAGTCCGCCATGCTCAGCCTCCTTCCCCGCCGTCCAGCAGCCCGGTCAGCTCGATTTCCCGGATAAGGTCGAGCCGCCGCTGGTGGCGCCCGCCCTCGTACGGCGTGTCGAGGAAGCGGTCGACTATCTGCGCGGCAAGCCCGGGGCCCACCACCCGCGCGCCGAGCGCGAGCATATTCGCATCGTTGTGCGCCCGCGACAGCGCCGCGGTGTAGCCCTCGCTGCACACGACGCAGCGAATCCCGGGAATTTTGTTGGCGGCAATGGCCATCCCCGCCCCGGTGCCGCAGCAGAGCACCGCGCAGCCGCACGCGCCCTCAATGACCGCCTGCACGGCGGCGTAGGCAAAGCGCGGGTAGTCGCAGCGTTCGGCCGAATCGGTTCCGAAGTCGCGCCACGCAAGGCCCCGCGCCTCCAAATGCGCCTTGAGCGCCTCCTTTAAGGGCAGGCCGACGTGGTCGCTTGCCAGTGCGACGACTTTCATACGCTTGTTCCTCCTTCCAGCCGCGTCCGCGCGCAGAGCGCGGCGCCGATAACGCCGCCGGCATCCGCCGTGCGGGAAAAATAAATTTGCAGGCCCTCGTCCGGGTACGGCTTGCGCACCCGCCGGTGCAGCGCCTCGAGAAGCCGGTCGCGCGGGAACCCCTCGGAAAGAAGCAGCCCGCCGCCCAACAGCACGTAATCCGGGTCGAACAGGTTTACCTCGGTCGCGATGACCACGGCGATGTTGTCGATAAATTCCCGCACCGGCCCGTCGCCGGCGTGCGCCGTCAGCACCTCGCGCACGCTTTTCCCGGGGTAATGCGCGCGGCAAAGTTCCTCCATGTACCGGCCGGACGCGTAATTTTCAAAGCAGCCGACGTTCCCGCAGCCGCAGCGCTCGCCGCGCCCCATGACGGGCACGTGCCCCAGCTCGCAGGCGACACCGTTTTTGCCGGTCAAAAGCCGGCCGTCTATGGCCACGACGTTGCCAATCCCCGTCCCGAAATAGCAGCCAATTCCGACGCCCCGCTCCGGCAGCCCCAGCGCGAGGCGGTCGTACCGGTAAATCATGTTGACGTCGCGGTCCAGAAACACCGGCAGCCCCAGGCGCGCCTCCAGCAGGTCCGCCAGCGCCACGCCCGCAAACTGCGGGATGTTCGGCGTCGAGAGCACCCGCCGCTTTTGCCGGTCCACGCAGGAGGGCATCCCCACCGCGCAGGCGGCGACGCCTTCCGCCGACAGCCCGCGGCGGCGCAGATAGCCCTCGAGATACGCCGCGAGCCGTTCGGGCGGGTCGCCCCCGGCGAACACCTCGCTTTGCGGAAGCTTTTCAAAGTGGCGCGGCCTGCCGTCCGCATACAGCGTGCCGGTGCGGATGTAGGTCCCGCCGACGTCCACGCCGATGTAGGCCTTTTCCCCGTTCATATCTCCACCTCCGATAGCGCCGCGTCCAGCTGCGCGCACATACGCTTGCAGGCGCGGCCGACGTCCGCGTCCAGGCCGAACAGCCCGCCGCTGCCCAATACGAAATTTTCCGCGCCGGCGTCAAACAGCGCGCGGTAGGTCGTGCGGTTCACGCCGCCGTCCGCCTGCAGCAAAAAGCGCGCGCCGTGCTTTTCGCGCCAGGCCCGCAGCGCCCGGAGCTTTTCAAGCCCCTCGGGCAAAAACGGCTGCCCGGCAAAGCCCGGGTCGACCGTCATCACCGTGACCTGCTCGAGCCGGCCGAGATAGGCCTCCGCCGCCGAAAGCGGGGTCGCGGGACAGAGCGCCACGCCCGCCCGGCACCCGTGCGCGTGGATGCGCTCGATGAGCCGGAACGCCTGGCGTTCCACGGTCTCGGCGTGCAAAAGGATGCACGCCGCGCCCGCCTCTGCCGCCGCGTCAACCCAGTCCTCGGGGCGCTCGACCATCAAATGCGCCTCCATGGGCAGCTTCGTCGCGCGGCGCACGGTCTCCATCGCCCAGGGCGACAGGTACAGGCTTTTGCAGAAATGCCCGTCCATAATGTCGACGTGCAGCGCGCCGCAGACCGTTTCAAGCGCCTGCAGCGTCGGCGCAAGGCGCAGCCAGTCGGCGCACATCAGGGAAGCGGATAAAACGGGTCGCATAAGAACGCCTCCTTTTCGGGGCCGGTTGTCCCGGCGCAAAGCGGGCACGTAATCGCGCCCATGCGGTGGGTTTTACGGGTTTTCACAGCCTGCACAACCGGAAGGCAGATGGTAGATGCTGGATGTTAGATGTTAGATGTTAGACGCTAGATGCTGGATGCCGGAGTAGGCGGATAAAATCAAAAGGCAGATGCAGCCGTTCCTCCCTCTGACGGGCGCCGTCGCCGAAGCGCCGCCGGCGGCGGAAAAAGCGAGGCGAGGGCGGCGAAGCGGTCAAAATTTGCCCGCGCGTAAAGCTCGGCAAATTTTGGGCACCGCGAGAGGGCCTGAGGTGGCTTTGCGGCGAATTTTTCGCCGCAAAGACGGAGGGAGAGACAGGTCAGCTGTCGGCTCGCGTAGGGGCGGGTCTCCGTGCCCGCCCGTGCACAGTCCGTCGCGGACACACGTTCCGGCTGTGATGAAAATAAATCCGTACAACGGTAGGGCGGGGGCTTGCTCCCGCCGTAAACCAGTCCGGCACGGACACACGTTCCGGCGGTTCTGTTTTTTCAATATCTGGATAGACGGAAACAGTTTGGCAAACCTTCCGACCTCGGGCGGGCACGGAGTCCCGCCCCTACGTTGGTTTCTACAGGCTTTTTACATTCTGCGCAGCTGAAAGTCAGATGTAACCCTTCCTCCCTCTGACGAGGGAGGTGGCACGCGCGCAGCGCGTGACGGAGGGAGAGAACCTTCTCGCCGTTCGCAAGAACGGCGCGTAATACCCGTTTTGTTCTGATTTGTCTCTCCCCCAGTCTTGGCTCGCCTTGCTCGCCAATCCAGCCCCTGACGGGGGCCGTCCCCTTTGTCCGCTGCGCGGACATTTCCCCGCACCGCGGGGAATCACCCTCGTCAGAGGGGGCAAAGGGTAAGCTTTAACTTTTAATTTCTGATTTCTGACCTCTGTATTCTGAATTCTGACAGGGAAGCCCGCCACTACGCGTTCTAGCATCTAACATCTAGCATCTAGCGTCTAACATCTAACATCCCGGGTTGCGCCCTGCTTGTCTGCGTAAACGTTTACGCAAGCAGCGCGCTGGGCCCCTTCGGGAAAATCCGGCCCCTGCGTCGGATTCGGCTGCGGCACGCATCGCTTTGCCGATAAGGCGGCAGGGCAGGGGAGCGCTTTTACTTTGAATGAGTAAACGTTTACGCACCGCGCAAAAAAATGCGCTCGCCGGAAGGTCCGCATCCCGGCGGTTGCGGCGCCCCGCAAATCCCAATTCCCGGTGTTTCGGGCTTCCGTTCCCGCGAAGTCCTGTTCCCGGCGATTTCGCCGCCCGGCAATTTCGGCGTTCGGGGGCTTCTGCCTTCCAGACGCCCTGCGCCCGGCGCTTGCGGCGTCCGGCGACGCGGGACTTCCGTTCCCGCAAATCCCAATTCCCGGCATTTCGCCGCCCGGCAATTTCGGCATTCGGGGGCTTCGGCCTTCCGACCTTCCGGCCTCCCTGTTCCCGGCGATTTCACCGTCCGGCAGCCCTGCGCCCGGCAGCTTATCCGCCGGTGGACGCGCGCACCACCAGATGCACCGGCAGCTGCACGCGCCGCGCCTCGGGCTCGCGTCCCTCGATGATTTGCAGCAGCGTGTCCGCCGCCAAACGCCCGAGCTCCTCGGTCGACTGGTGCACGGAGGTCAGCGGAACCGCGCCGTACCGCGCAAGCGAGGTGTCGTCATAGCCGACCAGCTTGACCGCTTGCGGAATGGCGGCCCCGCGCTCGAGAAGCGCGCCGGCCGCGCCGACCGCCAGCGCGTCGGTCGTGCAGAACAGACCATCGAACCCGCCGGCCTCCCAAAGCCCCGCGGCGTGCGCGGCCCCGGCTGCGACGCTTGCCTCTGCGGCAATCTCCACCCGGACGGCGTCCTCTGCAAGCCCCGCCTCGCGCGCCGCCTGCCTAAAGCCTGCCTCGCGCGCGTTGTGCGTCGAAACGTCGTCGCGGTACTTCATGACGCACAGCCGCCGGCAGCCCTTTTCCAGCAGCTCCCGCGCCGCCAGCGCCCCGCCGAGCCGGTCGTCCGAGCCAATCAGACAGCTTTTGCCCGACTGCGGCTGGGCCTGCGGCTCCCGGTCGATGAACACGGCGGGCAGGCGGCCGAGCCGGTCAAACGCGTGGGGCATACCCGCCACGTACATCACGCCGCTGACCTGCTGGGCGAGCAGCATATCCAGATGCCGCCGCTCGACGTCCGCTTTTTCGTCGGTGTTGCAGATGATGGTCGAATACTGCTGCGCAAACAGCCGCTCCTGCACCTGCAGGGTGATGCGCGCAAAGTATTCGTTCGTGATGTCGGGAACGACGACGCCGACGGTGGCAATGCGCTTGGTACGCAGGCCGCGCGCCGCGAGATTGGGCATATAGTGATAGTCCCGAAGCGCCTTTTTGACGCGCGCTTCCGTCTCTTTCGAGAATCGGCCGGTGTTGTTAATCACGCGGGAAACCGTCGCCACGGACACGCCCGTGATTTCGGAAATTTCGCGGATAGAAACCGGCTCGCCCTTCATGCGTCATCCTCCCTGTGTGGGTAAACGATTACTCATTCTGGCGACATTATACGCCCGCGATTTGCATTTGTCAAGCAAAAAAACCAAAATTTTTGCTGTTTTTTAAAAATTTTTGTTCCGCCTGCCGTTTTCTGCCGGAGCGGCCTTCGCGGACGGGATTCGGCGCAAAAAAGGCGCCGGGGAGGTCGTTGCGATAGACACGGTGTTTATTATCTGTTTTCTTTCCCGCCCCGGCCGGCGGACGGAAGCGCAAAAACGCAGAACAGCGGCCGGACGAACCGTACCGCTGCTCCGCGTGGATGTGGGGTGTGAAAGAGAAGGATATGGATGGCCGCCGGGGGACGGCAGCCTATGAAAACGGGCAGGCGGCAGGGGTAGGGCCGTCTCCCGCGTTTTCCGGGATTGGGGTGCGCGATTTGCCGTGGGGTGTGGCGTTCGCCGGGTTTTCCGAGGCTGTGGGCCGCGACGTTGGCCGGGCGTCGGCCGTTTCCCGGGAACTCCGGGATTGGGGTGTGCGATTTGCCGGTCGGGCGCGGCGGTTCGCGGGCGTTGGCGTGTCTGCCTCACCCTTGCTGTCGCCGCCAACCGGCGGTTCTTGCGTTTGCCGCAAGCGGCGGACGAGCCGTTTGTCTTGTCCGGGGCTTGCCGGCCTTCACCGCAGGTGTTTGGTGTGCGCGTCGGATGCCGGTGCTTGTTTCGAACGCCACCGGGGCTGCGCCGGTTGGGCGGACGCCGCCGGGGCTTGTCTGTGCTGTAAGCATACCATACGTTTCACGTGAAACGTGTCGAAGCCTGCGGGACGCGCAAACTTTTTTCGCCCGGCGCGGAATGGGGAATGCGGATGTAAAATATTAGACGCTAGATGCTAGACCGCGTAGTGGCGGGCTTCCACGCCCGCCGGGAATCAGGTAGTTAACCTGACTGTTTCCAGCTGTGCAGAAAAAATGGAAAAATCGCACACAAGCGTAGGGCGGGGGCTTGCTCCCGCCGTGAAAATGGCGGTTGGTTAATCAGACTGTTCCCGTCTATGAAAAATGTAAAAAATCCGCAGAAACCAAAGTAGGGGCGGGACTCCGTGCCCGCCCGAGGGCGGTTAGTTAATCAAGCTGTTTCCGGCTGTGCAGATATTAAAAATCAGTAGTTACCCTTTGCCCCCTCTGACGAGGGTGATTCCCCGCGGTGCGGGGAAATGTCCGCGCAGCGGACAAAGGGGACGGCCCCCGTCAGGGGCTGGCGAGCCGAATGCAATGAGGCGAGACTGGAGGAGAGACAAGTCAGAACAAAGCGGGCGTTACGCGCCGTTCTTGCGAACGGCGAGAAGGTTCTCTCCTTCCGTCACGCGCTGCGCGCGCCACCTCCCTCCTCAGAGGGAGGAACGGTAACATCTGACTTTCAGCTGTGCAGAACGTGAAAATCTGTAGAAACCAACGTAGGGGCGGGACTCCGTGCCCGCCCGAGGGCGGCTGGTCAACAAAACTGATTCC
>DVMW01000016.1 GCA_018714805.1 Candidatus Fimenecus excrementigallinarum
AAAGGACCAGCATAGCCGCAAGGAGGACTGCTAACAGTTTTTTCATATGTTTCCCTCAATTCGTAAGAATTTCATCTGCAAAAAGCGGCAGATACGCTTTTGGTAACGTCTTAGATGACTTCCGCCGTGAACAGCAGGGTGTCGGTGTACTCCGAAACAACCGCCGCTTCCCAATCCGCCGCGTCAACCTGAACCTGCACCGCGTACTGGCCGTTCGGCATAACCGGGTTCTGCGTGGTCACGTCGGTCTGGCCGGCGAGGGTGTAGGGCAGAGGTGCAAGGTCCGTGTTCACCTTGTCGGTCATTTCATACGCGCCGTCCTCATCCGCCACGGTGACGTGCACGCCGGTCTTCGGGCCGAGCTGCGATTTGATTTCATACAGAATCTCGGTGCTCTCCTCGCCCCAGTAGATGGTCTGCGAGGCCGGAATCGTCACGACGTACCAAGCGCCTTCCGTGCCGTCCGCCTTGTCGGTCGAGGTGATGATGTCGGTCTTGCTGCCATTTGCCGCCGGGATTTCCGGGTCGATGCTGGGGTCGCTGCCGTCATACGCCGGGTTCGGATTCATCCAGCTGCCGGTCGCCGCAAAGGCGGGGACCATGACCGCGAGCATCATGACGAGCGCGAGCGCGATGGCCATAAGCTTTTTCATTGGGTAACTCCTCCTTTAAGGAAATGTAAGAACGGTTTGTGCCGCGCCTTACGCCGCGGGGTTGAAGGTGACGGTGAAAACGAGGTTGTCGGCATATTCGCCGATAACAGCCGCGTTCCAGTCGTCGTCGGTGACCTTGATTTCAAGCGCGAGGCCGTCGACATCGACCGTCGGGGCGGCCGTCGTGTAGCTGAGGCCTTCGCCCGTCAGGTAGTAGGGCAGCTTCAGCTCCACGCCCGCCTCGGGCTCGTAGGCCATGTAGCCCTTTTCTCCGGCGACGTCAACCGTGATGCTTTCGCCGTACGCAAGCTGCGTCTGCACGTCATAATCCACCACGAAGGGGTCGGTCTCGGTCGCGCCGTTCCACGGGATAACCTGGTCGGCCGGGATGGACACGGTGTAGCTGCGCGCGTCGTACTCATTGCCGTCGTCGTCGACCTTTTTGTCGGAGGTCTTAATCTGCACCTCCGCGGGGTTGCCGGCGACAGCGCCTTTGTCATACACGATGTCCGCCGCCGCCGGGACCATGACCGCGAACAGCATGACAAGCGCCAGAGCCGCTGCAAGAATTTTTTTCATTGTTCTGCTCCTTTAATCCGATTTGTACACAAGGGTTTACGCTTCTTCGTACACGGCGGTGAAGGTCAACAGGTCCGTGTGCCTGCCGGCAGCGGCCTGCGCCCATTGGTCCTCGCTGACGGTGAGCGTCAGCGGGTAGGCCGTGTCCACAGCGCCCGGTGCGAACACCATGGCGTCCGCGCCCGTGAGCGCGTACCCGATGGTGGCGGTGGGGTCTTCGTCCAAAACGAGGTTAAAGTCGTTTTCCGACGTGACCGTCACGCGCACCACGTGGTCGTAGGCGAGCTGCAGCTTGGTGGCCGCGACTTCGCCGAGCGCCCACTCGGGCTCCTCCCAAGGGATTTCGGTGCTTGCGGGGATCGTGATTTCATAGGCGGCTTCGTCGCTTTTCGTGCTAATCTGCACCTTGCCGTCGACCGTAAGGCCGGTGTCCGCTTCCACGAACGCCGCGAACGACGGGACGGCCAGCGCCAGAAGCAAGGCTATGGCAAGACCCACGCAAACAATTTTCTTCATCCGACATCATCTCCTTTTCCGATAAACTTTGTATGTTCTTGCAATCTATTCTCAACCTGTCGGGCCAAAGGCCCTAAGCAAGGTTTACGGGGTAGAGGCTGCGCCGGTGTCGAATTCGGCCGTGTAGGTCATCGAGCCGGTGTAGGTGTCGAGCGGGACGCCGTCCCAGCCGGTGACCGTGACCTGCATCGCGTTCTCGTCGGCGGCAGTCACGTCCGCGCCGGCGCCGGTGAATTCCTGCGCCGCGCCGCCGGTGAGCGTGTAGGTCAGCGTCTCGTCGCCGCCGGTGCGCGTCATCGCGCCTTCGTTGTCCGCCGCGGCCGAAACGGTCAGGGTGTGGCCGGCAGCGAGCACGTAGTCAACCAGATAGCCGTTGTTTTCCGCCGCCGGGGCGTCCGCCGTGCCGGTAACCTTCACATCATACGCGCCCTGCGTATCCCACGGGATATTGACGCTTGCCGGGACCGCGACGGAGTAGAATTCGTCCACGTCCGCCAGGAATTTGACGGTGACCGGGATGGTAATGTCCTCCGCACGCTTGATGCCGTTGCGGTCTAAGTACTCGTAGGTGAAGGTGAGCTCCGCGCTGTCCGTCGGCGTTTTTTCGATGAAGGACGGGTTATAGACTGTCGCCGTCAGCGTGATGCTCCCGCCAAGCGCCGCAGAAGCGCCGTCCGCCGCCGAAATGGCGTATTGCAGCATCTGCGTGCCCTCGTCCGTCAGCCAGGCCGTGTCGTCGCTGTAGGCAACGCCCTTGAAGGTGACCTTCGCATCCGTGTCGCCGATGTAGGCCTCGAGCTGCGTGACGTCAAACGCGAATTCGGCCGAAACCGATTCCGCACCGAGGTCGGCGCCGGTCATCGTGACCGTCACTTCAGCGGCATTGCCGGCCGCGGCCGGGGTGACAACCGCCGCGTCGCCGGTCAGCACGCCGTTCATGGTCGGGAACAGGTCGTAAAGCTTCTGGACCGCGTCGTACAGCTGCGCAACGTCGTGGTATTTCGGCGCAAGCTCCTCGTACTTGGCGATGTAGGTGTCAATCGTAGCCCTGTCGTCGTCCGTGAGGGTTTCGCCGGCCGCAAGCTTTTTCTCAACGCTCTCGGCCACAGCCTCATATTCCGCAATGAGACCCGAAAGGCCGGGAAGGGTGGTGCCGTTTGTGAACTGCTCGTCGGTGTTGTTGAGCAGGTCGCGCACGGCCTGCGCCACTTCTCCGATGGTCTCGCCGCCGAAGGAGACAAGCTGGCCTTCCGACAGCAGGTGTTTTGCGTAGAACGACATGTTGTCGCTGTACTGGTCTGTGTAGAGGTCTTGCAGCTTGCCGCGGCTGTCGGCGGAGACCGAAATGAACGAGCCCTCGTCGACCGTCGCGCCGCCCGCGTCCTTCCACGTGCCGTAGGGGTTGCCGAGCCACGTGGTGGTGTTGCTGTCATAGCGGTAACGGTAATCCGTCGCCTCATTTGTATTCGCCGCCGGGTGGACGTTGCCGTCCGCCGCGCCGAGGTTCGATTCGACGCCGTTTTGATAGATTTCCGACAGCGAGAGGTAGACCGCGTCCGCGTTGCCGAACAGGCCGCCCGAAAGCGCGCCGTCTGCACCGGCCGCGCCCATGACGAAGGCCTTGCCCTCGTCAATGAAGCTCTGCAGCTCCATGATACGGGAAGCCGCGCGGAAGGCCGTCAGATAGTCGGCGCTGACCGCGGCGACGGAATCGGCGGTGTAGAGGTTGTAGTCCTCGCGCCAGTCGATGACCGCCTGCACCTGTTCCATGCTCTCGAAGCCGTAGAGGTCGTAGCGCGGTTCGTCGGCAATGCCGTCGCCGGACGTGTCGCGCACGCCGGGGTAGGGCAAATCCTGCTCGCCGGTGACCGAAGCGGTTTTCACCGCATCCGGCAGGTTGGTCACGAAATCGATGAATGTGCTGACGTCCTCGGTTACGGGCGGGTCCGTAATGTAACCCTTGAGCACCTGCAGCCGGTCATACGCCTGCTTGACGGAGGGCTGGTTTTTCTGGTAGTCGCTGAGCGCCGCATACTGATTTTCCAGCGTCGTGGTCGCCGTAATCAAAGCCGCCGCGCCTGCCAGCGGTTCAACCGCCGCGACGTCCCGTTCAAACTGCTGCGCCGCCGTGGACTTGACGCCGAAAACCTCATCAAACGCGGGGTGCTCGGTGCTGCCGGTGTTGTAGCCGTCTTCCGCATACCCGAAGCCGATGTTGTCAATGATAAAGCTCTGTCCCACCATCGCCGCCGCGTCGTTTTCGTTGTTCAGCGGCGCAACGCCGATGGAAACACGGGTAATGGTGTTGAGCGCGGGCGCCCATTCGGAAAGCTTGACGGCGGCGCTGCCGTTATCCCAGTTGTCCTTGAACTGGTAAAGCGGAAGCATGACAAATCCGCGGTAGCCCTCAAGCTTCAGGTTCGTACCCGTGCCGACGGTGGTGGAGTTGAAGTAGTTCTCGCCGTGGTTGCCGGAACTGACCTCGACCCAGTTCCCCTGTTCCATATCCATCAGGAAGTAGGTCTTGTCTGAACCAATGTCGCCCATTGCCAAAACATAGTCGTTTGCGCCGCCGGCATTGTCCGCGCCCCAGACGTTCGTCGTAATGGTTGCCGAAAGCTTAAAGTTTTTCAGCTGCGTAAAGTCGGCATAGAACACCAGACCGAGCATAAATTCGTCGCTCCAGTTGCCGTTGCCCTCGGCCGCTGCGCCGAGGTTATCCACATCGGTCAAGCCGTGCTCGGCGGAATCGCCCCAGTCCAGAGCCGTATAGCTGTCGCGCGAAACGCTCAGAATGTTATAGACGCCGTTGGAGGTCGAAGCATTATTGTCGCCCGCATCGTTGTAGTGCGCGCCGTTGATGTTGACCACCGCGCCGTTGGTGCCGTTAAAGCCGCTGGCGGAAATGGTCGCCGCCGTCGCATTGTGGATAAAGTCATGGGGATATTCGGAGGCATCCGCCTGCATCGGGTCGGTAACATCCTCGACCGGGGAGTTGTCGATTGCGCCAAGATAATCGTTGGCGGTGGTCGTATAGGTCAGGAAGCCCTGTGTAAAGCGGTAGTCCCCGCGCTTGTACGGGTCGGGGGAGTTTTCAATCCGTTCGGACAGCTGCCCAAGCGTAACGTTGTCCGAATCGAAATCGTTAAACAGAACGAACTTGTTCGACGCAAGCAGGTCGCTCACGACGGCAAGGTCGTTGTCCGCCGCACCGGAAACCAGCCCGACATAGCCGAGGAGCTTTTCCTCCTCCGCGTAGCTTAACGCATCCAGCTGCTGGAGGTTGAGCCGGCGGTAGATTTGGTACAGCTCGCGAATTTCATTTGCGAAGGCGTCGTCGTTGACCGAGGACACCTCGGACGGGTCGGGCAGCTTTTCCAGCCGCGCGGCAAGCTCCGCGGTCAGCGGGGAATTCGGGGCATTGCTCGCGGTGAAGGTGTATGCGCCCGTATTTTCGTCATAGTCGAGCGTGCCCGCCGCGTCGCAAAGGGTGCGCGCCGTGATGAATTTCTCCCAGACGCTCGCCATGCCGAGCTCGGCCGCAACCGCGGCAAGCCCGTCATCCGACAGGAAATTGCGGCGGCCGGCCGCTTCCTCAGCAGCCAGGAAATCCTTATAGCCGTCACGGTACGCCTGCAGCATTTCGGCGATGTACTGCACCGCGCGGTAGTCGCCGAGGTCGGGCGTGGTGATAAGCTCGTCAATCGTCTCGAGAATCTGCCGCGGAATCTCGGTGCGCTGGTCGTAGTAGTTGGTAAGCGGCCAGCCTTCCGGGTGCGCGTCCAAATCAGCGCTCATGTCGCCGGGATAGGTCCCCTCAGTTTTGTAAAGCATAACCGAATCCAGATAGAAGCTCTTGTTCACGCTGTCATCGCTCATGCTCTCGTAGGAGAAGCCTGCGCCAAACAGGTCGTCAATCGCTCTGTATCCGGCATCCGCGTTGCCGATTTTAACAGTACCGTCCGCGTTATACACGGGTTCGCCGTTTTCGTCCACTTCAATGTAGGCTTTGTTGGCGTCCTCGCGGTTCGTGGCACAGTCGGCTTTGTTCCAGCCGGTCGCAAGCATCGGATAGCCCCATTCGTTCTGGGGGAAATAGTTGTAGTAGTCGTTCGGATTAAACCATCCGTCTCCAACACTAAAGCGGAAGAAGCGGTATTGCAGCAGATACGCCGAGGTAATCGGCGTACCCGCCTTGTCCACCAAAACCGGCTCATTAAACAGGGACGCGTCGCGGAACGCCGCGCCGTTGTCGTCGCGCCAAGCCGTTCCCGCCTGCCCGAAATTGTCGTTTCGGACGGTGACATAAGAGTCTTCTGTCGAACAAATGAACTTGGTCGGCACGCGGATATACCCTTTGTAATGGGACAGGTCGACACGGCCGTCTTCCAGCGAAACCTTCTGCCAGGAGCCGTCGTCGCCCTGGATAAGGACATAGCCGTCGTCACCCGTATAGCCGGCGGTTGAGAATGTGTACGGGCTGTAGTTCTCATCGCCTGTCGCGCAAAGATACGTCGGCGTGCTCTGAACTGACTCAAAAGCATTTGAATAATATTCTTCTACATATCGTTTGCCGCTCGTATTCAGCTCGAATGCGAGTCCGTTGACCGAGACCTGAGAAAAATCAAACCAGTACCAGACCTCTTCCGCGTTCTCGCCCTTCCAGTGCTGGCGCGACCACGTGGTCACAAAGGACTGCTGCCCGGCGCCGGTGACATAAAAGCTGTACGCGCCCGAGCCGCCCTCGCCGCCCGCAATGGTCTGCCCGCGGAACCGGAGCTGGTTCGTACCGGTGGTGCTGGAGGCCTTATAGTCCAACGCGCCATCGTTCCAGTTGGCATAGCCTACGCCTTCATGTTCACCTTCAGACGCTGTGCCCATCCCGTTTCCGTTCTCGGTATGGCTGCCAATCTGCGACGGGTCGGTTGCACCGTTGCTGGAGACGTAGTTCGCCGTGTCGTTGTTGCGGCCTTCAAACGTCAGAATTTCACGGATACCGGTTTCGTTCTCAACTACCGGCGTATACTCGCCCTCGCCGGTGAACCGCGGTACGTCGGACACCAGCGTCGAAATGGGCGAGGAAACCCAGCCTTCGCTGTCCTGCGCATAGACGTTCACATTGAAGCGGTTGGTCGAGTTGAGCGTAATCCCGCCGTTCGTCGCCCCTTGCAGGTCGGCCGCGGTAAACTCCACCTCAATCGTGCCGTTCTCGCTGAGCGTCAGCGCCGTGCTCGTGTCCAGAATCATCTCTGCCGTCGGCACCGTCGAATCCGTCATCGGGTCCTTATGGTGCGCGGTCGTCGAGCCGAGGTCGTACAAACGGACGATGTACCGCGCGATTCCGCTCGCGGCGTCGGCCGTCCATGCGCTGCCCCGGTTCGGCACGGCAACGCGCGCCTGCGGTATGGAGACGCGCACCGTCCCCTCTTCCGTCATCCATGCCCACAGCGCGCTTTCGTCCTCAAACTGCGGCGCCGGGTCATACGTCCCGTCGCCCGCGGCGAGCGCAAGGGGCAGGGAGACCGCCACCATGATTACGGCGAGCGCAACCGCGGTGACGCGTTTCCAGACTTTTCCTCTTGTTTTCATCGTCTGAAACTCCTTTCCTGTTTTTGAATTCCGGGACCGCAGCCCCGGTTCAAACACCGCCGAAGCGGAGATAAGGGTTGCTTTTTAGATGGGAGATGGTAGATATTAGATGGTAGATGTTGGGGGAATGCTGGATATAGCGAAATATCAAAAGTCTGCTCTTTCCTTTGCCCCCTCTGACGAGGGGGCTGGCGAGCCGAATGCAATGAGGCGAGACTGGGGGAGAGACGAGTTAGAGCCAAGTAGGTGTTACACGCGCCGTTCTCCGAACGGCGAGAGGTTCTCTCCCTCCGTCACGCGCTGCGCGCGTGCCACCTCCCTCGTCAGAGGGAGGAACGAGTGCGTTCTGATTTGTGATTTAAGCTCTATTTCCTTTGCGCCAGCGTTTGCTGCACGGTGTTGTCAATCACGGTGCAGACCTCGTAAAAGCTGCCGTCCACATCCGTATTGCAAAAGCGCAGCACCCGAAGCCCAAGGGCCTCCAACGCTTTGGTGCGCTGTGCGTCTACAAGCTGCTGCTGCGGCAGATAGTGCCCGCCGCCGTCCAGCTCCACAACCAAACGCGCCTTTGCGCAATAGAAATCTACAATGGAATTGCCGATGACCTTTTGCCGTTGAAAACGGACGGGATATTCGCGCAGGAACTGCGTCCACAGCTTGATTTCCCATGGGGTCATATTCTTTCGAAGCTCTTTTGCCCGTGCGATTAACTTGCCGTCGTATCGCAGCATGACAAGCTCCCTTCGTTTGCGCTTTCTGATTGCCGCGCTTTCTGATTGCCGCGCTTTCTAATTGCTGCTCTTTCTAATTGCTGCTCTTTCTAATTGCCGCTCTTTCCTTTGCCCCCTCTGACGAGGGGGCTGTCACGGTGGAGGAACGACACCGTGACTGGGGGAGAGACAAATTAAAACTAAGCAGCGTTACGCGCCGTTCTCCGAACGGCGAAAGGTTCTCTCCCTCCGTCACGCGCTGCGCGCGTGCCACCTCCCTCGTCAGAGGGAGGAACGAGTTCGGCTGGCTTTCACCTGTCAGAGGGAGGAAACGGTAGGTGCTGACTTTTACTGTCTGCGCCCTTTCCTACGCCGCCTTCGTCTTACTCCCCGGCCGGTTCTTCGACGATGATGGTGGTGCGGAAGTTCATTTTATTGAGCGGCCGCTGCTCCTTGTCGAAGCTGTAGGTGTCGAAATGCACGAGCGTTGCATATTCCCCGACCTCGAGCTCGCGCGAAATCTCGAACCGCGAAATGGAATAGCCGGGGGGCAGCAGGTCGGACGTATAAATCGTCTCGCCCGTGTCGGAAAGCGTTACGGTAATCTTATAATAGCAGGGGTTATCCTTGGGATTGGAGAACACATAATTCTGCTCGCGCTGCCCGGCGACGAAATGCATTTCCGTAATGCCGTTGAAGTCAATCATCGCCGTGTCGGTGTCAATGTGCTCCGGCACGTCAAGCTGGCCGAGCCCCTCCTCGGCGTTCGGGTCGAGCACCCCGGCGGGCGCCGTGGTGGTCTCGGGCTCGGCGCTGGCCTGCACCGCCGCGTGGATGCCGAACGCAAGCCCGGCAATCGCCGCCAGCGCAAGCAGCATCAGCAGAATCCACAAAAGCAGCGTGTCCTGCATGACGGCGATGTAATCGTCGCCGCCGACGGGCACGTAGCCCGCCACGCGCTTGTGCGCAAGCTTCGCAATGCTGTAAACGGGCACCGAGGCCTCGCCCGACTCGAGCCGGCCAAGCTCCTCGCGCCCCGCGCCCACCTGCCCGCGGACGCTGAAGCCGCCCGAGGGGTAAAGCGTTTTGATATCCTTCTTTTTTATGTAGGAAACGGAAAAGCCGGCGGACGAGTCGTTATACGTGCCGCGCGCTTCGCCTGCGCCCGAATAATCCGGGCGGAAAACCTGGGGTTCTGCCAAAATCTGTTCCCTCCGAATCGGTGCTTTCTAAAAATGGAGACAATTCACCCATTTAAGTATGTAATATTATACCGTCTTTCTGAACGGCCTGTCAAGAGAATTTCCCAAATTCATCATAGAATTTTCACTATTTATTTGCGGTTTATCCACCTATACCTCGCAATTTAGACAAATATCGATGCGGAATTTGCATATAATGCCGAAAGGGGTCGAATTTTCTTGCATCCGGATAAGCGGTGCAAAGCTTTCCCGGTTTTTCCTTTGCGTTTTTGGGTAAAAACAAACCGACGGGTTCCATCGCATGGGGTGGATGTTGCCCGCCGGTTCGTGGCAAGCGGGGATAAGCCCGCGAGCCGACAGAATAGTGGCACGTAACATATTGTTACGTTTTTATTGTAACAAATCGTTACAATAAAGTCAAGGGTGATTCTATGCGCGGCTTACGGGAGATACGAAAAGCGCGTGGCCTCAATCAACAAAAGGTCGCGCTGGACCTGCACATTTCGCGCGAGGCGCTGTCCCAGTACGAAAACGGCCGGCGTGAGCCGGGGCAGGCGATGCTCAAGCGCATGTCGGAGTATTTCGACGTGTCCATCCACTACCTTATCACCGGCGAGGAGTTCCGGAAAAAGCACCCGGAGCCCAGGGACCGGTGACGCGCCGTTGTGCGCGAATCACAGAGTACACTATACATAGTCATTTTTATAAATACAAGGGGTTTCGGGTGAAAGACCGGTTTTGCGTGGTGACGGACGCGCGCGCAGAAGCGGTTCGTTCGTTTTGGGCGCATTTGCGCCGGCAGACAACAATATAGCACCCCCAATGTCCAAAAAACGGGACATTGGGGGTGCTTTGCGGTTGGGGGCGGAGGGCAGAACGCGCTCTTTGCCCCCTCTGACGAGGGGGCTGGCGAGCCGAATGCAATGAGGCGAGACTGGGGGAGAGATACGGTAAACTTTTCTTTTCTGTATCTCTCCCTCCGTCAAAACGTCACTGCGTGCCGTTTTGCCACCTCCCTCGTCAGAGGGAGGAAAAGGTAGGTGCTGACTTTTACTGTCTGCACCTTCCCGATTGCTGCTCTTTTCCTTTGCCCCCTCTGACGAGGGGGCTGGCGAGCCGAATGCAATGAGGCGAGACTGGGGGAGAGAAAAAATAAAAAGTCTTATCTGATTTTGTCTCTCCCTCCGGCTCGGCGGCAAAGCCGCCGACCCACCTCCCTCGTCAGAGGGAGGAAAAATTACATCTGACTTTTGGTTTTGCTGAAACCTATTACTACGCGTTCTGACATCTGACGTCTGAATTCTGAATTCTGAACGGGGTCCGGTTCTGTGTCGCAGCAACACAGGACCGGACCCCGGTTTTACGTAATATTACAGCGCCGTCACGTCGACGTACCACTGCATACCGACCTTTATCAGCGTGCAGGGGACGTTGAACACCTCGCCGCCGACGGTGTAGGAGAACTGCGTTTCGCACACGCCCTCCACCGCGTCGGGCGACAGGCCGAACCGCGCATATTCGGCGCGCGCGTCCTCGGACAGCCCCGCGCGGTAGGCGGCAACCTCCTCGTCGGAATAGGTCTTGCGGACCTCGACGGTCTCGTTTTCCGCGTCGAGGGCGTTTGCTTCGCTGTAGGCGCTGACGCCCGCCTCAAAGCAGGTCACCAGGTCGTCCTCCACGCTCGCGTACGCCGGCTCGCCGAACACCGCCTCGTACGTTTCGACGTACTTGTCGACGTAAAGCGTCAGGACGCTGTCAAGGGTCTTGTCGGTATTCGACGCGATGATGTCGGCGTAATAGGCGAACATAATCTCGTCCATTTTGTCCATCAGCTCGCCCTGCTCCTCGGGGGTGCGCTCCGTCACGCTCTCGCCCTCGGCAAGGCGGGGTCGGATGTAATTCTCGCGGAAATAGTCGCCGAGATACAGATTCTGTATCAGCGACGTGTACTTCAGCGAATTGAAATCGTCCTTGAGCACAATCGCCGAACTGCAATACTGCTCGGCCACCTTTTCGGGGTAGAACATGAGGTAGCGCGAATGGAAATACGCCGCGCTCACCGACGCCAAAAACGCCACAATCAGCAGGAAGGCCGCAATCGCATAGCCCTTGTCAAAGCGCGCGGTGGTCATGTCCTTTTCGACAACCTCGGGGGCCGCCTTTTTCGTCTTTTTCGCCATCGCTTACGCCTCCTTCTCTGCCGCAGCCGCCTGCGCACGGCGCTCGGCAAGCTCTTTCGTGATGCGCTCCTTCTTCTTGCCCGTCAGGTCATAAAACAGGATGGGCAGCATCTGGCCGATGACAAAGATGGCGGGAATCAGCGTGTAGATAAGCAAAAGCTTATTGAGCGTGTCGTCCGACTGCGTCGCATAGGCGACGTTCATGTTCGACGACTGCACATAGCCCGACCAGGTCACCAGCGCCGGGCCGAAGGATTTCGTCAGCGCCGCCGCGACCTTCGAGAAGAAGCCGTAGCCCGCGTAGCAAAGCCCCTCCTGGCGCTTGCCGGTTTTCCATTCAATCTCGTCGACGACGTCGGCAATCATGACGTTCGGCGTCAGGTTCGTGTTGCCGTGCTGCAGGCCGACGAAGAAGTTGATGACCAGGAACGGAATCATCAGCACGTCGGGGTTGAAGCCAATCACGCGCGACACGACGTACAGCACCGCAAGGCTCGCCGAGCCGTACAGGCAGCAGACGATGTAGACCTTGCGCGTGCCCCATTTTTTCAGAAGCTGTTTGACAATGAGCATCCCGACCGCCGTGCCCACGCCCATGGGCAGCAGCAGGCCGAGCTTCAAATCCTTCGAGCCGAGCATATAGACCGCGATGTACAGGCTCACCGTGCTGTACACGCCGCGGCCGAAGCCCGTGAATTTCGTTAAGGAGACCATCAAAAGGTTCTTGTTGGTGAACACGAACTTGATGCTCTGCCACAGGCTGACGCGCTCGGTCGTATAGGGGACGCGCTCGCGGTTGTTCGTAAAGAAAATCATGCCGAACAGCACAAGCCCCAAAACGCAGACGCCCGTCGACAGCATCAGGTCAAGCCCCTGCCCCTCGGCGGTCTTGAACTGCTCCTTGCCGAGCGCGACCTTCATAATGGCGCCGACGGCCGGCAGCACGACCATGCCGCCCGACTGGCCGACGGAGCGGAAAATGCTCGCGATGGAAATGGCGTCGCTGCGCTCGTTCGGGTTGGGCGTGCAGCACGCGCCGAAGCAGTTCGCCGGGCTTTCGACCGCGCAGCTGACGGCGGTGTACAGCGCGTAAATGATGAACATCCACGCGACCGCGCCGTAAAAATTGTTGGTGCTCGGCGCGATGAACACGAGCATCGAAACAACCGCCAGCGGCAAAATGCCGAAGCCGACCCACGGGCGGATTTTGCCCCATTTCGTGCGGGTGCGGTCGACCAGAATGCCGATAATCAGCTCGCACGCCGCGCCGACAATCCCCGCCACCAGCGTGACGTACGGCAGGATTTTCATAATCCGCGCCGGGTCGATGTCCGTGCCCTTAAAGGCAAAGTCGTTAAAGAACGTGTAGGAGTAGTCCGGCATCCAGCCCGTCAAAAGCGCAATGCCGAACAGGCCTATGCCGTAGGTCCAGACCTCGGACCGCTTCATGTATTTTTTCATGTCCGCCTCTCTTTCCCGGGGCCGCGGCCCCGGCGTAAGCCGCCCGGGTTCCTTCCGGACGGCTGCAAACGAAAAGAGTGTCGCTCGGACACTCTTTTCCGCTCAATGTATTATTATAAAAGGCGGCGTAAAATCTTGCAATCCGCATTTTACACAAACTTTACTTATTCTTTACAGCACATTAACGGGAAGCGGCCGCGGCAACCTCGGCCTGCTGCCTTGCCCGTTCGGGGCCGACAATGCGCTCGTAGCTCTCCAAATCCGGCACCGCCACGCGCACCGCCCCGGGCAGCAGCGTAAAGGTGCTTTCCGTTACGTAGTCGCACTCGCCGTCCACGTTGACCGCCGCGGGGGCCTTGCTTTCTATCGTCATCGTCCGGCCGCGCACAAAGGTCGTAAAATCCCAGCCGAGGTGCTCGCCGCGCTTGTATTTGCCGACCAGGCTCGCCAGCTTCAGCCGCCCAAAGGTTTTGCGCACCAGCACGCAGTCGAACTGCCCGTCGTCGGGGACGGCCCGCGGCGCGCCCTGGTAGCCGCCGCCGTACCAGCGGGCGTTCGCGCACAGGGCGAACAGCATTTTGCCCTCGCAGACTGTTTTGCCGTCCACCGTCACGCGGAATTCGCTGTTGAGCCGGCGGAACAGGCAGTAGACCAGCGACAGCGTATACGCAAGCTCCCCCGAGACGCCGGGCAGGCGCTTGAAGTAGGTCTGCTTGGCGCAGACCTCGGCGTCCAGGCCCATCGAGCACTGGTTGACGGCGACCTTGCCGCCCGCGTCGATAAGGTCGAACCGCCGCGTTTCGGCCGTAACCTGCGCGCCGATGTCGCAAAGCTTGTCGCTTTTGCCGAAAATGCGGGCGAAGTCGTTGCCCGAGCCCAAGGGGATAACAGCGACCTCGGCGTTGTCGTACCGGTACGCGCCGTTGATTACCTCGTAAAGCGTCCCGTCGCCGCCGCAGGCGTAAAACCGCACCGGCTCGCCCGCCGCCGCGCGCGCTTCCACAAAGGCCTGCCCCTCGCCGGGGGCCTCGGTAACATGGATTTCGTAGGAGAGCGCCGGGTGCGCGGCAAAATACGCCTCAATCTGCGGCACGATGCGCGCCTTGGCCCTGCCCTTGCCCGCCGCCGGGTTGACAATGAAAATATGCTGCATAGAATCCACCTTCCCGTTTGGTTCGCTGCGTTTCGGTTTTATTTATAATACATATAATACCGGCACAGTATGCTGCCGTTATACAGCTTCCGGTTCTTGTCCGCCCGCCGGCCGAACAGCTTTTCAAACGCCGGCTCGGGACTGATGACGCCGTAGGAAAACCCGTGCCGCCGCTCGAACACGCGCCCGAGCGTGCGCAAAAGCGCCGCCGCCTCTGTCTGCGTTTGCAGGCGCTCGCCGTAGGGCGGGTTCGTTACGACGGTGCCGTGGTCGGTTCCGGGGCAAAACGTCTTTACGTCCGCCGTCTGCAGGCGCACGCAGCCGGAAACGCCCGCGCGCTTGGCGTTTTCCCGCGCAAGCTCGACCATCGCGGGATCGATGTCCGCCCCGATTGCCGCAAAATCCGGCGCGGGCCGCCGGCTCTCCAGCGCCCGGGCGCGTTCTGCCTTCCAGGCCTCCGGCGAAAGCTGCGCAAAGCGCTCCGCCGCGAACCGCCGCCGCAGGCCCGGCGCGATGTTTTCGGCCAGCAGCGCGCCCTCGGTTAAGATGGTGCCCGAGCCGCACATCGGGTCGTACAGCGTGTGGTAAGGGCGCAGGCGCGACAGCATACACAGCGCCGCCGCCAGCGTCTCGCGGATGGGCGCCTCGCCCGCCTCGGCGCGGTAGCCGCGCTTGTACAGCGGCTCCCCGGACGTGTCCAGATACAGGTCGGCCGCATCCTTGTAAAGGGAAAAGCGCAGCTGCTTTTTGACGCCGGTCTCCGGGAACCAGCTGAGCCCGTATTTTGCCTTGAGCCGCTCGACCGCCGCCTTTTTGACAATCGCCTGGCAGTCGCGGACGCTGTGCAGCGCCGACTGCAGCGTGTACCCCGCCACGGGGAAGGCGTCGTCGCGCCCAATCCAGTTTTCCAGCGGCAGCGCGCGCACGCCCTCGAACAGCTCGTCGTAGGTGCGCGCCGAAAAACGCCCGAGCACCACGTAGACGCGCTCCGCCGTCCGCAGCAGGAGGTTGGCGCGCGCGAGCACCGCCTCGTCGCCCGCAAAGCGCACCCGCCCGTTTTCGGCGGCGACCGCCTCCGCCCCGAGCGCACGCAGCTCGTCGGCGACAAGCCCCTCGAGCCCGAACAGGCACGGCGCGCAAAGTTCCAGCCGCATGGGAATTCCCCTTTCTGAAAGCTTCCGGCGGCCCGGCCGCCCGTTTTCTTCAGTATACGGGGTGCGCGGCAAAAAAGCAAGCAAAATGTTGTGCGTTTTGTCGATTTGTTAGATATTTCCGGCGGTGCGCGCCTTCCGCCCGGCAAAAAAAGAACAGACCGGAACTGCGCGTTCCGGTCTGCTGGCTTTTGGATTCGGCCGTTTACTGCTCTACGGCGTAAACGCTGACCTTTTTGCGGTCCTTGCCCATGCGCTCAAAGCGCACGACGCCGTCCGCCTTCGCGAACAGGGTGTCGTCCGACCCCTTGCCGACGTTCTCGCCGGGGTGGATGTGCGTGCCGCGCTGGCGCACCAGGATGTTGCCCGCCAGAACGTGCTGGCCGTCGGCGCGCTTGACGCCGAGCCGCTTCGATTCCGAATCGCGACCGTTCTTGGTCGAGCCCATACCTTTTTTATGCGCAAAAAGCTGAATGTTGACCTGAAGCATTCCAAAGCACCTCTTTCAATCCAATGTGATGTAGTCGGGGTATTGCCGGCACAGCGCCTGCAAATGCAGCTGCAGCCCCGCAAGCACCGCCGAAGCCGCCGGCGCCTGCTCCTGCGAAAGGGAGAGGGCAAGCCGCCCGTCGCGCTGCGTGATGTCGGGCGAAAGACCCAGCACCTCGGTGACGGTGTTCGCCGCCATGTAGACGGCGGAGGAGACCGCCGCGCAGACGATGTCGCGCCCGCTTGGCGCGAATTCCGCGTGCCCGCGCACCTGAAATCCGGAAAGCGCCCCGTCCTTCGTGCGTTCGAACCGGATGTGAATCATGGCTCAGCCGTTGACGGCGGTAATTTCCACCTTCGTGTACGGCTGACGGTGACCCATCTTGCGTTTCTCGTTCTTCTTGGGCTTGTAGGTGAACACGGTCACCTTTCTGCCCTTGCCGTTTTTCAGGACCTTCGCGGTTACGCTCGCGCCCTCCACATACGGCTTGCCGGTTTTGAAGCCATCGTCCGCGGCAACGGCAATCACCTTGTCAAAGGTGACCTCTGCGTCCGCCTCGGCCGCCAGCTTTTCGACGAACAGAACGTCGCCGGGCTGGACCTTGTACTGCTTCCCGCCGGTCTCAATCACTGCGTACATACGTTTCCCTGCTTTCTTGACAGTCTCGCTATGAAAGGCGCGAACAATCGCTTCCTGCGCCGTTTGGGCGCACCTTTCCTATGCGGCACAGGTATTTTACCAGAAGATTCCCCTGCTGTCAACTGTTTTTTTCGATGGCGTCCGTAATGCGGCCGACAAGCCGGGCCGTCTCCTCTATGTTTGCAAAATCGCGCGTGAGCACCGACAGCAGATACGGCTCGTCCGCGCACACAAGGCCCATGACGCTGTAGCAGCCGCTGTAGTCGCCCCACTTCTGTACGCTCTCCACGTTCCGAATCAGCCGAAACTCGGACGCGCGCAGGTGCGTTTCCAAAACGCCGCCGTTCGGATTTTCCCGGAAAAACCGCTCGAGCGCCAAAAGGTAGCGGTCCGCGTCGCGCGCCGTGATGCGCCCGTCGGTCACCTGCCGCACATCCTCAGGGTGCGCGAGGGCAAAGTTTTCCGTATATGCAATGTAGCCCGCCGTGCCGTACCGCGCGCGCAGCATGGCGAAGGCCGTGTTGTCGCTTTTGCGGATGGTCTGGGCGATGACCTCCGAAACCGAATAGGTCGTGCCGTCCGGCGCATATTGGAACGTGCCCGCCCCCGTGCGCTTGTTGGCCGCACGCAGCGTCAGCGTCTCCTGCAGGTCGACGTCGCCCTCGGCGGCGCGGTCCAGCAGCCACATACAGTACGGCGCCTTCACAAGGCTTGCAATGTGGAACTTCGTGTCGGGGTTATACAGGTACAGCGCGTTGTCGGACAGCCGCCGGTAGCTGACCGCCGCCTTTTTGCCGTAGGGCTCGACCAGCGCGTCGAGCGCCTGCGCAAGCGTATCCTGCACGGCTGCCGTTTGCGCCAGCGCCTGCTGCTGCGCCTGCAGGGGCGTGGGCGCGGACGTGGGCGCGGACGTGGACACGGCTGCCGGCGGGGCCGTGGTTGCCGCCGCTGTCCGGACCGCCCCGGCCGACGCCGGTACAGACGCCGCCTCCGCCCTCTGCCGTCCGGGCCGCAGAAATACCGCCAAAAGCACCGACGCCGCAAGCAGCGCCGCGCACAGAAGCCAAATCCACCGTTTCCCCCGCATGAAATCCCCCCTTAACATACCTATTTTACAACAAAAACATACAAATATAAAGACAGAAAATGCAGGATGCTGCCCGCGAGCACAAAAAAGTGGAACACCGAGTGGAAATACGGCTTTTTTGCGCCGATGCCGTACAGCACCGCGCCGAGCGTATAGGCAAGGCCGCCGGAAACGAGCAGCCACATCCCCGTGCGGTCAAAATGCTCCCAAAGCGTTTTGACCGCGACAATCACCATCCAGCCGAGCGCGAGGTACAGCACCATCTGCGTAATTTTGGTTTTGTTGAACAGCGTCAGCGTGATGGGCACGGCCGCCGCAACCACGGCCCACGCCACGCCGACGAGCACCCAGCCGAGCACGGGCCGCTGCGGGACAATGACCAGCACCGCAAGCGGCGTTATGGTCCCCGCAATCATCGGATAAATCATGGCGTGGTCCACCAGGCGCATGGCGCGCTTGCCGCGGTTCGGGCGCAGCGCGTGGTACACCGACGAGCACGAATACATCGCAATCATCGTAAGTCCGTACACAAGCCCCAGCACCGCATAATCCCACCGCCGCGCCAGCACCGCGCGCACAAGGCACAGAAGCAGCGCGACGACGGACAGTCCCCCGCCGACCATGTGAGAAATGGAATTGAGCCAATCCTCCCGGCGCGAATACTGCGCAAGCTTGATTTTGTCAAGATAACCCATACCGAACTCCTTCCCGAACGGCGCGGCTTTTCGCCCGCCGTCAGATGTTCTAAGCTGCCGGGCATATCGCCCCGGCCGACTGCTTATAAAATAGCCGGGAACCCGAAAAACCGCCACCAACCAACGGTTGCGCCCGAAAAAATCCCGCAACCGCCGGTTGCGCCGGCCGCCGTTTCTCAACAAGGGCCGCAAGGGTGTTAAAAACCGGCAGCCGCCCGGAAAACCCCATGCCGCGGCGGCGGCCGAAAGCCGGCAAAGGGAGACCCCGCGGCCCCTTGCCCGTCCCCGCGCTTCGCCCGAACCGTCTTAAGGGGGCCGCAAAGCCTTCCGGCAATTTGCCGCGGGGTTTTCATGCAAGCGCTTTTTGAAGGAGGAAGGGGCATATGGGAAGCAAGCTTTTTAGACGATTCTGCGCTTTTGGTTTGGCGGGTGTATGCTGTTAGAATATTGTCAAATTCATTTTGGATATGCTACTATGTTTTCGGGATTGTTTTCAAGCGAGCCGGGAACAGGCGTTGCGTACATTCGCGTCCTTGCATACGGCAAAAGCCTAAAATTGGAAGGTGAGTTTTATGAGACTGAGAGAGTTAATCGCTTATCAAGACGGATATGCATATGTCGGGAAGCGGTTTTCCATTTTAGGAGATTCCATAAGCACGCTTGCCGGATACAATCCAAAAGGCTACAGCGTGTTCTACAGCGGTGAGAACTGCGAAAAAACAGGCGTAAGAGATATCACAGACACCTGGTGGGGCAAGGTCGTGGATTGCTTTGGCGGCGAACTGCTTGTCAACAATTCCTGGTCGGGAAGCCGGGTAACGCAGCTCCCCGGCAGCGATTCGCTGTTTCCGTCCGGCTGCTCGGATGCGCGAACGGGCGGGCTGCATATTCGCAATGTTATGCCGGACGTTATCCTTGTCTATCTTGGCATAAACGATTGGGCAAACGGCGTTCCCATTGAAAATAAGGCCGGCGTCATCGCGCGGCGGCAGGACAACCGCACTTTTCGCTGTGCCTATGCGACCATGCTGCGCAAGCTCAAGGCGAATTATCCAAACGCCGAAATCTGGTGCTGCACCTTGTGCGCAACCTTTATGTCTTCCAAGCCGTCCTTTAATTTTCCGTATGTTTATAACGGCAGCAATATAACGGCATATAATCAGGTGATAGAAGCCGTTGCGAAACAGTATGCTTGTAGAGTTATAGATTTATTCAATTCCGGCTGCTATGATTCGATTGACGGCACGCATCCAAATGCGGAAGGGATGGACATGCTGGCATCGTCGATAATAAACGAGACGCGAGGAGAAGAAATCCGGGTTTATTATGAGACAGACGAATGTGCCGTATCTTCAGATACGAAACATGACACAGATGAGGATGAACACGCTATGTCTTCAGACACGAAATATGACGCAGATGCGGATTATGTATTTTTGCCAACGGATATAACGAAGCTGCTGTTTGATACAAATCAATTAAAATTGCATGATGCAGCTGCAAATCAAGGCATTGAACTGCAAGGCGACTATCTTGCGGTTGGAAGGCGCTCGGATTGCGCGCTTCAAATCGACAACACCTGCATATCCCAGATTCATGCCGCATTTTATTATGAGGGTACTGGTTGGTTCGTTATGGACAAAAATTCGCTGAACGGAACATGGCTGAACGGGAAAAAGCTGAAGCAAAACACAAAATATGAGCTTTTTCCGGGGGATACCCTCAACTTTGCAAAAGCAAAAGAATACGTTTTCTATGATGACAAGCCGCGCGAGCACAGCGAAGCGGAGGCGCGCGGCATTTCGGAAAAGGAGAACGAATATAATGTCGGTTCCGTACTGAACAATCGGTATAAGCTGGTAAAAGAAGTCGGCGGCGGCGGATTATCAACCGTTTACCTGGCGCTGGACACGACAGCGGACAAATTCTGGGCGGTTAAGCTCGTTAAAACCGAAGCCGCCGGCAACGCCCGTCAGATTCGCGATTCTGTAATGCGGGAAGCGAAAATGATGCAATCCTTTGCTCACCCCGCCATCCCCAAGGTGGCGGATATTCTGGATACAGCCGAATATGCGGCGATTGTGATGGAGTATATCGAGGGAGAAACGCTTGAAAATGTCGTGAAAACACACGGCGCGCAGCCCGTGGAAAGCGTGACGGCATGGGCGCTGCAGCTTTGCGATGTTTTGGGATATCTCCATGCTCAAAATCCGCCTGTTATTTACCGCGATATGAAGCCGGCAAACATCATCCTGAAGCCGGACGGGAATATTTCTATCCTTGATTTCGGAATCATGCGCACATATAAACCCAATCAAAAAGCAGATACGGCTTGCCTGGGGACAGCCGGTTTTGCAGCGCCCGAGCAATACGGTACTTCGCAAACGGATTGCAGAAGTGATATTTATGCTTTGGGCATGACCATGTACAATCTATGTTCGGGAATACGGCCAACCGGCAAAAGCGGCGTAAGTTTTGGAACCGAAAAGGACAGGCTTAACAAGTTTTTCATTTCCATAATTAAAAAATGCACGGCATTAAACCCTGCCGATAGATATCCGTCCTGTGCGGCGCTTGCAAAAGACCTCCGCATTGTATGGGAAACCGGTCGCGCAAAGGAAAAATGGCGCCGCTTTAAAACGTAAGCGCATCGACGTATTCCCTTTTTTCGGCGCTTCCTTCAGCGCGAACGCAGCCGCGGCGGCGTTAACCCCGGGCGGGCGAGACGTATCCAAGCAAGAAAAAGACAGGAACAGGGGCGCCTTTTGGCGCCCCTGTTCCTGTCCCGCTCCCCCGCGCTTTGCTCGAGCCAACGACACTTGTCGGCCAGGACCACAGTCGCCCCGCGCTTGTTTGTACCGAACCAAAGGTCCGCCGCGATTTTCTCCTATGCCGCTATGACGCCATGCCCCTGTTAGGATAGCGCAGACGGTATGCCGCACCGGTTTTCGTTGGAAGGCAGCTTTACAGCTCGCCGTTACGAAGCATTCTGTTTATTGTATCTAACGCAGAAGAATTGACAATATCCGCCAAGGGCATCTTCCCGCTTCGCGGCGCGGGGCTTTTCCAATGCATATCCATATACTTCAAAGCCCAAGGGGCGTCGTAATAGGTGCTGTATTCGCGCATCTGGCACCCGTGGCAAATGTCATCCGCCATTTCCAAAATAACGTCCGCACATTCCAGGTTCGTCTTCCACTTTTGTTCAATCGCCTCATATCCGACAAGCGCGCCGAGGATGTTGCCGGTCACCGCGCCGGTAGAGTCGCTGTCGCCGCTGTGGTTCACGGCGGCGATAATCCCCCGCGAGAAATCATCGGCATGGCGTAGGCTGCAATAGATGCCGATGGCAAGCGTTTCTTCCGCTACCCAGCCCCCGCCGAGGGCCTGAATATTTTCAAAATCATCCAGCTCGTTTTCAGACAGGGCGATTGCGCGGTCTATTATGGCAAGAAGCTCGTGCAGGTGGCTGTCGGCCGCGAATATTTTTTCGACGGTCGCTTTTGCCTCCAGCACAATCTCCTTCAAAGCCATCTTCCGTTCGCCGGGGAACACAATGCGATTGAGGATGTGGCAAAGCACTGCCGCCGGCATATACCCGAGAGAATGCCCGTGGGTAATGGCGGCGATTTGCGCCGCTTCCATATCCAAATTTTCCATTGCCATCCTGTAATTCAACGCAAGCGGGGCTATCCGCATAATGCCGCCGCAGCCCTTGCTGTTGTTTTTGCGATTTTTTATATGCTCCGGGTCATAGTCCGCCCCTTTCGACAAAGCGGACAGGCAGGTGTTTCCGGGGGCTCTGCGCGCATAAAGCGCAGGTACGTCACACAGCCAGGAGCGTTGTCTCTCTTTCCGCTGCGCTCTTTTTTCAAACGAACCGGTTTGCGTATAGAGCCAATCCCGGTACGCGGCGGCCACATAACTTCTCGGCCAACCGCAAACGCCTCGCATACAGCCGCGTGTATCTCCTACCAGCAGGCCGTTTGCGGTAAACAGCGTCATCTGGGTGTCGTCAGAAATTAACGCTTTTCCGGTTTGCTCGTCCAGCTCGTATTCTGTAATGCCCGCCTTGCCGTAACGCGCAAAAATAGCGTCCGCCGACAAGAACTCTACCGGATAGCCAAGCGCATCCCCAACCGCGCCGCCGAACAGGCAGCCACGAATCGGATTGAGCTTTGCCTCGTTCTCCTTCTTCCTTGCTTCCGCACGTCTGATTTCCGCGCTGTCTTCTTCTCGATAAAACTGCGCAAAATTTCTTTGGAACGCATTCAAGTTGTATTGGTCGCGGGTCTTATCCAATACTGCGAAGTCGATTCTGCGAAAGAAATCTTTCGCCTTCATGCCGTCAAAGTCGAATTCCTTTAACGCCTTATAAAACAGGTCGGACACCAAATTTGCATCGTTGCCAAACGCACCGCAGCCAAACGCGCCAAGCACAAGCGCCTGGTACCCCCAGTAGGCCGCGCATTTCAGCATCCCGCAAATCCTGTTGTAAAAAAGCGCGCGGTACTGCTCGGCACGCATACCCCCCATTCCTTGTGTAACCATGGGCGCCGCACAGGTCATGACGGATACAAGGACCGTTTCATCGAGCAGGCTGCCGTCGGCGTCTTTGATGATTTCCACGTCGGGCGTCAGCAGGATGGCGTCCGAACCCATATGCGTATGCAGCGACCTGTTGTACCGATAGTACCTCTGGGCGTAATCGCTCTCCAGGGAAAAAAGCAGCGAGCTTTTGCGGCACAAGTCCTCTTCCTGCGCTTTGGCGCCATGGCGCACGCCGCCGCCGGGATTGACCGGATTGGCAAAGTTGAGCACGAGCGTTCTTGGATTTTTACTCTCCCGCGAAAACAGGGACATATATTTTTTATATTGTTCCTGCGCCATGCTGAAGGAGTCGATATTTCTGCAGCCGACGCCGATTCTGCCGATGACGTGTACGTGCCGGAAGTCCTTGCGGCTCATTATATCCCGGATATTTTCCGGGAGATACACATAACATGTTTCCATTTCTTGTCTGGTCAGCTTGATATAAACCGTTTTACCGTCCTTTTTGTATTTGCCGTTCTTAAAAATATCCAAAGTGTCCTGTAGCATTTGCACATTTTCGTTTTGCATAATCTCTGCCCTCCTATAAAGCTCCATACGCATAGAAATCGACGCATCCGGCAAGGACGCCTGTTTTTACCGAAGCCGGCCTGTCGTAAAAGCCAGTCTGCTTTATCATATTAGCATATCCAAAGCCCGTTTGGCTATATTCCGACGGAGTATACACAGCGCCTCCGCATCCTGCTGCGGCTGTTAACCACGGCGGCTGTTTGTGTGCAGCTGAAAGAAAAACAGGAAAGGGATGCCTTGGGCATCCCTTTCCTGTTTGGCTCCCCCAGTTGGACTCGAACCAACGACACTTGTCGGTCAGAAACATAGTCGCCCCGCTCGCTTGGCGCGCTTCGCGGCGCTCCTTGTTTCTTCCTGCGCACGGGCCCGCTGCTCCCGCCCCCGGCGGCGCGGGCTCGTGCGCCAGTTAACAGCCGCTGCGGCTGTTAACCACGGCGGCTGTTTGTGTGCAGCTGAAAGAAAAACAGGAAAGGGATGCCTTGGGCATCCCTTTCCTGTTTGGCTCCCCCAGTTGGACTCGAACCAACGACACCGCGGTTAACAGCCGCGTGCTCTACCGACTGAGCTATGGAGGAATATAGCTTTGACGCTCGAATATAATAGCAGAATTTTTTCCGGCTGTCAATGCTTTTTTTCGCTTTTTCAAAGATTTTCCGAGACTTTTTCGGCGGGGCGCATTTTACGCCCCGCCGCGCTTTTGCTTTCGCTTATGGCTTCGGAAGCTCGGAAAAAACACCCCAGGAGACGACGCGCACGCCTTTTTGCGCCGCGCGCTCCAAAAGGTCGCCGCTTTTCAGAAGCTCGTATTCGTAAACGCGCTTCTGCCACTCGGGGCCGGCGTCCGGGTTCGGCGCCGCCGGATGGAAAAACATTTCCGTTACGCCGGGGCCCGCCGCGTCCACCGCGTCGAGATAGTACCGGCGCAGCGTTTCGTAATTTCGGATGCGCGCCATGCTCCACGGGTTCGAGACGACGTCGTCGGGCATCCGCACCCCGCGCCGTTCCCCGCACGCGACAAGCATCTTTTGCAGGCGCAGGGCGGGTTCCGGCAGCCGCCGGCCGAGCTGCCGTTCCAAAAAGCCCGGTGTTTTCGGGAAACGGAACGGCAGGCTGTATTTGCGGCACAGCTCGAACGCATCCAAAAAGAACCGCCGCCCGTTGACGCCGTACAGCGTTGCGCAATGGTTGTCGGCATGGTCGGGTGAAACGCCGCGGATACGCATATACAGCACCTGCGCCTCGAGCTCCGCGTAGACCTCGCGCCGCTTCGCAAGAAGCCCCGCGGCGAGGGCGTTTGCCCGCATTCCCCTGCCGTCCGTCAGGGATTTTGCGCGCGTCAGGCTTTGCCAGCGCGCCGTGTCGCTGTCGGAATTGAGGACCCAATGCACGCCCGCCGGGCAGCCGCTCTCCCGCAAAAACTGCACACCGGCCGCCGCCTCGGGCGCAACGGGCAAAAGGGAGGTGGAGGTCAGCAGGCCTTTTTCCCAAAGCTCGGCAATCGCCGCGTTCTGCTGCGCGTTGTAGCCGAGGTCGTCGGCGTGCAGGATAAGGAATTTTTCCATGCTACGCGTCCTTTTGCAGCGGCTGCGCTTCCTTCTCTGCGGTCTTTTCTTTCTGTGCTTTGCGGAAATGCAGGAAGAACGAGAAAACGGTCGCAAGAATCATCGCCGCGGCCGGGAACAGGCACAAAAGCACCCGGGACGCCTGGCCGGGATTGGGACCGGGGGCGTCGCCGCTTTCAAACGAAAACAGGCGGCCCACCACGAAAAAGGCCAGGGAGGTATACAGCCCGTTTAAGCGGTTCATCACGCCCATCAAGCTCGAAATGGTGCCCTCGCGCTTTATCCCGTGCTTTTCGTAGTCGTCGTCCACAATTTTCGCGCCGATGCAGTCCATCGTCGTCAGGCACGCCGCGACGCCGAAGCCCACCACGCAGGCAATGGGCACCGCCAAAGCGAAGGAGTTGACGAAATACAGCGGCAAAAACGCGACCGCCATGATGATGAAGCCGGCGCGCCAAATCTTCATAACCGAAACCTTTTTGGCCGCGCGCGACCAGCAGAGAATCCCGAGCACCGCGGCGGCGAACACAATCCCGAGCATGACCGTCGTCATATTGCCGCCGAGGCCGAGGGTGTATTTGACGTAAAACGGCACGGCCTGCGAAATCAGCGAGAACGCCGCGGAATAGAACGCGCCGCAGGCGCCGAAAATCCAGAATTTCGGGTTGCGCAGAAGGTCGACGATACTGCGAATGAGGCGGGGGCGTTCGGCGGTCGTATAGTTTTCGGGGTTTTCGTGGCAGCCGAACGCGCAGTACAGCACGACGGCGAGCGCGACGACGCCGTAAATGACGGAGGTCAGGCTGTAGCCTATCGCCTCGGTAATCATCGGGGTCAGCGCGATGCTGATAACCATGGCGAGCAGCTGGAAGGTCTGGCGCACGGCGTTGGCCTTGGCGCGGTCCGCATCCTTTTTGAACAGCTCCGGGAACAGCGCGCCGTAGCCCGCGTTCATCACGGAGTCGAGCGTGCCGGTCAAAAGGTAGGTGACAAGCATATACCAGAACAGGCGCGTCTCATTGCTCTGCACAAAGTCCGGGACGTTGTAAAACAGGAGGAAAAACAGCACCAGAAGCGGCGTGCCGATAACGAGCCACGGCCGGCGGCGGCCCCATTTGGTCCGGGTGTTGTCCGACAAAAAGCCGTAGATGGGGTTGTCAATCGCGTCGAGGAACGTGTAGATGAACAGCACCAGGGAGTAGTGGTCCATGGAAAGTCCCAGCGTGTCCACATAGAAAATGGCAGCGAAGGATTTGAACATATTGACCGGGATGGACGTGCCGAACATCCCGACGCCGTAGCGGAACGGCGAGGTCGGCTTGACGAGCGGGGACGGGGACGATTGCATGGCGTTTGCCTCCTTTTATACGGGTTTACCGAAAATAAATCGGGTTGCTGACGGCGTGCAGAAGGGCGTGCCCCCCGGCGCCGGTTTGGACCTTTATATAGGCGAAGCGCGCGCCCTCGACCGGGACGTCCGCCGCAAAGCGCCCGCGCCTTGGCCGCCCGAGCTTTTGCTCGCCGCTGTCGGTCACGAGCCAAACGCGGCCGCCGCGAAGCTGCGCCGCCTCTATATGCAGAAGCCCGCCCGGGACGTGCGCGGCCTCGCCGCCCATTTTTGTCCCGGCGTAGGAGAGGAATAGACGCGGGCCGCTTTTGCCGGACGTGACAAAGGCGCGTCCGGCCCGCAGGCTTTCGAGAATGTCCGCGCTGCGCGCGGAGGGCGCGTACACAGCGGTCACGGGGTTGCCGAACCGGATAAAGGGGCCGGGGCGGTGGTAATCGCTGCCGCCGACCGCGGGCAGCCGCCGCCCGGCCTTCAAAAGGCCGGTCCAGTACGCAAGGCCGCGCAAATTGGTCGGCCGGCTCGGGCCGTTCCAGATTTCAACCATGTCAAAGGCGTCGTCGCTCTCCCACAAATACGGGCAGATGGGGCATTTCGGGTGGTTCACGGAAACGACCGCCCCGCGTGCGCGCACCGCGTCCACGAGCGCGCGCATTTCCGCTTCGGAATTGGCGACAAACGAATTTTCAAACGGCGCGGCGACGCCGAAAAAGTTCATATGCCCCTTGTAGTGCGTCCACTCGACCGCCGGCACGAACGTCACGCCGGGGATATAGGGCAGCCGGAGGTTTTCGGCGAAATTGTTGTGGTTGGCAAGGCCCAGAAAGTCGAGCCCGCGCTTTTTGGCCATCTGCCCTAAGGCATACGCGTCGAATTTACCGTCGGACGCGGTGGAATGGACGTGCAAATCGCCGAACAAAAGCCGCTCGCGCGCCTCCTCCAGCGTCACGGTATAGGTCACCTCCACGCCCGGGGGCAGGACGTGGTACGCGCCGACCAGAATTTTCCACGTCCCCGCCCGCACCGGCTCGCAAAGATAGCCGTGCGTCGATTCAAATTCGCTGATGAACACCGACTTGTGCGCGCTGCCCGACCAGCCCAAAAACCGCCCGCCGCCGTCCATGAGCCCGAAATCGATTACGTTGGTCGGCAAAAAATCGCGCAAAACGCCCTTGACCGGCTGCGCATACGTATAGGCGACCGTAACGCGCGCCGCGTCTTGCGGCACGGTGAAATCGACGGTATAGTACGTCCCCTCTTTTTCCTTCGGGACGAAATGGCGGAACGAATAGCTTTCCATCGCGCGCCTCCCCGGCCGAAACGCGGCATCCGCGCTGCCCGACGCCTCGGTCTCTATCCCCGAGTATAGCCCGCGCGCCGGCGCAAGTCAAGCAAATTTACCAAATTCATTGCATTTTACATGTAGGTGTTACAATGATGTGTGACAAATAAGAAAAAAAGATAGCGAATAGAAAGAACCTGTGTTAAGGTAGAGTTGCACAAACAAAACCGAAAGGCAGGTATCCATCTATTCGCCATGAATAAGATAACACAAACCATGCGGTTTAGGCAAGCCCTGATTCAATATGCCGAGAAAAACGGTGTAACAAAAGCAGCGATTCGCTATCGCGTGAACCGACAATATGTCTATCGCTGGAAAAAACGGTATGACGGAACGCTCGAATCCCTGGCAGACCGTTCCCACCGACCGCATCATCATCCGAACCAGCACACAGAAGAAGAATTAAAACTAATCCGCAATATGCGGCGAAGAAACCCAAATACCGGCTTGGTCGTGTTCTGGGTCAAGCTGCGACAACGCGGCTATACACGCTCTGTCTCCGGCTTGTATCGCGTGTTGACGCGCAGCGGGCAAATGGCAGTAAAACTGCCAAACCCGAAGTATATACCAAAGCCATATGAAGTGATGCAATATCCCGGACAGCGTGGGCAAATCGATGTGAAGTTTGTGCCCGCCGCCTGTCTTGTCGGCGAGGCCAAAGCGAAGAAGTTTTATCAATACACGTTTATTGACGAATACAGCCGTTTCCGCTATTTAGAAGCCTTTGAAGAACACAGCACATACACCTCTGCTCTATTCATCAAACATGTCGCGGAAAAGTTCCCCTATGCGATTGAATGCATACAGACGGACAACGGGGTAGAATTTACCAATCGGCTGAATTCCAAAAACACAGCCAGGAAAACCCTCTTTGAACAAACCCTTGCACAGTTGGGAATCCGGCACAAGCTCATCCGCCCTTTTACGCCGCGTCACAACGGCAAGGTGGAACGCTCACACCGTAAGGACAACGAAGAATTCTACGCTTCCCACAAGTTCTTTTCCTTCCACGATTTCCAAAAGCAACTTGCTGTTCGCCAACGTCAATACAACAGCTTCCCCATGCGTCCTCTAAACTGGCGCTCGCCTAAACA
>DVMW01000017.1 GCA_018714805.1 Candidatus Fimenecus excrementigallinarum
CGCCGGTGGCGGAAAAAGCGAGGCGAGGGCGGCGAAGCGGTCAAAATTTGCCGTGCGCTCCAAGCCGGCAAATTTTGGGCACCGCGAGAGGGCCTGAGGTGGCACGCGCGCAGCGCGTGACGGAGGGAGAGATAGTCAGATGTCAGTCTGCGTAGTGGCGGCTTCCATGCCCGCCATACACAGCCCGATACGGACACGCGTTTCGGCTGTGATGAAAATAAATCCGTACAGCGGTAGGGGCGGGACTCCGTGCCCGCCCGAACACAGCCCGACACGGACACACGTTTCGGTGGTTCTGCAAATTTTAAACGTTCTGCACAGCTGGAAACGGTTTGGTTGGTTGGCGCCGCCATGCAGGGGCAGGGCCGCAAACGCCATTGTATCTATTCCGAACGCAATCCAGCTGCCTCAAGACTGCACGAAGCAAAATTGTAAACCATGTTCGTGCACAAATTGTAAACCATGTCCGCACACAAACCGTAAACCATATCCGTGCACAAATTGTAAACCATGTCCATGCACAAACGGTAAGCCATGTTCGTACACAAGGTGTAAAGGATGTTGCTGCGCGAATGCGTTTGCGCCGGCGAAATAGTTAAAAATTAACTATATGCGGCGAAGGCGGAGAGTACAAAGCGCGCGTGCGCCGTAAAATAGTTAAAAACTAACTATTTCGTCCGGTCAAATTGCACAATTTTCATTTTGTTCACATTTTTCCACAAAAAAAGCGTTGACATCATTTGGTTTTGTGGTATAATGCAAGTGAATTGAGATTCACCGGGCGCGTTCCGGGGTCTCCCAAATTACGAAGACGGAGGAAAAGTTATGGACACCAGATTCGCCATTGCCGAGTACCATGACGCTGCGGCAATCAACAGAGAGCTTGACGAGCTCATTTCCAAGCCGATTTATTCCATTAAGCCGGACGTGCTCAAGCAGTACGAGGAGGAATACTACGGCAAGAAGTGCGTGAAGTCGAAGGAAATGATTGACAAAGCCAAGGAAGTCATTCCGGGCGGCGTGCAGCACAACCTCGCCTTCAACTATCCGTTCCCGCTGGTCTTTACGAAGGCGGACGGCGCGTACCTGTACGACCTCGACGGCAACAAGTACTTCGATTTCCTGCAGGCGGGCGGCCCGACCGTCCTCGGCTCGAACCCGAAGGTGGTCCGCGAGCAGGTGATTGACCTGCTGAACACCTGCGGCCCCTCCACCGGCCTGTTCCATGAGTTTGAATACAAGCTCGCGAAAAAGATTTCCGACTCGGTCGAAAGCGTCGACCTGTTCCGGATGCAGGGTTCCGGCACCGAGGCGTGCATGACCGCCGTCCGTGTCGCGCGCCTTGCGACCAAGAACAAGAATATCCTCAAGATGGGCGGCGCGTACCACGGCTGGTCCGACCAGCTCGGCTACGGCATCCGCGTGCCCGGCTCCAAATTCACCCAGGCCAGCGGCGTGCCGCTGTACCTGTTCAAGCACACCCAGGAGTTCTTCCCCGGCGACCTCGACGACCTCGAGCGCAAGCTGTGGGCGAACCGCTTCAAGGGCGGCACGGCGGCGGTCTTCATCGAGCCGGTCGGTCCCGAGAGCGGGACCACGCCGCTGGATAAGGACTTCAACAAGGGCGTCGAGCGTCTTTGCCGCAAATACGGCGCGCTGCTTGTCTTCGACGAGGTCGTTACCGGCTTCCGCATCGGCATGGCGGGCGCGCAGGGCTACTTCGGCGTTTCGCCCGACCTTACGATTTTCGGCAAGGTCATCGCGGGCGGCTACCCGGGCGCGGGCGGCCTCGGCGGCAAGAAGGAATACATGAAGTACCTCGGCGCGGGCCTCGACGCGACCGGCGAAAAGGTCAAGAAGGCGTTCACCGGCGGCACCATGACCGCGACGCCGCTGTCCTGCTGCGCGGGCTACTACACGCTGGAGGAAATCGACAAGCAGAACGCGTGCCAGAAGGCCGGCCAGATGGGCGACCGCCTGACCGCGGGTCTTAAAGAGCTTGTCAAGAAGCACGACCTGCCGTTCGTGGTTTGGAACGAAGGCTCCATCTGCCACCTCGAGACCGTCGGCACCATGCACTATTCCATCAACTGGAAAAAGCCGTGGACCATCCCGACCGTCCTCAACGAGACCTCGGCGCGCAAGAAGGAAATGCAGCACATGGGCTGCGCCTATATGGCGGAAGGCCTTGTCACGCTGGCCGGCAGCCGTCTGTACACCTCCGCGGCGTATACGCCGAAGATGATTGACCAGGCGCTTGCCTGCTTCGAC
This sequence comes from Candidatus Fimenecus excrementigallinarum, assembly GCA_018714805.1. Taxonomy (GTDB): domain Bacteria; phylum Bacillota; class Clostridia; order Oscillospirales; family Acutalibacteraceae; genus Fimenecus; species Fimenecus excrementigallinarum. The sequence goes on from DVMW01000017.1 coordinate 2,272, forward strand.
AAGGTGTTCGAGAACGTCGTGCTGCTCCCGAACCAGAAATAAACCATCTTAAACGAAACGACCGAAACGGGGGCGGGGCTTGGCGCCCCGTCCCCGTTCGCACGTTTGCAGAGAGGAGAACACCATGGATATCCAGGCCGCAAAAGAGCTGGTCATCAAAGCCGGCAAAGAAGTGGTCGCTTCGGGGCTCATTGCCCGCACCTGGGGCAATATTTCCTGCCGCGTGAGCGACACGCAGTTCGTGATTACCCCCTCGGGCCGCGCGTATGAGGATTTGACGCCCGAGGAGATTGTGCTCGTCAACATCGCCGACCTCGCCTACGACGGCGACGTCAAGCCCTCGTCGGAAAAGGGCATTCACGCCGAGGCCTACCGTCTTCGTCCCGAGGTCAATTTCGTCATCCACACCCACCAGATGCTCGCGTCCGTCATCAGCGCGCTGGGCTTCGACGTCAATTCGGTCGACCCGCAGAGCGCCGAGATTGTCGGCGACAACGTGCCGCTGGCCGCCTACGGCCTGCCCGGGACGGGCAAGCTGCGCAAGGGCGTCGTCGCCGCAATGCAGCGCAGCGATTCCAAGGCCGTCATTATGGCGCACCACGGCGCGCTGTGCATGGGCGAGGATTATGCGGACGCCTTTGCCGTCGCGTCGGAGCTCGAGAAAATCTGCGAGGCGACCATCCGCAGCAAGTACAACGAGGTGACCGGCGCCATTGCCGCGGGCCTCGACGCCGTGTACGACTATGTCGGCGAAAAATTCCGCAATGAAAAGCTTGCGAAGGCGACGGCGTTCCCGGCGTGCAACAGCGCGCGCGAGGGCAGCGTGTTCAACATCGCCGCCGTCGGGGCGGACGGCAAGGTCTCGACGATTGATATTCAGTCCGGCGACCTGGTTGCCGGCGACGACTATCCGGCGGCCGCCGAGCTGCACCGCGCCATCTACAAAAAACGCAAGGACGTCAACTATATCGTCCACAACCAGAGTCCCGAAACGCTTGCCGTTTCGCGCACGAACAAGGTCATGAAGCCGCTGCTCGACGACTTTGCGCAGCTTGTGGGCGTGACCGTGAAAAACGCGGTTTACAACCCCAACAACCAGCTGCGGACCGCGAAAAAGGTCGTCCGCGCGCTTAAGGGCCGCAACGGCGTGCTGCTGGCCAATAACGGCGCGCTGTGCGTCGCGGGCAGCGAGTACGACGCGACCGCCGTCGAGATGGTGATGGAAAAGGGCTGCAAGACCGAGACCGGCAAAATGCTGTTCGGCACGGGCAAGGCCATCAACCCCATCGAAACGCGCCTGATGCGCTTCATCTATCTGCAAAAATACTCGAAGCAGGCGAAAAAGTAAACCAATCGGGTTCGATTCCCGGCAGCCTATCCTGAAAGCAGGCGAAACCCCGCGCACCGAGCATTCGGCGCGCGGGGTTTTTATGCGCTTTTTAGTCCGGGCGCGAAAGCGGCGGGCGGTTCTCGAGCACGGTCACGGTGCGGTAGACGCCGTCCTCGGGGAAGGCCGTGTAGCTGCCGCCGTATTTTTTGCAGATGCCGCGCAGAATATCCGTCCCCGTGCCGCTCTGCTTTGTTTTGCGGCGGGCGGGCAGGTAGGGGTTCTGCGTCTCAATCTGCAGCCGCTCCTTTTC
>DVMW01000018.1 GCA_018714805.1 Candidatus Fimenecus excrementigallinarum
GAGGCCGAGGAGGACAAAAAAACCAATAAAACCCTGCCGATTCTGTTCGGCGTCCTTGCCGGGGTCGTGGTCCTTGTGGCGATTTTTGTCGGCGTGTATTTCGGCGTCACGGCGCGCCGTGTGGAAGTTCCGAACTTTGTCGGGAAGGATTTTAACGAAGAAATTTCCAACAACGCGGAATATACCGACAATTTCACGTTTGAAACCGAGTCCGTCTACAGTGCGGACGCCGAACCCGGCACCGTCCTGACGCAGGACCCGGAGGCGGAAACCAAGGTGCGCATCCACAGCACCATTACGCTGGAGATTGCCTACAATGAGGACAGCACCCAGCTGACCGGCATCATCGGCCTGAATGTCGACGAAGCGCAGTCCAAGCTGCGCGGCGAGGGCTTCGAGGTCAAGGTCATTACGAATTACGACCCGAACGCCCAGGAGGGCGTCGTCTACGACACGTACCCGCTTGAGGGCTCCTATGTGGAGGACGGGCAGCTTATCACGCTGTATGTCGCAACCAACGACGACCCGAACGCTACGTCGGTGCCTTATGTGATAGGCTACAGCCAGGAGGTCGCCAAGCAGCTGATTGAAAGCGCGGGCTTAAAGGTTGGCAACGTGACCCAGCAGGACAGCGAGGAAAAGGCCGGTACGGTCCTCTCGCAGTCGCCGGAGGCGAATCAGTCGGCCTCCGCCGGCGGCGCGGTCAGCCTGGTGGTCAGCAGCGGCAAGGCGCCCGCTTCCTCGGCGACCATCTCGGTTACACGGCCGGACGCGAACACGAGCGCGTCCATGCGCGTGTACCTGGACGGGAAGCTTGTGGACGGGTACCCGGTTGAGGTGCGTCTGGACGGCGGCACGTCGCAGATTACGCTGCAGGGCTCCGGCAGCGCGGTTCCGTTCTCGGTCGTTATTGACGACACCGAAATTCTCAAAGGAACGATTGACTTCACGAAAGACCCGCCCGCCGTCTCTTCCCAGGCGCAGGAATACCCCGTCGCGGTTCCCAACGTGGTCGGGCAGACCGTTTCCCAGGCCAAGGAAAAGCTCGAGAACGCAGGCTTCTCCAACTTTGTATTTGTGAATGAGGTCGGCGGCTCCGTGAATTCGGGCACCGTGGTCTCGCAGGACCCGGAGGGCAACACCAAGGTCGCTCCGTCTACGGAGATTACGCTGACGGTGCGGCAGTAACGCGATGGAAAACCGGTTTCAGACATTGGATGGGCTTATACGAAAAGGCGTCGGCGGCTTCTATACGGTAGAAGCCGCCGGTGCGGTATATGTGTGCCGTGCGCGCGGCGCGCTGCGCAAAAAACGCCAGTCGCCGCTTGCCGGCGACCGCGTGCGCATCACGGTTACGGACGGGCGCTCGGAAAATACGATTGATGAGATTTATCCGCGCAAAAACGCGCTTTTGCGGCCGCCGGTCGCCAACATTGACACGCTGGTCATTGTGGTCTCGACCTCTGTGCCGCGCCCGTCTGCCTTTCTGATTGACAAGCTGACGGCGCTGGCGGAATACAAGCGCATGGAGCCGGCTGTAGTGTTTACAAAAACGGATGAAGAGCCGGCCGACGCGCTGGCGTCGATTTACCGGGAGGCCGGCATCGCGACGTTTTGCGTTTCCAACACGACCGGGCAGGGGATAGACGACGTGCGCGCGTGGCTGTGCGGGAAAATCAGCGCGTTTACGGGCAATTCCGGCGTCGGAAAGACCTCCCTGCTCAACCGGCTGGCCCCGGAGCTGTCCCTGGAAACGGGCGAGGTCAGCGAAAAGCTCGGACGCGGCCGCCACACCACGCGGCAGGCGGAGCTTTTTAAGGCCTGCGGCGGTTATATTGTGGACACGCCCGGCTTTTCGGCGCTGGACCTGGAGCGCGCGGAATGGATACCGAAGGACGAGCTTGCTTCGTGCTTTCGGGAGTTCCGCCCGTATTTGGACGGCTGCAAATTCACGAGCTGTTCGCACACCTGCGACAAAGGCTGCGGCGTCCTTGCGGCTTTGGAGGCCGGAAAAATCGCCGTCTCCCGCCACCAAAGCTATGTGCAGCTTTATAACGAGGTAAAGGACAAAAAGGAATGGGAAACGTAAAATATGCCGACTGCGCCATTTTTGCCGCGGGCATCCCGGTCTCGGAGCAGCGCGTTCGGGCTTTTGTCGGCACGGATACATATTTGATTGCGGCTGACGCGGGCTATGCGTTTTGCCGGTCTTTGGGGCTTTGCCCGCAGCTTGTCGTCGGCGACTTTGACTCCGGCGAGCCCACCGGCGCTGTCGAAGGCACGGAGATTGTCCGCCTGAATCCGGTGAAGGACGAAACCGATACGGCGAGCGCCTTGTGCCGTGCGCTGGACCGCGGGTTTCGCAATATCGTTCTGTTCGGTGCGACGGGCGGCAGGCTGGACCATACGTTTGCAAACCTGGACCTGTGCGCGTTTGCAAAAGGCGCCGGCGCTGCGCTGACCGTGGTGGACGACCATCACGAAATTTTTGCGCTGCGCAACGAATGCCGCACGATTTGCGGGGATTTTGAAAAATACGTTTCCGTTTTCCCGGTGGGCGGCGCGTGTACCGTGTCGCTTCGCGGGTTCAAATATCCGCTTGACCACAGGACGCTGGAGCCGTTTTGCGGGCTCGGCGTCAGCAATGAGACAACCGCGGACAGAGCGGAAATTACCGTACACGAGGGGACCGCGCTTATCTTTGTGACCGATAAGGACCGATGAACACAAATGCAGACGCCGCATATAGTGATAGTAGCAACGGTAAAGGCGGTGTCTGCATGAGGAGAAGGGCGAAAAGCGGGAATCTGGGGCTTGTTTTTGTCATGCTGGGCGCAGGGCTTATTCTTGCGCTTGTATTTCCCTCCGGCTTTTTGGTCGTGGCGTTGTCGCTTGCCCTGATTGTCAGCGGCATCCTGCTGTGCAAAAATAGCTGAGGAGGCTACGGTATGCAGGTGGTAGTGGTCAAAAGTCCGAAGGTGCTCGGCGGTTTTCTCCGCTGGCTTTTCCGCATCAAAAAGGAAACATAAAGAAAACAGCCCGCTTGGGGCACCCTCCGTAAGGAAATTATATAAAAATGCATGGATACGCAGAAGTCCGCACCCTGAAAAGGACGCGGATTTCTGCTTTATGGTGTCATAATCCGATGCTCGTTAAACCTGTGGACACAACCGTACTAGTATAATTCCATATTCTGGATTTCTTGTTAAACGGGAAGTGGTGTAATCTATTCAAGCCATTGAACAAAACCGGTTTTATCACTACTGTTATAGCCTGCGTTACGATAAAATTTAAGTGTTGCCTCTTCCTTTGAACCAGTGAGCAGCATCATTTTATAACAATTTTCCTTTTCTGCAATTTCTTTTGCATAATTCAAACATTCTGTCGCATACCCCTTGCCACGGTAATCTTCACGGGTAACAACATTTTCTATCAATGCGTACGGCCTGATATTTCTTGTTAAATTTGGAATAATTACACAAATACAAGAGGATACTATTTTATTACCAACCTCATTTACAATAATGTGATGATTTTTATCTTTCATAATCGTTTCCCATGTGTTTTTCAACTGTTCAGTCATTTCGGGCACAAATTTCTCATGTAAATATAAATACAAATTTAACAATTCGCTTCGTTCGTTTTCTTTTATCTCTCTAACCATATAGAACCTCCGCAAATTTCCGCTTGTCTTACCATGAGCATAGCGCATAACGGGAATTGAATCTATACAACCTTCGGCAAGTCATCATATTTAATAAAAACCCGAAGGATGACAAAAAGAAATTCTTCCTTACGAAGAGTCCCTCTTCTGCGGGCTGTTTTTTGTATGGGTTACGTTCAGAAATCCAGCCACTCCGCGCAGTCGGCGTCAGAGGGCATACGCCAGTCGCCGCGCGGCGAAAGGCTGACGGAGCCGACCTTCGGCCCGTCCGGCAGGCAGGAGCGCTTGAATTGATTGGAGAAAAACCGCCGCAAAAAGAGCCGCAGCCAGGCTTCCAGCTGCTCGGGGGTGTATTCCCGGAACGTCCGCGCCGCCAAGAACAAAAGCTTTTGCGGGCGCGTTCCGAACCGCAGGAAGTGGTAAAGGAAAAAGTCGTGTACCGCATAGGGGCCGAGCGTCTCTTCGGTTTTCTGCTGGATGTTGCCCTGTTCGTCGGGCGGCAGCAGCTCGGGACTGACGGGCGTCTCCAAAATGTCGCGCAAAATGGCGGCAGCGTGCGCGGGCAAATGCTCGGCTTCGTTTTCTACCAGGTGCCGGACAAGCGTTTTCGGCACGCCGCAGTTGACGCCGTACATACTCATGTGGTCCGCGTTGTAGGTGCACCAGCCGAGCGCAAGCTCGCTTAAGTCCCCGGTTCCGACTAAAAGCCCGCCGTGCTTGTTGGCAAGGTCCATTAAGATTTGCGTGCGCTCGCGCGCCTGCGTGTTCTCGTAGGTCACGTCGCGCACGGCCGGGTCGTGCCCGATGTCGCGCATATGCTGCATCGCCGCTTCCCGGATGGGAATTTCCAAAAGCTGCGCGCCGAAGGCCTGCACCAGCGCGCAGGCGTTATTGTAGGTGCGGTCCGTTGTGCCGAAGCCCGGCATTGTAACGCACAGCAGGCGCTCGGCGGGCAGACCCAAAATCTGCAGGCTGCGCGCACAAACCAACAGGGTGAGCGTCGAGTCGAGACCGCCGGAAATTCCGACAACCGCACATTTTGCGCCGGTGTGCGCCATGCGTTTTGCAAGCGCATGGCTTTGTATGGATAAGATTTCACGGCAGCGCGCGTCCTTTTCCCGCTCATCTGCGGGGACGAACGGATATTTCGGGAACACGCGTTCGACAAATTCCGGCGGCGTGGAAGGCAGCGGGACGCGTGCGCAAACCGCGGGCAGTACCGGCGCGTGTGCGGCGCAGTCGCCGAAAGAACCGTCCCGGCGGCGTTCGCTCGCGAGCCGGTCCAAATCGATATCCGCAGCAGCGCGGCTCCCGTCAAACGCAAAGCGCTCGCCTTCTGCGAGCAGGGCGCCGTTTTCCGCTATGGTGCACGCGCCCGAAAAAACCAGGTCGGTCGTGGATTCTCCGACGCCGGCAGAAGCATACACATAGGCGCAGAAAGCCTTGGCGCTTTGCATGGCAATCAGATTTTTCCGGTACGCGTCTTTTGTAACGGCCTCGTTGCTCGCCGAAAGGTTGGCGATGACGTTTGCGCCGGCAAGGCACAGCGCGGTGCTCGGCGCGTTCGGCACCCACAAATCCTCGCAAAGCTCCACGCCCAGCGTGACGGTGTCGGAAAGCCGGATAAGCGTCTGGCCGAAGGGGACGCTTTGGCCGTGTAAGCAGAGCTCGCCGCGGACGCCGTCGCCGCTTGCGAACCACCGCTTTTCGTAGTATTCGTTGTAATTCGGCAGATACGTTTTGGGGATGACGGCGAGCACCGCGCCGTTTTGCAGAACCGCCGCGCAGTTGTAAAGGCGCCCCCGGTACAGCAGCGGCAGGCCGATGCAGACGACAATCTCCGAGTCCGCCGTTGCCGCGGTCAATTCGGAAAGCGCGTCCTCGCAGGCGTCCAGCAGCGTCTGCTGCAAAAACAGGTCGCCGCAGGTGTACGCCGACAGATACAGCTCCGGAAAGACCAAAAGCCCGACATGCCGCGCCCGGGCATTTGCAAGCGCCGCAAGGGCCTGTTTTAAATTTTGCCGCACGCCGCCGACCGTGACGCGCGGGGAAACGGCTTCCGCCTTTAAAAATCCGCTGTTCATGGCAAGACCTCCCGAAAGGTTGTCTCTATTATACAGAATTTACAGAAAATACGCAAGTGGCGTTACGCAGTTGGCGGTTGACAAACCGGCGAAAAGGGTTAAAATAGGTTGAAGATTAAAAAGGCGGTGCTTTTGTGCGTACGTTTGAAAAATCCAAAAAGCTTGACCACGTCTGCTACGACATCCGCGGACCGGTGCTCGATGAGGCCGACCGCATGGCGTCGAACGGCGTGCGCATCCTGAAGCTGAATATCGGCAACCCGGCGCCGTTCCATTTTACCGCGCCGGATGAGATTATCCGGGATATGATTCATACGCTGACCGAAGCGGAAGGGTATTCGGAGTCCAAGGGCATTTTCTCCGCGCGCAAGGCCGTTATGCAGTATTGCCAGCTAAAGGGCATTGCCGGCGTCGATGTGGACGACATTTATACGGGCAACGGCGTCAGCGAGCTTATCACCATGTCCATGCAGGGTCTTTTGGACAACGGCGACGAGATTCTGCTGCCGGCCCCGGATTATCCGCTGTGGACGGCTTCCGTTTCTCTGGCGGGCGGCACGCCGGTGCACTATATGTGCGATGAACAGAACGAATGGAACCCGGACATCGCGGACTTGGAAAGTAAGATTACCCCGCGCACAAAGGGGATTGTCCTTATCAACCCCAACAACCCGACCGGCGCGCTGTATTCGCGCGAGGTGCTCGAGGAGATTGTCCGCATTGCGGACAAATACGGCCTGATTTTGTTTGCCGATGAAATCTACGACCGGCTGGTGATGGACGGGCTGACGCACATTTCCGTCGCGGCCATTGCGCCGCACGTGCCGTGCGTCACCTTTAACGGACTTTCCAAGTCCCACCGCGTCGCGGGCTTCCGCTGCGGCTGGATGGTGATAAGCGGCGACAAGAGCCGGATAAAAGGGTATATCGAGGGGCTGAACCTTCTTTCCTCCATGCGGCTTTGCTCCAACGTCCCGGCGCAGCATATCATTCAGACCGCGCTCGGCGGCTACCAGAGCGCCGACAAGCTGCTTTGCCCCGGCGGGCGCATCTATGAGCAGCGTGAGTTTATTTACAACGCCTTAAACGCCATAGACGGTGTTTCCGCCGTCAAGCCGAAAGCCGCGTTCTACATTTTCCCGCGGTTTGACAAGGCGAAATTCAATCTGAAGGACGACGAGCGCTTTGTGCTCGATTTCCTGCGCAAAAAGAAAATCCTGCTTGTGCAGGGGACGGCGTTCAACTACCCGGAGCCCGACCACGCGCGCATTGTGTATCTGCCGACCGTCAAGGAGCTCGGCTATGCGGCGGACGAGCTGCGCGACTTTTTACAGACCTATTCGCAATCGTAAATACGACCAACGGCGGCCTGTCGGGTTTCCCCGGCAGGCCGCCGCCTTGTCCGAAAAGATGGGATTGTTATTTCATGCCGTCTTCATAGGCCTTGATCATCTTTTTGACCATCTGGCCGCCGACAGAACCCGCCTGCTTCGAGGTCAGGTCGCCGTTATAGCCCTGCTTGAGGTTCACGCCCACTTCGGAGGCGGCCTCCATCTTGAACTTGTCAAGCGCCGCACGGGCCTCGGGAACAACGTTCTTTTTGCTCGCCATTTCTTAACACTCCTTTACTTGCAGATTTGCGTTTGCAGTCATAGTCTGCGGCGCACACGCCGCAATATCCTTGCAAATTCCTTCTAATGCTGTCAAATTGATGCAGCATAAATTTTTGCCTTCCGTCATATGTATTACCGACATCGGTAAGGAGGGCATAATCGTGCATGACACAGTAGAGGACCGCGCCGTGGAACTCGGCGAATATATCGTTACGAACAAAGCGACCGTCCGCGCCGCCGCCAAGGTGTTCGGCATCAGCAAAAGCACGGTGCACATGGACGTTGCGAGCCGTCTTTCGCGGATTAGTCCGGCGCTGTACCACGAGGTGCGCGAGGTGCTGGACGTCAATAAGGCGCAGCGGCATATCCGCGGGGGACTGGCAACGCGGGAGAAGTACAAGACGGCGCAGCAGGAAAAATAACGGGAGACCGCGGCAGGCGCCGCGGTTTTTTCTCTTTCCGGCAAAAAAATTCAAAATAAGCCTTGTATTGCCTGCGTTTTTTCTATATAATATTTTTCTGTATGATACTTTGAACCGAAAGGTGGCGTACCTCGTGGCAGATGAGAAAAACAAGTTCGTAGAGCTTGAGCACGAGATGATGGATTTCTGGGAGCGCGAGCATTGCTTCGAGAAATTGGTGGAAAAGAACCGCGGCAACAAAATGTTCCGCTTTTTGGACGGCCCCATTACGGCGAACAACCCGATGGGCATCCACCACGCATGGGGGCGCAGCATTAAGGATATTTTCATTCGCTATCACGCGATGAACGGCTGCGACTGCCGTTATCAAAACGGGTTTGACTCGCAGGGTCTGTGGGTCGAGGTCGAGGTGGAAAAGCAGCTGGGCTTCCAGACCAAAAAGGACATTGAAAACTACGGGATGGACAAGTTTACCAAGGCCTGCAAGGACCGCGTCAAGCACTTTTCCTCCATTATCACCGAGCAGTCCAAGCGCCTCGGCCAATGGATGGATTGGGACCATTCCTATTTTACCAACACGGACGAAAATATTGAAGGCATCTGGCACTTCTTGAAAACCTGCGACGACCACGGCTGGATTCAGCGGGAGTATAAGCCCATGCCCTGGTGCCCGCGCTGCGGCACCTCGCTTTCCGAGCATGAAATGACGGGTTCTTATAAGCTGATGACGCACAACGCCGTCTTTTTCAAGCTTCCCGTTTTGGAGCTGAACAGCAAGATTCTGGTGTGGACCACGACGCCCTGGACGCTGTCGTCCAACGTAGCGCTGGCCGTCAACCCGGATATCGAGTATGTCGAGGTCCGCATCAAAAGCGACGACCAGACGCTGTACCTTGCGAAAAACGCCATCCCGATTCTCGGGGACGATAAAATTGAGGTCGTCCGGGGCTTAAAGGGCAGCGAGCTTGTCGGGCTTCATTTTGAGACCTGCTTCCCGTATCTGCCGGCGCAGGCGGGGATTGAGCACAAGATTGTCGCGTGGGAGGACGTCGCGGCGGACGAGGGTACGGGCGTCGTCCATATTGCGCCCGGCTGCGGTATTGAGGACTTCGAGCTCGGCGAGCGCATCGGGCTTCCCAAGGTCATGCCCATTGACGATATGGGCGTCTATCTCGAGGGCTTTGACTGGATGACCGGCAAGGACAGCCACACAATAGCCGACGAGGTGTTCGAGCATTTAAAGGCGGACAACAAGCTCTATAAGGTCGAGCCGCACGAGCACAGCTATCCCGTTTGCTGGCGCTGCAAGTCCGAGGTCGTGTTCCGCCTGGTTCCAGCGTGGTACATCCGCACCGAGGAGATTAAGCCGAAGCTCATTGAGGCAGCCGCCGCCGTCAAATGGGAGCCCGCCTCCAACGGCAAGCGGATGCACGACTGGCTGACCAATATGGGCGACTGGAATATTTCGCGCAAGCGCTACTACGGGATGCCGCTGCCGTTTTATCCGTGCGACTGCGGCCATACGACGGTCGTCGGGTCCAAAGCGCAGCTGCGCGAGCTGGCCGTTGACCCCGCCAAGGTCGACGCCTTGCCGGAGCTGCACCGTCCCTGGGTAGACGAAATTGAAATTCGCTGCCCGCACTGCGGCAAGCCGGTGCACCGCGTGTCGGAAATCGGCGACGTTTGGCTCGACGCCGGTATTGTGCCGTTTTCGACGCTCAAATATTTCAGCGACAAGGCGTACTGGAAAAAGAATTTCCCCGCCGAATGGGTCACCGAAATGCACGAGCAGGTGCGTCTGTGGTTCTATTCGCTGCTGTTCATGAGCGTTGTGCTCGAGGGACGCGCGCCGTATGAGCGCGTGCTGACAAACAGCGCCGTCGTCGCGGAGGACGGCTCCAAATTCTCCAAAACCGGCTTCATGATTCAATTCGACGAGGCCGCCGAGCGCATCGGCGCCGACACGGTCCGGTATATGTATGCGGGCGCGCCGGTCGCAAGCGACGTGCGCTTCGGCTACAATTTGGGGGACGAGGCGCGCCGCAAGCTGTTGTCGTTCTGGAACATTTACACGTTCTTTGAGACGTACGCGAAAATCGACAAGCCGAATTTTGAGGGCTATGTGCCCGACAAGAGCAAAATGACGCCGACCGATTTGTGGCTGACGGTTCGCACCAACGAGTTCCTTGCGCGCGCAAAGGCGTGCTACGACGATTACAAGGTCTATTTGCTTGTCAAGGATTTTGAGGTCTTTGTGGATGATATTTCCAACTGGTACGTCCGCGTCAACCGCCGCCGCTTCTGGAAGGCGGACGACGAGCAGGACAAGCAGCTTGCCTACTGGGTGCTTTTCCACGCGCTCAATACCGCCGTGCAGGTTATGGCGCCCGTGATTCCGTTTATGACGGAATATATTTGGCAGAACCTGACGCGCAAGGTCCTGCCGGGCGCGCCGATTTCCGTGCATTTGAGCGACTGGCCGCAGCCGCTTGCGGAATTCCAAAACGACGGCATTATCGAGCAGACCGCGTTTGTGCGCGAGACGATTGCCGTCGCCATGCGCCTGCGCAACGAGCAGCAGCTCAAGGTTCGTCAGCCGCTTGCCGCAATCTACGTTTGCTGCGACGCCGATGCGGCGGATAAGCTGCGGGTTTTCGAGAAAAATATCCTTGACGAATTAAACGTCAAGTCCATGCAGTATCTTGCGTCAGCCGATGCGCTGGAGGACAAGTACCTGACCGTCAACTTTAAGGTCGCGGGCGCGGTCCTCAAGCAGAACGTCAACAAAATGAAGCAGGCGCTCGAAGCGCTTTCCGACGCCGAGATGCAGGCCGCCGTGCGCGCGGCGGAAGCAGGGGAGACCCTCGCCGTTCCCGGCTTTGACGGCCGCTTTGACGCATCGCTGTTCACGGTTTCAACGCGGACAAAGGCCGGCATCGTTTCCGCCGAGCTGCCGAACGGCGCCGCCGTCGTGGCGCTCGACACGAAGCTTACCGAGGCGCTTGTGCGCGAGGGCCTTGTGCGCGATGTTGTCCGCCAATGCCAGCTGGCGCGCAAAGAGGCGGGGTACGAGGTTGAACAGCGCGTGTACGTTTCCATTTGCACGGACAACGCGCAGATTGCCGACGCGCTGACCGAAAAGCAGGCGTTCCTCTGCGCGGAGCTGCTTGCGAAGGATGTTGCAATCGGCAAGCCGCTGGACACGCCCGACTACACGAAGGAAGCCGAAATTGCCGGCAGCGCTGTGACGCTGTCGGTGCGTAAAGCATAAAAGGAGAGAACCAAATGCTCAAAGAAGTAACCAAAGACATGACCATCGGCGATATTTTAGACGCCGACCGTGAGACGGTGCCGTTTTTCCTGGAAATGGGGATGCACTGCCTCGGCTGCCCCGCCTCGCGCGGCGAAACGCTGGAACAGGCGTGTGAGGTGCACGGTGTGAATGCGGACGAGCTGGTTGCGAAAATCAACGCGTTCCTGCAATCGAAATGACCGCACTTCGGGGCGCAGCTTTGGCTGCGCCCTGCGTATTTTCTTGAGATATGCTGCATTTAACACCAAGACTTTCCGCCGTGGCCGGGCTTGTGCGCCCCTGCGAAACGGTAGCGGACATCGGCACGGACCACGCCTATGTACCGGCTTTTCTGCTGCAAACGGGCGTGGCGCAGCGCGCCATTGCCGCCGACATCCACGAAAAGCCGCTTGAGAACGCAAAAAAAACGCTCGAACGCTTTGGGCTGTTGAACCGAGCGGAGCTTCGCCTGTCCGACGGGCTGCAGGGCTTTCGCGCGGGGGAAGCGCAGGCCTTTGTTATCGCCGGCATGGGCGGGGAGCAAATTGCCGCGATGCTCCATGCCGCTTCCTGGCTGCAAGCGCCCGAAATACAGCTGGTCCTCCAGCCGATGACGCATGGCGAGGACGTGCGGCGCGCGCTGCGGGAAAACGGCTTTTCACGCGTGGAGGAACGTACCGTCGCGGAAGGAAGCCGCCTGTACCTTGTCCTTTGGGCACGGTGGACGGGCGAAATCCAGCCCGTTTCCCCCGCGTACGACTACATCGGCGCGCTTTGCCCGCAGGCGCGGGAAACGGACCGGCTCTTCCTGCGGCGAACCGCCGCGCGCCTGCAAAAAAAGGCGGACGCGCTGCGCGGCAAGGACCCCACGGCGGCAAAGAAGCTGGATTCCATCCTACAGGAGGTTTACGATGCTTGCCGGTGAAATTTATGATTTTCTGGATACCATAGCCCCCTTTGGCGGGCAGGCGGAATGGGACAACAGCGGTTTTTTGGTCGGGGAGCGCAAAGCGAGCGCCGACCGCATCCTTTTCGCGCTGGACGCGACGCCGCAGGTTATTGCGGAAGCGAAAGAAAAGGGATGCGCGCTGCTTGTGACGCATCACCCGGTTTTGTTTTCCGCCGTGAAATCCTTTACGGAGCGCGACCCGGCCTATTTGGCCGCAAAGGCCGGCGTCGCCGTCATTTGTGCGCACACCTCCTACGATTTTGCCCCGCGCGGCGTTGCGGACGTGCTTTGCGAGGCCGTCGGCCTTACGGACGTTTGCGCGTCGGAATGCGGGGAATTCCGAATCGGGAAAACGAAGCCCGTTAAAACCCGGGCGTTTGCCGAACGCGTCGGCAAGGCGCTCTCGACGCCGGTTTTCACGGCCCTGCCCGAAAAGGAGCTGCGTACAGTCGCCGTGTGCGGCGGCGCCGGCGCGTGCTTTTTGCAGGCGGCAAAGGCGCAGGGCGCCGACGCGCTGCTGACCGGGGAAGCAAAGCACCACGAATGGCTCGAAGCGGAAGCCCTCGGCATCGCGCTTTTGTGCGCCGGTCATTTTGAAACGGAGCATCCGGCCGTTGCGGCCTTGTGCAGCCGCGTGCAGGCGGCCTTCCCCAAAATTACCTGCATTCTGTCCGACCAGACCTCTCCCGCTTGTCTTGGATAAGGAATCGTTATGGCATTAGACGGCATTACGTTGCATTTTCTCAAAACTGAATTGGAAGAGACGCTTGTCGGCGCGCGGGTGGAAAAGGTGTACCAGCCCGGCAAAAGCGAAATCATTCTGCTGCTTCGCACGCGGCAGGGCCCGTTTCGTCTGCTTTTGTGCGCCGAGTCCTCCTCGCCGCGCGTCCATATTACGACGCAGACCGTTGAAAATCCGCAGAACCCGCCGATGCTCTGTATGCTTTTGCGCAAGCATCTTTGCGGCGCGGTTCTGACCGGCTTTCGGCAGGCGGGGCTTGACCGCGTGCTGTTTCTGGATTTTGACGCGGCAAACGAAATCGGCGACCGCGTCCGGCTGACGCTTTGCGCCGAAATTATGGGCCAGCACAGCAACCTGATTCTGCTTGATGGCAGCGGCAGGATTCTGGATGCGGTCAAGCGCGTGGACGCGAGTAAATCGGCGCTGCGCGAAATTCTGCCGGGTGTAAGCTATCAGGCGCCGCCGCGGCAGGACAAGATTGCCGTGACGGACGAATCTGCGGCACAGGCCTGCCTTTCCCGCATCCGGCAGTCGCCGGACGCGCCGCTCGCCAAAACGCTGATGCAGCATATCGAGGGCATTTCCCCCATAGTCAGCCGGGAGCTTGCGTTTCGCGCCGGCGGCGACTGCACCTGCACGGTCCGGGAGGCCGGGGAGGGGGAGCTTCGCGCGGTGCTCGGACAGCTTGCCGCAAGTCTTACCGCTTCGCCGGCGCATTGCGTGGTTTGCGACGAAGAGGAGAAGCCGTTTGACTTTTCCTTTTTGGACATTCGCCAGTACGGCGGATTCCTGAAAAAGACGGAATATCCAAGCTTTTCCACTCTGCTCGACGCGTTTTATGCCGAGCGGGACCGCCTGCTGCGCGCCAAGCGCCGCGCCGGCGATTTGCACAGGGCGCTGCAAACCCTGCGCGAGCGCACCGCGCGGAAAATGGCGAACCGCAAAGCGCAGCTCAAGGACAGCGCCGAAAAAGAAAAGCTGCGAATTTTCGGGGAGCTGATTCAGGCGAACCAGTATGCGCTCGAAAAAGGCGCGTGTGCGTATGTGCTTGAAAATTACTACGACGAAAACAAGCCTGTCCGCATCCCGGCCGACCCGGCGCTGTCCCCGTCCCAGAACGCGCAGAAGTATTATAAGGCGTACAAAAAGGCTTCAACGGCGGAGAAGATGCTTGCCGACCTGATTGCCAAGGATGAACAGGAACTGCAGTACCTCGAATCTGTCGAGGACGCGCTTTCCCGCGCGCAGGGGGAGAGCGACCTTTCCATGATTCGACAGGAGCTTATCGACGGCAGGTATTTAAAGCGCAAAAAAGGCGGCAAGCAGCGCCTGCCCAAAGAGCAGCCGCCCTACCGCTTCCGGACCAGCGAAGGCTTTACGGTCTTAGTCGGGCGCAACAATGTGCAGAACGACCGTCTGACGCTGAAAGTCGCCAAGAATTACGATATGTGGCTGCACACGCAGCGCTTTGCCGGCTCGCATACAATCCTGCTGTCCGAGCACCGCGCGTTTACGGACCTTGCCATTTCCGAAGCCGCCGCCATTGCCGCCTTTTTCAGCAGCGCGCGCGACGCGCAGAAGGTGCCCGTGGATTACACGCTTGTCAAAAATATCAAAAAGCCCGCCGGCGCAAAACCCGGCAAGGTTATCTACAGCACATACAACACAATATATGTTGCGCCGCGGGAGCCGGAAGACGCCGCAAAAACAGAATAAAAAAGACGCAGTTTTCGCTGCGTCTTTTTTATATGGTCATTCGTCGGTTTCGGCTGTCGCCAGCACATCGCTTTCGCGGAACAGCAGGGAAATGCACCAGACCGCCGCGATTGCAACTAAGGTGTAAATGATTCGGCTGAGGACGGCGTCCTGCCCGCCGAATATCCAGCTGACGATATCAAACTGAAACAGCCCGATGGAGCCCCAGTTGATGCCGCCGATTATCACCAAAATCAATGCGATTCTATCCAGCATCGCTCTCAACTCCTTCTTCTGTGTTTTCGCTGCCGGAAGGCGGCTCGAACATAGTATAAGCGGAAAGCGAGCAGATATGTAATGCAAAACTGGCGAAAAATTTTTACAAATTAAAACGTGCCGGCGGCTTTGCGCAGGGCGTCTACACGGTCCGTCCGCTCCCAGGGCAGGTCCAAATCCGTGCGGCCCATGTGCCCGTAGGCGGCGAGCGATTTGTAGATGGGGCGGCGCAGGTCGAGATATTCTATAATCGCCGCCGGGCGCAGGTCAAACACTTCCGTGACGATTTCGCTTAAAACGTCGTCGGAAAGCGCCCCGGTCCCGAAGGTGTCTACCATGACGGAAACGGGGTTCGCAACGCCAATGGCGTAGGCGAGCTGAAGCTCGCAGCGGCTGGCAAGCCCCGCCGCAACGATGTTTTTCGCGGCATAGCGCGCGGCGTATGCGGCGGAACGGTCCACCTTTGTCGGGTCCTTGCCGGAGAAGCAGCCGCCGCCGTGCCGGCCGATGCCGCCGTAGGTGTCGACAATGATTTTTCTGCCCGTAAGGCCGGAATCGCCGGCAGGCCCGCCGGTGACGAACCGGCCGGTGGGGTTGACGTAAATAATGGTGTCCTCGTCAAACAGGTCGTCCGGCACAATCGGCTTTATAACGTGCTTAACAATGTCCGCACGGATTGTGTCAAGCGGCGTGTCGGCATGGTGCTGCGCGGATACGACAATCGTGTCCACCCGAACCGGCTTATTGTCGGCGTATTCAACGGTAACCTGCGTTTTCCCGTCCGGGAAAAGGTACGGCAGCGTTCCGTCCCGGCGCACGTCGGTCAGGCGTTTGGCAAGCTTGTGCGCAAGCGAAATGGGCAGGGGCATCAGCTCCGGCGTTTCGCAGCAGGCGTATCCGAACATCATGCCCTGGTCGCCGGCGCCGTGAAGGTTATAATCGTCCGTTTCGCCGGTTTTGCGTTCGTAGGACTTGTCCACGCCCAGGGCAATGTCGGGCGACTGCTTGTCAATGACAATCTCGACGCGGCAGGTGTGTCCGTTAAAGCCGCTTTCGTCGTTGTCGTACCCGATTTCACAGACCACGTCGCGCGCGATTTTTTCAATATCCACCTTCGCCGTCGTCGTGATTTCCCCCATCACCATGAGCCGGCCGGTGATGCAGGTGGTCTCGCACGCAACGCGGCCGTTGGGGTCCTGCGCCAAGATAGCGTCCAGAATCGCGTCGGAAACGGTGTCGCAGACTTTGTCGGGATGTCCCTCGGTTACGGATTCAGATGTAAACAGGTGCTTGTTCATAAGGTCTCCTTTTGGTCTTTGCTTTATAAAAAGCGCCGCAGGCGCAGGCCCGCGACGCTTTGTTCGCCTTATCTCTCAGCCGTTTCGGGCTGTAGGAATTGGCACCTTGCATACACACTTGCAGGTTGCCGGACTTCACAGGGCCTGTCCCTCCGTCACTCTTTATAAGGAATGCAATATCCGTTTGTCTTAGGTATTGTATACCGAAACAGGGGCTTTGTCAATTGTGTATCGACATTTTTTTGAAAATCAATCGTCCGCCAGCGCGGCTTCGAAGGAGGTCTCCGCATTACGCAGAATTTCTTCGGGGCGGTTGCCGATAACGTCCAGCCCTTCTGCGGCGATGCAAAACGACTGCCGCACGCCGAAAAACTGCTCGCAGACCGCCCGGACATAGGCAAAGCCGTGGTCGTTTTCCCCGATAGGACCGCCGGCAGTCGTGATATAGACGAGCCGTTCCGCATTGCAAAGGCTCACGGGCCGCCCCGACTGGTCATAGGAGAAGGTGACGCCCGAGCACGTGACGTTTTCAAAATAGAGCTTTAAAAGCGACGGGAAGGACAAATCCCAGTACGGTGCGGCGACAACCAGCCATTGCGCGCGCCGAAACTCCTTTGCCAGGTCAAAAAACTCGTCGTCCGTTTTCCCTTCGCGCAAAAGCCGGTCGCGTGTCAGGAGCCTTTCCCGGTCAAGCGGCAGAAGGCCGAGCGTGTCAAGCCGGACGCGCCGGATTTCCGCATTCGGAAGCCTCTCTAAAAATCGGTTTGCAAGCTGCAATGTGCGCGAACGCGGGCCGCGTACACACGCGTCAAGAAACAGGACGTCTTTTTTGGCCATGGGCGCCTCCTTAGATTTTCGCTTTGCCCTTGATGAGCGGAGAAAGGGGCTTATAAAGAATAAACGTAACGGCGGTGCAGAGCATGCCCTTTACAAACGTGAACGGAACATTGAAGATTAAGAGCGCTTTCCAAAGCGTGTTCGCCGAGGGCAGAATATCCTGGTACATGGACAGAATCATATCCATCGGCATAAAGGTCGTATAGATGGGGTAGGTGATATAGTAATTCGTCAAAAGACTCATGCCGGCCATGCAAACCGTTCCGACGAACGCGCCGAGAAACGCAAAATTGCGGTTTTTCCTGTGCTTGTAGATAAGCCCTGCGGGAATCACCAGGATGCAGCTCAAAATAAAATCGGACAATTCGCCAATCCCGCCGGTCGAGGTTGTCAGCAGGTTGAGTAGATTTTTGATTAGCGCGACGCACATACCGCTTGTCGGGCCAAAGGCAAACGAGGCAATCAGCGCCGGGAAGTTGGAGACATCCATTTTGATAAAGCTCGGAATCAGCGGTACGCTGAACTGAATGAGCATCAGCACGGCGGAGACGGCGCCCAAAAGCGCGGTTACCGTCAGCTTGCGGATGCGCCCGCCGGAGAGGAGCTTTTTGGGGCTTGGTTGTTTGCGGACAGCTTGTTCGGACATAAAGGTCGTCCCTTTCTGATAAAATTCAAATCCGGCTGTCCCGAAAAAAACCCCGCAAGACAGGTCTTGCGAGGCGAACGTGCAGAAAATCGCATCTTCTTTCATCCGGACTTTGACCGTCGGTTTGGGAATTCCACCCAATCAGCGAAAAGCTTGTGGACTGTAACCACCGGTGGGGAATTTCACCCCGCCTTGAAGACAGCTGTTGATTTGTACTGCTATTATATGCCCCGGGTTACGGTTTGTCAACGGAAGTTTTCGACTTTTTGCGAATACCCAAAAGCAGCAGCCCCAAAATGGCAAGAAGCGGGAACAAATTGCCGAAGCCGAGCCCGATTTTCAGCGCGCCGCCGTCGGTGAGCGCGGCGTCGGCCGTTTGCGCGGCGGAGGAGACGAAGCTGACAAGCCACGGTCCGACCGAGCAGCCGATGTCGCCCAAAATGGCGAGGACGCCGAACATGGCCGCGCCCCCGTTCGGATAGAGTCCGGAGACGAGGCTGAACGTGCCCGGCCAAAAGAGGCTGATGGAAAAGCCCGTCAGCGCGCAGCCAAACAGCGCAAGCAAGGGATTTGGCGACAGCGCGGTTGTCGTATAGCAGGCAATGCACAGGACGGCGCAGGCAAACATGGCCTTTTTCAGGTCAATCCGGCTGCCGTATATGCCGAACAGAAGCCGCCCGAGGCCCATGAATACGGCGAACAGGCAGGGCCCCAGCAAATCGCCCATCACCTTTGTGACGCCGAGCCCGGTTTCGGCAAAAAAAGAAGACCATTGCGACATGGCAAGCTCGGACGCGCCCGCGCAAAGCATCAAAAGCATCGCGATGCGGAAATTACGCTCGGAAAACAGCTTTTTCAGCGGGATTTTTTCGTCCTCCCGAAGCGTTTTCGGGAAGGGGAGCGTCAGGAAGTTTACCAGATTGCAAAGCGGTACGCACGCCCACAAAAGCGGCAGGACAAACCAGTACCGGTCGCCGGCAAACCAGACAAACAGGGTGGAAAGCGCGACAACCGTCATCTGTCCCCAGCAGTAAAACGAGTGCAGGAGGCTCATGTCCGCCTCCTTGCGGTCGCTCGGGATTGCGTCGACAATCGGGCTTATGGTGACCTCAATCATCCCGCTGCCCATCGCGGAAATGACCGTCGCGAGCACAAGCGCCGAAAAAGGCGCGGGCGCAACGCTCGGCAGGACGCCGAGCATGACAAGTCCCGCCGCCGCGCAGGCGTGCGACGCCAGTATGACGGCTTTGTAGCCGACGCGGTCCACGACCTTGACGGAAATCAGGTCGACGACGGTCTGGGAAAGGAAATTGATAAGGATTAGGCTCCCAATCTGCGTCAGCGAAATCCCGAACTTTTCCTGGAACACAATAAACAGAATCGGGGAAAGGTTGTTGATGATGGCCTGCACAAAATAGCCGATATAGCAGGCGATGGTGGTGCCTTTGTAGGTGCGCTGCATGGGGTCAGACATACTCCTTGTCGTCAGAAAGTGCGGCGGAGCCGGAAATGGGAATGGCGTCGCCGAGGTAGGTGGGCTGCGGCTTATATAGGCAAACGGCAAAGTCCTTGACGCGCGCGGCGCTTTCCCGCACCAGGTTGCGCAGGCGCGGCAAAATGCCGGTGCTCGGGTCAGGGGCCGCCACGCCATAGGCGTCCATGCCGAGCGCGTTCGCAATATACACCGCGCGGGACAGGTGATAGCGCTGCGTGACAATCACAAGCTTTTGCACGCCGAATATCGCTTTGGCGCGGTACATGGATTCATAGGTAGAAAACCCGGCGTGGTCCAAGAATACGACGTCCGGGTCCACGCCGCGGTCCACGCAGTATTGCTTCATGGCGTTGACCTCGTCGTAATTTTCCTTGCCGTGGTCGCCGGAAAGCAGCAGCCTGTCCGACGCGCCGGCCTCCAAAAGGGAAAGGCCGGTCTGCACGCGGTTTTCCACCATTGCGCCGAGCGAGTCGCCGTATACGGAGCTGCCGAGAATCAAAATACAGTCCGCGTCCAGCGCCGCCGCTTCCTCGGCGGATACAATCTTCTGCGCGGCGCTGGCGGTAACATAGATGTTCACGCCCGCAAATGCAAGCACGCCGGCCGCCGCAAGGGCGGCGATGCACAGCAGCAAGCGCCGTAAATGCTTTCGTTTCATCAGACCCTCGTTTCTATGAGCTTGAGCTGCCCGCATACCCGGAACGCGCCGCTGTTCGCCGTCAGCAGCAGGCTGTCGCCCTTTTTCAAATCGAAGTCTTCGTTTTCCGCCTGGAGCCGGCCTTCGCCTTCCGTAATAAGCAGGGAGACAAAGGAGGTCTCGTTCGCAAGCCCCTCGTAAGCGCGCGTGACTTCAAATTCCCGGACGGTGAACAGGTCGCAGGCGGTCAAAAGCTGCCGCGTGTAACCGTCAAATTGCTCTTTTTCGCCTTCCGGCCTGCCTGCGCGTGCCGGCGGGGTCGTTACCGTAACGTCCAGCGCCTTTTCGGTGTGCAGAGCGCGCGGCTTGCCGTCCGCCCCGACGCGGCCGTAGTCGTAAACACGATAGGTCGTGTTGGAGTTCTGCTGAATTTCCGCAAGCAAAATGCCGCCGCCAATCGCGTGCAGGGTGCCGGCCTCAATGAAAAAGAAGTCACCCTTGTGGACCTTAACGTGGTTGACGACCTCTAAAAACGTGTTGTCGGCAATGCGGCGGCGAAATTCCGCGCGGTCAATGCTTTTTTGGAAGCCGTAAATCAGCTCCGCGCCGTCGGTGCAGTCCAAAATATACCAGCATTCCGTTTTGCCGGGTTCGCCCTCTACGCGGCGCGCATACGCGTCGTCCGGGTGTACCTGGACGGAAAGGTTCTGCTTGGCATCGATAAGCTTAATCAGGATGGGGAACTCGTGTCTCCCCCTGCAATGCGTGCCGAGCGCCGCTTCCCCGAGGGCAGACAGCGCCTCGCCGAGCGTTTTGCCCCGGAAATCGCCGTTGCATATCACGTTCTGCCCGTCCTTGTGGCAGGAGAGCATCCAGCCTTCTGCAACGGGGTCCAAATCCGTCTCAAATCCAAAATCGGTCTTTAAGCGCGTGCCGCCCCACAGATAATCTTTAAAAGCGGGCTGTAAACGAAAAACCATGCCGCCACCTCCTTTTAAAATGCTCGATGTTATCTTAACAAAATTTCCCGGGAAAATCAACAAATGCATCGGCGTTATTAAAAATGTTTTGCACCTTGCCGTCAGCGGACATATATGGTACTATATTGCAAAGAAACGGCGAAAGGAAGAACGCTATGCCGGCACAGCACGCTTCAAAACCCAACATCATTTTTTATTTCAGCGACCAGCAGCGCTGGGACACGCTGAACGCAGAGGTCATGCCGCATCTGACAAAGCTCTCCGAGCAGGGCGTCACCTTTGAAAATTCCTTTACCTGCCAGCCGGTCTGCGGGCCGGCGCGGGCGTGTCTGCAAACCGGCGTGTACGCCACGCAAAACGGGTGCTACTGGAACGGCGTCGCGCTGCCCGAGGGCGCGCGGACCATGGCGGATTATCTGCGGGAAGCCGGCTACGAAACGGCCTATGTCGGCAAATGGCACCTGGCGTCCGACCGGTACCCCGGCGTCGGCGTGCATTGCGAATCGACGCCCATTCCGAAAACGCGGCAGGGGGGCTACCGGGATTTCTGGCGGGCGGCGGACGTTTTGGAATTTACGTCGCACGGCTATGACGGCTATGTGTTTGACGCCGACGGCGGACGGGTGGATTTCAAAGGTTACCGCGCAGACTGCATCAACGACTTTGCGCTGCAATATCTGGAGGAAAAAACCTCCGACAAGCCGTTTTTCCTGTTTGTTTCGCAGCTGGAGCCGCACCACCAGAACGACCACGGCCGGTACGAGGGGAAACGGGAGTACGTTGACGCGTACAAAAACGCCCCCATTCCGAAGGACCTCTCCATTTTGCCGGGCGACTATCAAAAGGCCTACCCGGATTACCTGGCCGCGATTCGTGCGCTTGACGACAATGTGCAAAGGCTTGTGGATAAGCTGGTTGAAAAGGGCTTGTGGGACAACACGGTTCTCATTTACACAAGCGACCACGGCTCGCATTTCAAAACGCGCAACATGGAATATAAGCGCAGCTGCCACGACAGCTGCACGCACACGCCGCTTGTCATGGTCGGCGGCCCGTTCCGGGGCGGCCGGCGCGACGGCCGGCTTGTCAGCCTTATCGACCTGCCGCCGACGATTTTGGAGCTGGCGGGCGTTTCGGTTCCGCCGGAATATATGGGGCGCTCCTTGGTTTCGCAGTATGCGGGCACGCTGGAAGCGCGGGATTTCGTTTTCATGCAGATTAGCGAAAGCCAGTGCGGCCGCGCCATTCGAACGGCGCGCTACAAATATGCCGTGCGCGCCGCGGCTTCCGGCCTGACGCAGCACAGCGCCAAAACCTATTTTGAAGATTATCTGTACGACCTCGAACAGGACCCCGTTGAGGCGCACAATCTGGTGCGCAGTCCCGCCTACAAAGCGCAGCGCGCCGATTTGCGAAAACTGCTTGTCGCCGAAATGGTGCGTGCGGGCGAAAAAGCCCCGCGCATTCTGCCCGCGGTGCTTACGCGCAAAAAGTAAACGCCGCGCCGCAGGCGGATTCTTTGTCGGAATGGACGAAAAGGTGGTAAATCTGCACATTCCGTTGGCGCTTTTATGGAATTTTTGCAGGATTTGAATTCAGCAGTTGCAAATTTTCCGAAAGCGGTGTAGAATTTATGCGTTAAAAATTTACGGATGCATTTTGGAGGTGCTTTTCATGCAGTATGCGGAGATGACGTCGCAGCAGCTTGCAGAGGAACGCAAAAAGGCGGAAGCCGAATTTGCCCAGATGAAAAAACTGAATTTAAAGCTGGATATGTCCCGCGGCAAGCCCGGCGCGGACCAGCTGGATTTGTCGATGGATATGCTCAAGGAGATTATCGGCGTGTGCGACTGCAAGGCGGCAAACGGCTTTGACTGCCGCAATTACGGCGTGCTCGAGGGGCTGCCGGAATGCCGCGCGCTGTTTGCCGAAATTTTGGAGGTGCCCGCAGAAAACGTGATTGTCGGCGGCGCGTCGAGTCTCAATCTGATGTTCGACTACATCGCGCAATGCATGACGAAGGGCGTCGGCGGTGAAGCACCGTGGGCGAAGCAGGGGAATATCAAATTCATCTGCAATGTGCCGGGGTATGACCGCCACTTCACCATCTGCGAGCATTTCGGCATTGAGATGCTCAGCGTTGAAATGACCGAAAACGGGCCGGACGTGGAAAAAATTCGCGAGCTCGTCAAAGACCCGCTCGTCAAGGGAATCTTCTGCGTACCGAAATATTCGAACCCGGACGGCATCACCTATTCCGACGACACCGTCCGCGCGCTGGCGGCGCTTACGCCCGCGGCCAAGGATTTCCGCGTCATTTGGGACAACGCCTATGTCGTGCACGATTTGAACGACCATCCCGACAGCCTGCTCAATATTTTTGAAGCCTGCAAAGCGTACGGCAGCGAGGATATGTTCGTGGAATTTACCTCAACCTCCAAAATCACATTCCCGGGCGCGGGCGTTTCGGCGCTTGCGGCGTCACAGGCGAACATCCGCGAAATCCGTGCGCGTCTTGCCATGCAGACCATCAGCTATGACAAAATGAACCAGCTGCGGCACGTAAAATTCTTGAAGAATGCGGCGGGCGTCCGCGCACATATGAAAAAACACGCGGCGATTCTCGCGCCGAAGTTCCAAATTGTGCTGGACGCGCTCGACCGCGAGCTGCGCGAAAACAATCTAGGCCGGTGGACCGTGCCGAACGGCGGCTATTTCATCAGCCTGAACACGACCCAATGCAGCGCCAAGCGCGTCGGAGAACTTTGCAGGGAAATGGGCGTCGTGCTCACGAGCGTCGGCGCGACGTATCCGTACGGCGTCGACCCGGCGGACCGCAACATCCGCATTGCGCCGACGTATCCGAGCGTCGAGGAGCTGAAAAAGGCGGTCGAGGTGCTTTGCCTGGCCGTTCGGCTCGCAACACTTGAAAATTTGACGAAAAAGGTGTAAAGTAAGCATAGTACGTACCCGCCGAAGACGGAACGGGGGTTTCTATGCAGCCTTTACAACCGACAATCGGATATTCGGAAGCGTCTGCCGGGTCTGGCGCGCCGTTTGTGACGGCGCTGCTTGTCGCGGCGGGCAATTCCACGCGCATGGGCGGCGTCAACAAGCAGTTTTTGCAGCTTGACGGCGCCCCTGTGCTTTTGCGGACCGTCCGGGTATTTGAAGCGTGTTCGCTTGTGCGGGAGATTATCCTTGCCGTGCGCAGGCAGGATGCGGACGAGGTGCGCGCCATGCTGCAGCGCGCCGGAGTGAAAAAAGTAACCGCCGTTGTGCCCGGCGGGCAAACCAGACAGGAAAGCGTATTTGCCGCAGCCTCCTGTGCAAGTGTCGACTGCGCGTATTTTGCCGTCCATGACGGCGCGCGCCCGCTTGTTACCCGGAAGGTTTTGGAGGATACGCTGCAGGCCGCCTTCCAATGCGGCGCGGCGGCGACGGGCGTTCGGGTAAAAGACACCGTCAAGGTTGTCTCGCAGGACGGTTATATTGCGGCGACGCCCGACCGTTCCACGCTTTGGGCTGTCCACACGCCGCAGGTGTTCCGCAGAGATTTGTACCTGCACGCCGCGCAAACCGTCCCCGACAGCGCTGCATTTACGGACGACTGCCGTCTGCTGGAGGCTGCCGGCGTGCCGGTGCGCATGGTAGAGGGCAGCTACGAAAACATCAAGATAACCACGCCCGAGGACGTCTGCATTGCCGAGGGCATTTTGAAGGGGAGGCGGCAAAGCGAATGATGCGGATTGGACACGGCTATGACGTGCACCGGCTCGTAGAAGGCCGAAAGCTCATTTTGGGCGGTGTGGAAATAGAAAACGGCGGCGTCGGGCTGCTGGGGCACTCGGATGCGGACGTGCTTCTGCACGCGGTGTCCGACGCGCTTTTGGGCGCGGCGGCGCTGGGCGACATCGGCAAGCATTTTCCGGATACGGACGAACGCTTCAAGGGCGCAGACAGCCTTCAGCTGCTTGCGGAAGTCGTTCGTCTGCTGAAAAGCAGGCGGTATACGGTCGTCAACATTGACGCGACCGTTTTGGCGCAGGCGCCGAAGCTCGCGCCCTATATTCCGGAAATGCGGCGGAATATCGCCGACGCCTGCCGCGTTTTGCCGGACGCCGTCAGCGTGAAGGCGACGACGGAGGAGGGCCTGGGCTTTACCGGGGAAAAGCTTGGAATTGCGGCGCACGCGGTGTGCCTTTTGGAGCAGGATACGCAAATTAAATTTCTGTAATTTATACGGAAAGGAAGGTCCTTATGGTAGAAACGTCCGAAACCCGTAAAAAGCGAAAGCTTTGGAACCCCTTCAGCAAGGAAGCCGAGGAAGGCTATGTGCCGAACCGCGAGCTGCTGGCGTATTCGGCGGCGCTGACCGGGCAGAATATGACCTACGTGTTCGTGTCGCAATGGCTGTTTTACTTCTGTACGGACGTCTTGGGCATTTCGCCCGGGAAGGTCGGCTTCCTGACCGGCTTTACCCGAATCTGGGATGCGGTGAACGACCCGATTGTCGGCGCCATTGTGGACCGGCGAAAATGTAAAAACGGCAATAAGCTGCATCCGTATCTCGGTAAGCTTCCGTTTTTTATCGGGATTTTGACGGCGCTGATGTTTGTGGACTTCGGCGTAGGCGAGACGGCTGCGCTTGTGATTCTCCTTTGCATCTACGTCGCGTGGGATATGACCTATTCGTTCCAGGACGTCGCGCTGTGGGGCATGATGTCCTTAATTTCCCCGCACCCGCATGAGCGCTCGCGCGTTTCGCAATGGCTCAACATCGGCGTCGGCGCCGCCTGGGGCGTCACGAGCCTTATCCCGCTTATCATGGGCGCGCGCGAGGCGATTGGGATTACGGAAAAAACGCTGTTTTTGCTGTTCGGCATTGTATTCGGCTTTGGCGGCGAATGCATTTCGATGCTCGCGAGCAAAACGCGGGAACGCGTCGTCTACGTCGAAAACAAACGGGAACAGTCGTTCTGGCAGGATTTGGCGCTCCTGCGGCACAACAAAATCCTGATTCTGCTCCTGCTTGCGCAGGTGCTCAACTTCCTCAACGGCGCGGTGCCGCAGATTTACTTCTTTAAGTACTGCGTTACGATTGAGCTCGGCGGGAACGTGATAAACGGCGAGACGGTCCAGTTCTATTACGGGATTTTGGTCAGCGTCCTGTCGGCGGTCAGCATGTTCTTCGCCGTGAAGCTGTCCGACAAAATCGGCGGGATGCGCCGCATTGTTATACTGGCGCAGCTGATGAACATCGTTTTCCGGGTTGCCGCGTATTTTGTCGGCTTTTCGTCCCTTTCGCAGATGGCGATTGTCGTGCTGCTGATTTCCATTTCCTCTGTCCCGGTCAATATGGTCGGCATCGCGCAGCGCTCGATTTTGTGCGACGCGGTGGACTACATGGAATGGAAGACCGGTAAGCGCACGGAGGGCATCAGCAACTCGCTGCAAAATTTGACGAACAAGCTTTCGGACGCGCTCAAGCTCTTTACCAGCGGCCTCGTGCTGGAGGCGCTCAGCTACAACGCCGATTTGGGACTTGAGGGGCAGACGGAAATTTTCTATCGCGCGCAATGGCCGCTTTTCATGCTGCTGCCCGCCCTGGGCTCCGCGCTGTACCTGATTCCGTTTTTATGCATCCGCTATTCGAAAGCGCAAAAGGAGCGCGTCGAGCGCGAGCTCGCCGAACGCCGGGAACACGCGCAGGAAGAAAGCGCCCGGCAGGCCTAAAGGAGAAACAAGTATGCACAAGCTGCGCAGTCTGCTGCAAAAACACAGGGAAT
Organism: Candidatus Fimenecus excrementigallinarum; assembly: GCA_018714805.1. Lineage (GTDB taxonomy): Bacteria > Bacillota > Clostridia > Oscillospirales > Acutalibacteraceae > Fimenecus > Fimenecus excrementigallinarum. The sequence goes on from DVMW01000018.1 coordinate 26,420, forward strand.
TCCTGCTGTATATCGTGTTCGGCGTGCTGACGACGGTCGTCAACTACATCGTCTATTTCCTGTGCAAGGCGCTCGAGCTCAGCTATTCGCCGGCTACGGTGATTGCATGGATTGCAGCGGTCGTTTTTGCCTATATCGTCAATCGGATTTGGGTCTTTCAAAGCCGCGCGAGCGGCGCGCGCGCCATTGCGCGGGAGGCCGTCCTGTTTGTCGGCGCGCGGCTGTTCTCGCTTGTGCTGGAGCTTGCCGTCATGTTTGTCGGCATGGATTTGCTGCACGCCGGGTCGTTTGTCCTTGCGGCGTTCGGGCGAACGCTGCCGGCCGGCGAGTTTTTGACGAAGACCGCCGCGCAGGTGATTGTGGTTTTGACAAATTATGTTTTCAGCAAGCTTGTGATTTTCCGCCGCAAAGCCTCTGAAGCAAATTCGCAGCAAAAAAAATAAATTTGCATAATTATCCGTTTTCCTTGCATTTTGCGAAAGACTGGTGTATAATGGCGATATTCTCGGAAAGGGGAACTGAACTATGAAAACTGCCTTAAAAATCCTGTCCGTTGTAATGGCGCTCGCGCTTGTAGTGGGCTGCTTTGCGGCCTGCGGCGGCGACGGCGACGAAACAAAGACCGGCACGGACGCGTCGAACCGCGTCAAGGTTATCGACATCAACCTGACGGAAGAACAGTATGCGTTCGGCGTGGATAAGAACCAGCCGGAGCTGCTCGAGCAGGTCAACGCGTTTATCGCGGAAGTCACCGAAAACGGCCAGATGGAAGAGATTTTCAATAAATATTTCGGCGACGGCACGCCGACGCCGGTTGCGTCCGCGGAGCTTGACGAGAGCAAGGACCAGCTTGTTGTGGCGACCAACGCCGCGTTCCCGCCCTTTGAGTATACGGAGGGGACCAATTACCTCGGCGTCGACATGGAGCTTGCGAAGCTGCTTGCCGACAAGCTCAACAAGGAGCTTGTTATCCAGAACATGAACTTTGAATCCGTCTGCCTTTCGGTCGGCAGCCAGAAATGCGACATCGCCATGGCCGGCCTTACCATCTCCGAGGACCGCAAAGAGGTCGTGAACTTCTCGGATTCGTATTATCAGGCCTCCCAGAAGCTGATTGTCCCGGCGGACGACACGACGTTTGACGCCTGCCAGACGGCGGATGATGTGCTGAACATTCTGCGCGGCAAGGACGCCAACACCCGCGTCGGGTATCAGAGCGGCACGACCGGCCAGAAGTATGTGGAGGGCACGGACGATTACGCGTATACGGCGCTTTCCGTGACCGGCACGCCGTATGAAAACGGCACGCTTGCCGTACAGGCGATGCTCAACGGCAACCTGGAATACGTTGTGATTGACGCGGCGCCCGCGCAGTCCATTGCGAACTCCGTCAACGGCGTTGCCTAAGACCGGCGGCGGAAGAATATAAGCTGTAACAATAACCTCACCTGCTTTGGTGAGGCTATTGTTATGCAAAGCAAAAGGAAACCGATTGCATGAACGATTTCGGTCTGAAAATTGAAAAATTTATCGCCCTTTTCCAGGGCGAGAGCGCGGACAAATACATATCCAGCATCCTCCTGGGCCTGGAAAATACCGTTAAAATTGCCGTTATCGGCCTTATCATCGGTATCGTTATCGGTACGCTGATTGCCGCGGTGCGCGTTATGCCGAAGTATAAGCGCCTCCCGCGCATTCTCAACGGCGTATGCAGCGTTTACGTCAGCTTTTTCCGCGGCACGCCCATGGTGGTCCAGCTGCTGCTGGCGTATTATGTCGTGCTGCCGCTGCTCGATAAGAACCCGCCGTCCGTGTCGGTTGCCGTCGCGGTGTTCGGTCTGAATTCCGGCGCGTACATCTCGGAAATCATGCGCGGCGGCATTTTGTCCGTAGACCCCGGGCAGATGGAGGGCGGCCGGTCCGTTGGCTTGAGCTTTGCGACGACCATGCGCAAGATTGTCATTCCGCAGGCGGTCAAAAACATCATCCCGATGCTCGGCAATGAGTTTATCACGCTGATTAAGGAAACCTCCGTCGTCAGCTTCATCGGCGCGACGGACTTGTACGTCGCTTTCCGCAACATCGGTACGAGCACCTATGAATTCATGGTGCCGTATCTTGCAATGGCGGTTATTTACATTGTAATGGTGCTGGTGATTACCGGGCTTATCAAGCTTGTGGAAGGGAGGATGCGCAGAAGTGATAGAGGTCGTTAACTTAAACAAGTCCTTTGGTGATTTGCACGTCCTCAAAGACGTCAACATAACCATCCGCAAAGGGGAAAAGGTCGTCGTGATTGGGCCGTCCGGCTCCGGGAAAAGCACGTTTCTGCGCTGCCTGAACTGCATGGAGGACCCGACCTCCGGCCACATCATGTTCCACGGCGTGGACCTTGCGGACATGAAGGTGGACATCAACGTCCACCGCCAGAAAATGGGCATGGTGTTCCAGCATTTCAATTTGTTCAACAACATGACGGTGCGCGACAACATCACGCTCGCGCCCGTTCTGGTGGCAAAAAAACAGCAGCGGTCGCCCAAGGCGCGCAAAAGCCCCGACTTTGTGCGCCGCACGACCAAGGAAATCAAGGCGGAGGCAAACGCCCGGGCAATGGAGCTTTTGGAGCGCGTCGGCCTTTCAGACAAGGCGGACGCCTATCCGGCGCAGCTTTCCGGCGGACAAAAGCAGCGCGTGGCGATTGTGCGTTCGCTTGCCATGGAGCCGGAGGTCATGCTGTTTGACGAGCCGACGTCCGCGCTGGACCCGGAAATGGTCGGCGAGGTGCTGGAGGTCATGAAGGACCTTGCAAAAAGCGGGATGACCATGGTCGTGGTCACGCACGAGATGGGCTTTGCGCGCGAGGTCGCGGACCGCGTTGTCTTTATGGACGACGGCCGCATTTTAGAGGAGGGGACGCCGGACGAGGTGTTCAACCATCCGAAAAACGACCGGTTGCAGGAATTCCTGTCCAAGGTCTTATAAGCATAAGAAACAGCGCCGCTTGGTTTTCAAGCGGCGCTGTTTGCTGCATATGAGTTTGTCCTTAAACCTCTGCGATAATTTCGATTTCCGCAAGCGCGTCCTTCGGCAGGGCGGCCGCCGCAACGCAGGAGCGCGCAGGCTTGGACGTGAAAAAGCTGCCGTATACGCCGTTGAACACCGAAAAATCCGACATATTTTTCAAAAAGCAGGTCGTTTTGATGACTTTGGAAAAATCGGAACCGGCCGCCTCCAAAATCGCGCCGATGTTTTCGCAGATTTGCTGCGTCTGCCCCTCAATCGTGTCCGCCTCAATTTCGCCGGAGGCGGGGTTGATGGCGATTTGTCCGGAGGCATACAGAATGCCGTTGACGATTTTCGCCTGCGAATAGGGGCCGATGGCGGCCGGCGCGTTGTCCGTGTGTAAGGTTTTAATCATAGCAAACACTCCTTAGCTTTCGTATTGCAATCAATAGGCCTGTACGTTGTAGCCGCGCGCGATAAGCGCGTTTTTGATGGCTTCGATGTGTTCAAAATTGCGCGTTTCCATCACAAGGCGCAGGTAGCAGCCGTTGATATCCGACCCTTCCGAGGCGCGCTCGTGGTGGACGGAAATGACGTTGCCGCCCTCCTTGGCAATCGCTTCGGCGACGTCCTGCAGCTGCCCGGGCTTGTCCAGCAGCTCGACAGACATCGAGAATGTGCGGCCGGACTTGAGCAGACCGCGCTTGATGACGCGGGACAAAATCGTCACGTCGATGTTGCCGCCGGAAACAAGGCAGCAGACCTGTTTGCCCTTGACGTCGATTTTATTGAACATCACCGCGGCGACGCTGACGGCGCCCGCGCCTTCGGCAATGAGCTTTTGCTGTTCGATAAGCGCTAAAATGGCGGCGGCAATTTCGTCCTCGGAAACGGTCACAACGCCGTCTACATAGCTTTGGCACAGCGCAAAGGTAAGGTCGCCCGGCTCTTTTACGGCAATGCCGTCGGCAATGGTGGAAACCTGCTGAAGCTTTTCTATTTTGCCGTCCGACAGGGAACGCGCCATGCTGGGCGCGCCCTCCGCCTGGACGCCGTATACCTTGACGTGCGGGTTAAGGGCCTTTATGGCAAACGCCACGCCGGCAATCAGGCCGCCGCCGCCGACGGGGACCACCACCACGTCCACGTTGGGCAGCTGCTCGAGAATCTCCAGGCCGATGGTGCCCTGGCCCGCAATCACGTCCTCGTCATTGAACGGGTGGATAAAGGTGTAGCCTTTCTCCTCCTTGAGCTCCAGCGCGCGGTTGTACGCGTCGTCGTATACGCCCGGGACCAGGCAAATCTCCGCGCCGAATTTGCGCGTAGCCTCCACCTTCGAAATGGGCGCGCCGTCCGGCAGGCAAATTAAGGACTTTATGCCGTTTTTGGTCGCCGCCAACGCGACACCCTGGGCGTGGTTGCCCGCCGAGCAGGCGATAACGCCCTTTTTCTTTTCCTCGTCCGACAGCTGGGAAATTTTATATGCCGCGCCGCGCACCTTGAAGGACCCGGTTTTTTGCAGGTTCTCCGTTTTCAGGTGGACCTCGCAGTCCGGGTGGATATCCGGCGCCATAATCATGTCGGTGCGGCGAATCACATCCTTAAGCTGGTAAGAGGCATGATAGATTTTATCGAGCGTCAGCATACGGAAAATCGCTTCCTTCTCTAAAACTTTTCCATATATTATAAACCCAAACCCGCGCAAAAGCAACGAAAAAGTGCGCCGCAGGCTGTGTTTGTGTAAAATTTCTTGCGAAAACCGGCGGCAGGTGCTATACTGCCTATTGTACGGAATTTCCCGAAAGGAATGGAAGCCATGGAAGCGAATCTGGAAAAAGAAATTGTTTTAAGCGCGATACAGCCGACCGGCACGCCGACCTTGGGCAATTACCTCGGCGCGCTGAAAAATTGGAAGGAAATGTCGGCGGATTACACCTGCTACTATGCGGTCGCCGACCTGCACTCCATAACGGTCCGCCCGGAGCCGAAGGATTTGCGCCGCCGGACGCTCGAGATGTATGCGCTGCTGCTCGCCTTGGGGCTTGACCCGGAGCAGAACACCGTCTTTGTCCAAAGCCATGTGCCCGCCCACGCCCAGCTTGCCTGGATACTCAACTGCTATACGCAGTTTGGGGAAGCGGCGCGCATGACGCAGTTTAAAGACAAGAGCGAAAAGCACCCGGAAAACGTCAACGTCGGGCTTTTTGCCTATCCGACGCTCATGGCGGCGGATATACTGCTTTACCAGGCGCACTATGTGCCCATCGGCGCTGACCAGAAGCAGCATTTGGAAATCACGCGCGACATCGCCGAACGCTTCAACGGCCTGTACGGGGAAACGTTCCGCATTCCGGCGCCGTTTATCGGCAAGGCCGGCGCGCGGGTGATGTCGCTGCAGGACCCGACCAAAAAGATGAGCAAATCCGACACGAACGTCAAGGCCTTTATCTCCGTTTTGGACGACAAGGACACCATCGTCCGCAAGATAAAGAGTGCCGTGACCGATTCCGAAGCGCGCGTCTATTACGGCGAGGGCAAGGACGGCGTCAACAACCTGATGGGGATTTACGCCTGCTGCACCGGGAAAACCAATGCGCAAATCGAAGCCGAATTTTCCGGGAAGGGCTACGGCGACTTTAAAGCGGCCGTCGCGGAAGCCGTCGTCGCGGAGCTTGCGCCCGTCAAGGAGGCGTTCGACCGTTTGATGGCGGACAAGGCGTATTTAAACGAATGTATGCAGAAGGGCGCGCAAAAAGCGTCCTATGTTGCGGAAAAGACCCTGCGCAAGGCCATGCGCCGCGTCGGGTTCTATCAGCTGTAAGGAGGAAGTCCCATGTCCTTGGAACGTGCGCGCAATTGGCTTGCGCAATTCGGCTTAGCCGACCGAATCCGTGAATTTTCCGTTTCCAGCGCCACGGTGGAGCTTGCCGCCAAAGCGCTCGGCACGCAGGAGGAACGAATTGCGAAAACGCTTTCGTTTCTGGTGGAGGACGCGCCCGTGCTTATCGTAGCGGCCGGCGACGTCAAGATTGACAACCCGAAATACAAAGCGCAGTTTCACACCAAGGCCGTCATGCTGCCCGCCGACCGGGTAGAGGCTTTGGTCGGCCATGCCGTCGGCGGCGTGTGCCCCTTCGGCGTAAACGAGGGCGTGCGGGTGTATCTGGACGAATCGCTCAAGCGCTTTGAAACGGTTTTTCCTGCGTGCGGGACCGCCAACAGCGCAGCGGAACTGACAATTCCCGAATTGGAACGCTGCTCGGGCTATACGGCCTGGATAGACGTCTGCAAGCCGCGCGGGTAACGCAGATTTTTCGGGGCTGCATTTTGCAGCCCTTTTTCTTTTAGAATTTTTGCAAATCGCTTGACTTTTCGACGATTTTTCTCTAATATGTGTATCATACCAAATAGGGCGTTTCCATACGACCCGACGATACCTATCGGTTGGAAAGGGGCTGCATAATTGGAAAAAAATTCGGTGATTATCGACCTGAAAAACATCTCCGTCAGCTTTGACGGGCAACCGGTCCTTAAGAATATCAACCTTTACATCCGCGACGGGGAGTTCGTGACGCTGCTCGGCCCCTCCGGCTGCGGAAAAACAACGACGCTGCGTATCATCGCGGGCTTTCAGGCCCCCGACAGCGGCGAAGTGATTTTTGAAGGAAAAGTCATCAATGGTGTTCCGGCGCACAAGCGTCAGGTCAACACCATTTTTCAGCGTTATGCCCTTTTTCCGAACCGCAATGTGTTTGACAACATCGCGTTTGGGCTGGAACAGAAAAAGCTCCCGAAGGCGCAGATTCGTGAGACTGTGGAAGAAATGCTTGCGCTTGTCAACCTAAAGGGGTTTGAAAAGCGCCGGATTTCTTCGCTGTCCGGCGGGCAGCAGCAGCGCGTCGCCATTGCGCGGGCGCTTGCGGTGCAGCCGCGCGTCCTGCTTCTGGACGAACCGCTCGGCGCGCTCGATTTGAAGCTGCGCAAGGATATGCAGGTGGAGCTGAAAAACATCCAGCAGAGACTGGGCATAACGTTTATTTATGTGACCCATGACCAGGAGGAAGCGCTGTCGATGTCCGACACCATCGTGGTCCTGGACAACGGTGAAATTCAGCAGATTGGCACGCCGACCGATATATACAACGAGCCGAAAAACGCGTTCGTCGCCGATTTCATCGGGGAAAGCAATATTCTCGACGGCATTATGCACGAGGACTTTTCCGTGGAATTCCACGGGATGCGGTTCCAGTGCGTGGACAAGGGCTTTGAAAAGGACGAGCCGGTCGACGTGGTCGTCCGCCCCGAGGACGTCGACATCGTGCCGCCCGAAAAGGGGATGCTGCGCGGGCGCGTGACCTCCGTGACCTTTAAGGGCGTGCATTATGAGATTATCGTGGATATCCACGGCTTCAAATGGATGGTGCAGACAACGCAATTCGCCGCCGTCGGCGATGAGATTGGCCTTTCCATCAAGCCGGACGAGATTCAGGTTATGAAAAAGAGCGCGTATTCCGGCCTTTACGGGGATTACAGCTCCTACAGCGAGGAGTTCGACGAGCTTTCCGACCCGCAGTCCCAGGCGGAGCAGGAAGCGCCGGCGGAGGTCTGATTATGAAAAAGACTTCGCTTGCGCAAAAGCTTATCAATGCGCCGTATATGGTCTGGTCGGTGCTGTTTATTCTCGCGCCGATGGCAATGGTGGTGTATTACGCCCTGACGGACCGCGACGGCAATTTTACCGTTTCCAACCTCGCCTCGCTGTCCAGCTATTCGGAAACGTTCGTGCGTTCGGTCTGGTATGCGTTCCTTGCGACGGTTATCTGTCTTTTGCTTTCGTATCCGTTCGCCTATATCATGGCGCGCTCCAAGGCCTCGCGGCAGCGCATGCTGATGATGCTCATCATGCTGCCGATGTGGATGAATTTCCTTATACGCACCTACTCTTGGATTACTATCCTCAACAACACCGGCATCCTCAATTCCCTGTTTGAGGCGATTGGCATCGGCCGCGTGCAGATGATTAACACGCCGGGCGCCGTGATTCTCGGCATGGTCTATAATTTCCTGCCCTACATGGTGCTGCCTATCTATTCCGTTATGGTCAAGCTCGACCAAAGCCTTGTTGAGGCGGCGCAGGACCTTGGCTGCAACAGCCGGGCGGTGCTTAGCAAGGTCATTTTTCCGCAGAGCGTGCCGGGCGTCGTTTCCGGCATTACCATGGTCTTTGTCCCTTGCGTGAGTACCTTTTACATCAGCCAGAAGCTCGGCGGCGGCAAGTTCATGCTCGTCGGCGACGCGATTGAAATGCAGTTCCAGTCGGCGTACAACTATAACCTCGGCGCGGCGCTGTCGCTTGTGCTGATGCTGATGATTGTGGTCTGTATGCTCGTCATGAACCGCTTTACGGACGACAACGGGGAGGGGGCGATGCTGTTTTGAAGCGGACCAAAGTCCTTTCCAACCTGTATCTGGCGCTTATCATGCTGTTTTTGTATGCGCCGATGCTTGTCATGGTCGTTTTCTCCTTCAACAGCGCGTCAAGCACCGGCGTTTTCCAGGGCTTTTCCACCAAATGGTACGGGGAGCTGATGAACGACAGCGTTACGCTGCAGGCGCTTTCCAACACGCTGGTTTTGGCGGTTGTCTCCTCGCTTATCGCCATGGTCCTCGGGACGCTTGCGGCGGTCGGCATCCATTCGATGCGGAAAAAATGGGTCAAAACGTCGGCGATGACCGTTACGAATATTCCGATGGTCAATCCCGAGATTGTCACCGGCGTTTCCATGATGCTGCTGTTTGTTTTTGTCGGCAAGCTCGTCGGGGCAAGCGACGTGCTGGGCTTCCCGACGCTGCTTATCGCGCACGTCACCTTCAGCCTGCCGTACGTTATCCTTTCGGTTCTGCCGAAGCTGCGCCAAACCGACCGCAATCTCTCGGAGGCGGCGCAGGACCTTGGCTGTCCGCCGCTTACGGCGTTTTTCAAGGTGATTTTGCCGAACATTACCTCCGGGATTGTCACGGGGCTTATCATGGCGTTTACGCTGTCGCTGGATGACTTTATCATCAGCTATTTCGTCAGCGGCCCGAAATTCCAGACGCTTCCAATCGTCATCTTTTCCATGACGAAAAAGAAGGTAAAACCGGATATGTACGCGCTTTCCACGCTGATGTTCTTAGCCGTCCTGCTGTTGCTGGTGCTGATGAACGTGCTGCAGGCGCGTGCGGAGAAAAAAGAAAAACAGGCGCTTCGCGCCAAAACGGAAAAGGGGATAGAACGATGAAAAAATGGTTGTCTGCGGTCCTGGTGCTCGCGCTTCTGGCCGGTATTTTTGCGATGTCCGGCTGCGGCGCCGAAAGCGTGACGCTCGACACGTCGAAGCTTGTGGGGAATTACGACGTGCCGGAGCTTCGCGGGACGGAAATTAACGTCTACAACTGGGGCGAATATGTTTCCGACGGCGCCGAAGGTACGCTTGACGTCATCACGGCGTTTGAAGAGGTCACGGGCATTACGGTCAACTACACGATGTACGATTCCAACGAGGATATGTACGCGAAGCTCAAAAGCGGCGGCGCAAGCTACGACGTGGTTATTCCGTCGGACTACATGATTGCGCGCATGATTGCGGAAGATATGCTGCAGCCGCTGGATTTTGCAAACATTCCCAACTACAGCTACATTGCCGACGATTTCAAGGACCTGTATTTTGACCCGGAAAACGCCTACAGCGTCCCGTATACCGGCGGCATGGTCGGCCTTATCTACAACACGACGATGGTGGAAGGCACGCCGGACAGCTGGTCCGTGATGTGGGACGAAGCGTATGCGGGCAACATCCTGATGTTCAACAATCCCCGCGACGCCTTCGGGATTGCGCAGTTTTTGCTCGGGCAGTCCGTGAACACGACGGACGCAAGCGAGTGGGGGGCGGCGGCCGATAAGCTTATCGAGCAAAAGCCGGTCGTGCAGTCCTATGTTATGGACGAGGTCTTTGACAAAATGGAGAGCGGCGAAGCGGCGATTGCGGCTTACTATGGCGGCGATTATCTGACCATGGCGGACGTCAACCCCGACCTTGCGTTTGTTTACCCGAAAGAGGGGACGAACATCTTCGTCGATTCGATGTGCGTTCCGTCCAACGCCGGCAACAAAGCGGCGGCGGAGCTGTTCATCAACTTTATGTGCGAGCCGGAAATCGCGCTTGCCAATGCCGAATACCTGTGCTACCTTTGCCCGCACACGGCGGTGCTTGAGGACGAGCGGTACACGCTGCGCGGCAACGAGGTTCTGTATCCGAAGGAAGAGGTCAAGACCGAGTATTTCCACAACCTGGACCGCGACACGCAGGATTTGCTTTCGCGCCTGTGGGAACAGGTAAAATTGGCGTAAGGAGCGCGTAAGCGGTATGTCGACACACGAAAAGCCGGATTTCCCGGCGCTGCCGTTTTTTGAAAGCGGGAACGTGTATACGGGCAGTTTCCGGCAGAGCTTCCGGTTCCGCATTGCCAAGGCGGAAAATGCGCTGGCCGTATCCTGCTGGAATCAGGACGTATGCTTTGAAAAAGCGGAGTCGCCCGAGACGGAACACTTTCCGCTGACGGAGAATGGGCGTTCGGCCTGTATGGACTGGATTGCGGCGCGTCAGCCGGAATAAGAAAAGCGGAGGGGAGGCCCCTCCGCTTTTTTACGGCATTTGTCATTTTTCAATCGAAATTCCCGAAGCGCCGGGATTCGAGAAAAGCTGCACGGTGTAGCCCGCCGCGTTCGCCGCCTCATACCGAAACACCGTGACGCCCGCAACCTGTAAATCCTGGGTTTCCGCATTTTCCGTAAACCCGGCTTCGGCAAGCGCGTCGCGGTAGCTGCGCAGGGACGAAAGCTGTGCATCGGCAAACAGGACGGTCAGCCGGCGCTCTGTAGCGGAAAAGGACCGGATGGTAAAGGGCGGGCGCGGCACAAGCGCCGTAAACTCGTTCTCGACCCAAACGCTGTCGTACGGGGAGGCGGTTGTGGTTTCAAGCGCCGGGGCGGTTTCGCTGCGCGGGACGCCGGCGTCGGCCGGCTCCGCCTTGCAGCCGCCGAAAAGCAGAAGCAGCAGAGAAAGTATCGGGAGTATTGCGGCAATACGCATAAACGCCTCCGAGAATGTTCAAGATGCTTGGAGAACCCGGGCAGGCAAGGCTTCGCCTGCGGATTTTCCAAAGCGATTATAGCATTTTCCTTACCGGTTTTCAAGCTTTTGCGGACGGTCGGCCCTTGCCGCGCCCGAAAAGCGTTTGTGTTGACAAATCCCGTACCGCATATTAGAATAAATCGAAATGGGATTCGCGCAATACCCGCATCGGAAACGGCGTAAGCCGTCGGCCGGTTTTTCGCGCGGAGGATGCGCGCAAGATTCTTAGGGGAGGCTGTTTCATGAAACTGTCCTTGGTGGTTCCGTGCTATAACGAGGCGGAAAACGTGGCCGAATTTCAAAAAACGGTGATACAGACGTTTGAAAACGAAGCGTACGAGTATGAGATAGTATTTGTGGACGACGGAAGCAGCGACGCCACCTACTGCAACCTGAAAAAAATCTATGAAGCGCAGAAATGCCCGGTTAAAGTTGTCGTTTTTTCCAGAAATTTCGGGAAAGAGTCGGCGATTTACGCAGGTATTCAAAATGCCTCCGGCGATTACATTTCTTTGATTGACGCCGATTTGCAGCAGCGGCCGGAGCTTGTGCGCGATATGGTGAAAATTCTCGATGAAAACCCCGACTACGACGTCGTGGCGGCCTATCAGGAGCATCGCAACGAGAGCAAGGTCCTTTCTGCCTGCAAAAAAGTCTTTTATTCCGTAATCAACCGCCTGACGAATACGGAACTGAAGGCCGACGCCAGCGATTTTCGCACCTTCCGCCGCAATGTGGCGGAAAGCATTCTGCACCTGGGCGAGTTCCACCGTTTTTCAAAGGGTCTGTTTTCCTGGGTCGGCTACAACACCTGTTTCATTCCGTATACGGCTTGCGCGCGCGAAAAGGGCGTCAGCAAGTGGAGCTTTTTTAAGCTGGTAAACTATGCGATTGAAGGCATTGTCGGCTTTTCGACGAAACCGCTTCGCATCGCCACGCTGTTCGGCACCTTAACGGGCGTTGCCGCCTTGGTGTATTTGCTTGTCGTGTTTATTCAAAAGCTTGTGATTGGGATTGACGTCCCGGGCTATGCCACGCTGATTATTCTGATTTTGTTCCTCGGCGCCGCGCAGCTGTTCTGTATCGGCATTATAGGGGAATACGTAGGCAGAATTTTTGAGCAAAGCAAGGAAAGACCGATATATATCGCAAAGGAAATCTTAGATTACCGGAAATAAGCCTGCCCTTGCGCGTTCTGTGACGGCTTTTGCGCGGACGTAAGCCTTGAAGCAAAACAGATGCGCGGAAAAAGAATTGTAAGGAAGAATGCAGTATGGACAAGTTGCTGAAAACCATGTATGCCCGTGTAAGCACAGCGGAAAAAGCCGCAGCAATCAGCGCGTTTGTCTGCGGGCTTGTTGCCCATATGTATATGTTTACAAACAAGCTCCCGAATCATGACGATATGCGCTACAGCTTCAGCTACAGCAACCTGGTAGACGACGTTATGAATTCCAACTCCCGCTGGGGGCAGCCGTTTTTGTCCAGAATTTCCGGCATATGGAGCACGCCCTGGCTCATAGGCGTGCTGTCGCTTCTTTTCATCGCGCTCTCTGCCGTGCTGGTGGTCAAGCTTCTCAAGGTCAAAAGCGCGACCTGCGCCGCCTTAATCGGCTGCGTGATGGTTACGTTCCCCGTAACCACGGCCATATTCGGCTATATGATGACGGCGGACACCTACTTTTTATCGCTATTCTTATCCTGCGCCGCCGCCTATCTTTTAACAAAGAAGAACCCCGTATTTTTTGGGATAAGCGTCCTGTGCTTTACCGTTTCACTAAGCATTTATCAGGCGTTTCTTCCCTTTGCGCTGAGCCTGTTCTGCGTGTATTTGGTTCGGGAAATGCTGGAAACGCGCGACAACCGCCGCGTTCTCCTTTCCTTTTTGAAATTGGCCCTGTCTTCCGCGCTGGGATTGGCGCTGTATCTGCTGGCTGCAAGACTCCTCGGGGCGGTCGGCTCGCGTCTGGACGACCAGAAAACAACGGGGCTTCGCGATATTTTCGACCGGATTGCGCTTGGCTTCCGGGATTTATTCGGGTACTTTTTTAAAGACGAATACAATGTCACGTCAAAATATTTTTGCATCGCCTTTGCCGTTTTATCGGTCATAAGCGTGGTGCTGCTGCTTCTTGTGGTCAGGCGCAATCGCCTGCGCCCAACGCACATCCTGCTTCTGGCTCTGCTGCTGCTTGCCTTTTTCGGCGCAATGATAAGCATCTACGTCATCGTTTCTGAAACCGTCCACAGCCTGATGGTATACGCATTCGTTATGCTGCCGATTGCGTTCGTCGTTATACTGGACGTTTGGACGGACGGCTTAGCCTTCCCCGAAAAGCTTCCGTCGCGGCTTACCGCGATAGGCGCAAGCCTTTTGGTCGCGCTGCTGTGCTGGAACTTTGCCATAACGTCCAACCACGATTATTTGAGAATGGAGTTGACCTTTCGGCAGACGTACGCGTACTCCGTTCGGTTGATTGAACGAATCGAAGATACGGAAGGGTACACAAAGGATATCCCGATAGCCTTTATCGGCGCGCCGTCCATGGAAGCGGACAACGCAGAATTGTATGCATATCTCTGGGGCGAAGGCTCCCTGCAGATTACCGGCTCTCTGTCGCCGGACAGCTTGCTGGCCTATTCCGCGACGGATTATTCGCCTTACCGGTATTTCCTGTCGCAGTATCTGGGCTGGGACCACGAGATATACAGAGTGTATCCGCCTTACAACGACAACGTGCCGGCTGCCGCCGTCGTGGCAAAGGAGCTGGAGGTTTATCCGCAGGCGAATTCGACCTGCGTCCAGGACGGCGTGCTGTTCGTTCGCTTTGCATAAACGTAACGCTTGACGGCTTTGCACAAATCAAGCCCGGACCAAAACGTGTCCGGGCTCTTTTTTGTTCCCGTAAAAACGAACGCAACAGGTATGCATTTTCAATTTTGATTCCAGGCAGCTATCGATTGGCACAGGCGTTCTTACAGGGCTTGTCTGCAAATGCTGAAAACCAAGGTTTTATGTGCGCAAAGCGCGCAATGTCGCAGAAAAATGCGGCGAACCAAAAGGTTCGCCGCGACGTGGTGCGGATAACAGGACTTGAACCTGCACGCTTGCGCACAAGATCCTAAATCTTGCGTGTCTGCCAATTCCACCATATCCGCAAATCACGTATCTGATTATAGCAGAAGAGGCTGCGGTTTTCAACCGCGAATTCCAAGTTTTGGATGGACAAAATTTCCTGAATGGTATACAATACAGATAAAAGCTCCTTGGAAAGGACGTGTTTTGTGTGAATTCTGTCTGGACAGATAAGGTGGATGCTTCCTGCCCGCTGCCCGAATATCCGCGCCCGCAGCTGGTCCGCGACAACTGGCTGAATCTCAACGGGATTTTTTCCTATGCGGTTTTGCCGCAGTCCGCAGAGTGGCCCGCGCAGTATGACGGAGAGATTTTGGTGCCCTTTGCAATCGAATCGCAGCTTTCCGGGGTGGAAAAGCCGCTGCTGCCGACGCAGCACCTCTGGTACCAAAAGCGGTTTACGCTGCCAAAGGCCATGCAGGGCAAGACCGTTCTGCTGCATTTCGGTGCGGTCGACTGGAAATGCCGCGTGTATATGAACCGGAATTTGGTCGGCGAGCATATCGGCGGGTACTGCGCTTTTTCGCTGGATATTACGCCGTATCTGCTGCCCGGTGAAAACGAGCTTGTCGTCTGCGTTTACGACCCGACGGACAACGGCTGGCAGCAGCGCGGCAAGCAGGTTTTGCAGACGCGCGGCTTCTGGTACACCGCGACCTCCGGCATTTGGCAGACCGTGTGGCTGGAGGCGGTCAGCGACTGCTATGTGCAAAGCATCCGCTATACGCCCGACATTGACGAAGGGACTGTTCGCCTGCAAACAGCGCTCGGCGGGGCGGCGCAAGACGCACAGCTTCGCTTGACCGTTTCCTTTGCCGGGGAGACAGTATTTTCCGACAGCATTGAGCCGGACGCGGCTGTACCCGTGCCGGACGCAAAGCTTTGGAGCCCGGAAACGCCGAATCTGTATGACGTCAAGCTTGAGGTTTATAAAGACGGCGTGTGCACCGATACGGTCACAAGCTATTTCGGTATGCGCAAATTCTGTGTGGAAAAAGACGCTGCCGGTATTGCGCGGCTGTTCCTCAACAACAAGCCGTATTTCCAAAAAGGGCTTCTTGACCAGGGCTACTGGCCGGACGGCGGGCTGACGGCGCCGACGGATGAAGCGATGATTTTCGATATCGCGGAAATGAAGCGCCTCGGCTTCAACATGCTGCGCAAGCACATCAAGGTCGAGCCCCTGCGCTGGTATTACCATTGCGACAGGCTCGGAATGCTTGTCTGGCAGGATATGGTCAGCGGCGGCGCGTATATCGGCGACTTTTTTGCCGGCGTGCTGCCCAACATCGGGATTTTGCATATACCGGACAACAAAAACTATGCCCGCTTCAAACGCGCAAAGCCCGAATGGCGCGAGGATTTCCGCCGTGAGCTTTCGGAAATCTTAGACCTTTTGTACAACACGGTCTCTTTGTACGCCTGGGTGCCTTTCAACGAGGCCTGGGGCCAGTTTGACGCGCTGGAGATTTGCGAGCGTGTGCGCCGCCAGGACCCGACGCGCGTCGTTGACCACGCAAGCGGCTGGTACGACCAGGGCGGCGGCGATATTCAGAGTATGCATAAGTATGTTTTGCCGATTCGTATGCGGCGGCTGGATGACCGCGCGTTTGTGATTACGGAATTCGGCGGCTATTCGCGCAAGGTCCCCGGGCATATCTGGAACCTGAAAAAGGCGTTCGGCTACCTGATGTTCCCGAACAAGGAAAAGCTGACCGCCGCGTATCGAAGTTTGCTGGAAAAGCAGGTTATCCCGCTTGTGCAGCGCGGCCTTTCCGGGACAATCTACACGCAGGTCAGCGACGTTGAAAACGAAGTGAACGGTATGTATACCTACGACCGCGCCGAGCTGAAGCTGGACGAACAGACGGTTATAGAGCTGAACCGGAAACTGACGTTCGAGTAACAAAAGGGGGTAGGGCGTATGGCAAGCTCCAAGCTGAAGCTTTTGTATGTGCTCGAAATCCTGCTGCGGGAAAGCGACGAGGACCACCCCGTCGACGTGGACAGAATCCTCGTCTACCTGCAAAATCACAACATCCCCTGCGAACGGAAATCCATATACAGCGACGTTACGGCGCTGCGGGAATACGGCTACGACATCATCACCAAAAAAGGCAGCAGCGGCGGTTATGCGCTGGTCTCCCGCGAGTTTGAGGATGCGGAGCTGCGGCTGCTGTGCGATGCGGTGCAGGCGGCCGGCTTTATCTCGCCGAAAAAGACGAGGAAGCTTATCGATAAGCTTTTCACGCTCACAAGCGCGCCGCAGGCTAAGCTTTTGCGCGGGCAGGTGCACGTGGACAACCGGCCGAAATCCGGCAATGAGGAAATTTATTACCACATCGACAAGCTCGGCCGCGCCATTCGAGGCCATGTACAGGTTCGTGCGCTCTACAGGCGGCGCTTTTTGGCACCGGACAACACGGTCGCCAATTCGGACGTCTGGCACACGGTGAGTCCCTATGCGCTGATTTGGTCGGACGACCACTATTATCTCATAGCCAACAAGGAAAAGTATTCGAACCTCATGCCCATGCGCATCGACCGCATTAAAAAGCTGGAGATTCTGCCGGATAAGCCCGCCCGGCATTTTTCGGAGGTTTCCCCGTATGAGACGTCTTTTGATACGGCGGATTATGCGAAGCGGCATTTTCATATGTACTCCGGCACGCCGGAGCCCATTGAGCTTGTCTTTGACCCCGATATGCTCGAGCAGATGCTCGACCGCTTCGGCGAGGACGTCCGCTTCCGGCGCAGCGATACCGGCAAGCTGATTTTGCGGACCGAGGCGGCCGTCAACGACGGCTTTGTTGCCTGGCTGCTGCAATTCGGCGACAAGATTTACGTAAAAAAGCCGGAGGAGCTTAAAGCGCGCCTGTTCCGAAAAGCGCAGGAAGTCGAACGGGTGTATAAGATTTAGCGGCTTGTGCACAATAAACAAAAAATATTTCCAATTCCGGCCGCATTGTCCGCGGGCGATACTTGCAAATACGCGGAGATTGTTATAAAATAATCAAGGTTCCAAAAGAAACGTGCCAACGGAAAGGATGATGTTTCCATGAGTAGTGCTCTGAACAAAAAGACGGTTGAAGACCTTGACGTAAAAGGCAAGCGCGTGCTTGTCCGCTGCGACTTCAACGTCAAAATGGAAAACGGCGTGATTACAAGCGACAAGCGTATTGTGGCTTCTCTGCCGACCATTCAGTATCTGATTCGAAACGGTGCGAAGGTAATCCTTTGCTCGCACCTCGGCCGCCCGAAAGGGGAGTTTAACCCCGAGTTTTCCATGAAGCCGGTTGCCGCGCGGCTTTCCGAGCTGCTCGGCCAGCCCGTAAAGCTTGCCGAGGACGTCGTCGGCAGCAGCGCGCAGGCGCTTGCGGCCTCGCTGCAGGACGGTGAAGTGCTGCTTCTGGAAAATGTTCGCTTTGAGCCGGGCGAGACGAAAAACGACCCCGAGCTTTCCAAGAAATTCGCCGCCCTGGCGGATTTGTATGTCAACGACGCGTTCGGTTCCGCGCACCGCGCCCATTCTTCTACGGCCGGCGTTGCGGACTATCTGCCCTCCGCCTGCGGCTACCTTATCCAGAAGGAGATTCAGTTCATCGGCGGCGCGCTGGAAAACCCGAAGCGCCCGCTCGTCGCCATTCTCGGCGGCGCAAAGGTGTCGGACAAAATCGGTGTGATTACGAACCTTATCGACAAGTGCGACACGCTCATCATCGGCGGCGGCATGGCGTACACCTTCATGAAGGCGCTCGGCCACAACATCGGCAATTCGCTGCTGGAGGCGGACAAAGTTGAACTCGCCTCTGAAATGATGCAGAAGGCGAAGGACAAGGGCGTGAAATTCCTTATTCCGGTGGACAACAAGGTCGGCCGGGAATATAAGCCGGACACGGAAGCCATGATTGTGCCTTCGGACGATATCCCGGAAGGCTGGATGGGTCTCGACATCGGGCCCGAAACGCAGAAGCTGTTTGCCAATGCGGTTAAGGACGCCGGAACGGTCATTTGGAACGGCCCGATGGGCGTTTCCGAATGGGACAATTTCGCGGCCGGCACGATTGCGGTTGCCACGGCTATCGCGGAGAGCGGCGCCATCTCCATCATCGGCGGCGGCGATTCCGCGGCGGCCATTCAGAAGCTTGGCTTTGCGGATAAAATGTCGCACATCTCCACGGGCGGCGGCGCGTCTCTGGAATACCTTGAAGGCAAGGAGCTTCCCGGCATCGCGGCGCTCGACGACAAAGACTAAACGCATACAGGTGGGCTTTTCTGCCCACCTGTATCTCCATATCGAAAGGAGTTTTTCTCATGAACAAAGCTTATCGCAAGGCGGTTATCGCCGGCAACTGGAAAATGAACAAGACCCCGCGGGAAGCCGCTGCCCTGATTGAAGAAATGAAGCCGCTTGTCTGCAATGCGGGCTGCGACGTGGTGCTTTGCGTGCCGTATGTCGATATTGCCGCCGCGGTCGAAACCGCCAAGGGCTCGAATATCAAGATTGGCGCAGAAAACGTCCATTTTAAAGCGTCCGGCGCCTATACCGGCGAGGTTTCCGCGCAAATGCTTGTGGAATCGGGCGTCGAATATGTGGTCATCGGCCACAGCGAGCGGCGCACCTATTTCGGCGAGACCGACCAGACCGTCAACCTGCGCACGCTGGCTGCGCTCGAAGCCGGACTTACCGCCATTGTCTGCGTCGGCGAGACGCTCGAGCAGCGCGAGCTCGGTTACACCGAGACGCTGCTGAAATATCAGACCAAGATGGCGCTGACCAACGTCAAGCCCGAGCAGCTGAAAAACGTCATCATCGCTTACGAGCCGGTCTGGGCCATCGGCACGGGTGTGACCGCGACGGCCGACCAGGCGGACGAGGGCAACGGCTATGTCCGCGCGGCGGTTGCGGAAGCCTACGGCGAAGCGGCGGCGAAGGCGCTGACCGTGCAGTACGGCGGCTCGATGAACGCCGGCAATGCGGCGGAGCTGCTCGCGAAGGAAAATGTGGATGGCGGGCTTATCGGCGGCGCGTCGCTGAAAGCGCCTGATTTTGCCGCTATCGTTGACGCCGCATCGAAATAACCAGGACTAAAGGAAGCAGAAAACATGAAAAAACCGGTCGTATTATGCATAATGGACGGGTTCGGCTACAATCCGTCTGATTACGGCAACGCGATTCGCGCAGCCAAAACGCCGCGCCTGGACGCCTTAATGCAGCAGAACCCGATGACCTACATCGGCGCATCGGGCATGGACGTCGGCTTGCCGGACGGGCAGATGGGCAACTCTGAGGTCGGGCACACCAACATCGGCGCGGGCCGGATTGTCTATCAGGAGCTGACCCGGATTACCAAGTCGATTGCGGACGGCGATTTTTTCCAAAACGAAGCGTTTTTGGCTGCCGTGGAAAACTGCAAAGCGCATGGGTCCGCGCTGCATTTGATTGGCCTGCTGTCCGACGGCGGCGTGCACAGCCACAACACGCACTTGTATGCGCTGCTGGAGCTGGCGCGGCAAAACGGGCTGCAGAACGTCAACGTCCATTGCCTCTTGGACGGCCGTGACGTTCCGCCGGCTTCCGGTGTTTCGTATATTCAGGAGCTGCAAGCCAAAATGCAGGAGCTCGGCGTCGGCCGCATTGCGACGGTCATGGGCCGCTTTTACGCCATGGACCGCGACAACATTTGGGACCGCGTCGGCATGGCGTACCGCGCCATGGTGGAGCGTGAAGGCGTGCAGACCGACGACCCGGTCGAGGCCGTAAAAGCCTCCTACGAGACGATTGACGGCGACGGCAAGCACCTGACCGACGAATTTGTTATGCCGACGGTCGTTGCCGGCGGCGCGCCCGTTGCGGCAAACGATTCCGTCATCTTTTTCAATTTCCGCCCCGACCGCGCGCGTGAGATTACGCGCACCTTTGTGGACCCGGATTTCAAGGGCTTCCCGCGGAAGGGCTTTTTTCCGCTTTACTATGTCTGCATGACGCAGTACGACGAGGAAATGCCGAACGTGGACGTCGCCTTTGAGCCGGAACGGCTGGTCAACACGATGGGCGAGTATCTTTCCAAGCTCGGCAAGACGCAGCTGCGCATTGCGGAGACGCAGAAGTACGCGCACGTCACCTTCTTCTATAACGGCGGCGAAGAAAAGGTCTATCCGGGCGAGGACCGGATTCTGATTGATTCTCCGAAAATCTCGACGTTTGACCTAAAGCCGGAAATGAGCGCATACGAGGTCTGCGACGCGGCCTGCAAGGAGATTCGCAGCGGGAAATACGATGTGGTTATCCTGAATTATGCCAACTGCGACATGGTCGGCCACACCGGCGTGTTTGACGCGGCCGTCAAGGCGGTGGAAGCCGTCGACGAATGCGTCGGCAGGCTGACGGACGCCGTAATGGACATGGGCGGCGTGATTCTCATCACCGCGGACCACGGCAACGCGGACCGGATGTATGAGGAGGACGGCACGCCCTTTACGGCGCACACGACGAATCCGGTACCGCTGATTGTGGTCGGGTACCCTTGCAAGCTTAAGGCCGCCGGCGGCAAGCTTTGCGACCTTTCCCCGACGATGCTGGACATCATGGGGCTTGCACAGCCGCAGGAGATGACCGGCACGTCATTGATTGAAAAATAAACGCACGATCGGTCCGGAAAGCAGACAGCTTACCATATCGGCACACAGGGCGCAAAGAACTGTGTGCCGGATTTTTTTTACGCCGACCGCGCCGAAATATACGGTTACGGTATAAAAGGCGGTTTCCGTCGAAGCCATCAGGACGGAGGCGGTGCGGCCGACAAATGAATCGGGTCCGTATGTGGCCAAAACCGCCTGAAACGCGCCGATGGAGCCGCTGCCGGAAACAGGGGAGAGCAGGCACAGCGGCAAAATTTCAACCGGGAAGCCCAATTTCGCAAGATACGGGGTTAGCAGGTCTGCAAGACGTGTCAAAAAGCCGCTTGCCTCCAGCATTTGCACCGCGAGCAGAAGCCCGGTGAACGATGGCAATAACCCGATTGCCGGCGCCACGCTCTCTTTTGCGCCTTCTAAAAACGCATCCAGAACCGGAACGCGTTTATATAGGCCGAAGGCGATAAGTCCGCCGATGCAAAACAGCAGGAAAAGCGTGCCGGCCCTATTCATGGCGAAGCCTCATAAGGAGGCGGGTCAGCAGCAGCGTGGCGATGCAGCCAAGCAGGGAGACGCAAAGTGCCGCCGGTAAAATCTCCATGGGCGCCGCCGAGCCGGCCTCCTGACGCAGCATGGCGACGGTCGTCGGCAAAATGCGGATGCAGGCGGAATTGAGCGCCACAAATAAAATCATATCGGCTGTCGCCTCGTCCGAATGGGCGGCGCGGCGTTTGAGCTGCCGCATTGCGGCAATCCCGGCCGGCGTCGCCGCATTGCCGAGCCCCAGAAGGTTTGCGGTCAAGTTCATGGAGATAGCTGATTTTGCCGCCGGGTCGTCGCGAAGGTCCGGGAAAAGCCGGTTCAAAAGCGGTGAGAACCAGCGTTCCATTCGGGCAATGAGCCCCGCGTCCCTGGCAATGCGCATAAGTCCGCCCCACAGGCAGAACACGCCGACCATTTTCAGCGTCGTCGTCACAGCCTCCTGCGCAGCGTCGAACACCGCGCCGGAGACCGCCTGCGCGTCCCCGTACAGCACGGCATACACAATCGAAAACAGAACCATACACGCCCAAATCCGGTTCATCATCCCGCATCACCGCTACAGCGTATGCGCCGGCGGAAAAAAATATGCGGTTGTTGACAAAAATGTCAAAAAATGTAATAATAACAGCAAGTTCCCAAAAAAAAGGAGGAAGGACCGATGAAATCGACCGGAATCGTCCGTGGATTGGACAAAATGGGCCGGATTGTTTTGCCGATGGAAATCCGCAAAATGCTGCATTTGGTCGAGGATAAAAGCTGTGTGGAATTTTACACGGAAGCGGACACGGTCATCCTCAAAAAATACACGCCCGCCTGTATTTTCTGCGACCGCGCGGATGATACGGTGGAGTATCACGGTATGAAAATCTGCCGGGACTGTCTGCGCAAGCTCAACGCGCTTGCAGAGGAGCAGGAAGCGCCGGCGCCTTCACCGGACGCCGGTTAAACCGCAAAAAATCCCTCCGCACCGGTTTGGTGCGGAGGGATTTTCGTTTGTGCAGCGCTTACAGGTTATTCAGATGATAGCTGAGCGTCATCAGGCTGTCGGACAAATGCACGTTTTCGACCGCAACGCCCGGATAGTTTGCCGCAATGTCATAATGTGTGAAGTTCCAAAAGCCCTTCACCCCGAGGCGGACAAGCTCCTCCGTGACCTCCGCGGCGTTGTCGCTCGGAATGCAGAGGACGGCGACAGTCGGCGCGTTTTCCCGGCAAAAGTCATACAGCCCGCCGATGTGCCGAATCGGGAGCCCGCGCACAAGCTGGCCGGCCAACGCCTCGTTGCGGTCAAAGATGCCAATCAGATTGAAGCCGCGCTCTTCAAAGGACATATGCGCAGCCACCGCTCTGCCGAGGTTCCCTGCGCCGATAAGCACGGTTTTTGCCTTTTTATTGACACCCAGAATCTTTCCAATCTCCGCATACAGCTGGCTGACGTTGTATCCGTAGCCCTGCTGTCCAAAGCCGCCGAAGCAGTTTAAGTCCTGCCGGATTTGCGAAGCGGTAAAGCCCATCCGCTTCGAAAGCTCGCTGCTGGAAATGCGCTGCAGACCGGCTTTTTTCATTTCGCCCAGGAACCGGTAATACCGGGGCAGGCGCTTGATGACGGAAAGGGAAACATCGTTTTTCGCCATGTCCTCACCTCATTTATTCAGAGTTTTTACGGTCTCCATGACATAATCGCCGAACGCGCTGCAGGTTGCGCCGTCCTCGCGGCCGGTAATCTGCAGCTTCTTTTCCTCAAACATACAGATATCGAGCGCCCGCTCGAGCAGGTCGGCCTGCTTCTGCTTGCCGATGTGCGAAAGCAGCATGACGCTTGCGCGAAGCATGGAGCAGGGGTCGGCATACTGCGCGCGGCCTTCGCGCACCATCCGCGGCGCGGAGCCGTGAATGGCTTCAAACATCGCATAGCGCTTGCCGAGATTCGCGCTGCCGGCCGTACCGACGCCGCCCTGGAATTCCGCGGCCTCGTCGGTGATGATGTCGCCGTACAGGTTCGGCAGGATAAAGACCTTGAAGTCGCGGCGGCGCTTCTCGTCGATAAGCTTCGCCGTCGTGATGTCCACATACCATTCGTCGGTCGTAATCTCGGGATATTCCGCGCCGACCGCCTTGCAGATGCGCAGGAATTTCCCGTCCGTGGTTTTAATGACGTTCGCCTTGTTGATAATGGAAACGCGGTCTTTGCCGTTTTTGCGCGCGTAGTCATAGGCGAGGCGCGCAATACGTTCCGTACCCTCCGTCGTCGTCACCACAAAATCCATGGCGAGGTCGTCGTCAATTTCCACGCCTTTCGAGCCGACGGCATAGGCGCCCTCGGTATTTTCACGGAAAAAGGTCCAGTCAATCCCAAGCTCGCGTACCTTGACGGGGCGCACGTTTGCAAACAGGTCAAGCGCCTTGCGCATGGCGACGTTCGCACTTTCAATGTTGGGCCACGGGTCGCCGGCCTGCGGCGTGGTGGTCGGGCCCTTCAAAATGACGTGGCAGGCCTTAAGCTGCTCCAGGACGTCGTCCGGAATCGCCTTCATGGCGGCGACGCGGTTTTCAATGGTCAGGCCGTCGATTTCGCGGAATTCGACCCTGCCCGCCTTTACGTCGTCCTCAAGCATATAGGCGAGCACGCGCGCGGACTCTTTCGTAATAATGGGCCCGATGCCGTCGCCGCCGCACACGCCGATGATAATTTTATCCAGGCTGTCATAGTCGACAAAATCCTTTTGCGCCTTGATGCGGTCGGAACGCGCCGACTGCTCGCGGACAAGGGCTTCAAAGGATTGCAGCGCTTTTTGCAGTTGTTCTTCGGTCATGGTTGTTTCCTCCTGTTACAGGGACTCTCTTGTAAAGTTTAGCAGACCGCCGGCCAGCAGAATTTCCTTCTGCCGTTCGGACAGCGCATAGGTCAGGCGATATGTTTTCCCGGTCGTCCGGTCCTCCAGCGTAATGTCCTCACCGTTTTCAAGCTGCGCCTTGACGTTCGGCAGACACAGCAAATCGTCCTGGCTGATTTCGTCATAATCGGAGGCCGATTGGAAGTTCAGCGGCAAAATCCCCGCGTTGATGAGGTTCGCGCAGTGGATGCGCGCAAAGGACTTTGTGATAACGGCCTTGACGCCGAGATACAGCGGGACGAGCGCGGCGTGCTCGCGCGACGAACCCTGGCCGTAATTCGCGCCGCCGATGACGATGCCCTTGCCTTCTTTTTTGCAGCGCTCGGGGAAGGTCTTGTCGCACACGCCGAAGCAGAACTGCGAAAGATAGGGGATGTTGGAACGGTAGGGGAGAATCTTAGCGCCGGCGGGCATGATGTGGTCGGTCGTGATGTCGTCGCCGACCTTGAGCACCGCTTTGGCTTCAATCGAGTCGGGGAGCTTGTCGGTCGTCGGGAACGGCTTGATGTTCGGACCGTACAGAATTTCGACGTCCTTGGCTTCCTCGGGAGAGGCGGGCAGGACAATCATGTTGTCGTTCACGTCGAACGTCTCCGGCATATCGATGTGCAGCGGCTCGCCGAGCTCGCGCGGGTCGGACAAAACGCCCGTAAGCGCGGAATAGGCGGCAACCTCGGGGCTGACAAGATAAATGCCGGCGTCGGCCGTGCCGGAACGGCCCTCAAAGTTGCGGTTGAAGGTGCGCAGCGAAACGCCGCCGGAATTCGGCGACTGGCCCATGCCGATGCAGGGGCCGCAGGCGCTCTCCAGAATGCGCGCGCCCGCCGCAATCATGTCGGCCAAGGCGCCGTCCTTCGCAAGCATATTGAGCACCTGCTTGGAGCCGGGCGCAATGGAAAGGCTGACGGTCGGCGCAACGGTTTTGCCTTTTAAAATCGCGGCGACTTTGAGCATATCCAGCAAAGAAGAGTTTGTGCAGGAACCGATGCAGACCTGGTCGACCTTTATCGGGCCGATTTCCGTGACCGATTTGACGCGGTCCGGCATATGCGGCATGGCCGCCATCGGCGCAAGAGAGGACAGGTCGATTTCAATCGTTTCATCATAGACCGCGTCCTCGTCCGCGGCAAGCGGCGTCCAGTCCGCCTCGCGGCCCTGCGCCTTTAAAAAGGCCCTGGTGACGTCGTCCGACGGGAAAACGGAGGTCGTCGCGCCGAGCTCCGCGCCCATGTTGGTGATGGTCGCGCGTTCCGGAACGGAAAGCGACAGCACGCCTTCGCCCGTGTACTCGATGATTTTGCCGACGCCGCCCTTGACGGTCATGCGGCGAAGGACCTCTAAGATTACGTCCTTGGCGGCAACATAGGGGGAGAGCCTGCCGGTCAGGCGGACATTGACGATTTTGGGCATGGTGATGTAATATGTGCCGCCGCCCATCGCAACCGCGACGTCCAGGCCGCCGGCGCCCATGGCGAGCATCCCGATGCCGCCGCCCGTCGGCGTGTGGCTGTCCGAACCAATCAGGGTCTTGCCGGGCTTGCCGAAGCGCTCAAGATGGACCTGGTGGCAGATGCCGTTGCCGGGGCGGGAAAAGCGAATCCCGCGCTTTTTGGCGACGGATTGGATAAACCGGTGGTCGTCGGCGTTTTCAAATCCGGTCTGCAGGGTATTGTGGTCGATATACGCAACGGAAAGCTCCGTGCGGACGCGTTCAATGCCCATCGCCTCAAATTCCAGATACGCCATCGTCCCGGTGGCGTCCTGGGTCAGCGTCTGGTCGATGCGAAGCCCAACCTCGGCGCCGGGCGTCATTTCGCCCGAAACGAGGTGGCTTTGGATTAGTTTTTGCGCTACGGTCAAGCCCATAGTCTGCACGCTCCTGACTTTTTCATTTTTTTAACAATCTTATGTCCATATTCTAATACCAGTTAGAAAGTTTGTCAAGAAACCCACAAGGATTTTCAGGGAAAATTCAAAAACTTTTCATGATAAGGAAGAACACGGCGCGCTGATTCGCGAAATCCGGGCGCGGGGATTGATTCGCTTTTCGCTTTGTGCTATAATTTTCATGAACCGCTCGCTTCCCGCGCATACTATAGGCAGCCGACTAAAACGGGAGGGCTGCTTTTTATGCAGATGAAAAAGAGAGCGAGTTTGTTTTCAACGGTGATGCAGGCGCCGGAGACCGAGCCGCAGGAGGCGGAGCTTGTCCAGGATAGCGCGCCGATTCGGGAAATTGTGGAGACCGGCTCCATTACGGTTTCCAAGGAAGGCCGCCTGATTCATTGCCTGACCATCATCGGGCAGATTGAAGGGCACTATATTTTGCCCGCGCAAAATAAGACGACCAAATATGAGCACGTTATCCCGCAGCTGGTGGCGATTGAGGAGAGCAGCGAAATCGAGGGGCTGCTTTTGATTCTCAATACGGTCGGCGGCGATATTGAGGCCGGGCTTGCCATTGCGGAGCTTATCAGCGGGATGCAGACGCCTACGGTTTCCCTGGTGCTCGGCGGCGGCCATTCCATCGGCGTGCCGCTGGCGGTCGCGGCGCGGGAATCGTTTATCGTGCCGTCTGCCACGATGACCATACACCCGGTGCGAATGAACGGGCTCGTGCTCGGCGTTCCGCAGACGTTTTCTTATTTTCAGAAAATGCAGGAGCGCATTGTGGATTTTGTTGCGCGGAATTCCAATATGCCGCCGGAGCGATTCCGAAAGTATATGCTTGCGACCGGCGAGCTTGCGACGGACGTCGGTACGGTTCTGGAGGGGCGGCAGGCGGTCGAGGCCGGAATGATTGACCACCTCGGCAGCCTTTCCGACGCGCTCGGGCGCTTATTTTCCATGATGACAGAAACCGGTAATGCGGAAATAGACCCTGGAGGGGAAGCAAATGGCTGCACAAAACAACAAAAATAAAAGGGGCGCCGCGCCGACACGCGGCTCGCGCGCTGCCGCCGGGCAGGCGGCGGCGCAGCACCGGGCCGCCAAAAAACAGCTTGCGGCCGTCGTCCTGTTTTGCATAGCGCTTTTCTTTTTATGCTTATGCTTTATTCCGGGCGGTGGGCTTTGGGGCGCGCTGCGCAGCGGGCTGTTCGGCCTGTTTGGGTTTTGCGCGTTCGTAACGCCGCTTTTGCTGATTTATGTGGCGGTCATGGCGACGCTGGACAAGTCCGGCGCAAAAGTCGGCGCAAAGGTTGCGGAAGCGGTCGTCCTAATCTTCCTGATTGCTTCGGCCATACATATTTTCCGCTTTTCCGGCACCGTCGATTTTACGCAGGACATTGCGGACGCGTTTAACGCGTTCCGGCTCGACGGGTCCTATACGGGCAGCGGCGCGGTCGGCGCGGTGTTCGGCGGTCTGATTTTGCTTGCGACGGGCAGCGGAAAGGCTGCCGCCGTCGCCATAGTGCTCATTCTCATTTTCCTTTGCGTGATGCTGATGACGGGACTTACGCTGATAAAGCTGTTCCGGGGCGTGGCGAAGCCTGTGCAAAAGGCGAACGAATACCGGGAGGAAAAGCTGGAGGAGCTCGCCCAGAAGCGCGAACGCGACTTTGACGTAGACGTTGATTTGGGCCCGGAGCCCGTAAAAACGGACGAAAAAAAGAAGCGTACCCGCAAAAAGGCCGAGGTAGTCCCGCTGCCGGCCGAGCCGCAGACGCCGGAAAACGAACCTGCGCCGGAGTCCGACTCCGCCGCGAAAAAGCCGGTGCTGCTGGACGATATAATCAATAAGATGAAAGAGCCCGCGCCGAAAATTACGGCGGACGGCGTGGTGGTCCCGGCGGAAAAGGAGAAGCCTTCGGAATCGGAAAAGACGGCTGCCGAAACGCCGAACGACCCCGCGGAGCAAAAGGCGTATGTTAAGCCGACGCTCGACTGCCTTGCGCCGGCCAAGGCCTCGCGCAACCTGAAGTATGAGGATGAGCTGAAGGCCAACGCAACCAAGCTTGTGGATACGCTCAAAAGCTTTGGCGTAGAAACACGCATTGTGGATATTTGCCGGGGGCCTTCCGTGACGCGGTATGAAATCCAGCCGGCCGCCGGGGTAAAAATCAGCCGAATCACGAACCTTACGGACGACCTCGCGCTCAATCTGGCTGCCGGCGGCCTGCGCATTGAAGCGCCCATTCCCAACAAGGCCGCCGTCGGCATTGAGGTTCCCAACAAAAACCGCGCGACGGTAACGCTGCGGGAAATCATTGACACCGACCAGTACCGCAGCGCAAAATCCAAGCTGTTTGTGGCGCTCGGAAAGGACATCGCCGGCAACTGCACATATGCCGACCTTGCCAAAATGCCGCACCTGCTTGTCGCCGGCACAACCGGCTCCGGCAAATCCGTCTGCCTCAATTCCATGATTGTAAGCCTTTTGTATAACGCGACGCCGGACGAGGTCAAGCTTTTGATGATTGACCCGAAGCAGGTGGAGTTCACCGTCTACAACGGGATTCCGCACCTTATCGTACCCGTGGTGTCCGACCCGCGCAAGGCGTCCGGCGCGCTTGCCTGGGCGGTTACGGAAATGCTCACGCGGTATAAAACGTTTTCGGACAACAACGTCCGCGATATCAAGGGCTACAACAGCATTTGCGAGAGCCTCGGCGAAAAGAAAATGCCGCAGATTGTCATCTTCATCGACGAGCTTTCCGATTTGATGATGGCGGCGCCCCACGAGGTCGAGGACTCGATTTGCCGGCTGGCGCAGATGGCGCGCGCCGCCGGGATGCATCTGGTCATCGCGACGCAGCGCCCGTCCGTCGACGTCATTACGGGGCTTATCAAGGCCAATATCCCGAGCCGCATTTCGTTAAAGGTCTCGTCTCAGATTGACTCGCGCACCATCATCGATGCCGCCGGCGCCGAAAAGCTGCTCGGCAACGGCGATATGCTGTTCTATCCGGTCGGGATTGAAAAGCCGGTTCGCGTGCAGGGCTGCTTTTTGTCGGACAGCGAGGTCGAGCGCGTAGTCGATTTCATCAAGGCGCAGCAGCAGTCGTCGTATGACGATGAGGTTATGCAGGAAATCGAGCGTCAGGCCGCCATGGAAAAGAAGAAAAACGGCGGCGCTGCGAGCGACAGCGACGGGGAAGACGAGGCCGACGAGATGGTCCCGAAGGCGATTGAGGTTGTTGTGGAAGCGCAGATGGCCTCTACAACGCTGCTGCAGCGCAAGCTGAAGCTCGGCTATGCGCGCGCGGCGCGGATTATTGAGAATTTGGAGGAACGCGGCATCATTGGGCCGTATGAAGGCAGCAAGCCGCGCAAGGTGCTTATTTCCAAGCAGCAATGGTACGAGATGAACGCGCTCGCGCAGGGCGGCGCAGACCGCGATTATTCCGAGCCGGAGTCGGCGCAGCCGCAGCCGCCTGCTGACCTGCCGCCGGACGAGCCGTTTTAAGGAGGAATTTCCGTGAAATTCCGAACGCTGCCGAAGCCGCTGCGCATTGCCGCAGCGGTCCTTCTTTCTCTGGTTCTGCTTTTTTGCGCCGTCATTTCCTTCTTTCCGCAGGCCGGCCTTCCGAGCTGGAGCGAAATTTTTCGCTTCGGCGGGCTCAATGATACCGTTGACGCCGGCGCGTACCCGTTTTCCGTCCATTATATCGACGTCGGTCAGGCGGATTGCAGCCTGATTGTCTGCGGCGAGGACGCTGTGCTGATTGACGCGGGCGACGTTGACGGCTTTCTTGCAATCGATACCTATTTGCGCGCGCAGGGCATCCGCGAGCTGTCGTATATGATTTTATCCCACGCACACGCGGACCACATCGGCGCGGCGGACGAGGTGCTGGAAAACTATGACGTCCAAAACGTCATTCTGCCGCGCTATACGGAGGAGAATATGCCGACGACCGACGTCTATGCGGATTTGCTGTTTGCCTTGGACGAAAGCGAGGCGCAGGTCCATGCGGCAGAGGCGGGCGATACGTATACGCTGTCCGATTTTTCCTTTACGATTTTAAGCCCGGGCCGGGTCTATGCGGACCTCAACAATACGTCCGTCGTCGTGCGGGCGGTTTACAAAGACACGGCGTTCCTGTTTCAGGGCGACGCGGAGGCTTCGGTGGAAGGCGATATTCTGAAATCGGGGCTCCCGGTTTCTGCGGACGTCTTGAAGCTCGGGCACCACGGGTCAAAGACCGCTTCCAGCGCCGCTTACCTGCAAGCCGTTTCGCCGGTTCTGGCGGTTATCTTTTGCGGGGAACGCAATATTTACGATTTCCCGAACGAGGAAGTGCTAAACCGGTTAGACGCCATGGAGATTGATTATCGGCGCACCGACCGCAACGGAAACATTGTCGTTGTCAGCGACGGGGAGCGCGTCGGCATTCAAACGGAGAAATGATATGGAGCTTTGGACAGTTGACCGGGTCGAGGGTGACCAAGTCCTGCTGGAAACGCCGCAGAAAACGCTGATTTCCGTTCCCGCCGCGGCCTTCGGCGGCTGTGCGCAGGAGGGGAGCGTATATCGGAAAGATGCGGACGGGCATTTTATTGCTTTGCCGGAAGAAACAAAGCAAAGGAAAAAAGCCCTTTTTGCCGTGCAGGAAAAAATTTTTGACAAGCCGTAAAAAAAGCTTGCTTTTTGCCGGCTGCAATGCTATAATCCTATACGCAATTCGCACGCGCGGGAATTGCGGCAAAATTGCACGCTTTGTGTCTTGCCGTCAGCTGAACCGCGCGGAGGACAAAATAAGGAGGAACCCCTATGTCAGTCGTATCCATGAAACAGCTGCTCGAAGCCGGTGTGCATTTCGGGCACCAGACCAGAAGATGGAACCCCAAAATGGCGCCGTATATTTTCACCGAGCGCAACGGGATTTACATCATCGATTTGCAGAAAACGGTCAAAAAGCTGGACGAGGCGTATAACTTTGTCCGCGACCTCGCTGCGAACGGCGACGAACTGCTGTTCGTCGGCACCAAAAAGCAGGCGCAGGAATCCATTAAGGACGAGGCGACCCGCTGCGGTATGCCCTATGTCAACGCGCGTTGGCTCGGCGGCATGCTGACAAACTTTGTGACAATCAAAAAGCGTATCCGCCGCCTTGCCCAGCTGCAGGCCATGCGTGAGGACGGTACCTTTGACATCCTGCCGAAGAAGGAAGCTGCGAAGCTCGAGCTCGAGATTGAAAAGCTTGAAAAGTTCCTCGGCGGCATTACGGAAATGAAAAAGCAGCCTGCCGCGATGTTCATTGTCGACCCGCGCAAGGAGCGCATTGCCGTTTCCGAAGCGCGCAAGCTCGGCATCCCGATTATCGCGATTGTCGACACCAACTGCGACCCCGACGAAATTGATTTGGTCATCCCCGGCAACGACGACGCCATTCGTGCGGTGAAGCTGATTTCCGGCGCGATGGCAGACGCCGTTTTGGAGGGCAAGCAGGGTATGCAGGGCGCTGCGGCCGAGGAAGAGCCGGCCGAGGAAGCCGCTGCTGAATAATTTGTATTTGTTCTGCCCGTGCGACGCAAATTGTACGGGCAGTTTGTAAAATCTGTGATTCGGAGGAAATGAATATGGCATTTACCGCTGCAGACGTCAAGGCCCTTCGCGAAAAGACGGGCGTTGGCATGATGGATTGCAAAAAAGCGCTGACGGAAGCCGACGGCGATATGGAAAAGGCGATTGACGTCCTTCGCGAGAAGGGTCTTGCCGCTTCCGCGAAAAAGGCCGGCCGCATCGCTGCCGAAGGCATTGTCTATGCGTATACGGACGCGGCGAATAAGGTCAGCGTTCTGGTGGAGGTCAACTCGGAGACTGACTTTGTAGCGAAGAACGAAAAGTTTGTCAACTATGTTGCAGCCGTCGCAAAGACGATTGCGCAGTCCGCGCCGGAAAGCGTGGACGCGCTGCTTGCGACGACGCTTGCGGGCGATACGCGCACCGTGCAGGAGAACCTGCAGGATATGGTTCTTTCCATCGGCGAAAACATGAAGATTCGCCGCTTTGAGCGCGTGGAAGGCGTGGCGGTGGACTACATCCACGGCGGCGGCACGGTCGGCGTTCTCGTTGTATTTGACACTGACGACGCAACGGCCGCCAAGGATGCGTTTAAGGTCATGGGCCGCGACGTTGCCATGCAGGTTGCCGCCATGAGCCCGGCATACTTGGACGAAGCGAGCGTTCCGGCGGACGTGCTGGAGCATGAAAAATCCATTATGAAGGCGCAGCTTGCCGAGGACCCGAAGATGGCGAGCAAGCCCGAGCAGGTGCTTGCAAAGATTGTGGACGGCCGCATCGGCAAGTTCTTCAAAGAGAACTGCCTGCTTGACCAGGCGTTCGTCAAGGACGGCGATATGAGCGTGAAGCAGTATGTCGCTTCTGTAGCCAAGGAGCTTGGCGCAAATATCCAGGTGACCGGCTTTATCCGCTATGCGAAGGGCGAGGGCCTCGAAAAGCGCGAGGACAACTTTGCGGACGAAGTCGCCAGCATGATGAAATAAGCAGGTTTGCTGCGGCGTACGCATTTGCGTGCGCCGTTTTTCTTTGTTCGGTTTTGCCGCTTTTTTCCCATAACATCTTGTGTTTCCCGCCCAATTCGTCTATAATAAAAGCTAAGAACGCCGCATAAGCTTTTTGGGGTGAGCTTATGCGTAGACGCGTGCGTTTGCAGGTTGCGGCGGCGGCCGTGCTGTTTTTGTCCGGGCTGTCTTATTTTCTCTATTCCGTCCATGCGGTTTGGCAGTCCCCGCAAAGTGCGGATGCGTCGGCGGTCACAGTCCTGATTGACCCCGGTCACGGCGGGGTCGACGGCGGCGCCGTTGCGCCGGACGGGACCGCGGAAAAGGATTTGAACCTGCAAATCGCCCTGCTTTTGCGCGAGCAGCTTTCCGCGTTCGGTATCCGTACGGAGATGACGCGCACAACGGATGCTTCCATCCATGACCAAAGCGCCGAAACCGTCCGGGAAAAGAAGGTTTCCGACATCCACAACCGGATGCAGCTGATGGAAGAAACGGAAAACTGCCTGTTCGTCAGCATCCACCAAAACAAATTTTCCGACCCCTCGCTTTCGGGTACGCAGGTCTTTTACGCCCCGAAGGTCACGCAAAGCGCCGCGCTTGCCGATTCCATTCAGAACAGCGTACGGACGCTTTTGCAGCCGGAAAACGACCGGCAGATTAAGCCGAGCGACAATTCAATTTATTTGCTTTTTTACGCGCAAAAGCCCGCCGTGCTTGTCGAGTGCGGGTTTTTATCCAACGCCGGCGAGCTGCAAAGCTTGCAGCAGGCGGCGTACCGGCAAAAGCTTGCGTTTTGCATTGCAGCCGGGATATTGTCATATCTGCATACGCAGCAGGGGAGGTAGGGCCTATGGCGGCCGCCGCAAAAACCGTATATGTCTGCTCGGCCTGCGGCTATGCGTCCTCCAAATGGTACGGACAATGCCCGGCTTGCCGGGAGTGGAACACGCTCGAGGAGGAACTGCGCGCGCCCGCAGCACCGGCTTCCAAGCGCCGCGGCGCGGCGAGTTCGGGACTGAACCGCAGCAGCGTGCAAAAGCTTGCTGAAATTACAGCCGATACGGAGCATCGGTTCGACACCGGCCTGCGCGAGCTCAACCGCGTGCTCGGCGGCGGGCTTGTAAAGGGTTCTCTGGTGCTTTTAAGCGGCGACCCCGGCATTGGGAAGTCGACCCTGCTTTTGCAAATCTGCGAGCATCTCGGAAAAGGGCTGCGCGTTTTGTATGTTTCCGGCGAGGAATCTGCGCACCAGCTCAAGCTGCGCGCCTCGCGGCTCGGCGTTTCGACGGACAACCTTTCTCTGCTTTGCGAAACGGATGCGCAGTATATTTGCGAGGTTCTGGCGTCTGAGAAGCCGGACGTCGTGATGATTGATTCCATCCAGACAATGAACATCCCGGAGCTGAGCTCCTCTTTCGGTAGTGTCACGCAGGTACGTGAAACGACCAATCTGTTTATGCGTACCGCCAAAACGCTGAACATCCCGATTGTGATTGTCGGACACGTCAACAAGGACGGCAACATCGCCGGCCCGAAGGTGCTCGAGCACATCGTGGACGCGGTTCTGTATTTTGAAGGCGACCGCAACCTTTCCTACCGCATCCTGCGCGCGGTAAAAAACCGCTATGGCTCGACCAATGAGATTGGCGTATTTGAAATGCAGGATAAGGGGCTTATCGAGGTCGAAAATCCGTCCATGATGCTGCTTTCCGGGCGGCCGAAAAATGTTTCCGGCTCCTGCGTCGCGTGCATCATGGAGGGCTCGCGCCCGATTATGGCGGAAGTGCAGAGCCTTGTTACCCCGACCGGCTTCGGTACGCCGCGGCGTATGGCGACCGGCGTCGACTACGGGCGTGTTGCCATGCTTTTGGCCGTCCTCGAAAAAAGAGCCGGGTACTTTGTCGGCAATATGGATTGCTATGTCAATGTCGTCGGCGGCTTGAAAATTGACGAACCCGCCTGTGATTTGTCCGTTGCGCTTGCCGTTGTGTCCGGCCTCAAGGACGTCCCTGTGCCTGAAAACGTGCTTGCGTTCGGCGAAGTCGGGCTCGGCGGCGAAATCCGTGCGGTTACAGCCTGCGAGCAGCGCATACGCGAAGCGGAAAAGCTCGGGTTCCAAAAATGCGTTGTGCCGAAATACAATCTCCTGAAAATTCGAAAACATTTAAAAGCGGATATGGAGGTTGTCGGCGTTACCAATGTTCGCCAGGCTTTTGATGCGATTATCGGATAGCAAAAGGCAGGAGGGCAAGGGTATGCGAAAAAGAAAGTGGGCCAATTTCTGCGGCTCTGTTTTGGCCGGCACAACGCTTGTTTGCACGGCGGCGGCCGCGCGCAGTATGCAGCGCAAGTTCGGTACAAAAAACGAAGCGTTCCGCGCCGACCTTTCGCATTTTGCCGGGTACGCGTTCGAACGGCTCGTGCTTGCCAACCCGAAGGTTGTAGATAAGCTCGCTCCGTATTTCGGGGACGAGACGGAAGATAAAATATTGGAGGAAGTACAATGAAGGACTACAAAGGCGTTTACGCCGCGCTTATGACGCCGTTCCACGAGGACGGGAGCTTGGACCGGGAGGGCCTTGTCCGCCTGGCCGAGCACTGCATTCACGCTGGCCTTACCGGGCTTTACGTCGGCGGCAGCACCGGTGAGGGCTTTCTGCTGACGGAGGAGGAGCGCATGGAGGTGTTCCGCATTGTCGGCAAGGCGATGGCGGGCAAGTGCAATCTGTTTGCGCATGTCGGCGCGATTTCGACGGACAGCGCCATTCGTATGGCAAAGGTCGCGGAGGACAGCGGCTTTGACGCGGTCAGCGCCGTTGCGCCTTTCTACTATTCGTTCCCGCTCGAGGCGATAAAGGCATATTACAGCGACATCATGCACGCGACGTCGCTGCCGATGCTTATGTACAATTTCCCGAACGCCGGCGGCTTCAACGGGATGCTGGACGTTGTAAATTCGTTTATCCGCGACGACAAGCTTCTCGGGATAAAGCACACGTCGCAGAACCTGTTTGAGCTTGAACAGTTCAAGCATCTCGAGC
Source organism: Candidatus Fimenecus excrementigallinarum (assembly GCA_018714805.1). Lineage (GTDB taxonomy): Bacteria > Bacillota > Clostridia > Oscillospirales > Acutalibacteraceae > Fimenecus > Fimenecus excrementigallinarum. The sequence goes on from DVMW01000018.1 coordinate 62,319, forward strand.
GCGAGCTGTTTGTCTTCAACGGATTTGACGAAATGCTTGTCGCCGGTCTTTCCATGGGCGCTGACGGCGGCATTGGCAGCACCTATAACTTCATGCCGGAGATTATTCTCGACATTTACAACAACTTCGTCCGCGGCGATATTCAGGCGGCGCAGAAGGCGCAGGAAAAGGCCGATGAAATTATCACCGCGATTATTCCTTACGGGACGTTCCAGATGGAAAAAGAAATCTTAAACGAGCTCGGCGTTCCCGTAGGCGGCTGCCGCAAGCCCTTCCTGCCGCTGAGCGCGGAGGGAAAACAGAAGGCAAAGGAAATTGCCGCCATGCTCAAAAGCGGGGTGTAAGCGTTGGCGCATATCAAAAAGGGCAGCTTGATTATCAGCTGCCAGGCGGTCAAGGGCGAGCCTTTATACGGCTATAATATCATGCACCTGATGGCAAAAGCGGCGCAAGAGGGCGGCGCGGACGGCATACGCTGCAATTACGTGTCGGATATCAATTCCATCAAGGCGGCGGTCAATCTGCCGACGATTGGCATCATCAAAGCGGAATACCCGGACAGCGACGTCTACATTACGCCGACGAAAAAAGAGGTCCGCGCGCTTTTGGAGGAAACGGATACGGAGGTTGTTGCGCTCGACGCAACGCTTCGCGCGCGCCCGAACGGTGAAAAGCTGGAGGACCTGGTCCGCTATATCCGCGCGCAGAAGCCGCAGGTCGAAATCATGGCGGATATCGCCGATATGGACGATGCGAAATACGCGGATTCTCTCGGCTTCGACTACATCGGCTGCACTCTGCGCAGCTATACGGCGTCTACCAAAGGAATCGCTATTCCGGACTGCGACTTTATTGCCGAGCTTGTCCGAACGGTTCGCGCGCACGTTATCGCGGAGGGCGGTATCTGGGAGGCAGGCCAGCTTGAAAAGGTATGGGCGGCTAAGCCTTACGCGGTGGTCATCGGCTCGGCCGTCACGCGCCCGCGGGATATTACCGCGCGGTTCCGGCGTGTAACGGACGCCTGCAAGCCGACCTGCGGCGCAGAAGTATAAAAAATACATTCGGCATATGCCGGAAAAGGCTATGAGAATATGCAGACGATTTCTTTAAACGAGAAGAAAATCCTTGTCACGGGCGCCGCCGGGTTTATCGGCGCAAACCTTGTTTTGGAGCTTTTAAAAACCGTTCCCGGGGTTACGGTCATCGGCGTAGACAATATGAACGCCTACTATGACGTTTCCATCAAGGAATACCGGCTGCGTGAAATCGAAAAAACAGCCGCGGCGCATACGGACTGTACCTGGGTCTTTCGGAAGGCGGATATTGCGGATGCGGCCGCTGTGCAGCTGCTCTTTCAAATTTACGAGCCGGAGATTGTGGTGAATCTGGCCGCGCAGGCCGGCGTTCGGTACAGCATAACCAACCCGGACGCGTATATTGCCTCCAATCTGGTCGGCTTCTATAACATTTTAGAGGCTTGCCGGCACGCTTGTGTGGAACACCTGGTCTATGCGTCCTCTTCTTCTGTCTACGGGGGGAACACCAAGGTGCCGTTTTCCACGGACGACAAGGTGGACAACCCCGTCAGCCTTTACGCGGCAACCAAAAAAAGCAACGAGCTTATGGCGCACGCCTACAGCAAGCTTTATAACATTCCCTCAACGGGTCTGCGCTTCTTTACGGTCTACGGGCCTGCAGGCAGGCCGGACATGGCGTATTTCGGCTTTACCGATAAGCTGCGCAACGGAGAGACAATTGAAATTTTCAATTACGGCAACTGCAAGCGGGATTTCACGTATGTGGACGACATTGTCCGCGGCGTTCTGCTTGTCATGCAGGCGCCCCCCGAAAAGAAAACTGGGGAGGACAAGCTCCCTGTGCCGCCCTACGCCGTATACAATATCGGCAACAGCCGGCCGGAGAATCTGTTGGATTTTGTAGATATCCTGCAGCAGGAGCTGATTCGCGCCGGCGTGCTGCCTGCCGATTATGATTTTGAAGCGCACAAGCGTCTTGTCCCAATGCAGCCCGGAGACGTACCGGTCACCTATGCCGATACAAACGCGTTAGAGCGGGATTTCGGCTTCCGCCCGAATACCGACCTGCGCACCGGCCTGCGGCGCTTTGCGGAGTGGTACAAGGCATTTTACAAGGTTTGACGGCAACGCAAGCCTATGTCAGGGGGAGAATATATGCATAAAAAAATCGCGGTAGCCGGAACCGGCTATGTCGGGCTGTCGCTGGCTGTCCTTTTGGCGCAGCACAACACCGTTACGGCCGTAGACATTCTGCCGGACAAGGTGGATTGCATCAACCGCAAAAAATCGCCGATTCAGGATGACTATATCGAGAAATACTTTGCTGAAAAGGAACTGCACCTCACCGCTACGCTGGACGGGGAAAAGGCATATGCCGATGCGGATTTTGTCATTATAGCGGCGCCGACAAACTACGACAGCCAAAAGAATTATTTTGACACCTCCGCGGTGGAGTCGGTTGTCGAGCTTGTCATGCGTTCCAATCCGAATGCAATTATGGTTATCAAGTCTACCGTCCCGGTCGGTTTCACCAAAGCGCTGCGGGAAAAGACGGGCAGCCGCAATATTCTTTTCAGCCCGGAATTTTTGCGAGAATCCAAAGCGCTGTATGACAATTTGTATCCGAGCCGGATTATTGTCGGCGCCGATTTGTCGGACGAGCGGCTATATCAGGCGGCACAGGCTTTTGCAAAGCTTCTGCAGGAAGGCGCGCTAAAGGAAAATATTGATACGCTCTTTATGGGCTATACGGAAGCGGAGGCTGTCAAGCTCTTTTCCAACACCTATTTGGCTTTGCGCATCAGTTATTTCAACGAGCTGGACACCTACGCGGAGATGAAGGGCCTTGATACGAAGCAGATTATCGACGGCGTTTGTCTGGACCCGCGAATCGGCGACCACTACAACAATCCTTCCTTCGGATACGGCGGCTACTGCCTGCCGAAGGATACGAAGCAGCTGTTGGCCAATTATGCGGACGTTCCGGAAAATCTGATTGAAGCGATTGTGGAAAGCAACCGGACCCGCAAGGATTTTATTGCTGACCGTGTTCTGGAATTGGCGGGCAGCTATCAGGCCAACAACAGCTGGGACGCCTCGAAAGAAAGGCTTGAGCAGGAGATTGCCATCGGCGTTTACCGCCTGACCATGAAAAGCAACTCGGACAATTTCCGTCAAAGCAGCATACAGGGCGTCATGAAGCGCATCAAGGCGAAAGGCATCCCGGTCATTGTGTATGAACCGACGCTCGAGGACGGCTCAACCTTTTTCGGCAGCAGGGTCGTGAATGATTTGGAAGCTTTCAAAAAGCAGAGCAAGGCAATCATAGCCAATCGCTTTGACAGCTGCCTGGAGGACGTCAAGGACAAGGTTTATACGCGGGATATATACCGCCGCGACTAAAAGGACAAGCCGTCATTTACGAGGAGACCGGTATTGAGCAAAATTCGCACCGTTTTATTTGATTTGGACGGAACGCTGCTGCCGATGGACCAGAAACAGTTCGTTCACGCGTATTTTCACAGCTTATACGCAGCGCTTGAGCCGTTCGGCTTTACAAAAGAGGCCTTTCAAAAAGCCATGTGGGGGAGCGTCGGCGCTGCCATTCAAAACGATGGCGCCACGACGAACGAGGAGGCGTTTTGGCGCGCTTTTCAGACTTTTACCGGCATAGAGCCGAAAGCCGTCTTGCCGGTCATAGAGGGGTATTACCGCAGGGAATTCCAGGAAGTATCCAAAAGCTGCGGCTATACGCCGTACGCGAAGCAGACGGTGGAACGGCTGCGCAAAAAGGGGAGGGCGGCCGTGCTGGCTACGAACCCTGTTTTTCCGCGTGCGGCGACCGAGAGCCGGATACGTTGGGCGGGCCTTTCGCCGGAGGACTTCCTGTTGTATACGACCTACGAGAGCTGTCATTACTGCAAGCCGAATCTCAAGTATTACCGGGAGATTCTGGAACGGCTGGATTTGCAGCCGCAGGAATGCCTGATGGTCGGCAACGACGTTGAGGAGGATATGATTGCCGAAAAGCTCGGTATGCAGGTCTTTTTGCTTACGGATTGCCTGATTAACCGCAGCGGCGCAGACATCGCCCGGTATCCGCACGGCGGATTTCGCGATTTGCAGCGCTTTTTGGACGAAACCGTCCTTGCATAAGGGAACCAAAACAGAAAGAAATAAAAAAAGGGGGCAATCATGAATAAAAGGAAATTATTTCTTGCTATTGTTTTTGAAATTGTTTTTATCGCGATTACCTTATTTGGAAAATTCTCTAACGAAACATACTCGGAAGCAATTTTTATCGTAGGTTTAATCGCCGTAGTCGTATTTCCAATAGGACTTATAAAAGATGCGTTAGCAGACGCATTACATGACTGGTTAAACAAAAAATAATTCATCATTAGAAAAAACGCCGAGCCGCATTTTGCTGCTCGGCGCTTTTCGCGTAAAAACCGGATTTTTCCAAAGTCGTTAATGCGATGCTTTGCATATCTCTAAATAAAAATGTATTGAGCGGCTATAATAGCAAGTGTAGCAAGGTAGCTTGCTATTACAACCTTTAGGTTACTTCAACAGGATTTCGATTTTCAAAGTAACCTTCTTTACTAAGCCGTTCAGCAGAAGCTGGACGGCCTTTTTATTGCGCTTAACTTTGAAGTTTTTTGCTATTTGTAAAAGGGCGGCATGGGGGGTAAGCAATGACAATACGGCAGCGTGATAGAGAGGCGAAACGCATCATCGCGTTTTGATGCTTTTTTATAAAGTTCTTATAGCTTCACTATAATTATACAAAATCAATGATATTTTTCGTCGGGCCGCTTATGTTCCCGTTCGCTGGTACTCCTGCGCCTTTAATTGCCTTTGCTTTATCAACTATACTCTCTCAAACCCGCGCGAAGCGCCCCCGCGCGGGTATCTTTTTATAATAAACGATTATTTGTATGTGCGCGCGGAGCTCGTGTTGTTTTTTATCTTGGTAGATTTTAATATCTTGCTTCCCCGCCCGTGCGCCAGCCCGGCAAACGCGCGCAGCGCGTTTAGGGGGGCGGTCGCCGCCATCGGCGGCGAGGCGAGCGACGTAGGAGCGGCGGGGTGTGGGGAATGGGCCGTTTAGGCCCATTTTTTGACGGCAAACTTGCAAGAATTTCAATGGCAGCGGCTTCATGAGGACAGCAGCCATGCTTTTTCAGCTGGTTTTTTGCAAGTTTGCCGTTTGTAAAGTTCATTTTTTAACTGGGTACGGTTTGCTTATGTTAGTCTTTTTTGCAATGTAATCAATTGATACGTTGTAGTATTCTGCAAATGTCATAATTGTATCTAATGGTGGTGTTCTTTCGCCGTTTTCATATCTGATGTACGAATTTTTGGAAATGTATGCGATTTTTGCGCATTGCTCTTGCGTTAAATCGTTGTCCTCTCGTAAATCTCTTAATCGTGTGTCCATAATTAGCACCTCCAAATATATTTTAATAAAATACCCCGTATGGGGTTGACAAAATACTCTATATGGGGTAGTATTAAATTACTCCATATGGGGTATTTCTTTTAGGAGGTATCAACAATGCAAGCACTCATTCAAGGTAAGTTCATGGAGCAGAAATCCAGAACAGACAAGAAAACAGGGGAGGTCATCCCTGTAGCGCACGTCTATAGCGGCAGCGAAGTCGTGCAGATTGTCGGTTGTGACTGCTCTCATTGCTCGTTTGGCGAGGAAGTACAAATTCCCGCCAGAATCAGCGTTGGCTCATACGGGCTTTACGTCCGTGTAAGTAATGATGAATAAGGAGGTGTCATCATGGAGGAAACCGCAAGCACCCTCATGACCGAGGTTGGCAGCGTCCTTGAGCCGATTACGGAACAGTTCACTTTCGCGAACATCGCGGAAATTCTCGTTATCGTTATTGGCGCGGCGGCTGTGCTCACGCTTGGTTGGTTCGGTGTCCGTAAGGTCATTTCCGTTATCCAGCGTGCGCTTAAGCGCGGTAAGGTATCCGTGTAATGTCTGCCAGGGGCGGGGCTTTGCTCCGTCCCATTTTTATTATGAGGTATTGTGATGTATAAACAAGCGCTTTCAGATAAGCTTCGGCTTTATGACCTTTTCCGGCTTCATAAGTGGCGTAAGGATTTCCGCAAAGCGCATCCGCATATGTTCGGGCCAATTGGTACGATGATTTTCTGTGGTGCGCAGGGGAAGGGTAAGACGCTTTCAGCGGTGAATTACGTCTGTAACGTGCTGAAGGATTATCCTTTTGCGATTCTCGTTACTAACGTCGCTATCAAGGATTATCCCTTTAATGCTTACTATAAGGTGATAAGTGGTCAGGGCGTGCTTTTTGACAAGGCGACGGATGATATTATTACGTCCGAGGAAATCATTGCAGGGAATTATATGCGCGTTTGCATTGAGTATGACGGGCTTGACACTTTGAAGTACGTCTGCAATGGCGAGTATGGTGTCATCTATCTAATTGACGAACTACATCTGGAGCTTAACAGTTTAGAGAGCAAAAACATCGACATTGACGTGATGACCGAGATTTCACAGCAGCGGAAACAGCGCAAGCATATTGTTGGAACTTCGCAAGTGTATATGCGTCTTGCAAAGCCGCTGCGGGAGCAGATTTTTGATGTCGTTATCTGTGACAACTTTTTTCATTGTCTCCAGTTCAACAAGGCGATTGACGGCGAGACCGCGAAAGAGGAAGACGGCAAGTTGAAGGCTACGATTAAGTCCCGTTCGCTATTTTTTCACACACCCGAGATGTATGAGCGGTACGACACCTTCGCCAAGATGAAACGATATAACAAGGAATGGCAGGGGCATAAGCGGGAAGCCCCGGTTTACACCTACACACCCCCGCAGGAAAGGAGCAAAAAGAAATGACGGAAGTTTATCAAGTAATTGGCGAGTGGTTCGCTTACGCCGGCGGTATAGCCATGTTCATGGGAATTTTGGGGAAGTGTATTAACGTTCTTGTAAAAGCTTTCACGAGGGGTGAAATAAGTGTTTAACGAAGCGCAGCAGACCATTATTGAAGCGCTTGTCCCAACAATGCGAAAGGAAGGTTACACCTACTATGTGGCTTACACTTATACCAACACTTCAAGCTGGAGTGATGATTCTAATCAGCCTGACTTATATTTGGTCTTTAGCCGCGAGGAAATCACAGCAAGCTCGGCGTACCGCTTTAGTGTGCCGGCGGGTTCTGTTCGGTACATTTGCCGTTCTGACAATTATTCGCGTTATGACGACTCTGTAAATTCACCCCGGATAGCTTCGGAGTCATTTAGCGGTTGGCTTTCTATCAACGTTTATGAGCACGTTTATACGAACGCTTCTTTTACCGGCTCAACGCTGCAGCCGGACGTACTGAAAGGGGAGAGAACACAAGGTGAATATTTTT
>DVMW01000019.1 GCA_018714805.1 Candidatus Fimenecus excrementigallinarum
GCCGTCGCCGAAGCGCCGCCGGCGGCGGAAAAAGCGAGGCGAGGGCGGCGAAGCGGTCAAAATTTGCCCGCGCGTAAAGCTCGGCAAATTTTGGGCACCGCGAGAGGGCCTGAGGTGGCACGCGCGCAGCGCGTGACGGAGGGAGAGAACCTTCTCGCCGTTCGTAAGAACGGCGCGTAACACGCACTTAGTTCTGACTTATCTCTCCCCCAGTCACGGTGTCGTTCCTCCACCGTGCCAGCCCCCTCGTCAGAGGGGGCAAATGGTAAGCTTTAACTTTTAGCTTCTGACCTCTGACTTCTGACCTCTGAATTCTAACAGGGGACGGTTCTATGTCGCAGCGACACAGAACCGTCCCCTGTTTTTCGGGCATTTTTCCGGCCCGTTGTATTCCGTTTCCCGGCCGTTGGGTTTCCCGGCCTGTGGGCTTCCCGGCCGTTGGTTTTCCCGGCCGTTGGTTTTCCCGGCCGTTGGGTTTCCCGGCCGTTGGGTTTTCCCGGCCGTTGGGTTTCCCGGCCGTTGGGTTTCCCGGCCGTTGGGCTTCCCGGCTATTGGGCTTCCCGGCCGCCTGTACCGCGGCAGCCTGCAAGCAGCCGGCCGGGCAAACGCGTCCGCCGCTTACAGCGTGGCGGCGAGCTGCTTTAAGTACGCCTTAAAGTCCGCGCCAATCTCGGGGTGCTGCAGGGCGACCTCGCAGTTCGCCTGCATGATGCCGAGCTTGTTGCCCATGTCGTAGCGCGTGCCGACGAAATCGACGGCGTTTAATTTCCCGCGGCGCGCAAGGTCGAGCATCGCGTCGGTGAAATACACCTCGCCGCTCTTCGGGTCGGCCGGGGTCTTTTCGATAAGGTCGAAAATCTCGGGCGGCATGACGACGCGCCCCAAAATGGAGTAGCAGGACATAATCTGCTCGGGCGTGGGCTTTTCGATGATGTTGTGCACCTGCATGACGCGCTCCTCCAAGGGGGTCACGTCGAGCGTGCAGTATTTCGGGACGTCCTTGCGCGGGACCTCCTTGACGCCGACCACGCCGCAGCCGTATTTCTCATACGCGCGGCAAAGCTGCCCGACGACCGGGTCCTCGGAGATGATGACGTCGTCGCCGTACATGACGGCGAACGGCTCGTTTCCGACAAAGCTCTTGGCGCACAGCACCGCGTGGCCGAGCCCCTTGGTCTCCTTCTGGCGGACGTAGTAGATGTTCGCGAGGTTCGCGCAGGCCTCGACCTCCTCGAGAATCTTCGCCTTCGACGGGTTGCCCTTGAGCTTCGCTTCGAGCTCAAAGGAATGGTCGAAATGGTCCTCGATGACGCCCTTGCCGCGGTTCGTGACGATTAGGATGTCCGTAATGCCGGCGGCGACGGCCTCCTCGACAATGTACTGTATCGCGGGCTTGTCCACGATGTTGAGCATTTCCTTCGGGACGGCCTTGGAGGCGGGCAGCACGCGCGTGCCCAGACCCGCGGCGGGGATGACGGCTTTTGTAACTTTCATGGCGACTCCTCGTTTTCAAAAGATTCTGCTTGTATTCCTATTTTACGACAACAGCGAGAAAAATGCAACCCCGGCGACCTGCTCGAGGACATAGAAAATGACCATGGACGCCGCGCAGAACAGCGCCGATGTGCCGCCGCGCCGCAAAAACAGCAGCCGCGTCGCTTCGGGGCCGTCGCTTTGCGTGCGAATCGCGGCAAGCTCGCGCGTGACGCGCCGGTAATACAGGGCGTCGGCCGAGAACGCGGCGGCCAGGTGCAGCGCCAAAGAGCCGAACAGGAAGAGCAGGAATTCCGGCGCGGCATACAGACTCTTGACCGCGGCGAGGTAGGCGGCTTCGGAAAGGCCGCCCTCCAAAAACTGCAGCTGCGCGTCATACAGCGCGGCGAACAGCCCCTGGAAATGCGGCGTCGCCGTGCACAGGCTCAAAAGCACCTGCAAGACCAGAAAAATCCCGCCCGCAAGATAGAGCTTGCGGTAAAAGAACCAGTAGGGCGTAAAGAAAAACGCCGCCCAGTTGAACGAGGCCTTTTTGCCGGCCTTTTCGCGCTTGTAAAATTTCGGGATGTACCGCTGCGCCGCATAGCGCACGAACGCCGCCGCTTCGGCAACGGTACCGCCGCAAAGCGGCTCGCCGGGCTGAATCTGCACCGCCGGGCCCGCCGGGGGCTGCTGCCCGAACGCGCCGGCGGCGTTCGGTTCCCCGGAATGGTACAGGCGCTCGCCGCAGCTTGTGCAGACCGGCTCCTCCGGCGCGTTGGGCGTCCCGCAGCGCGGGCAGACGACCGTCTGCGCGTCGGAGCAGGCGGGCGCGGGGATTTTTTCCGCCGGCGGCGCGGGCGCGTCCGGCGCCCAGACATACCCTTCGGCGTGCCGGGCCTCGTTTGCACAGCGTCCGCGGCTTTCGTAGCAGGCGCGGTGGTGCGGCGTGCCGCAGACCGGGCAGAACACGACGTCGTCGCGCGCCGCGAACGCCTCGCCGCAGACCGGGCAGTGCGAACCGATGTATTGCATGAGAACCCCTCGTTTCAAAAAAAGGTCAGACCTTGATTTCGACCGTCAGCCCCAGCTCGTCGCGGTAGCGCTCGAGAATGGGACGCACGTCGTTTAGCAAAAACTGCTCGACCTGCTCGGGGGCGCGGCCGATGAAGTTTTCGGGGCGCAGCTGCGCGCGCAGCTCGTCGAGCGTCAGGCCGAACGCGTCGTCGGCGGCAATGCGCTCCAGAAGGTCGTTGGGCTTCCCTTCGGCCTTGACGACCCGCCCCGCCGCCATGGAATGCTCGCGGATGCGCTCGTGCAGCTCCTGCCGGTCGCCGCCCTTTTTGACGGCCTCCATCAGGATGTTTTCGGTCGCCATGAACGGCAGCTCCGCCCACAGCCGGTTCTCTATCATCTTCGGGTACACCACAAGCCCCGAAACGATGTTGATGTACAGCTCCAAAATGGCGTCGACCGCAAGGAAGGCCTCGGGCACGGAAATGCGCTTGTTCGCCGAGTCGTCCAGCGTGCGCTCGAACCACTGCGTCGCCGCGGTTACGGCCGGGTTCGTCGCGTCGGCAATGACGTACCGCGCGAGAGACGCGATGCGCTCGCTGCGCATGGGGTTGCGCTTGTACGCCATCGCGGACGAGCCAATCTGGTTCTTTTCGAACGGCTCCTCGATTTCCTTAAGGTGCTGCAAAAGGCGCAGGTCGTTGGAAAATTTGTGCGCCGACTGCGCTATCCCCGACAGGACGTAGAGCACCTGGCTGTCGAGCTTGCGCGGGTAGGTCTGCCCCGACACCGGGAACACGCCCGAAAAGCCCATTTTTTCGGCAATCTTTTTGTCGAGCGCCACGCATTTTTCGCCGTCGCCGTCAAACAGCTCCATAAAGCTCGCCTGCGTGCCCGTCGTGCCCTTCGAGCCGAGCAGCCGCATCTGCGACAGCTGGAACTCGAGCGCGGAAAAGTCCATCAAAAGGTCCATGAGCCAAAGGCTTGCGCGCTTGCCGACGGTCGTGGGCTGCGCGGGCTGGAAGTGCGTGAACGCAAGGCAGGGCAGGGCCTTGTATTCGTCGGCGAACTTCGCGAGCGCGTCTAGGAGGTTGACCATTTTCTTGCGCAGCAGCTTTAAGCCCTCGGTCATCAAAATGACGTCGGTGTTGTCGCCGACATAGCAGGACGTCGCGCCCCAGTGGATGATGCCCTTTGCCTTCGGGCACTGCAGCCCGTAGGCGTAAACGTGGCTCATGACGTCGTGGCGCACCAGGCGCTCGCGCGCCTCGGCGTCGGCGTAGTTGATGTCGTCGGCGTGCGCGCGCAGCTCGTCGAGCTGTTCGTCGGTGATAGGCAGCCCCAGCTCCTGCTCGCTTTCGGCGAGGGCAATCCAGAGCCTGCGCCAGGTGCGGAACTTGCAGTCCGGCGAAAAGATGTATTTCATCTCACGGCTCGCGTAGCGGGAATTCAGCGGGCTTTCGTAAACGTCTTTGGGCATAAGTAAGCTCCTTTACTAGATGGTAGATATTAGATGCTGGATATTAGATGATAGATACTGGATATTAGATGCTAGATATTAGACCGCGTAGGGGTGGGCCTCCCCGGGCAGAATTCAGAATTCAGAGGTCAGAAATCAGATGTCAGAACGCGTAGTGGCGGGCTTCCATGCCCGCCATACACAGTCCGACGCGGACACACGTCCCGGCTGTGATGAAAATAAATCCATACAGCCGTAGGGGCGGGTCTCCGTGCCCGCCCGAGCATAGTCCGATAAGGACACACGCCCCGGCTGCGCAGAAAATAAAATCCCAGCAGCCGTAGGGCGGGGGCTTGCTCCCGCCGTAAAACCAGTCCGATAAGGACAAACGTTTCGGCGGTTCTGTTTTTTTAATATCTGGATAGCCGGAAACAGTTTGACAAACCAGCTGCCCTCGGGCGGGCACGGAGTCCCGCCCCTACGTTGGTTTCTACGGATTTTTTACATTCTGCACAGACGGGAACAGTTTGGTTAACCAACCGCCATTTTCACGGCGGGAGCAAGCCCCCGCCCTACACGTTTTGACTTCTGACCTCTGTATTCTGAATTCTGAAATCTGAACGGGGAAGCCCGCCACTACGCGTTCTGACCTCTGACTTCTGATTTCTGATTTCTGACCGGGCAACCCGCATCTAGAATCTAGAATCTAAAATCTAAAATCTAAAATCTAGCATCTAGAATCTATTCCCCCTGCACGGGGCGGCGCAGCTTGATGTGCACCTCGCGCAGCTGCTGTTCGGAGACGGTGTTCGGCGCGCCCAAAAGCAAATCCTGGGCGTTCGCGTTCATCGGGAAGGCGATGACCTCGCGGATGTTTTCCTCGCCCTTTAAGAGCATGAGCATCCGGTCGACGCCCGGCGCCATGCCCGCGTGCGGCGGCGCGCCGTAGTGAAACGCCTTAAACAGCGCCCCGAAGCGGCGTTCGACCTCCTCGGCCGGATAGCCCGCCAATTCGAACGCCTTGAGCATCACGTCGGGGCGGTGGTTGCGCACCGCGCCGGAGGAGAGCTCGACGCCGTTGCAGACGATGTCGTACTGGTAGGCGAGGATGTCGAGCGGGTCCTGCGTCTCCAACGCCGCAAGCTCGCCCTGGGGCATGGAGAACGGGTTGTGCGTGAAAATGAGCTTGCCGTCCTCGTCGCGCTCGTACATCGGGAAATCGGTGATGAAGCACAGCTCGAAGCGGTCCTCGTCGATAAGGCCGAGCCGCTCGCCCAAGGCGGTGCGAATCTGCCCGGCAAGCGTGTCGACGACCTTCGGCGCGTCGGAAATGAAGAACAGCGTGTCGTCGGTATGCAGGTCCAGGTCGGCCTTGAGCGATTGCTGCTTTTCGTCGGAGAGGAATTTCGCAATGGGGCCCTTGTAGGAGCCGTCCTCGAGCACCGTGAGGTACCCGAGCCCCTTCATGCCGATGGATTCGGCGAAGGCGAGCATTTTTTCAAAGAACGATTTGCTCTGCTTCCCCGCCGGGGCGGCGATGCCGCGCACCGGGCGGCCCCTAAAGGGCTTGAAGTCCACGTCGGCGAAGAAGTCGGTTAAATCGACAATGCGCAGCGGGTTGCGCAAATCCGGCTTGTCGGTGCCGAAGCGCAGCATGGCCTCCTTGTAGGGGATGCGCAGGAACGGCGCGGGGGAAACGGGCTTCCCGCCGCCGAATTTCTCAAACGTGTCGTACAGCACGTCCTCGGCGACGGCGAACACGTCCTCCTGCGTTGCGAACGCCATTTCGAAGTCGAGCTGGTAAAACTCGCCGGGCGAGCGGTCGGCGCGTGCGTCCTCGTCGCGGAAGCAGGGGGCAATCTGGAAATATTTGTCAAAGCCCGAAACCATCAGAAGCTGCTTGAACTGCTGCGGCGCCTGGGGCAGGGCGTAGAACTTGCCCTCGTGCTTTCGCGAGGGGATGATGTAGTCCCGCGCGCCCTCGGGCGAGGAGCAGGTGAGGATGGGGGTGTTGATTTCCGGGAAGCCGAGCGATTCCATTTTTTCGCGCAGGAAGCGGACGACCTGCGCGCGGAACAGGATGTTTTCGTGCACCTTGGGGTTGCGCAGGTCCAAAAAGCGGTACTGCAGCCGCACGTCCTCGCGCGTGGCGGTCGAGTCGGCGACCTCGAAGGGCAGCGTGTTCTCGCACGCGCCGAGCACCTCGAGCGTCTCGACGTGCACCTCGAGCTGCCCGGTCGGGATTTTCGGGTTGACGGTTTCCGCGTCGCGCTTGACGACCCGCCCCGTGACGGACACGACGCTTTCCTTGTGCAGGCGCGCAAGCAGCGCTTCGTCGTGGAACACGGTCTGCGTCACGCCGTACTGGTCGCGCAGGTCGACGAACGCCACGCCGCCGTGGTCGCGGATGGTGTCCACCCACCCGGCAAGGCTGACGGTCCCGCCGAGGTCGGAGAGCGTCAGCTCCCCGCAGTTGTGCGTTCTGTATGCCATATTTCGTCCACGTCCTTTTGGAGAAGTTTAAGATTTCTGTTGCCGTTTTCTTGCAAATTTTCTATAGTTTCAAAAGTATAGCACATTCCGGGCGCGATTTCCACACCATTTTGCAAAAAAACGTTGTGCTTTGCGCGCCTTTCGTGTAAAATGAGGGGCAGCGAAAGAAATTTGCGGAGGTGTGCGCCGTGGCGCAGGGAAAAGACCCCAGGAAAGAGAGCTTCGACGAATTCGAGGATATTTTCAGCGACAGCGGAAATTCGGAATATGAGGACATTTTCAGCGATTCGGCGGACGACCCGCGCGCCGGCGACGACTTTGAGGACATTTCCTCGGGGCGGCACGATGAGGACGACGCGCCGTACGGCGCGGACCCCTACGCGGGGTTCTTCGACGACGGGGCGCTGCCCGAGACGCCCGCGGAGCCCTACCGCCGCGCGGTCAACACGAACCCGCAGCCGCAGCCGTACAGCTACCGCTATTCCCAGCGCGACGAAAAACGCACCCGCGCGCGCAACGGCGACGAAATTTATTCCGGCCGCGAAAAGGCGCAAAAGCCCAGACGCCGGCCGAAGCACGTCGTGCGCAAGGTACTCGCGTGCGTGCTCGCGTGCGTGCTGGTGCTTGTCGGCGCGGGCGTCGGCTGGGGCTATACGAAAATCAAGGGGATTCTCGACATCGTCAACTACGTGCCCTTAGGGCCGAACGAATACGTCGCCACGGCGGATTTGCGTTCGGCCGCGGGGATTCGCAACATCCTCTTTATCGGCGTGGACGCGCGCGAGGGCGAGGACGTGCAGAAGACCCGGTCGGACACGATGATGCTCGTGACGCTCGACACGACCCACGAACAGCTCAAGCTCACGTCGTTTTTGCGGGATTTGTATGTGGAAATCCCCGGCTACCGCGAGGACAAGCTCAACGCCGCGCACAGCCGCGGCGGCACGCAGCTGCTGGTCGATACGCTCGAATACGATTTCGGCGTGGAAATCGACAACTATGTGCTCGTCAGCTTCGATATGTTCACCGGCATCATTGACGCCCTGGGCGGCGTGGACGTCGAGATAACCGAGCGCGAGGCCGAATACATCAACGGCGGCGACCATATGACCGAAACGGAGCGCAAGGCGTTCGCGGGCGTGACGCTCACCGCGGGCGAGCAGCATTTCACGGGCGCGCAGGCGCTTTGGTACAGCCGCATCCGCTACCTCGACAGCGACTTCTACCGCACCGAGCGGCAGCGGAAGGTCATTTCCGCCGTCGTGCGCAAGGCCGCGACGTCGTCGCCGCTGACGCTGCTTTCGATGCTCGAGGCGGTCATGCCCATGGTGCAGACCGACCTCTCCTCCGACGAGCTCATGGAGCTCGGCACGCACGCGCTGACCTACGTCGGCTACGACATTGCGCAAATGCAGATTCCGCTTGACGGCGCGTACCGCAGCACCCGCCGCCGCAGCCAGTCCGTTCTGCTGCCCGACATGGAGGAGAACCGCCGCGCGTTCCAGGAATTTGTCTTTAACCGCGCCGAGGTGGAAGAGGCCACGACCGAACAGAGCGCGTAGGGTTTGCGCGGTCAGAATTCAGAATTCAGAGTACAGAAGTCAGAAGTCAGAACGCGTAGTGGCGGGCTTCCAAGCCCGCCGGGAGTCAGCTGGTTAACCAGACTGTTTCCAACTGTGTAGAAAAATGGAAAATGCGCACGAACCGTAGGGCGGGGGCTTGCTCCCGCCGTTAGAATTCAAAATCAGAACGCACCTTTTGCCCCCTCTGACGAGGGGGCTGGCACGGTGGAGGAACGACACCGTGACTGGGGGAGAGACAAGTCAGAACTAAGAGCGTGTTACGCGCCGTTCTTCGAACGGCGAGAAGGTTCTCTCCCTCCGTCACGCGCTGCGCGCGTGCCACCTCCCTCGTCAGAGGGAGGAAAGGTTACATCTGACTTTTGGTTTCATCACAGCCGGGACGTGTGTCCTTATCGGACTGTGCTCGGGCGGGCACGGAGTCCCGCCCCTACG
>DVMW01000002.1 GCA_018714805.1 Candidatus Fimenecus excrementigallinarum
GTTATCTTATTCATGGCGAATAGATGGATACCTGCCTTTCGGTTTTGTTTGTGCAACTCTACCTTAACACAGGTTCTTTCTATTCGCTATCTTTTTTTCTTATTTGTCACACATCATTGTAACACCTACAGCCGGGCGGGCTTTGCGTATAAAAATTCTCTTGAACAAGCGGCAGATTTATGGTAAAATAGACTATCTTATCCGAAACCCGGCATATGATTTGGAGCCTCGCCGCCGGCCGAAACCCGGCATACGGTTTGGAACCCTTACCGCCGGCCGGAACCGGCATATGGTTTGGGACCCTCACCGCCGGCCGGAACCGGCATACGGTTTGGATCCCCCGCCGGCAGAAGCCGCCATTGCGCGGGAACCGGCTTTGCCCGAAGTCCCGGCGCCGCGTGAACGCCGACGCCCGGTTTCATCCCGGCATCGTTTGAAACTGTCCGCCAAAGGAGCGCACGACGCATGGATTTGCAAAAGCACCACAAGCCGACCTTCGACAACATTGCGCCCGAAAAGCGGCGGCGCATTTTGGACGCGGCGACGGTGGAGTTTTCCCAGCACGGCTTTGAGAACGCCAACATGACCGTGATTGCCAAAAAAGCGCAGGTCAGCGTCGGCTCGCTGTACAAATATTTCGAAAGCAAGCAGGACCTGTTTTTGACCGTCGTGCAGCATTCCATCCGCAGCATGACCGAGCTGCTCAACCGCCTGGCCGTCAGCGAGGAGGACATCCTTGTCAAGGTCGAGCGCATTTTGCGCGAGATTCAGCGCACGTCCAAGCAGAGCGCGGTGCTTTTGCGGCTGTATAACGGCATGACCGCCGAGATAAATCCCCGATTTGCCTCGCAGTTCGCCTATGAAATGGAGTCGCTGCCCGCGCACATTTACCGCGTGGCCATTGAGGAGGGCAAAAAGGCGGGCGACATCCGCGAGGACATCGACGCGCCGTTCGCCGCCTGGCTTTTGGACAACCTCTTTATGACGCTGCAATTTTCCTACGCGTGCGATTATTACACCGAGCGGTTCCGCATTTACGCGGGGTCGGAGATTACCGACCGCGACGACTTTGTGGTCGACCAGTGCCTGAAATTCGTCAAATCCGCCTTACAGAAGCAAAACTGACTTTGGAGGTCATGGTATGGTAAATCCGGTATATGTGCTTGCTTACGACATCGGCACGACGGGGGTCAAGACCTGCTTGTTCTCCATTGCGGACACCATTGAGCTGCTTGCCTCGGCAAGCGAGGGGTACAACCTGTATGTGCTGCCCGGCGGCGGCGCGGAGCAGGACCCGGACGAGTGGTGGGACGCGATGGTCAAAAGCACCCGCACCGTGATGAAAAAAAGCAAGGTCAACAAAAAGGCCATCGCGGGCATTTCGTTCTGCTCGCAGATGCAGGGGCTGGTGCTTGTCGACCAGGAGGGCAACGCCGTGCGCCGCGCGATGAGCTACATGGACCAGCGCGCGCGCGAGGAGCTGAAAAAGGGCATCGCCTACGGCCCGCAGATTGCCGGGGCGTATATTCCGAAGCTTTTAAAGGCCCTGCAGGTCACGGGCGCCGTGGCCTGCTCTGTCAAGGACCCGGTCTGGAAATACAAGTGGGTCGAGGCCCACGAGCCGGAGGTCTTTGCCAAGGTCCACAAGTGGCTCGACGTTAAGGAATACCTCATCTGCCGCATGACCGGCGAATTCGTCATGACGCCCGACTCGGCGTTCGGCGCACTGCTGTACGATATCCGCAAGGGCAAGGAGGGCTGGAGCTCCGAAATGTGCCGGCTGTACGGCGTGCAGGAAAAGCACCTGGCGAAGATTGTCCGCAGCACCGACCGCGTCGGCAAGCTGCGCCGGCAGCAGGCGGAGGAGCTCGGGCTCGAGGAGGGCACCGCCGTATTCGGCGGCGGCGGCGACGCGTCGCTCATCGGCGTGGGCGCGGGTGCGGTCGACCTCGGCGACACGCATATTTATTCGGGCACGTCGGGCTGGGTCTCGACGGTCGTCGACAAGAGCGTGGTGGACGCGAACGCGATGATTGCGGCCATTGTCGGCGCGCGCGAGGGCTACTTCAACTATTTCGCAGAGCTCGAGACGGCCGCGAAATGCGTCGAGTGGGTCAAGGACCATCTGGCGCTCGACGAAATCGACATCTACCTCGACAAGAGCCACGACTTAAAGCACCACCGCGAGGACCGCGAGGTCGTTTACACGAACCTGTACGATTACATGATGGCGGTCGTGGACACCGTGCCCGCCGGGGCGGGCGGCGTCGTCTTTACCCCGTGGCTGCACGGCAACCGCTGCCCGTTTGAGGACCCGAACGCGCGCGGGATGTTCTTCAACATCAGCCTCGAGACCGGCAAGTCCGAAATGATTCGCGCGGTTGTGGAGGGCGTCTGCTACCACCTGCGCTGGATGCTCGAAACGCAGGAGAAAAAAATCAAGACCTCCGACGTCGTGCGGTTCGTCGGCGGCGGGGCGTTAAGCGACATCACCTGCCAGATTTTGGCGGACTGCACGGGCAAGACGGTCGAAACCGTCGCAAGCCCCCAGAACATCGGCGCGGTCGGCGCGGCGGCGACGATTGCGGTCGGCACGGGGCTTATCGCGGACCTGGGCGAGGCGAAAAAGCTGATTCCCGCGGCCAAGACGTTTTATCCGAGCGCGGCGAACAAGGCCGTCTACGACCGGAATTTCGCCGTCTACAAAAACCTGTACAAGGCGAACAAGGAAAACTTCGCCCTGCTCAACGCGGACGCGTAAACGCCCGTACACAGCAAAAGGAAAGCCCGGCCGGGTGCGCACCCGGCCGGGTTTTGCTGTTCAAGAAGGCTTTTTGGGCGCGGGACGGCGCGCAGCGGGAAAAGGGCCCCGAACCCGGAGGATTTTCACGCCCGCCATACCCAGTCCGACACGGACACGCGTTTCGGCTGTGATGAAAATAAATCCGTACAACGGTAGGGGCGGGTCTCCGTGCCCGCCCGAGCTCTGTCCGGCACGGACACGCGCCCCAGCTGCGATGTAACCGAAAGTCAGCACCTACCTTTCCTCCCCCTGACGGGCGCCGTCGCCGAAGCGCCGCCGGTGGCGGAAAAAGCGAGGCGAGGGCGGCGAAGCGGTCAAAATTTGCCGTGCGCTCCAAGCCGGCAAATTTTGGGCACCGCGAGAGGGCCAAAGGTGGCACGCGCACAGCGCGTGACGGAGGGAGAGACAAAATCAGATGTAAGCCCGCCTTTATGCGGTCTAACATCTAATATCTAATATCTGACATCTAATCGGGGAGAGAACCTTCTCGCCGTTCGCAAGAACGGCGCGTAATCCTTGACTATGTTCTATCTTGTCTCTCCCCCAGTCTCGACGTCGCAGGCTCCGTCTCGCCAGCCCTCTCGTCAGAGGGGGCAAAGAGTGCGTTCTGACATCTGACCTCTGTATTCTGAATTCTGGTTGGCCGCCCGCTCACGCCGCGGCTTCGAGCGTGGCGCCGACGGCATAGTGGTCGGACACAAAGCTGCCGTCCACCTGCACGGCGTATACCGTGTGGGAAACCGGCGCAAAGCCCGCGCTGCAGAACACGAAGTCAATCGCCTGCCCTTGTGTCTGCTCGCCCCAGTTGTGGTAGGTCGGCTGGGTATCCTTTTCGGCCGGCTGGGCGTTCGAAAATCCCGCCGCCTCGAGCGCCTTGCACGCCGCGCCGTCGCGGGATTCGTTGAAGTCGCCGGTCACGACGACCGGGAAGCTTTCGCCGTAGGTATCGCGCAGCGCCGCCGCGCGCTCGGCAATGAGCTGCCCGCCCAGCGCCCGCGCGCCCTCGCTGACGTGGTCGAGGTGCGTGTTAAAGTGCGCATAGGTAAAGCCCGTCTGCTTGTTTTTCAGCACGACGTACGAGCAGACCCGGTTGCAGCCCGCGTCGGGGTAGCGCGATTCGGTCTCCGGCGTTTCCGTCAGCCAGAACGTCCCGCTGTCCAAAAGCTCGTACTTGTCCTTGAGGTAGAACACGCCGCTCATCTCGGACGTTTTTTCGTTCTTGTCCCCGCCGCGCGGCACGCCGTAGTAGGCGTAGGCGGGCAGGGCCTCGGTGAGCTTGCCGGCCCAGTCGCTGTTGATTTCCTGCACGCCCAAGGAATCGGGCGCAAGCGCGCGAATCTGCCGGATAAACAAATCAACGCGCTTGCCCGAGGACGTCCCCTTGAAAAAGCTGCCCCACGGCGCGGCCGTGTTGTAGCTCAGGACCGAAACGCGGCCGCCGTTGTCCGCAAGCCGCGCGGCAACCGCCGCGTCCGAGCCGGCCGCCGTACCGCCGCCGCAGCCCGCGAGCAGCAGGCACAGCAGCGCCCCGCAAAGCAGGGCTGTGAAAATTTTCCGTTTCATGCTGTCTCCTCCTTTTGGATATGCCGTATAACCGCCCGCAGCTCCGCCGCGTGTCCGGCGGTGTCCGTGGGCGTTTCGAGCACAATCGGCAGTGCGCAAAGCGCCGGGTGCGCGACCACGCGGCACAGCGCGTCCATGCCGATTTGCCCCGCCCCGAGCAGCGCGTGCCGGTCCTTGCGGCTGCCGCAGGGATTTAAGCTGTCGTTTAAGTGGATGCATTGCAGGCGGGAAAGCCCTATCTCCCGGTCAAAGGCCTCCAGCACGCCGTCGAGGTCCCGGACAAGGTCGTAGCCCGCGTCCCAGACGTGGCAGGTGTCGAGGCACACGCCGACCTTATCCTGCAATTCCACACGCTCCAGAATCGCGCGCAGCTCCGGGAACGTCCCGCCGACCTCGCTGCCCTTGCCCGCCATCGTCTCCAGAAGCACGGTCGTCTCCATATCGGGCGTCAGCAGGCGGTTGAGAAGCGCGGCAACGGCCCCGAGCGCGTCGTCAAGCGGCTGCTTTATGCGCGAGCCGGGGTGGAAATTGTACAGGTTCCCCGGCAAATGCGCCATGCGCCGCAGGTCGTCGGCAAGCATTTCCTCCGCAAGCGCGCGCACGCGCGCGTCGGGCGAGCAGGGATTGAGCGTATACGGCGCGTGGGCGACGACCGGCGCGAAGCCGTGTTCGCCGAGGAAGTCCCGCAGCGCCGCCGCGTCCGCTTCGTCCAAGGGCTTTGCGCCCGCCCCGCGGGGGTTGCGCAGGAAAAACTGCATGGTGCGCATCCCGGCGGCCTTGGCCTCCTGCCCCATGTGCAGAAACCCCTTGGAAAACGAGAGGTGCGCGCCGAGCGCGTATGGAATTCTGTCCATAGTCGTCCTTTCTCAGCCGACGGCGGCTGCCGCAAACATTTTGTCGGTCTGCCGGCGCAGCGCGGCGTGCTCCGGCTCCTGCAGCGCCGGGTCCTTCTCCAAAAGCTGCTCGGCGGCGCGCCGGACAGTCAAAAGCAGCTCGCTGTCGCGCAGAAGGTCCGCAAGGCGCAACGCGGGCAGGCCGTGCTGGCGTTTGCCGAAGAAATCGCCCGGGCCGCGCAGCCGGAAGTCCGCGTCGGCAATCTTGAAGCCGTCGGTCGTTTCACACAGCACCCGGAAGCGCGTTTTCGCCTCCTCGTTCTGCGCGTCGGACACCAGGATGCAGGTGGACGCCGCCTCGCCGCGCCCGACCCGGCCGCGCAGCTGGTGCAGCTGGGAAAGGCCGAAGCGTTCGGCGTTTTCAATGACCATGACCACGGCGTTCGGCACGTCCACGCCGACCTCGACGACGACCGTGGCGACCAGCAAATCCACCTCGCCCGCCGCAAACGCGCGCATGACCGCGTCCTTTTCCTTCGGCTTCATGCGGCCGTGCAGAAGGCCGAGCCGGTAGCCGTAAAACACGCCGTTTTGCAGCTTTTTATAGTATTCCTCCGCCGGCACAAGGTCGCTTTCGCCCTCCTCGACCAGCGGACAGACGATGTAGCCCTGCAGGCCCTTATCCATATGTTTTTTCAGGTAATTGTAAATGCGCGGGCGGTACGACGTGTCCACGCAGTAGGTGGAAACGGGCTGCCGGCCCGGCGGCAGCTCGTCGAGTACGGAGACGTCCAGGTCGCCGTAAAGCATCAGCCCGAGCGTGCGCGGAATCGGCGTGGCGGACATGACCAGGATGTGCGGCTGCGCCCCTTTTGCGGCGAGCGACGCGCGCTGGGCGACGCCGAAGCGGTGCTGCTCGTCGGTGACGACCAGGCCGAGCCGCCGAAAGCCGACGTCCTCCTGTATGAGCGCGTGCGTCCCGACGGCGAGGTCCGCCTCGCCGCTTTGCAGCGCCGCCTTGGCCGCGCGCTTTTCCGCGGCGCGCATGGACCCGGTCAGCAGGACCGTGCGCACGTTCGTCCCCGCAAAAAACTTGGAAAACGTCCGGTAATGCTGCTCGGCGAGCACCTCGGTCGGCGCCATGACCGCCGCCTGCAGCCCGTTTTGGGCGGCCGTATAGACCAGCGCCGCCGCCACGGCGGTCTTGCCAGAGCCCACGTCGCCCTGCAAAAGGCGGTTCATCGGCCTGCCCGAGCGCATATCCGCAACCGCCTCGCGCACGCTGCGCGCCTGGGCGTTCGTCAGCGTAAAGGGCAGGTGCGAGAGGAATGCCGCGGTCGCGTCGGTTTGCAGGACACAGCCCGTTTCTGCGGTGTGCGTGCGCGTGCGCATCTGCAAAAGCCCGAGCTGCAGCAGGAAAAGCTCGTCGAAAATCAGCCGCCGGCGCGCGGTTTCCAGCTCGTCCCGGGTTTTCGGGAAATGGATGCCGCGCACGGCCTCGTCCAGCGTGCAAAGGCCGTTTTCCGTCCGCACCCGCGCCGGCAGGAAGTCGGGGATGGGCCCCTCGAGCGCGTCGAGCGCGTTCTGGACGCAGCGTTCAATGGCCCGCGAGGGCAGCGCCGCGCTCGACGGATAAATGGGGCGGATGCGGTGGGCGCTTTGCGGCTTCTGGAACAGCGGCGACGCCATCTCCCGCGCGCCGTACCGGTTGTGGGCGGCCTTGCCGAAGAAGAGGTACTCCTCGCCCTCCTTAAGCTGGCTGCAAACGTATTTGTTGTTGAAAAAGGTCAGGTTCAAAAGCCCCGCCCCGTCGGTCACGGTGGTCTTGTACAGCTGCAGGCCGCCCGGCACGCGGACATGGTCGACCCGGTGGCAGACGACGGCGCGCACGCAGGCGTATTCGTTTTCGGGCAGGTCGCGAATCGGGACAATCCGGCTCCAATCCTCATACGCGCGCGGATAATAGCGCAGAAGGGCGCCGACCGTCGGCACCGAGAGCTTCAAAAACGCCTCGGCACGCGCCGGACCGACACCCTTGACATATTGGATTGGTGCGTTCAGCTGCATACGCCGCCTCCGTTACGCTTCTACGGAAACCAGGAAGAAGTAGACCGGCTGGCCGCCGTCGACGACGTTCACCTCCGCCGACGGGAAGCGCGCCTGCAGCCGTTCGGCAAGCGCGTTCGCCTGCTCGGCGGCCGCGTCGGCGCCGTAGTAGACGGTCAGAATATCGCCGCCGTATTTTTTCACCAGCCGGCGCGAGACGCGGTAGGCCGTGTCGAGCAAATCGTCGCCGACAAGCGTGACCTTGCCGTCCTCCATGCCGAGCATCTGCCCCTTGCGGATACGCTCGCCGCGCATGGCGCTGTCGCGCGCCGCAAAGGTGACCTGCGCGGTGTGGACGCCCTCGGCGGCCTTGTGCATTTGCAGGTGGTTTTCCTCCGGGCTTTTTGTCTCATCAAAGCTGAGCATGGCGGTCACGCCCTGCGGGACGGTGCGCGTCGCAACGACGCTGACGCCCCGGTCGGCCAGGCGCACGCATTGCTCGGCCGCCATGATGATGTTCTTGTTGTTGGGCAGCACGAACACGTGCCGCGCGGGCGTCGCCAAAACGGCGTTCAAAATGTCGTCGGTGCTCGGGTTCATGGTCTGCCCGCCCGAGACGACGCGGTCCGCGCCCAGGTCGTAAAAGAGCTGCTCGAGCCCCGCCCCCGCCGCCACGGCGACGAAGCCGTATTCCTTTTCGGGCTCGGCGCGCTGCGGCGCGGGTTTTGCCGGTGCCGCGGGCGCGGGTTTTTCCGGCGCGGACGCTTGTTCCGCCGTTTGCCGGTCGATGCCGGCCGCCGTTATTTCGCCGCAGGAAAGCGCCGCCGAAAGCAGCTCGTCGGGCGCGTCCACCTGCGCTTCGAGCGTCAGCGTCAGCCCCTTTTCCGTTACGCGGCTGCCGGACGCCTTTGTCTCGAGAAACGCGCGCAGCGCCTGCACGGCGGAGGAGGCGTTCGGCGACAGCGCGACCGAAACCGTGCAGCGGTACCGCCGCGCCGGCTCCCGGGGCGCGCCGGGATTTGCGCCGGGGGCCTCGCTCGAAATCATTTCCCCGCCGCAGAGCACCGTGCGCATTCCTTCCAGCAGGTACAAAAGGCCCTGCCCGCCGGCGTCGACCACGCCCGCCTCTTTAAGCACGGGCAGAAGCTCCGGCGTTTTCGCAAGCGTCGCCTGCGCCGCGTCGCACAGCACGCAGGCCGCCTTTTGCTCGTCGGGCTCGTCCGCCTGCACGGCGGCGGCCGCCGCCTCGCGCACGACGGTCAGAATGGTGCCCTCCGTCGGCTTCATAACCGCCTTGTACGCGGCGGCCTGCCCGGCGTCAAACGCAGCGGCAAGCCCGCGGCCGTCCGTTTGTGCAAGCCCCTTGAAGCTTTTCGAGACGCCGCGGAAAATGAGCGACAAAATGACCCCCGAGTTGCCGCGCGCGCCCCGAAGCAGCGCGCCCGCCGCTTTTTTGGCGACGTCGCAGAGCGGCGCGTCGTCCGGCATGACCTGCAGCTCGCCCACGGCGGCCATGCAGGTCTGCGACATATTGGAGCCCGTGTCGCCGTCCGGCACGGGGAAGACGTTGAGCGCGTCGACCTCGGCACGGTGGTTCTGCAGGTTGTTCGCCCCGGAAATCAGGGCGTTTTTGAATAGCTGTCCGGTAATCAAAGTAACACTCCTATTTTGCCATGCCGTCTACGAACACGCTGACCTTTTTGACCGTCAGACCCGTCGCGGTCTCGACCGTATAGCGGACCTTGTTCGTAATGCTGTCCGCAATGGCGGCGATGTTGACCCCGTAGGTCACAAGGATGTGCAGGCTGATGTTGAGCTCCCCGCCCTCCGTCGCGACGCGCACGCCCTGGTCGAGGTACTTGCGCCGGCGGAAGAAGAACGAACGCAGCCCCTGCGAAGCGCCGCTGTTCGCCATGCCCGCCACGCCGAAGCAGGCGGTCACGGTGTGCCCGATAAGGTCGGAGAAGTAGCTGTCCTGGATTTCGATTTTTCCGAGATGGTTTTCGATGCGAATCATATCCCGTCTCCCTCCTGGGAAGTTACGCGTCGCCGAACGCCGCGGCGACCGAAATGCCGGCAAAGTCCGGCGCATAGATGTCCGAAAGCGTCATCGTCGCGCCGCTCGAAATGGTGACGCTCTCGCCCTCGCCCCACCAGACGTAGCTGCCGTCGTTGGAAAGCTCCAGCTCGTTGTAGCCCGATGTGCAGTAAAGCGTCAGCGTTTTTTCGCTGAAATAGTTCCAGCTCTGCGTGTTGCGGAAGTAGGCGACGCCTTGGTCCTCGCCGTTGAGGCGGATGCGCGCGTAGCGGTCAATCTGCTGCGGGTTATAGTCGTGGCTGCCGAAGCACTGGTCGTTGGCGTAGGAGAGCGTAATGCGGTACCAGCCCGAGCGCGGCACGTTGAAACCGAACGTCGCGCTGTTTTCGCCGACCGCGCCGCGCGCGAGATTCCCGACGTGGGCGCCCGTGGGCGACAGCGGATTTTCGACAAGCGCGGCCGTACCCGAAAGCGTGACGGTCCCGGCGTCGGCGGGGATGCTCTGGGCGGCGCGCTCGAGGTCCTTTTGCAGGGTGATGCGCGCAGGCGGCGTCGCGGTGTCGAACGCGATGTAGTTGACGCCCTTGCGCAGGTACACCGCCGCGCTGTCCTGCAAGTCCATATCGCCGACGTGCGTGCCGTCGAGATAGACGGCCGCCTCGCCCGCCGCGTCGGTCGTCAGGCGGTAGTAGCCGCCCGTTTCGGTGACCAGCATGAATTTGCAAAAGCCCTCTTTTGTGACGGTGCGTTCGGCCGCAAGCGTGATTTCCCGCGCGAGATAGTCTTCCACGGTCTGCGCCGCGGTATCCACGGCGGTCAGGCGCATGAAGTCAAGGCCGATGTCGTAAAGCCCGAGCTTTTTCCCGTCGCAGGAGGCAACGGTCGTCTCAATCGTATACGCCCCGGCCGGGAGGTATTTGTAGGTCGTCGCCATGTCCATATAGGCGACGGTGTAGGTGTTTTCGAGCCGCAGCGTGGTGTAGTCGTCCGCGCCGTTCCAGCGGATGGTCATTTCGGCGGGCGCGCGGTCGCCGTTTGCGGCCTTGAGCTGGTTGCTGTAAACGAAATCGCACTTGTAGACGCCCGAAACGGGAATCGTGACGTTGTAGGTCACGTCCACCGAATCAAAGGTCGCGTTCTCGTTCACGATCCCGCCGAGAATCCTTGTGCCGCTCGTGCAGTAGCTGCCGTTGGATTTTGCATAGTTCTTGTAGTTTTCGTTCCACTTGTCGCCGCTGCCCGTTGAGGAGGTCGGCATCTCAATCAGGTTCGTGCCGGCAGTCACCTCTACGCGGATGGAATCGACCGGATTTTCGTAAGTCGCGCTGCCCGTGGCGGGAGTCAGCGTGATTTTGTACGCGCCGGAGGTCGTCACGCCGTCCTGCCAGGTGACCGCCCCGTCCGTCACGGGCATATCGCCGTCGAACAGCAGCACGGGCTCGAGGCACTCGCCGGTCAGACCGACGAAGTCCACCGCCTCCACGCGCATATGCACCTGCGCCTGCCCCGGGAAGGCGGCCCCGAGGTTCTGCACCGTCACGCGGGTCTCGGCGCCCTCGCTGTCCGCGCCCGCGTAAATGACGTCGAGCGCCCCGTCCGCTTCGTCAAACGCCGCGACGCCGCGCAGCACGTTGCCGTTGGAGGAGGTCAGGGCAAGCTCGTCGCCGAGCATTTCGTTGTACCACTTATAGACCCACCAGTCGGCGTTCGGGGAGTTGTAGTCGCCGGTCAAGTCGTTCATGTTGTTCGCCGTGCGCCAGTACGCGCGGCAGCCGGCGGCGTCCGCCGCCTCAAAGACGCTAATCCACTGCATGGAATTCGACGGCATGGAATTGCTCGTCTTTGCGCCGTATTCGGTAATGCAGACCTCAATGGGCAAAATGCCCAGCGTCTGCTCGAGCGCGCGGTACTGCGCGTAATGCGACGTAAAGCTGTTGGGGCCCTGGTCAATTTCGGCGAGCTCGTGCCAGGAAACGACGTCCGGCAGGCAGCCGTTGTCGCGGCAGAAGGTCATGAACGTCTCCATCTGGTCCGCGTTGTTGTCCGTATACCCCTGGAAGTTCGGCCCGCCGACCTTCGCCTCGGGGTTTATCGCCTTGATGATTTGATAGCTCGTCAAAAACGCCTCGTTGTACTCCGCCGAGAAGTTCCCGCCCGAAAACCACCCGGTGTGCACCCCGCCGCCGTCCGGCTCGTTGAAGGGGTAGTAGACAATCCGGCTGCGGTATTCGGGGGCAACGGCGTTGTTAATCTCCGTCACGACGTCCTTCAGCATCTCGTAGTACGCAGACAGACCTCCGGCGGGCGGCTGGTAGTACCAGGTGTCAATCTTATCCTGGCAATAGACCTGCAAATATTCCCCGCCGGCTGCGAAAAACGTCTCGTAGACCTGCGTGATGTCGCCCATCGGGTGCTGCAGGCCCGCCTTGGGCTTGGCGACCGCGGTATAAACGCCAATCGCCGACAGCGTGTTTTCGCTGGGCACGTCGGGCTCTGCGAAGCCGTAGAGGAAGCCCGCCGCCTTGTGCGTCATCTGCCCGGCGACGCTGCCCGCGTCCACCGTCAGCGTCTGCGCCGCGTTCGGCGCGCCCGGTTCGTCAAACACGCTGTCCCCCGGCGTGCCGGAGCCGGTTCCGACGCCCAGAATTGCCAGAAGCGCCGAAACTACGATTGAAATCATGCGAAATACCGTTTGCATACGCGGTACCGCCTTTCCGTAAAAGTTGGGGTCCGTTTATTTTGCCGCTTCGGCTGCGCGCCAAAGCGTAATGTCGCCGTACAGGGAATAGGCCGCCGTGGAAAAATCGGGCTGTATGCGCGCGCTGTAGGCCGCGAGCCCCGCGCGGTAGCAAAGCGGCACAAAGGGCATATCGTCCAAAAACGCCTCCGAGAAGGCGGCGGCGTCCGTTTCCCCGGCGCAAAAGGCCGCGTACGCCGCGACGACCGGCAGGGTCTGGTCAATGCCCCGGCTCGCCGCGCCGGACGCCGTGAAAAACGGCGACAGGCTCAGGTTTTCGCCGAGCTTGACCTCGCCGAGGTACAGCGTGAAGTCCCCGGCCGCAATCCGCGAGAGGTATTCGTCTTGCGGGACGCTTTCGACCGTCACAAAAAAGCCCGCTTCGTTCAGCGCCGCCGCAATGGCGTAGGCCGCCGCGGTGCGGAAGTTGTTTTCGGAATTGACCAGCAGCGTCAGCGCAAGGGAGGCCGTGCCGTTCGTCCGCACGCCGTTTGCGTCAAAGCGGTTAAAGCCGAGCCGCGAGAGAATGTCGGCGGCGAGCGCCGTGTCCGCCTTGTGCCCCGACGCAAGGCCGTTTGCCCGGCAAAACGCCGGGTGGAACGGCAGCGCCGCGCTTTCGGCGCAGCCGCGGTAGGCAGAGGCGGCCAGGCTGTCGGCGTCAATCGCGTAATACAGCGCCGTGCGCACGCCCGCCGACTGCAAAACGCCGGTCCCGTTTATGCCGAGGTACACAAGGCTGTTCATCGTCACAAAGGTCGCCTGCCCCGCCGGGCGCGTATACGTGCCGTCGGCAAAATCGTCGAACAGGTAGCTGATGTTGCCAATCTCCAGCGCGTTCGTCAAATGCGCCTCGTCCTGCACGGCCTGCAGCGTCACCGCGGCCGCCGCCCCGTCGCGCGCGGGGTTCGCCGTAAGCGTCCCGTCGGCGGCAAGGACATAGGGACCCGTCCCCGCCGGGATGCTGTCGGCAGCGTCGGCCGTGCCGCTTTTCACAATGGGGAAGGTCAGCAGGTTCTGCGCGTACCGGTCGGGCGACGCGAGCGTGAAGGTCACGCCGCCGCTTTCGGCCGACGCCGCGCTGAGGTTCGCAAGGCGCGAGGCGTACCAGCCGCTCGCCTTCGCGCAGGTAAAGGAATACACCACGTCCGCCGCCGTCACGGCCGACCCGTCGGGGAACCGGCCGCTGCCGAGCGTCACGAACAGGCTTGTCCCGCGGTTTTCCGCGCTTGCGGCAAGCACGGGCTTCGCCGAATAGTCCGCCTGCACGCGGAACAGCGGCTCGCAGAAGAGGTCCGAAAGGCCCCGGTTGTATGCGGAGGCCGCAAAGTAGGGGTTCAGTGCGTCGTTCGGGTAATAGGGCAGCGTCAGCGTCAGCGCCGCCGCCTCGGTCTGCGCGCCCGGCGACTCCTGCGCGCCCGGCGTCTCCTCCCCGGTCCCGGTGCACGCGGTACACAGCAGCAAAAGCGCGGCGAGCCCGCACAGCACGCGGCTTCGTTTTTTCAGCACGCCGCACCGCCCCCTTCCGGCTCGCACAGCGACACGCGCCGCACCAGCACCGCGCGCCGGCTCGTTTTGTCGACGCGGACCAGCAGCCCCTGCAAAACGCAGGGTCCGTCCGGGTTTTGGAAGCGCACGGGCAGGTGCGTGCGCAGCTTTTCAATCGCAAGCGCCGGGTCCACGCCGAGCACGGAGCGCGCCGGCCCCGTCATGCCGAGGTCGGTCAGGTACGCCGTGCCGCCCGGCAAAATCTGCTCGTCGGCGGTCTGGACGTGGGTGTGCGTGCCGACAAGCGCCGCCGCACGGCCGTCCAGATAAAAGCCCAGCGCGCGCTTTTCCGCGGTCGCTTCGGCGTGGAAGTCGACGACGGTGAAGTGCGCCTCGTCCCGCAGCGAGGCCAGCGCGCGGTCGGCCGCGTCAAACGGGCTTTCCAGCGGCTCGAGATACGCCGTCCCCAAAAGGTTCACGACCCCGACGCGCACGCCGCCCTTGTCCACAACGCAGAAGCCGCGCCCGGGCGCGGCCGGGCCGTAATTTTCAGGGCGCAGGCAGCCGGGCGCCGAGTCCAGATAATCGTAGACCTCGCGGCGGCGGAACGTGTGGTTGCCGCCGGTTACGCAGTCCGCCCCCGCGGCGAACAGCGTCTCGGCCGCGGCGCGCGTCAGGCCGTTGCCCTGCGCCGCGTTTTCGCCGTTGACCACGCACACGTCCACGCCGTATTCTTTTTTAAGCCCCGGCAGCGTCCGTGTCAGCGTGCGGCAGCCCGCATCGCCCACGACGTCGCCGACAAACAGCAGCGTGCAAATCGACCCGTCCATGGTCTCTCCTCTAAAACAAGCGTGCCCTGACCCACAGCGGAATCAGGGCGGCGAAAGGGTTTATTTTGCGTAATCGATGGCCCGGTTCTCGCGGATGATATGGACCTTGATTTGTCCGGGGTACTCGAGCTCGTCCTCGATTTTCTTGACGACGTCGCGCGCAACGATGGCCATCTGGTCGTCGGAAATGACGTCCGGCTTGACCATGATGCGGACCTCTCTGCCCGCCTGGATGGCAAAGGATTTTTCCACGCCCTCAAAGGAAGTTGCGATCTCCTCCAGCTTTTCAAGGCGTTTGATGTAGTTCTGCACGTTTTCGCGCCGTGCGCCGGGGCGCGCCGCGGAAATGGCGTCCGCCGCCTGCACCAGGCACGCGACGACGGTTTTCGCTTCGATGTCGCCGTGGTGCGCGGCAATGGCGTGCACCACCTGGTCGTTTTCGCGGTATTTCTTTGCGTATTCCACGCCCAGGTCAATGTGCGAGCCTTCAAAGTCGCGGTCAAGCGCCTTGCCGATGTCATGCAGCAGGCCCGCGCGCTTCGCGGTCTTGGCGTCCGCGCCAATCTCCGCCGCCATCAGCCCCGCAAGCTGCGAGACCTCCAGCGAGTGGTTCAGGACGTTCTGGCCGTAGCTCGTGCGGTACTTCAGCCGCCCCAGGAGCTTGACAAGCTCGGGGTGGACGTTGCCCACGCCCGCGTCTATCACGGCGCGTTCGCCGGTCTGGCGGATGGTCTGTTCGACCTCGCGCCGGGATTTTTCATACATTTCCTCAATGCGCGCGGGGTGGATGCGCCCGTCGGCAATGAGCTTTTCGAGCGTCAGGCGCGCAATCTCGCGGCGCACGGGCTCGAAGCACGAAACGGTAATCGCCTCGGGCGTGTCGTCGATGATAAGGTCGACGCCGGTAATCGTTTCGAGCGTGCGGATGTTGCGGCCCTCGCGCCCGATGATGCGGCCCTTCATTTCATCGTTCGGCAGGTTGACGACGGAAACGGTCGCCTCCGAGGCCTGGTCTGCCGCGCAGCGGCCAATCGCGGTCGAAATAATCTCGCGCGCGAGCTCGTCGGCCTCGTCCTTGGTGCGCTGCTCAAAGTCGAGAATCCGCACGGCCTTGTCGTGCGTCAGCTCCTCGTCCAGCTTTTCCAGCAGCATGGCCTTCGCCTGCTCCTTGGTCAGCGAGGAGATTCGCTCGAGCGTGTCCAGCTGCCCGCGTTTGAGCTGCTCGACCTCGGCGAGCTTTTCCTCCGCCTGCTTGAGCTTTTCGTTTAAGGATTCTTCCTTCTTTTCCATCGCGTCCGACTTTTTGTCGAGCGATTCCTCTTTTTGAATCAGTCTTCTTTCCTGCCGCTGGACCTCGGCGCGGCGTTCGCGGGTTTCCTTTTCCGCTTCGGTAATCAGCCGGTGCGCCTCGTCCTTGGCTTCCAAAATGGTTTCCTTGCGTTTGTTTTCCGCGGTCTGCACGGCGTTGTTGACAATGCGCGCGGCCTCCTCGGTGGCGGAGCCGATGGCGGATTCCGCAACCTTTTTCCGGTGCAGGCCGCCGAGCACGAAGCCCAAAACGCCGAAGACGACCGCCGCGCAAACGGCGGAAATCACTGCAATCAGTACAGGGTTCAAAAAGAATGACACCTCCCTTTCGTAGGTTTTCCGGTTCTTGAAAGCATAGTTTTCGAGAGAAAACAGAACTGAATTTGCGGATAACGCAGCATGATCGCAGGATGCTGCATTATCTTAATTATTTTATACTGTTTGCCGCCGGATGTCAAGAAAAAGAGACCGGCGCGCCCGTCTTTTTCAATCGGGACCGTTTGCGCCCGCTTTGCGGCGATATGCCCAAAAATCGCGCCCGGAAAAGACGCGGCGCGAAGGATTTGCGAATTTTTGTTAAATCTTTGTAAACCGGATTGACCGCGGCGGGGGAATCGTGGTTAAATAGGCGTGTAAGCTGGGAAAGATTCGGACTTCCGCAAACGCGGACAAAAAGGAGAAAACGGCATGGACAAGCAGGACGCAAAAGCGCGCATCGCGGCGTTTACCGAAAAGCACAAGGAAATTTGGAAATTCATCAAATTCACCTTCACGGGCGCGAGCACCTCGGTGCTCGAAATGGCGGTGTTCGCGCTGCTGCAGTACGTCATTTTCGCATCGCTGCGCGAGGCGCCCGTCGGCGACAGCGCGGTGCTCGACTTCCTGGGGATTGAATACAAGGGGTATATGTACTCCTACTTCATTTCGGCGACCATCGGCTACGCCGCGGCGTACGTCATGAACCGCAAGCTGACCTTCAAGGCCGACGCGAACCCCGTGCTCTCGACGGTGCTGTATGCCATCATGGTCGTCTGCACCATCGCCTTCAACACCTGGTTC
This sequence comes from Candidatus Fimenecus excrementigallinarum, assembly GCA_018714805.1. Classification (GTDB taxonomy): domain Bacteria; phylum Bacillota; class Clostridia; order Oscillospirales; family Acutalibacteraceae; genus Fimenecus; species Fimenecus excrementigallinarum. The sequence goes on from DVMW01000002.1 coordinate 16,703, forward strand.
GGCTCGTTCATCGGCACCTGGGTCACAAACAACGGCTGGAACAACTTCTGGGTCGATATGCTCGTCAAGCTCATCGTCATGACCGTGCCCACCCTCTGGACCTATCCGCTCAACCGCTTCGTCATCCACCGCAAGAAAAAATCCGACAAGGAGGCGTAAGGCTTGTCCGAAACGCGAGAGTCTGCCGCGCAGAAGCCGCGCTTTACCGAACGCCACCCCGAGTGGTGGAAATTCATCAAATTCAACCTCTGCATCGTCGTGACGACGGCGCTCGACGTGAGCATCTACCTTCTGCTGCTCTACCATGTGTTTGACGGTCTCAACGCCGTCCCCGTCGCCGACAGCGCGCTTTTGCGCTTTTTGCGCATCGAGTACCAGGGGTATTTATACGCCTACCTTATCTCGACGACCGTCGGCTACGTCGCGGCGTACCTCATCAACCGCAAGCTGACCTTCCACTCCGACTGCAACGCCGCGCTCTCGAGCGTGCTGTACGTCATCATGGTCGCGGGGACCATTTTGTTCGACTCGTGGCTGGGCGGCGTCGTCGGCACCGTGATGCAGAACCACGGCTGGAGCACGCCGTTTACGGAAATCCTCGCGAAGTGCGTCATCATCAACGTCCCGACCATCTGGACCTATCCGCTCGAGCGCTTCGTTATCCAGCGGCAGAGAAAGAAGGCGTAACGCATGGACATTCGACTGTTTGCGACCGACCTCGACGGCACGCTGCTGAATTCGAACGGCGCGGTCAGCCGCCGCAACTTCGCCGCCATGCGCCGCGCGTGCGCCGACGGCTGCTTTGTCGTCCCCACCACGGGGCGCAGCTTTTACGAAATGCCCGCCGCGCTGCGCGAGGCGCGCGGCTGCTATACGCACTGCATCTGCTCGGACGGCGCCGCCATCTACAACGGCAAGGGCGATTTGGTGTGGAAAACCGTTTTTTCGCCCGACGCGGTCCGGCACATCGTCGCGGTCTTAAAAAACTACGACGTGCTGCTGGAATTTTACGTCAACGGCGTGCCGTACGCCCCGAAGGACAAGCTCAACGCCGCCGCCTACCGGCACTACCGCATTGAGCCGGACTACGACGCGGTGATGGACGAGACGCGCCGCGGATTTGCGGATATGGACGCGTTTTTGGAGCGGTCGATTGGGGATATGGAAATTTTCAACGTCTTTTTCGCCGATGAAAACGAGCGCACCGAGGCGTTTGCGCGTCTGGCGCACGGCGGCGTCGCGGAGCTGACGACCTCCATGCAAAGCAACCTCGAAATTTTGCAGCCCGGCGTCAACAAGGGGTCGGGGCTGCGGCGGCTTTGCAAAATGCTGGGTCTTTCCACCAAGCAGGTGCTCGCCGTCGGCGACAGCCGCAACGATTTGACCATGTTCCGCACCGTCGGCGTGGGGCTGGCCGTTTCGGGCGCGTGCAACGAATTGAAGGAGCGCGCCACGGCGGTTATCTGCTCGAACGACGCGCACACCTTTGCTTACGCCTATTCGCACTACGCGCCGCAGAAGGCGGCGGCGCACGGCAAGGAGGAGAGCCTATGGGCCAGACGGCGCCGGCCGGCAAAATCTACTTTTTAAACACCGGGATGTCCGACTGCCTGCTGCTGGAAAGCGCGGGGCATTACGCGCTGATTGACGCGGCCGAGGACACCGAATACCCGAAAAACAAGCCGTACTTGAAATACCGCGGCTACGAACGGGAGGTCGTCGACTTCCTCCTGCGCCACTGCCGCGGCGAAAACGGCCGCGTGACGCTCGATTTCGTGCTCGGCACGCACGCGCACTCCGACCACCTCGGCGGGTTCGACACCGTGGCGCTGTGCGAGGAGATTGACATTCGGCAGGCGTACCTGCGCCCCTACGACGCGCGCCGGGTCTTTGTCATGGAGCGCGTGTGCTGGGACAACCAGGAGGTCTACGACGAAGCCGTCGGCGCGTTCCGGCAGCGGGGCGTGCCCATCTGCGACGATTTTGACGGCAGGCGCGTCACGCTCGGGGAAATGGCGCTGACCTTTTTGTACTGCGGCACGCACAACCGCACAAGGCTTGCCTACGGCGAAAACGTCCAAAGCGTCGTGACGCTTCTGGAGGCGGGCGGCGCGCGGGCGGCGCTTGTCGGCGACATGAACTACAAGGCGGGCGACGAACGACGCCTGGCCCCGCAGATTGGCAAGGTCGACCTTTTGAAGGTCGGGCACCACGGCACGGTCGGTTCGACCTCCGCGCGGCTTTTGCGGACGCTTTGCCCAGAGGTGGCGGTTGTGACGAACAAGCGCCTGGGCGTGTTCCCCGACGTGTGGCTCAAGCTCCGGCATTACTGCCGGGAAATTTACACGACGGTCGAGGCCGACGGCGTGTGCGTCGAATTCTCCGGGGACGGCACGCTGCGCGTCACGACGGGCATCATGGGCTGACCGCGGGAATTGGGCAAAAAATTTACCGGGACAAAACGAACGGGACCGTGCGGCTGCACGGTCCCGTTTCCGGCTGTAAAAAAACAAAAACTGCGCGCACACCCCGTAGGACGGGGGACAAGCTCGCGCCGAGAAAAGGGCGGTTGGTTAACCAAGCTGTTTACGGCTGTGCAGATATTACAAATCAGAAGTTACCCTTTGCCCCCTCAGCTGTCAGAATTCAGAATACAGAGGTCAGAAGTCAGAAAAGCGCAAATTAGAAGTTATCATTTGCCCCCTCTGACAAGGGTGATTCCCCGCGGTGCGGGGAAATGTCCGCGCAGCGGACAAAGGGGACGGCCAATCAGAATTCAGAGGTCAGAAATCAGATGTCAGAATGGTAGGGCGGGGGCTTGCTCCCGCCGTAAAATGGCGGAAGGTTTACCAAGCTGTTTCCGGCTATCCAGACATTGAAAAATCAGAACGCACCCTTTGCCCCCTCTGACGAGGGGGCTGGCGAGACGGCGCTTGCGACGTCGAGACTGGGGGAGAGACAAGTCAGAACTAAGCGCGTGTTATGCGCCGTTCTTACGAACGGCGAGAGGTTCTCTCCCTCCGTCACGCGCTGCGCGCGTGCCACCTCCCTCGTCAGAGGGAGGAACGGTAGGTGCGACTTTCGGTTTCATCACAGCCGGGACGTGTGTCCTTGCCGGACTGTGCTCGGGCGGGCACGGAGTCCCGCCCCTACGGCAGTCGATTTTATTTTCATCACAGCCGAAACGTGTGTCCGTGTCAGGCTGTGTACGGCAGGCGCAGAGGCCTGCCACTACGCGTTCTGACCTCTGACATCTGACATCTGAATTCTGACAAGGGAAGCCCGCCACTACGCGTTCTGACCTCTGACATCTGAATTCTGACAAGGGAAGCCTGCCACTACGCGTTCTGACTTCTGATTTCTGAACTCTGAATTCTGACTGGGCAAGCCCCGCCCTACGGTGTGTGCATTTTCCTTTTTCCGCACGGTTGGAAACAGTCCGGTTAACCGCCTGACTCTCGGCCGCCTTCCGGCTGCGGAGGTTCGGCCTCGGCCTTCGGAGCTTTGCCGGACCGCCGCGCAAACGCGAGCAGCGCCGTCACAAGCGCGGGCACGAGGGCGCTGAGCAGCACGGAAAGCATGGCCGCGTTTAAAAAGCCGGTTACGAAGTCGTAGAGCGACAAAAGGCTGATGTTGACGCGGTCCGCCGCGCCCAGCGCAAGACCGGCGGCCGGGGCCGCAAGCAGCATCAGCGCCGCGGCGGAAAACGCATAGATGAAAAAGCGCAGGCAGCTGCGCCGCTTTGTAAAAAACAGGCGCAGAATCACCGCGCAGACGGCAAATCCGGCCGCGCCGGCCGCCGCCGCATACAGCGCATACGGGCTGTACCGCGCGAGCAGCTGGGCCGCCGTCGCGAAATACGAGGCGGAAAAGACCCCGGCGTACGCGTCGTACAGCGTGCAGAGCTCCGATGCGATGGTTTGCAGGTTTTCGTTGACCGTGTCGTCGAGCGTGAAGCCCTGCTCGACGGCATAGGCCTGCAATTTCGTAAGCAGCGCGCTTTGCAGCGCCTCGGTCACGGCCGGGTCGCGCTCCACGCTGCCCGCGTAAAACCGGCGCAGCGCCGCCGACGCGTCCGCATCGATGCTTTCGGGCGTAATATCCGTCCCGAACACGCCGTCAAAAAAGCTTTCGTCAATGTTGCAGGCGTTGCCGTAGGAAACGAATTCCTCGCGCAGCTCCCCGCACAGCGCTTCGGAAAACTGCGAGCGCGCAAGCACGCGCACCGCAAAGGCGGGGTTGAGGACCGTCGCCGACAGCGTCAGGCACAAAACGGTCAGCACAACGAAAAGGGACATAAGAAACGACACGAGCGTACAAAGCAGGGAACGCACGGTCCTGGCTGATTTCGTCATCCGCGCCCTCCTCATTCATACATATTGACGTTCGGCCCCGAAACCTTTTCGCAGAACGCGAAAAAGCGGTACGGCGTCGACGCGATGGTGTCGTTCGGATAGCAGGTGTACAAAAGCAGGATTTCCTTGTACCCGTTGAGCTCCTCCGCATACCCCGCGCGGTCCGTGTTCTCGATAATATCCGTGCGGTAGACGCGGTAGACATAAGCGCCGTAGGTGGTTTCCAGGTGTACGAGCGCGCCCTCCTCCACGTATTGCAGCGTGTGGAAGTAGGTGTTGTTGTGCGCGCCGACCAGCACGCCGCGCCCGCAGCCGGGGATGTGGCTGTACAGCGACATACACGCCCCGCGCTTCAAAAGCGATTTGCTGTCGCCGTAGATGAGGTCCGTGTCAATCTCGGTCCCCTCCACGGTGATGTGGCCGAACGCCTCGCCGTAAACCGGGAAGGTAAAGTCGTCCCAGTTGAGCGTTCCGCCGGTCCGGCCGGTACTCCCATTGAAAATGCTGTCCGCCCCCGGTTCTTCAATGGTCTGGGCGTTGGCGCCGGAAAACGCCAGCTCATAAACGGTCACCAGGGGGTCGAGAATCGGCGTCAGGCAGGCAAATAAGATAAGGTACCCGCACAGGAAAAAAACGACCGGAAGCAGCAAAAACCACTTCCGGTAACGTTTGGTTTGCCGACTGTGTTCGGGCTTAGTCTTCATCCGCCTTGCGCAGACGCTTTACGCTCACGCCCGCTGCGCAGAGAACCGCCAGCGCTGCCGCGCCGCAGACCGCAGCGGCGGTGTAGCTCGCACCGGTCTTGGTGATGGCGGGATGCAGCTCCGCAACAACCTTGCCGCTCGCGTCCGTGATAATCAGAAGGCCGTGGTCGGCATCCGCAAGGGAGCCCTTCGTCGAGACGGAGTAGCCGACAACGCCGAGCGCGCGGTTCGCATAGTCCAAAAGGGCCTTGGTGGAACCGGTCTTCGTGATGTCCTCAATCTCGGTGAGGTTCTTCGACTTGACGAACGCCAGCGCTTCGTCCAGAACGCCGATAATCTCGTTGTACTGCGCTTCGGTCAGGTCTACCGTCGTCAGAACGTTTTCGAGCATCGTGGTGAATTCCGGGCCGGCCGTAATCGTAACGCCGTCTACGACGTACGCGGTCTCCACATAGTTCATCAGCTTTTGCTCGTACTCGTTGATGCCGGACGCCGCAAAGGCGGGAATCATAGAGACGACCAGAAGGACAGCAGCAACCATGAGGCATGCCAGTTTTTTCATGTTTTGCACTCTCCTGTTTCTGAAATTTCCGCATCAGGCCGCCGCACGGGACGGTACGCCTCATACAGAATCATATTTATATTACCGCTTTTCCTCAATTTTGTCAACCCGCATTTTTTATCTAATTTTTTCCGGCCTGCTCTTGACAAAAATGCACAAAAATCGACACGTTTGCCGCTGTCGGTGGATTTTTGCCATCCCCCGGGCGCGGCGCGCTTGACAAACGCGCAGAAAACGTGTACTATCCTGTAGCCCGGCAAATCCGATGCCGCCGGGCGGCCGGTTCGTGACCATCCCGGCCGGCGCAATGCGCCGAATCAAAACTACGGAGGGTTTTTCCATGCAGAACAAAAACGTCAAATTCTTAGTCCGCGGCGCGGTGATTGCCGCCATGTACGCGGCGCTGACCTATCTCGCCGGCGTCGCGGGCCTCGCCTACGGCGGGGTGCAGTTCCGCTTTTCGGAGGCGCTGACGGTCCTCGCGGCCTTTACGCCCGCCGCCATTCCGGGGCTGACCATCGGCTGCTTTTTGGGCAACCTCGGCAGCCCCTACGGCATGGTCGACATCCTTTGCGGGACGCTTGCGACGCTGCTCGCCGCCCTGTGCGCCTATGCCGCGCGGCGGATGCGCATCAAAGGGCTGCCGCTTTTGTCGATGTTTTTCCCGGTGCTGTTCAACGGCCTCATCGTCGGCGCCGAGGTGGCCGCCTTCCTGCCGGAGGGTTTTACGCTGTACGGTTATCTTGCGAACGCCCTGTGGGTCGCCATCGGGGAGCTGGTCGTCTGCTACGCCGGCGGCATACCGCTGACGCTCGCGATTGAAAAAACCGGCCTGAAAAAATTTTTCCGGTAAAGCCGAACAGGAGCCGCACGGCTCCTGTTCTTTTTATCGCCCGCCCGCTTGCGGGGAAATCGTCCGCAAGCCCTTACACGTCGATTTGGTACGTTGCAACGTATTGCAGGTTCTCTTTTGTATAGCCGAACACGGCGTTCGGGAACAGCGGCGCCATATAGCGGATGGCTTGTTGGATAACGCCCTTTTCCTTAGCGTTCGGTTTATAATAGAACGCCATCTTTTCCCCGTACCGGTCGTGCACAATCAACGCCAGCTTGTCCGTACTGCTGACAAGCAGGAAGCGTGTTCTGTGCTCATACTGATATACGCAAAGGACGTCGCTTGTGTGCGCAAACAGAAGCGGATTTTTCCGGGAAACCAGATAGTCGGCGTTCACGCAAAGGCGGGCGTCCTGATATAGCGGCGCAGCCTTCACCGCCTCACCGAGGTCGACAAAGTTCCCGTACGCGGCAAACAGAACTTGTGCGCGGCGCAGCCTTTTTATCATGCACACCAAGAAACCAACCGCCGCGGCCAGCCAAACCGCAAAGAAAAACACAGCAAAGGAATTATCGTCCTCATCCAGCGTTGTGCGCGGTTCGCGAATCACGCGCAGACCGTTGTGCGCATACATATTCGACACAACGGCGTTGTTGCCCACCTCGGCGATAATTTCGCTTTGGATTTCGGCGTCCGGCGTCATTACATCTCCATAGACCGTTACGGCGTCCGCTGCGTCGAAGTTCTCCGGCAGCTCTTCTGCCTCCAGCACACAGAGGGCGTCCTGATAATAGTCGTAGGACGTCTCGATTGTGAACATATTCCCATAGACATCTATGGCCAGGCAGGTGTAGGTCTCGATATGCTCGACGCCCCGCTTCTCGTAGCCCTCCTGGTAAAGGGGCAGCACGTATATGAGGTCCGTCGTTACATATTCGCCGACCGTGCTGTTTGCCGGCTCAAAGCTCGCCGCGGGAATCGGCTTTGCGTTTGCGCTGGCCTTTATAAAGTTGACTACGCCCATTAAAACAATGCTGGCGAAAAATGCCGTGAACACCGCCGCAATGCCGACGAATACGCGCCGCTTTGCCAAATAGGCTTTCGTCTTACCGGAGGCCTGCTCGTCGTGCGGCCTCCGCGGCAAAAAAACGGGCTGCTTTTGCATTGCGGGATGCAAAAGCTCGTGCGTGTCTCGCGGCACTGTCGGCGGCGCCATCGGGTCGGGCGCGCCGGTCGGGGCGGCGGCCGGTTCCGTTTTCGCCGTACCGGCTTTCGGCAGCGGGGCGCCGCAGGAGGCACAGTAGAGCGCGCCGTCTTTGTTTTCTGTTTTACAATTCGGACAAAGCATATTCCATTCTCCTCTTTCTCTTTCCCTTTTCTTTTATAGTACACATTTGCGGCGCAAATTTCTATATGCTGCGAGTAGACACCCTATTCGCCGCGTATGCCGGCCGACGCCTCCCCGTTTTTTGCCGGCTGTCGACAGCAAACAGAACCCGCCGCCGAAATTCGGCGGCGGGTTTTCGTGTTCCGCGGCGGGCAAAGCCGGCGGCGTTATCCCTCGCGTTCCTGTCCGGCGGCAAGCTCGTCGCGCGCCGCGAGCACGTCGCGCATACAAAGCACCGTCGTCAAAAAGGACAGCACGGCTATGGCTGCCGAAAGCAGCGCCCGCGCCGTGCGCAGGACCCCGTGTTTGCTCATGTCGTCTCCCTCCCGTTCTCCGCCTGCGCCGCGCGCGCCTCCCGGGCGAGCGCCTGCACCTCGGCTTTGGAAAACACATACGTCTTGTTGCAGAAATTGCAGGTCGCGCGCGTCTCCTCATCCCCGGCCATTTCCTCCAGCGCCGCAAGCCCCGTCGCGCGCAGGGCGTTTTTCGTCCGCTCGCGCGAGCAGGTGCAGCGGTAGCCGACCGACGCGCAGTCGAGCGTCTCCAGCGTAAATTCCGGCAGCGCCGCGCGGCAGATGGCCTCGGGCGTCATGCCTTCAAACAGCATCGTCGTCACGGGCCGAACCTTGCCGACGCAGCGCTCTACGCGGTCTATGACGCTGTCGTCCGCCGTCGGCAGCAGCTGAATGAGGAAGCCGCCGGCGTTGAGGATGCCTTCGGTTTCCGGGTCCACAAGCACCCCCAGGGCGCAGACGGTGGGGGTCTGCTCGCTTGCGGCGTAGTAGGCGGTCACGTCCTCGGCGATTTCGCCGGAAACAAGCGGGACCTGCCCGACATACGGCTCGCGCAGCCCCAGGTCGCGCACAACCGTGAGCGTGCCGGTTTTCCCGACCGCCCCCGCGACGTCCAGCTTGCCCCTGTCGTTCAGCGGCAGGCGCACATCCACGCGCCCCGCGCAGCCGCGCGCGTTCCCGCGGCTGTCGGCGACGGCGGTCAGGGGGCTTGCCGGGCCGTCGCCGCGCACGGTGAGCGTCACGGAATCGTTTTCGCCCTTGAGCATACTGCCCATCAGCGACGCCGCGGTCAGCAGCCGTCCGAGCGCCGCCGACACGACCTTCGCCGTGCCGTGCAGGCGCTGCATCTCCCGCACCATGTCCGTTGTATCCGCCGCAAGCACGCACAAAACGCCGTCGCGGTCCATCATGCGAATCAAATTTTCGTTCATACCGGTTCCTTTCGCGTTACATACACCACGCGCTCGCTCGTCTCCCGCGGCGGCGCGTCGGTATAGCCGTCACGCAGCTCCAAAACGCGCAGCCCCGCCGACAAAAGCAGCTTCTCCCACGTGCTCGGCGCATAGGCGCGCTCCGCAAACGTTTCCGACAGGCGGCGGTACGTCCCCTTGCCCGCGGGAAAGAAAAAATCAAGCGCAATTTCCACCGCGTCGCCGGGCAGCGGCGCGTTTTGCCAGACGCAGTAGACCTCGTCCGTATCGTAGACAAACACGTTGTCCGCGAGCACCTCCCGGTGCTTGTACGGCGTGTTGACGTCGAACACGAACACCCCGCCCGGCTCCAGGAACAGCGACACGCGCGCGAGCGCCGCCTGCACGTGCGCTTCGTCCGGCAGATGGTTGAGGCTGTCCAGCGTGCAGACCGCCGCGCGCACGGTGCCGTAGAGGTCGAGCGCGCACATATCCTGGCACAAAAACAGCGTGTCCTGCCCGGCCTGCGCCGCCTTTTGCCGGGCGACGGCGAGCATATCGGGCGACGCGTCCGCGCCGATGAGCGAATAGCCGGCCGCCGCGAGCTTCCCGGTCAGCGTCCCCGTGCCGCAGGCAAGGTCCAGCACCAGCCCGTCGGCAATCCCGTACCGCCGCAGCGCCGCGCACAAAAATGCGGCGCAGGCGTCGTAATCGACGTTCTGCGTCAGCGCGTCGTAGCCTGCGGCAAACGCCTCGTAGCTCATGCCCCGTCTTCTCCGGCGGTGCGCGCAAACAGCTTTTCATAGCCGTTGCAGCCGAATTGCAGCGAGCGGTTCACGCGGCTGATGGTCGCGGTAGACGCCCCCGTTGTCCGGACGATGTCGGAATAGACCTGCTTTTCCGAAAGCATTTTCGCAACGGCGATGCGCTGCGCCATCGCCTGCAGTTCGTTGACGGTGCACAGGTCCTCGAAAAAGTCGTAGCACTCCTCCATGGAACGCAACGCCAGCACGCACCGGAACAGGAAATCCATATTTTCGCTTTTGAGCTTACTGTCGCGCATGATAACGCCTCCAATCCTTTCCCATTTTAGCACACTAAACTTGAAAAGTAAAGCGCTTCCGCCCGCCCGGCACGCGCCGCGGCAGCCGCGCACGAAAAATTTATTCTTTTTCAAAAAATCCCTTGACATATCCTAAAAAATGTGGTATTTTAATTCAGCCGCAAACAAAGCGGCCGTTCGGGAGCATAGCTCAGCTGGGAGAGCATCTGCCTTACAAGCAGAGGGTCACAGGTTCGAGCCCTGTTGTTCCCACCATAATGTGGCCCGGTAGTTCAGCTGGTTAGAACGCTAGCCTGTCACGCTAGAGGTCGACGGTTCGATCCCGTTCCGGGTCGCCACATTTGCCTCTGTAGCTCAGTTGGTAGAGCAGAGGACTGAAAATCCTCGTGTCATTGGTTCGATTCCGATCGGAGGCACCATGTATGCGGATGTAGCTCATCCGGTAGAGCGCCACCTTGCCAAGGTGGAGGTAGCGAGTTCGAGCCTCGTCATCCGCTCCAAAGGACGCTTAAAAGAAACCTCTTTAAGCGTCCTTTTTCCTCTCTATGGCGACATAGCCAAGTGGTAAGGCATGGGTCTGCAAAACCCTGATTCCCCGGTTCAAATCCGGGTGTCGCCTCCAACGAAAAAGCCCGCACGTTTTGTGCGGGCTTTTGTTGTATCCGGGCAGCATGATGCGGCAAAGCGCCGCACGCTTTTGCCGGCTTACCGGCGCGCCGCCAGCCAGTCGGCAACGACGTCCAAAAGGTGGCACGGCTCCACCTGCTCGAGCGTGCAGTCCCGCGCCAGCGCGCAGACCGGGCCGGCCTCCGGCCAGACGTCGTCGGCTCCGCCGCATTTTTGCAGCCGGCCGCCTGCGGTTTCGTAAATCTCCAGCCCAAAGGTACGGTATGCGCCGGCTTGCGCGGTATGCATCTGCTGTTCCACGGCCAGATAAAGGTACATGGCGCCCTCCCCCAAAAAGGACCGCGCCGCGCAGCTTGTCTTTTGGCAAACAGAAATGCAGCCCGCGCTTGCGGGCGGCTTTTGACGACCTCTCTTTTCCTGTGCGCCGGGTCATTTTTCCGAAATGCTCCGCGGGCATTATAAAAAGCCGCGGACGCGAGAAAAAGGAAGGCGGCTTCCCTTCCGCCGCAAAAAGTGATAAATTATAACTATCCGGCAAAAAAGCAAAAAAACACACCGTACCAAAATGCGGTACGGTGTGCGTTTGTGTCGGCATTACCTATTTTCCCGGGCCGCTTCCAGCCAAGTATTTTCGGCGCAGATGAGCTTAACTACCGTGTTCGGGATGGGAACGGGTGGACCCTCATCGCAATCAACACCGACTATGCATCGACAGGACGGGAATCGTCCGCCGACGGTTTACACAGAAAGCCCCACAAGCGTGGGATATATAAAACGGGGAACCCCGTCCTATCCAATGGTGACCCGTAGCGGATTCGAACCGCTGTTGCCGGCGTGAGAGGCCGGAGTCTTAGGCCACTTGACCAACGGGCCGTTTATAAGCAATGGTACACCTTCAGGGACTCGAACCCTGGACACCCTGATTAAGAGTCAGGTGCTCTACCAGCTGAGCTAAAGGTGCATATGGCAATTGCACCCTAAAAACTGAACAAAGGGGAAAGTGAAGAGAGAAGAAAGAGAGGGGAAACAAGCGTGGTTTCGCTATTGGAAAGCCACGAAAGGTCAAGCCCTCGACCTATTAGTACTGCCAAGCTGAACATGTCACCATGCTTACACACGCAGCCTATCA
>DVMW01000020.1 GCA_018714805.1 Candidatus Fimenecus excrementigallinarum
GGTGCCCAAAATTTGCCGGCTTGGAGCGCACGGCAAATTTTGACCGCTTCGCCGCCCTCGCCTCGCTTTTTCCGCCACCGGCGGCGCTTCGGCGACGGCGCCCGTCAGAGGGAGGAAAGGGTTATATCTGACTTTTGGTTTTATCACAGCCGGAACGCGTGCCCGTGTCGGACTGTGTTGCGCGGCGGGTTATGCGCCGAGGACGTCCGCGGGGTCGACGGCCTCGCCGTCCTGCCACAGCTCGAGGTGCAGATGCGCGTCGTCCGCCGCCTCCACCGGGATTTCGCCGAGGTTGCCGATGCGGTCGTTGACCTGCACCTGCTCGCCGACCGCAGCGGTGCTGCCGCGCCCGAGCCCGCAGTATTTCGCCAAAAGCCCGTCGCCATGGTCGACCTCGACGACCGTGCCCCACAGCACGTCGTCATAGACGGCCTTCACCACGCCGTTGTTCACGGCCTTCACCGGGTCGCCGACGGCGCCGGGGTAGTCCGCGCCGTTGTGTACGCGCCAGTCGCCCATGGTCTTGGACTGCACCATGTCCCCGTGCGAAAAGCCCTTGGCAATCCCGTTGCCCAGCGGCTGCGCGAAGGCGGCCGCCCGTTCAATGCCGTCGTCCTGCGCGGCGACGGCCTCATTTTCCGCCTCGGGCGCATACACGCCGCCGGTGGGCGTTTCGCTCGCGGCCGTATCCGGGTGGTCCGGCGCGGTCGGCGCGGGCAGCGAAAAGCGCGCGGTTGCGGGCGGCTCTGTCTGCGGGTCGGCCGCGTCCGTTTCGGGCGCGAGCCGGAACTGCACCGCCGCGCGCGCGGCGGCCCCCACGCCGACGAGTGCGAGCGCGCAGCCGAGATACAGCGCGGCAGCGCGGCGGGTGAACCGGCGGCGGTTCTGCTTTTTGTTGCGGTTTTCCATGCGGGACACCTCCAAGGGCAGTATGCCCCGGCTGCGGCGGCGGTATGCAAGGCGCGCAAGGTTGCGCTTTTTTCGGAGATGTGCTACAATACACGCGAATCCCAAAAAGGAAGTGCTTAAACTATGGACTATCGGTTCTCCAAGCGGATTTCCGCGCTGCAGCCGTCGGCAATCCGTGAAATTTTAAAGGCGACCGCCGACCCGGCGGTGATTCCCTTTGCCGCCGGCAACCCGGACGCAGCGGCGTTCCCGATTGACGACGTGCGCGCCATTGCCAAGCGCATTTTGGACGAGGAACCCATTTTGGCGCTGCAATACGGTGTGACGGAAGGGTACACCCCGCTGCGCGAGCGCATCTGCGGCTATCTGAAGGAAAAGCACAACATCGGCCGCGCGTTTGACGCCTGCATCATCACCAGCGGCGCGACGCAGGTCATGGACCTCGCGACCAAGACGCTGTGCGATTTCGGCGACGTGGTCATTACCGAATCGCCGTCGTTCATCGGCTCCTTAAACTGCTTCCGCTCCTACGGCGTGCAGCTGCGCGGCGTGCCGGTCGAGGCGGACGGCATGAACATGGAGATTCTCGAGCAGAAGCTCAAAGAGAACCCCAACACCCGCTTCATTTACACCATCCCGAATTTCCAGAACCCGTCGGGCGCGACGATGTCGCTTGCAAAGCGCCGGCAGCTGTATGCGCTGGCAAAGCGGTACGGCGTGCTTATCCTCGAGGACAACCCCTACGGCGACCTGCGCGTGGCGGGCGAGCATATCCCGAGCATCAAGAGCATGGACGAAGACGGCATCGTGCTGTACGCGGGCTCCTTCTCCAAGGTCTTTGCCCCCGGCGTGCGCGTCGGCTACACCGTGGCGCCCGCGCCCGTCGTCGCGAAGATGACCGTCGGCAAGCAGGCGGCGGACACCCACACGCCGATGCTCACCCAGATGCTGGTGGACGAATGGATGAAAACGACCGACTTTGAAGCGCATATCGAGAAAATCCGCGGCATCTACCGCCGCAAGCTGAATTTGATGTGCGACCTTATCGACGAAAAGCTCGGCGGCTTCGTCGAGTACGTCCGGCCCGAGGGCGGGATGTTCGTCTGGTGCCGGCTGCCCGACGCCGTGCCCATGCCGGAATTCTGCCGCCGCGCCGTCGAAAAGCAGGTTGCGGTCGTGCCCGGCTCGGCGTTCTGCGTCGAGGAGGGCGAAACGACCAACTGCTTCCGCATGAATTTCACCACGCCCTCCGACGAAAACATCGTCAAGGGTATGGAGCGCCTCGGCGAACTGCGCCATGCGTTTTGATTTAGCCGACGAAGCGCAGGTCCGCGCGCTTTTGCAGCGCCACGGCTTTTCGTTTTCCAAGGCCCTGGGCCAGAATTTCCTCATAGACCCGTCGGTCTGCCCCGCGATGGCGCAGATTGCCGTCCGCGACGGCGCGGACTGCGCTTTGGAGATTGGCCCCGGCGCGGGCGTGCTGACCGCGAGCCTGTGCGAGCACGCGCGGCGTGTCGCGGCCGTGGAGCTGGACCGCCGGCTGTTCCCGGTGCTGCGGGAAGCGCTTGCGGACTACGGGAATTTCGCGCTTGTCGAGGGCGACGCGATGCGGCTGGACCTCGCGGCGCTTTTGCGCGAGCAGTTCGGCGAGGGCGCGCGCGTCGCGGTCTGCGCCAACCTGCCCTATTACATCACGTCGCCGCTGCTCATGCGGCTTTTGGAAAGCCGCCTGCCCGTCGAAAAGCTGGTCGTCATGGTGCAGAAGGAGGCCGCCGAACGCCTTGCGGCCGAGGTGGGCTCGCGTGCGGCCGGGGCGGTTACCGTCGCGGTGCGGTACTACACCGAGCCGCGCGTCTGCTTTGCGGTGCCGCGCACGTCGTTTTTGCCCGCGCCGAAGGTGGACAGCGCCGTTTTGGAGCTGCGCGTGCGCAAAGCGCCGGCGGTGCGGCTCACGGACGAAGCCTTTTTCTTCCGCATGGTGCGCGCGGCGTTCGGCCAGCGGCGCAAAACGGCCGTCAACGCCCTGTCGGCGGGGCTCGGGCTCGAAAAAAAGGCGGTTGCCGCGGCGATTGCCGGCCTTGGGCTTCCCGAGGCGGTCCGCGCCGAAGCGCTGCCCATGGAAACGCTCGCCGCGCTCGCCGACCGCCTTTGCGCGGCGCAAAAGACCCAGTAACTTCGGAGGTTGCCATGTCCCTGTTTCACAAGTACCGCACACCCGGTCAAAATTACACCATCCCGCAGCTGGACCTGAGCGCCGCGCCGCCGGATACGCCGCCGGCGCTTCGGTATCTCTACGAATACAGCGTCGTCGACGAGGGCGACGGGTATCTCGGGCACCCGGATTCCGTGCTGCTGCAAAACGGCGATATTTTGACGCTGTACCCCGCCGGGCACGGCAAGGGCAAAACGCTTTCGCGCCTGAGCCATGACGGCGGGCGCACGTACCCGGACACCATCGAGAACCCGCCGAAAAGCTGGGAAAATTCGCGCGAGACCCCGACGGTCTACCGCCTGCATTTCACCGAGCGCGACTGGGGCGACCGGCTTTTGCTGGTCTGCGGCAACCCGAAGTGGCCCAAGGAGCCCACGACGGGCGGGTTTTCGTGCTCGCTGTCGGCCGACGAGGGGAAGACCTGGTCGGAATACGAGACGTTCTACAAAAAAGGCGACCCGGTGTTTTCCTGCCTGCCCATTGTCCCGATGAGCTCGCTGACGCAGCTGAAGGAAAACGGGAAATTCGTCGACAAATGGATGGGGCTGTTCCACGAGCGCGGCTTTAAAAATTACAAGACCATTCTGACCTTTGACGCGGACGGCCGGATGCGCTGGTCGCGCCCGGAGCGGTATTTGAAGCCGTTTCGCGGCTTTGAACGCGCCGCGCAGGTCTGCGAGGTCGAATGCGTCCGCTCCGACGGCGGCACGGGCGGCGAGCTGCTGCTTATCGGCCGGTGCAACTCGAAAAAAATCAATTCGATGGTCAGCGTCTCTACGGACGAGGGCAAAACCTGGTCCCGGCCGCGGGAGCTGCCCGCCGCGCTCAACGGCGAGCGGCACAAGGCCGAATGGCTGCCCGACGGGCGGCTGTTTGTCACGTTCCGCTCCATTGAACGCGACAGGGAGAAGCTGCGGACGAATTATGAGAAAAAGGGCATGAACTGGTATTCCGAGGGCTGGGTCGCCTGGGTGGGGACCTACGACGACCTGAAGGCCGGCCGCGAGGGGCAGTACCGCCTGAAGCTTGCGCACACCTACCTCGCCCGGCAGGAAGCGCCCGCCGTCACCGCCAACGGCGACACGGGCTACTGCGGCAACGTCGTCTACCCCGACGGCACAATCGTCACCGCCTCCTACGGCGTGTTTTCGCCGGAAAAAAAGGAGCAGGGGACCTACAGCACCGACAAGGGCGCGCAGACGCGCAAGACGTTCATCGTCTCCAAGCGCCTGCGGCTCTCCGACGTCGAACAGCTGCTGTAAACCGAAGCACAGAGAAAACGGGACCGCGCCGCGCGGTCCCGTTTTTTCAGCTGAGCAGCGCGATGGCGGTTACCGCCGCGCCGCCAAAGGCGGAAAGCAGCCCGAACAAAAGCCGCAGCGCCGCGTCGCGCCAGCGCTGCCTGCGCGTGCGGGGCAGCCGGTCCGTCCCCGCAAAGGCCCGGGCCGCCGCGCGCCGCAGCGTCTGCTCGCCGGTGAAGGCGTATTCCGGCTTGACGAAAAAGAGAGCCCGCTCAAAATACGGGGAATCCGGGGATTGTACCTCCAGAACCTGCCGGTTCACGCCTTTGACCATGCGTACGCCTCCGTTTGCGCAGTTTTGTAAAAGCCGCCGCCGACCGCCCCGCCCGGCGCCCGATTGCGTTCGTTAGTATGGGACGGCGCGGGGATTTTTATGCGCCGCGCCGTGCGCCCGAAATCGGTCGAAAAATCTGTCAAGATGGAATTTTAGACAAACTTGCGCCGCCGCGAAAGTATACAGAGCGTATAATTCCAAACGGCGTCGAAATGTTCAAAACCCCGTTCAAAATGTCAAAAAACACGGGTGTTTTCTGTGATACGGCGGTAAAAAGCCGGGTTTTGAACACTGTCGATAAGTTTTGTGAAAGCTTTGACAAACTACGCGTTGTTGCCGAGCCTTTACGAAATATACAGCGCGGCGACGCCGGTAGACAGAAATTAAGTTTTTTCCTTGTGCATTTTGCCATTGTGGAACCTCCCCAGTTTCTGCAAAAATTTTTGGTGTATTTTTCGAAAAGCCGGGGCAGGTACAGGCAGAATTCGGAGTTCAGAAGCCTGCCCAAGGGCTGCTGGTTAATCAAGCAGTTACCGGCTGTGCAGAAAAATGAAATAATGCGCACACACCGTAGGGCGGGGGCTTGCTCCCGCCGTGAAAATGGCGGTTGGTTAATCAAGCTGTTCACGGCTGTGCAGAACGTAAAAAACTGTAGAAACCAAAGTAGGGGCGGGACTTAAGTGCCCTGTCAGAATTCAGAGTACAGAAGTCAGAACACACCCTTTGCCCCCTCTGACGAGGGGGCTGGCGAGCCGAATGCAATGAGGCGAGACTGGGGGAGAGATGAATTAGAACTAAGTGCGTGCTACGCGCCGTTCTTGCGAACGGCGAGAAGGTTCTCTCCCTCCGTCACGCGCTGCGCGCGTGCCACCTCCCTCGTCAGAGGGAGGAAAGGGTTTTATCTGACTTTTGGTTTCATCACAGCCGAAACGTGTGTCCGTGCCGAACTGTGCTCGGGCGGGCACGGAGTCCCGCCCCTACGGCGGTCGATTTTATTTTCATCACAGCCGGGACGTGTGTCTGTATCGGGCTGTGTATGGCAGGCATGGAAGCCCGCCACTACGTGTTCTGACTTCTGACCTCTGAACTCTGAATTCTGACAGAGGAGGCCTGCCACTACGCGTTCTAACGTCTAGCATCTAACGTCTAACATCTAATATCTGAACTCTGCCCGGGAAAAATGTGAACAAATTATAAAATATTGCAAAGTATATTGCATTATACAGTAGCTTGTGTTATGCTTTAGCTGTCCAGAAACAGAGCGGACAACGCCGGGCAAGCCAAGCGGCTGCGCGCCGGACTCGGCGGCTTCGGGCGTTTGTCCCCCCCAAAAAAAACAAGGCGGCGCGGCCGCCGGAAAGGAGTGCCGGGCGATGAACATCCAATTCAAAAAGGGCGTGCTGGAGCTGTGCGTGCTGTCGCTTTTGAAGCAGGGCGACAAATACGGCTACGAGCTCGCCGACACCGTCGGACGCGAAATCGACATTTCGGAAGGCTCGGTGTACCCGCTGCTCAAGCGGCTGCGCGCGGAAGGGTATTTCGAGGTCTATCTGCGCGAATCCCCCGCGGGTCCCGCGCGTAAGTATTACCGGCTGACCGAAAAGGGCGCCGAGACCCAGGCGCAGCTCGAGGACGAATGGCAGGAATTTACCAAAAGCGTATCGGCCATATTAGGAGGTGGAGACCAATGACCAAACAGGAATTTTTGCAGCGGCTGGAGGCGCACCTGCGCACGCTCGACGACGCGGAGCGCGCCGACATCCTTTCGGATTTTGAAGAGCATTTCGAGGGCGGGGCGGAGTCCGGCAAGACGGAGGCGGAAATCTGCGCCGAGCTCGGCGACCCGTATGCCTGCGCGCGGGCGTATCTGCACCAGAACGCCGGTTCGCCGCCCGCGGGGCAGGCGGGCGCGGTGCATCAGCCCGCTTCCCCCACGCCGGCGCCGCAGCCCGGACGCGTCATCTCCGCGCCGATTCTTGCGGAAAAGCCCGCGGAAAAGCCGGGCAAATGGGCCCGCACGCTGTGGGCCGTGTTCTTTTTCGCGCTGGTGCTCCTCAGCCTCGCGGCGTTCCCCACCTTCGCGGTGCTGATGCTGTCGCCCTTTATTGTGCTGCTCGTCGCGGTGTTCGCCGTGGCGGCGTTCCCCTCGGGGCTGATGGCGGCTTTCCTCGCCTCGCTTTGCATCTTTCTCTTTACGGCGGGGCTGCAGGGGTTCATCGAGCTTACCTGGCTGCTCAAATACGCATACAAACGCGCAGGGTTTTAAGGAGGCGGCACGATGAAAAAAGCAATGATTGCAACGACCGTTTTGCTGGTCGTTTCCTTTGTGACCACACTGGTTTTGGGCGCGGCGCTCGGCGCATCCGGCCTGCGCGCGCTGTTTGCGGACGGCGGCGCGCTCGACCGCTTTGCCGACCGCGTCCGCGACCGGACGACGGTCAGCCTGTATACGGATATGGACTGGGAGGAGGAGGGACGGCAGTTCCTTTTCCAGACCGACAGCCTCACGCTCGAGGGCGCGCCGAAAACGCTGCGCATTGAGGCGGCCATGGGCGCGGTGCGCGTGCGGCAGACGACCGGCGACAAGGTCGAGGTCGTGCTCGAGCAGTATTCGCGCCAAAGCGCCCCGACGCCGTGCTTTGCCCTGCAGGCGCAGGACGGTGCGCTGACGCTTTCGCCGTCCGGCGACACCGACGGGGTCTACGCGGTGCTTTCCGTGTTCGTACCGTATGCGCTCACGTCCCTGTCCGTGGAAACGGCGCTCGGCGACGTCGACCTTTCCGGCGTGACGGCCGACACGGTCCTCGTGCAGACGGGCACCGGCGACATTTCGCTTGCCCGCGTGACGGCCGGGGACGCGCAGCTGCGCACCGAGACCGGCGACATCGACGTCGAGGAGGCGGTACAGATTGCCGAGCGCCTTTCGGTTGAAGCGCAGACCGGCGACGTCGGCCTGCACCTGCCTGCCGGGACGCCCTTCGTTCTGACCTATACGGTGGACCTGGGAGAAGCGGACCTCGACGACATCCCGACCGCGTGGCTGCGCGACACCAAGCGCGGCGCGGGGGCTTCCGGCCGGATTGAACGCGGGACAAACGGCGCGCAGTATACCGTACACGTGGCCTTGGGCGAGCTCGATTTGGAGCACGCGGGCTGACAAAAAGGAGAGTTTGCCATGTCGGAGAAAAAGAAGCTGTACAGAAGCTTAACGGACAAAAAGGTTTCCGGGGTGCTCGGCGGGATTGCGGAATATTTCGGCATTGACGCGACGCTTGTGCGGATTGCGTTCGCCGCCGTCGCCGTGTTCACCGCGGCGTTCCCGTGCATCGTGCTGTACATCATCTGCGCGCTCGTCATTCCCGCGCGCCCCCTCGACCTTCCGTAAGGGTCGAAGCTGCCGGCGATTGCGCCCGCATCCGTGCGATGCGGGCGCTTTTTTGCGGGGAGGACAAGCAGAAGGCAGATGTCAGAGGTTAGAAGAGTAGGGCGGGGGCTTGCCCTGTCAGAATTCAGAGTTCAGAGGTCAGACATCAGAATGGTAGGGCGGGGGCTTGCCCTGTCAGAATTCAGAGTTCAGAGGGCAGATGTTAGATGCTAGAACGCGTAGTGGCAGGCTTCCATGCCTGCCCAAGGACAGTTGGTTAACCAAGCTGTTCCCGTCTGTGCAGAATGTAAAAATCTGTAGAAACCAAAGTAGGGGCGGGACTCCGTGCCCGCCCGAGGGCGGCCGGGCAACAAAACTGTTTCCGGCTATCCGGATATTGAAAACAGAACCGCTGAAACGTGTGTCCTTGCCGGGCTGTGTTGCGGCGGGAGCAAGCCCCCGCCCTACGGTATGTGCGTATTTTTCCATTTTTCTGCACAGCCGGGACGTGTGTCCTTGTCGTACTGAGCTCGGGCGGGCACGGAGTCCCGCCCCTACGGCTGTATGGATTTATTTTTATCACAGCCGGAGCGTGTGTCCGTAACGGACTGGGTTTTACGGCGGGAGCAAGCCCCCGCCCTACGGTTCGTGCGCATTTGCCGTTT
>DVMW01000021.1 GCA_018714805.1 Candidatus Fimenecus excrementigallinarum
GTAGGGGCGGGACTCCGTGCCCGCCCGAGGGCGGCTGGTCAACAAAACTGATTCCGGCTATCCAGATATTGAAAAAACAGAACCGCTGAAACGTGTGTCCGTGCCGGACTGGTTTACGGCGGGAGCAAGCCCCCGCCCTACGGTATGCACACAATTGCCGATACTTACACAGCCGGGACGTGTATCCGTGCCGAACTGCGCTCGGGCGGGCACGGAGTCCCGCCCCTACGGCTGTATGGATTTATTTTCATCACAGCCGGGACGCGTGTCCGCGTCGGACTGTGCTCTGGCGGGCGTGGAAGCCCGCCACTACGCGTTCTAACGTCTAATATCAGCATCTACCATCTACCATCTACCATCTAAAAAAGGAGCAGCCATGGAGTATTTTGCAAAGGCTTACGACGTCGCGGTTATCGGCGCGGGCCACGCCGGCATTGAGGCGGGGCTTGCGGCGGCGCGGCTGGGCGTTTCGGTCGGGGTCTTCACCATCAACCTCGACTGGATTGGCAATATGCCCTGCAACCCGTCGATAGGCGGCACGTCGAAGGGGCACCTGGTGCGCGAGATTGACGCGCTCGGCGGCGAAATGGGCAAGGCGGCGGACGCGACCGCGATTCAGTCGCGGATGCTCAACCGCGGCAAGGGCCCGGCGGTCCACTCCCTGCGCGCGCAGATTGACCGGCGCGACTACGCAAAATACATGAAGCACGCGCTCGAGCGCCAGGAGCGGCTGGACGTCCGCCAGGCCGAGGTGGTGGACCTGACCCGCGCGGCGGACGGGCTCTGGACGCTTAAGACCCGGCTGGAGGCGGTGTACACGGCGAAATGCGTCGTGCTCGCGACGGGGACCTTCCTCGGCGGGCGTGTGTACATCGGCGACGTTTCCTACGAAAGCGGCCCGGACGGGATGTTTCCGGCGACGGCGCTCTCCGGGGCGCTGTACCGGCTGGGGATTCCCCTGCGCCGCTTCAAGACCGGCACCCCGGCGCGCGTCAACCGCCGCAGCGTCGACTTTTCGGCTATGGAGGTGCAGAAGGGCGACGAGGCGACCGTCCCCTTCTCCTTTTCCACGGCTTCTCCGCCGGAAAACAAGGCGGACTGCTACATCACCTATACGAACGAGGCGACGAAGCAGGTCATTCTCGACAACATCGAGTCCTCTCCCCTGTACGGCGGCAAAATTCACGGCGTCGGCCCGCGCTACTGTCCGAGCTTTGAGGACAAGGTCATGCGCTTTCCCGACAAGGCGCGGCACCAGCTGTTTGTGGAGCCGTGCGGGCTGGACACCGAGGAAATGTATTTGCAGGGGATGTCCTCCTCCCTGCCGGAGGCGGTGCAGGTGCAGTTTCTGCGCACCATCCCGGGGCTCGAGCACGTCGAGGTCATGCGCACCGCCTACGCGATTGAATACGACTGCGTCGACCCGCTCGCCCTCACGGCCTCGCTCGAGTTCCGCGACCTGCCCGGCCTTTTCGGCGCGGGGCAGTTCAACGGCTCCTCGGGCTACGAGGAGGCCGCCGCCCAGGGGCTTATCGCCGGCATCAACGCCGCGCGCCGGGTCCGGGGCGAGCCGCCGTTCGTGCTCGACCGCGCCACCTCCTATATCGGGACGCTCATCGACGACCTGGTCACGAAGGGCTGCTCGGACCCCTACCGCATGATGACCTCGCGCTCGGAGTACCGCCTGCTGCTGCGCCAGGACAACGCCGACCTGCGCCTGACGCCGATGGGGCATATGCTGGGGCTGATTTCCGACGAACGGTACGCGAAATTCCGGGAAAAGCGCAGCCAAATCGAAGCCGAAAAAGCCCGCGCCGAAGCGACGACCCTGCCGCCGTCCGAGGGGCTGCAGGCGCTGCTTGTTTCACGTGAAACATCGCCGATGAAAACCGGCCTGAAGCTCGCCGAGCTGCTGCGCCGCCCGCAGCTGGACTATAAGGCGCTCGCGCCCTTCGACCCGACGCGGCCGGACCTGCCGGACGAGGTGTTCGAGCAGGTTGAGATTGCGCTGAAATACGAGGGCTATATCCGCCGCCAGGAGGCGCAGGTGCGCGAAATGCGCCGGCTCGAGGGGCGGCGTATCCCCCCCGGGCTCGACTACGCGCGCATGGACGGCCTGCGGCTCGAGGCGCGTGAAAAGCTCGCCCGCGTCCGCCCGGAAAACGTCGGCCAGGCGTCGCGCATCAGCGGCGTCTCCCCCGCCGACGTGTCCGTTCTGCTGATTTACCTTGCAAAGGAGGGCTGCTGATGCTCGACCGGCCGCTTTTGGAATCGATTCTCGCCGCGCACGGCGCCGCGCTTGCGGACGACGCGTTCGCCCGGCTCGACCGCTTTGCCGAACGCCTTGTCGAAACGAACCGGCAGTTCAACCTGACCGCCGTCACCGACCCCGCGGGCGTGACGGTCAAGCACTTTGCCGATTCGCTTGTGCTGTTCGGCCTTTACGACTTCCCCGCGGGCGCGCGCGTGCTCGACGTCGGCACCGGGGCGGGCTTCCCCGGCCTTGCCTTGAAGCTTTACCGCCCGGATTTGCAGCTTACGTTTCTCGACGGGACGCGCAAAAAGCTCGATTTCATCGCCGGGGTGCTCGCGGACGAGGGGCTTGCCGGCGAAACGGTCCACCTGCGCGCCGAGGAGGCCGGCCGGCAGCCGGCGTTCCGCGAGACCTTTGACGTCGTGACGGCGCGCGCCGTGGCGGATATGGCGAAGCTTGCGGAATTCACGCTCCCCTTCGTGCGCGTCGGCGGGGCGTTCCTCGCCATGAAATCCGAAAGCGCCGCAGAAGAGGTGCGCCGCGCGCAGCGCGCGCTGACCCTGCTCGGCGGCCGCGCCGCGCGCGACACGGTCTACCGGCTGACCCCCGACGTCCCGCGGCGGCTCATCGTGGTGCGGAAAATATCGCAGACCCCGACAAAATATCCCCGCGCTTCGGCGCAAATCGCAAAAAAGCCGCTTTAAGAACGGCGAAGGCACGGCGTTCGTCCCGATTTCGGGCGAACGCTTTTTCTTTACACCGCGCCCGGCCTGTGCTATGTTGAAGGCAGACCGGGGCGGACAAGCCCCGGACAGCCGGTTTCGGCGGAAAGGCGGCGCGCATGAAAACGCAAAAGATAAAAAGCGCGGGACAAATCTTCCTTATCCCGCAGGAAAGCATCCTACCGAACCCCAACCAGCCCCGCCAGCGGTTCGATTACGACGAGCTCGAGGGGCTCGCGCAAAGCATCCGGCAAAACGGCGTGCTCCAGCCCATTACCGTGCGGCAGACCGACACGGGCTTTGAGCTTGTGTCCGGCGAACGGCGGTTGCGCGCGGCGCGGCTTGTGGGGCTGTCCAAAATCCCGGCGGTCGTCGCCGAGGTGGACAACAAGACCTCCGCGGTGTTTTCGCTGATAGAAAATTTGCAGCGGCAGGACCTCGACTGCTTCGAGGAGGCCGAGGCGCTCGACCGGCTTGTGACCGACTACGGCATGAGCCGCGAGGAATTGAGCCGCAAGCTCGGCAAGGCGCCCTCCACCATTTCCAACAAGCTGCGGCTGCTGCGCCTGCCCGAGGACCTGCGCTACCGGCTGTCGCGCGGGGGGCTGACGGAGCGGCACGCGCGCGCGCTTTTGCTGCTGGAAACCGACGAACAGCGCGCCCGGGCGCTGGGGATTATGCTCGACCGGCGCCTGAATGTGCAGGAGAGCGAGCGGCTCGTCGAGCAGATGCTCGCCAAAACCGGTAAGAACCGCGTGCACTACCGCGGGGTGCGCGACGTGCGCGTGTTTATCAACACCCTCAACCACGCCGTGGACGCCATCCGCCGCGCGGGCGTGGACGCCGACGCCGCCAAAAGCGAAACGTCGGAATACATCGAATACGTCGTCCGGATACCGAAGCTCGAACAGCTCAAACTCCCCCTCCCCGGCGAGGAAGCGGGATAATGCTTAGATGATAGATACTAGATACTAGATACTAGATGCTAGATGCTAGATGGTAGTGGCAGATGGTAGACGTTAGACGCTGGTTGCCGGATAAGGCGGGTAAAACCAAAAGGCAGATGTGCCTTTTCCTCCCTCAGCGGTCAGAATTCAGAGTTCAGAAGTCAGAACGCGTAGGAATAGGTTTTTGCAAAACCAAAAGTCAGAAGTAACTTTTCCTCCCTCTGACGAGGGAGGGGGGTCGGCGGCTTTGCCGCCGAGCCGGAGGGAGAGACAAATCAGATGTCGGTTCGCGTAGTGGCGGGCCTCTGCGCCTGCTGTGCACAGTTCGGCACAGACACACGTCCCGGCTGTGATGAAAATAAATTCGTACAGCCGTAGGGGCGGGACTCCGTGCCCGCCCGAGCACAGTCCGATACGGACACACGTTCCGGCTGTGATGAAACTAAAAGTCAGCATCTACCGTTCCTCCCTCTGACGAGGGAGGTGGGTCGGCGGCTTTGCCGCCGAGCCGGAGGGAGAGACAAGTCTGCTGTCAGCCCGCGTAGTGGCGGGCTTCCATGCCCGCCCGAGCACAGTCCGACACGGACACACGTCCCGGCTGTGAT
>DVMW01000003.1 GCA_018714805.1 Candidatus Fimenecus excrementigallinarum
TCCTCCCCGTTTTTTATGAGCCTAATATCTCTATCAACACTTCCCATTGGAATCACCCCCCAAAACATAAGATTCATTCAAAACAAAGACAACAACATTTACTAGATTAGTGATTTTTCCAATTCCCATTAAAAACAAAATGTTTATATTGTACTAAATTCTAATAATATATTATCATATTTTATTCATGATTGCAATAGCTGTTTCCAAAATATTATATGTTTAAATACCAAACCTCCTCTTAAAACTTGGATTACATATAAAAATATGTCATGGCTTAGATGCTTTTCTGTATTAAGCCGCACCATCCAACGAGAACAATCAGATTTCCTTCTCCGTGCCATATTAAGTGCGATGCTTGTAGGCTTCCCTCACAAAATGTTATTTCAAACACCCAGCCGAACCAGAAACAGATTGGGATTTCTGCTTTTGCGTTACTGCGCTTCGACCGCGTCATAGACGGTCTCCAGGTCTTCCATCGCCGCGTCAAAGGTTTGGTACGCGGACAGCGGCGCCTCGGTGAAATGCCGCAGGTACTGCATTTTGGAGACGGCTTTTTGCCGCGCCGCCGCTTCGTCGAAGGCCTCCCCCTTCTTCTGCGCCTTTTTGCGCAGCTTTTCGACGCGCGCGTCCGCCCGCTTAAATTCAAGCTCCAGGTCGTGCGCGAACGCCTCCAGGTCCGCTTTGCGCTCCTGCGCTTTTACTTTTTCGAGCACCGCGTCCGCCCGGGCGTTGATTTCCCGCAGGCAGTCGTGCCGCGCAATCTCCTCGAGCACAAACGCATCGTTCTTTTCGTTGGCGTAGTCAAGCACCTCGCGGACGTTGACGTAGTCCTTGTCCGTAAGCGTGCCGTCCCGGAAATTCTCCGCCGCGGCGCGCAGCTTTAACGCGCGCACGTAATTGGCGTGCTTGTCCTCGGTCAAATCATAGAAGAACAGCGGCAGCGCGCAAATCACACAGCCGATAAGCCCCAGCAGCGTCTGGTAGAAATAGGCGTTGTCCCGCAGCGTCGTGTCGCGCAGCGCGGTGTTGAGGTCGTCGCCGAAGCCAATCCCGCCGAACGACAGGAACAGCGGGGTGAGCATCCCGGTAAACACGCCGATGAGCGTCGTAATGAAGCCGGCGTAATTCTGCCAAAAGCCCTCCAGGCGCTTGCCGGTTTTCCATTGCTGGTAGTCGAGCACGTCGGACACCATCATCGAGGAAACAAAGGAGAAGCCGCCGAACAGATTCTGGCAGAACGAAGCAAACAGCACAAGGTAGGGGTTTTTATAGACAAGCAGCTGCAAAAGCAGCATTGCCGCGTACCCGATAGCGCTCATGAGCATCACGCGCCGCTTGCCCCAGCGCTTGATAAGCGCCGGCGAAAAGACCATGCCCACGATAAACGCGTTCATCAGCAGCGTGGTGCAGAACAGGTTGGCAATCGTCTTGGCCGTCGCGCTCTCAAAGCTGAACTGGCAAATCCAGTTGGTGATGTTGGCGACGGCGCGCAGGTTCGCGAATACATTGAAAACCGTGATAATCCAGAAATACTTATTTTGCGAAAGCTCCTTCGCCCCCTGCCAGAATTTGACCCGGTGGACAAAGTTGTTGCTGACAATGACGCGCTCGTGTACGCCGAAATAGGTGAACAGCACGCCGCCGACGCCCAAGACCATGCAGATGGGGAAAAAGATGCGGTACAGGTTGATGTTGAGCTGATGGCCGGAGTCGGCGAACAGGATACCGGCGACAATGGGCATCAGCATATTGATAACCGAGCCGGGGATGTTGCTGATAAGCCCGCGCACCGAAATGAAATTCGCACGCTCCTGCGCGACGGAGGAAATGGTCTGCTCAATGCCCGCCATCGCCTGGTTGACTATATTCTGGAAAAACGTCCCCAGCTGCAGCATGACGAACATCACGACGACGGCCAGCGAAAACACCGAGGTCTGCGTCTCGTAAAGGCCCATAATGGGGATGGCGGGAATGGTAATGGAGAACAGTTCCACCTCCGCCCAGCTTGCGGGGATAAACGGAATCAGGCCGAAAAACAGCGCCCAGCAAATGGACGGCACAATCAAAAACTGCTTGAACTTGCCGCGCTTTTTCTTATCGTTGCGGTTGTCGATAAGCATCGACAAGATGGGCGCGCGCAAGAGCCCGCAGACGGAGCCCAGCACCGTGCCGAGGAAAAAGACGACGCCGGTCGAAATTTTGAAGTGCGAAATCATCATGTAGGTCGTCGTGGCGATGCTCGTCCAGTTGCAAAGCACCGACAAAAACGACGTCCCGCCGAAGCCGAGCGCGTAATACACAAATTCCTTGTATGTAACCTCGTAGCCCTTCGGCGGCTTGCGCCAATAGGTCTTGACCTTGAAAAACAGCTCCATGAGCTTGTCGAGCATAAAAAACATCCTTTGCGCAGTTTTGTCCATGATACCGAAAGCAGAACCGGCGTACCTGTGAAATCCGACGGAAAAGTTCAGCATTTCCGCGGAAATTTCAGGTGAAATCCTCAATTTCGCAGTATAGCAGAAATTGCCGCGTTTGGCAACCGGGGATTTTGAAAAACAAAAAAGAACCTGCGCCCCGCATGGACACAGGTTCTCAAGGTAAGCTGCCGCATCAAAACGTGAGCTCGGCAAAGTCGTACATTGCCTCTGCCGTCTCAGCGTTCGTATGGATTGTGATTTGCGCGCAGCCGGGCGCGTCCGTAACGCCAAAGCCAGATGCGCGAACGACCTGATAATATGTATTGTTATAAAAGCTTACGTAGTTGGTTTCGGGGTGGATATGCCCAATCGACACAAGCCCCACGCAGCCAGCCTCCGCCAACACGCTGTCCAGCGCGGCGTTGCCGTCAATCCCCGAATAAAAATCTGTGGGGACAGGAGAAATTTCCGCAGAATACGGCACGCCGCTCTGCCCGGCAAACGCGAAATTCGGCGTATTCATGTGAAAAAACAAACTGACGGTGACCTGTGGGTTGGCCGCCTGCTTTTGCGCAATGGTGTCTTTTGCCCACTGTACCTGGTCGGCTTTCATAAAATCATATTCGTTGTGCGCGTCGCGCGCCAGGGAGTCCATAAAAAGCAGACTGTGTGCGAGCGAACCGTCTGCACGCAACAAATCGATTGCGTACTGCGTTGCACCTGTCAGATTTTCCGCATCGGCCATAATGCAGTGCCCATACGCCGACAAAACGGCGACAACGTCCTCTGTCGAGCCGTTCTTCTCACCGTCGTTGTTGCCGGGAACATATGCCCAATATTGACCGAGCTCCTCGAACAGCGCGCCGACGGTTTCAAGGGCTGAGAGCTTGTCAAAACGCGGGTCTGCATTGCTCCCCTCAACCATATC
This sequence comes from Candidatus Fimenecus excrementigallinarum, assembly GCA_018714805.1. Lineage (GTDB taxonomy): Bacteria > Bacillota > Clostridia > Oscillospirales > Acutalibacteraceae > Fimenecus > Fimenecus excrementigallinarum. The sequence continues at coordinate 3,349 of DVMW01000003.1, forward strand.
TCCCGAAAAGACGACCAAATCAGGGGTTTGCGTTTCTATCTGCGTGCGTATGGCGGCAAGCGTTTTTTCGTCTTTGCCTGTTGTACCGCTGATAAGGTGGGTATCCGTAAACTGCAAAACGGTAAAGTCGCCGTTTGCGTCCACGGCAAAGGTTGGGACATCCCGCCCGACAACCGAGGCCGTTTGCGAACGGCCGGTAATATCTCCGCCGCACGCAGTAAAGCTGACAAGCACAAGCAGCACAAGCAAACTGACGCCAATTTTGGTTTTCATCCGTTTCTCCCCGCTTCGTTTTTTTCATTGTACCATGTGCGGGGCGGAAAGGCAACCCCGGTATTTGCGCGCAATTTGCTTTCCGGCTCCTGTTCTGTGGCAGACAAAAGTGCCGTCTTGCAAGAGAGAAGGGCGCTTGAATCGGAATTGACCTGAACATAGAAATATCGTATACTGTATTTTGACATAACCTCTATAAATTAACATAGCCGAGGGGGCCGAACGGGTGGAAAAGCAGCCGGGACAGCGCATCGTTCAGCTGGATTATATAAAAGCTATAAGTATCCTGATGGTCGTACTGACCCATGGCGCCTTCACGGAAGCGGTTCGAGAAAGACCGATTTTTGTGTTCCTAATCAATATGGCCATGCCTTTGTTCATGCTGGTTTACGGGTATGTAAGAACAGTAACCGACCGCAAAAAGCGAGAAAGCAGGAGAAGCAAGGCTGTCGCATGGAGTAAAAAAATCTATAACATACTGATTCCTGCTTGCATCGCGTTCGTCATAGAATTGAGCTTGATGTATCTTTTTAACGGGCATTTGCCCGCCGACCTGCTCAGGCTTTTGTGGGAAGAGGGCGGCATCGGACCGGGAAGCTACTATGTCCCTATCTTATTGCAGCTTTTGTTCCTGTATCCCATTTTGCAAGCTTGTTTTCACAAAAATTCGATTCTTACCACAGCCGCTACCGTTGCGTTTTTTCTTGCGTTTGAAATACTTGCCGGGCGATTCATTGACGACAAGCTATACCGTTTGCTGTGTTTTCGCTACCTCCCGTTTATCGTTGCAGGCATGAACATGGCGAAATACCGCGGCAGCTTAAAGAAGTGGAAAAACAGCATATTTACGCTTTCCGTCGTGAGCTTTGTGTGGCTGTATTTAGTGGTTTACAGAGATTATCAACCGCGTATCTTTTCACGGTGGACGACAACTGCCGGGCCTGTTGTATTTTGGGCAATGTCCATAATGATTGTTTTTCTTTTGTATGTAAAACCGCTAAAGGGGATTTTCGGAAGGCTGGTGTCGGAAATCGGGCAGTCCTCCTATTATATCTTTTTAACGCAGCTTGTTTGGTTTGGCGTACCTCTGCGCCCGCAGAGTCTGACCGGACTACCGGCAATTGTGCTCAATTGGATATGCACGGTCTATTTCGGAATTGTATTCAAAAGAATCGAAAGATGCATATACAAGAAAATTTTTACGCGCCCTAAAAAACAAACTAAGAATTGAAATTTTACAAGCCCTTATGGATAGAAAAAAGGACCTATCCAAACGGACAGGTCCTTGCTTGCACCCTAAAAACTGAACAAAGGTGGGAAGTGAAGAGAGAAGAAAGAGAGGGGAAACAAGCGTGGTTTCGCTATTGGAAAGCCACGAAAGGTCAAGCCCTCGACCTATTAGTACTGCCAAGCTGAACATGTCACCATGCTTACACACGCAGCCTATCA
>DVMW01000004.1 GCA_018714805.1 Candidatus Fimenecus excrementigallinarum
CTCCGGCGGCGCTCGCGGGCCTGAAAACCGGCGACCGCATTGTCCGCATCAATGAGGAGGACGTGACCGCCTACAATTACGCCGAGCTTTCCGAAGCGCTCACGGGCGACCGCCTTTCGAGCGTGACGGTGACCTTCACGCGCGACGGCGCAAGCCAGACGGTGAACCTGGTCAAGGGCTATACCGCCCAAACCATTTTCACAAGCCAGAACGGCTCTGTCGGCTACATTAAGATTACCGCGTTTTACGCCAATACGGCGGACCGTCTGAAGGCTGCCGTCGACGCGCTCTCCGGCGCGGGCGCGACCGCGCTCATTTTCGATTTGCGCGATACGCAGGCGGGCACGGTCGAATATGCCGCCGCGGCGCTCGACGTGCTTGTCCCCGTTGCGAGCGAGGGCACCGGGGCGCTTGCGACCGCCTATTCCAAGGACGGCTCGGTCCGCAGGACCTTTACGGCGGAGGCGTCGTCCGTTTCCATGCCGATGGCGGTGCTCGTCAACAACCGGACGACCGGCGCTTCGGAGCTGTTCGCCTGCGATTTGCGCGATTACGGGATGGCGCGCCTTATCGGCGAGACGACGGCGGGCAACGGCTCGCTGCAGGAGATTTTTGAATTGAGCGACGGCGGCGCGCTGGTTCTGACGACCGCCGAGCTTCGCCCGTATATCAGCCAAAGCTATAACCGCATCGGGCTTGTGCCGGATGAGGAGGTTGCGCTGCCGCCCGAAAAAGCGGCGCGCCTGCCGGTGCTCGCCCAAAGCGAGGACGACCAGTACCAGCGCGCTTACGCGCTGCTGTCCGGCGAAGCGGAGCCGTCCGCTTCGGAATGAAACGCCAACACCCCGCATACCATACGGTATGTGGGGTGTTTTGTATGTTCCTTGTTTTAAAGGTCGAACCGTACGTTCCGAAAAAAGGCCTCTTTTCCCGGCTTGTGCGCAAAACCCCGCCCGTCGTTACGCGCGTTGCCGTGCGCGGCGGCGCCTATTTTTATTTGGCGGCCGTCACCCCGGACCGGCGCGGCCGGGCGGACTTTTCGCCGCTTTTGTCGCTGGGCGGCTGCGTAAAGCGCGTCGTGCCCGCAGGGTCTTTGCCGACGCTTCCCGCGCCGTTTGCACTGTATGCGCCGCAGCTTGCGCCCGCGAAGCTGTTTCTTCATACGGCGCTTTGCGACTTTGCGAAACGCCGCCGGACGTTTGCGTCGCTGGGCTTTTCGGACCCGGCGGGGCTGCTCGCCGGGGAAATCGGCGCGTTCGCACCGTTTGCAGGGGAGCTGCGGGTTTTTACGAACGCGCCGCAGCGCTATGCCGCGGCCGAGGAACAGGTGCTTTGCAAATGGGGCCTGCCGCTGGTGCTGACCGACCGGGAATCCGCTTTGGCCGGCTGTGCGGCCAGGCTTTTTCCGTTTAAAAAAAACGGACCGCACTATCCGGGCGCTTTGGAAGCGGACGGGGAGCGCCGGACGCCGTCCGGCCTGCGCCTGCCGCCGGAAACGGAAAAGCGCCGCCCGGCCGGCGCGGACCCGCTGCTGTTCCTTTCGGCGCTGCATGAGCTGTGCGGCGCGCCGCTGTCCGCGGACCTTTGCTTCGATGCGCTGTGCCCGGATTTTGCCGGGGAAAGGCTTGACACGCCCCGCTAAAACAAGTATAATACGAATTTGTGTAAATGCAAAATTCGAAAGGAGTTTACCGCCATGTTGCAGGAAACGCTGTTGACCGCCGAGGGTCTGAAAGAGTTGGAGGAAGAGCTCGAACAGCTCAAGACCGTCGGCAGAAAAGAGGCGGCGGAAAAAATCAAAGTCGCGCGCAGCTTCGGCGACCTTTCCGAAAACGCCGAATATGACGAGGCGATGAGCGACCAGGCAAAGCTCGAGGCGCGCATCAACGAGCTCGAGAACATGATTAAGAACGCCAAGGTGTTTGATGCGAGCACCGCGAGCACCGAGATTGTACACATCGGCTCCAAGGTGACCATCCAGAACAGCAAGCGCCAGAAGTTCTCCTACCAGATTGTCGGCTTTGCGCAGGCGAATCCCGACGAGGGTAAAATTTCGGATGAATCGCCGGTCGGCAAAGCGCTGCTCGGGCACAAGGTCGGCGACAAGATTGCGGTCGAGGCCCCGGTTGGTACGCTGAATTTCAAGATTGTTTCGCTCGACCGCTGAACGAACGGACAAGAACAAAAAAGGAAGTGAAAGCATATGGCAGAGCAAAAGCCGCAGGCGCCTTTGCAGGATGTAAACGAGCAGCACCGCATCCGGCTCGAAAAGCTGCAGGCGCTGCAGGCGGCGGGCGAGGACCCGTTCCGCCTTACCAAATATGACGTTACGCACCACAGCGCCGAGATTAAGGCGCAGTTTGATTCTCTGGAAGGCAAATCGGTGCGCGTGGCGGGCAGGCTCATGTCCAAACGCGTCATGGGCAAGGCGTCGTTCTGCAATGTGCAGGACCTTGCGGGCAATATCCAATGCTATGTCGCGCGCGACAGCCTCGGAGACGAGCCCTACAAGGCGTTTAAAAAGCTGGACATCGGCGACATCGTCGGCGTTGCGGGCACGGTGTTCAAGACGAAAACCGGCGAGATTTCCGTCCACGCCGAATGTGTGACGCTCCTTGCAAAAAGCCTGCAGGTGCTGCCGGAAAAATTTCACGGCCTGACGGATACCGACACGCGCTACCGCCAGCGTTACGTCGATTTGATAACGAACGCCGAATCGCGCGATACGTTTTTAAAGCGGTCCAAGATTATCTCTGCCATTCGCCGGTACTTAGACGGCGAGGGCTTCATCGAGGTCGAAACGCCCATGCTCGTTTCCAATGCGGGCGGCGCGGCGGCGCGGCCGTTTGAAACGCATTTCAACGCGCTCGACACGGACGTCAAGCTGCGCATTTCGCTGGAGCTGTACCTCAAGCGCCTGATTGTCGGCGGCCTGGAGCGCGTCTATGAGATTGGGCGCGTGTTCCGCAACGAGGGGCTCGACACCCGCCACAACCCGGAATTTACGCTGATGGAGCTGTACCAGGCGTACACCGACTATCACGGGATGATGGACCTGACCGAAAATCTGTACCGCTACGTTGCGAAAACGGTTCTCGGGACGGACAAGATTACCTACAACGGCATCGAGATGGACCTCGGCAAGCCGTTCCGGCGCATTACGATGGTGGACGCGGTCAAGCAGTATGCCGGCGTGGACTTCCGCGAGATTCATACACTCGAGGAGGCGCGCGCCGCGGCGGATGCGCACCACATCGAGTATGAGCCGCGCCACAAGAAGGGCGACATCCTCAATCTGTTTTTTGAGGAGTACGCCGAAGCGCATCTTGTGCAGCCGACCTTCGTCATGGACCACCCGGTCGAAATTTCGCCCCTGACCAAGAAAAAGCCCGACGACCCCGAGTACGTCGAGCGCTTCGAGTTCTTTATGAACGGCTGGGAAATGGCGAACGCCTATTCGGAGCTCAACGACCCCGTGGACCAGCGCGCGCGCTTTGCCGCGCAGGAGGAGCAGTTTGCCCAGGGCGACGAGGAAGCGAACCACACGGACGAGGATTTCCTCTATGCGCTCGAGGTCGGTATGCCCCCCACGGGCGGCATCGGCTTCGGCATTGACCGTATGGTCATGCTGCTGACCGATTCTCCCGCAATCCGCGACGTCCTCCTGTTCCCCACAATGAAGCCTCTGGACTAAAAAATCCAGTAAAATCAAGGGTTTTCGCTCAAAGGGACAAAAATTGACCAATGGGTGAAAGCCGGTACGGGGTAAGCAAAAATCCGATCATCGAATGAGATGGTCGGATTTTTGTTGTGAAACGAATACTACCGGCAGTGCCGGTAGTTCCAAAATTTTATCCTTAATTCAAAAGAGTTAATGCGTTACTACACAAGCGGTACCGCCAGGGTTATTTATGCAGTCAGCATCGGTGTATCCACTGTTGATAGACCATAATACAAGGCACCGTTTCGGCGGTGCCTTGTTCATTATGTAGGTTTTGCAACACTCATCTGAATCACACAAAGGCAATTTGGATGTGATAGTACCTGTTTCTCTCGTACTAGATATGTAACCGGTTGCCCGGAAGAACTCATTATAGTCCTCTTTGGTGCAACCTTTAATAAAGATATGACAGTAACGCTCGTCGTTTTCATCGACTATATAGATACGCTCCACAAAGGATTGTATCAGCGTTACTAACACATCCGGCTGTGCGTCCTTTGCGTATTTCTCAAAGGATAACAACCTTTCTTTGATTTCTTCAATATCTCTGACAGCATACATCTGACTTTGCCTGCTGTTCTCTAATTTTTGGAGCAAAGTTTCGGTTTCAGAAAGCTCGTCCGTCAGTCCCTTTACATCCTCCTGAATAAATCGTTTTAGATTATCGTCTGCTTCCCGCAGATTTTTCACCTGATTTGAAATAGCAGTTTCAAGCTGTGCTTTCTTTTTCTTCAGTTCGGTCAATTCCTGCTCATTCTGCGAATTCTTAAAAATATCTAAAGCCTTTTGATTAAGTAATTTGACAAAGTATTCGCTGTCCTCATCGGATAGATTGGATAACTGTTTGACTACAAATTCATCAAGCAGTACACCGTCAACAGCACGAAAAGCACATTCGCCCAAACGATAGCCGGGACAGACATATTTGAATCTCGGCTTGCCGTTTGTCCATCGATTTGATTCGGAAATCACTCTGAGTCGTTTCCCACAATGCGGACAGTAGATTAGTCCTGCAAGTAAGGCATTAGTCTTTCGGTGCGGGCGGTTGTACTTTTCCGCAATTGAATCAAGCATATTTTGTGTATCAATCCATTGCTGACTCGGAATAAAACCTTCGTGTCTGCCAACCGAGATAATCCATTCAGAAACAGGCTTTGCAGACATTAACTGCACAAATTTCGGAGAAATGAAGGTGCTGTCTGCGTCCTCAAATTTCTCTTGGTCGGTTTTGTTGTATGCGGATAGTCCGTGGTGACCGTCAAATTCTGACAACTCAGCGCATACTCCGCCGCCGTTTTCGTAGAAATAGTTGTAAGCAGTTTCATCAGCAACGCAGTAAACAGGATTTTTTAATAATAATCTTGTAGTGGAAGTGTTGAATTTGCTGCCGATCTTTGTGCGATAGCCAAGCTCATTCATCCTGTCTGCTGTTTTCTTGATAGAACGGGTTGAGGCAAATATTTCATAGAGCTTTTGTATCATTGCTTTTTCTTCAGGAATACTCTCCAAATAACTGTAAGCTGATTTGTTTTTGCCGCTGCCGGTTTTTACACGCTTCACTGTGAAACCTGTGGGTGTATTTCCGCCAAGCCAGCGTCCGTCTTTAGCAAGCTCCATCATATTATCTGTGATACGCTCGGTCAGAGTATCACGCTCGAATTCCGCAACGACAGCGAATATCTGAATAAATATCTTGGATACGCCGGAAGCGGTGTTGATATTGTTGGAACAGATCAGCA
>DVMW01000022.1 GCA_018714805.1 Candidatus Fimenecus excrementigallinarum
GCGGAAAAAGCGAGGCGAGGGCGGCGAAGCGGTCAAAATTTGCCCGCGCTCCAAAGCGAGGCAAATTTTGGGCACCGCGAGAGGGCCTGAGGTGGCACGCGCGCAGCGCGTGACGGAGGGAGAGAACCTTCGCGCCGTTCGGAGAACGGCGCGTAACACGCACTTAGTTCTGACTTGTCTCTCCCCCAGTCACGGTGTCGTTCCTCCACCGTGCCAGCCCCTGACGGGGGCCGTCCCCTTTGTCCGCTGCGCGGACATTTCCCCGCACCGCGGGGAATCACCCTCGTCAGAGGGGGCAAAAGGTGTGTTCTGACTTCTGATGTCTGAACTCTGAATTCTGACTGGAAAGCCCGCCACTACGCGTTCTGACTTCTGACTTCTGAACTCTGAATTCTGACAGAGCAAGCCCGCCGCTACGCGGTCCAGCGTCTAGCATCTAACATCTAGCATCTAGAATCTAGTATCTATTTCCCTACGCAGAAGCGGGAAAAGACGGTGTCGACGACCGTTTCGGTTGCGCGGCGGCCGGTCAGGGCGTCGAGCGCTTCAATCGCCGCGTCCAAAAGGACCTGCACCGCGTCGCGGGTCACGCCGCTCTCCAGCGCCGTTTTCGCCTCCGAAAGCTGCGCGGCCGCGTCCCGGCAGCAGGCGAACTGCCGCTCGTTGGCAAGCTGCGGGGCCGAGGCGTCGTACTGCGCCGTGCCGAGCGCGGCGGCGACCGCCGCCTCCAGTGCGGGGAGGCCGTCCTGCGTTTTGGCGCTGACTTGCACCACGTTTTTAAACGTCGTGTTGATTTTCTCAAGGTCCAGCCGCACGGGCAGGTCCGTCTTGTTGACGACGGCGACGGCGGCCCGGTCCCGGCACAGCGCCAGGACGCGCGCATCCTGCGCGTCGAGCGGCTCGCCCGCGTCAAACACCGCAAGGATAAGGTCGGCGCGCGCCAGCGCCGTTTCGGCACGCTGCACGCCAATGCGCTCCACCGCGTCGTCGGTTTCCCGCAGGCCGGCGGTGTCCGAAAGGCGCAGCGTCAGCCCCGCGAGCGTGACGGTCTGCTCGACCACGTCGCGCGTCGTGCCCGCAATGTCGGTGACAATCGACCGTTCCTCGCCGGAGAGCAGGTTCATGAGCGTCGACTTGCCGACGTTCGGCCGGCCGACAATGGCGACGTCCGCGCCCTCGCGCACCGCCCGTCCCGAATCGAAGCGGGCCAGCAGCGCCGTCAGCGCGCGGTGCGCGTCCGCGAGCGCGGCCAGCAGCGCCTCGTCGGTCAGGTCGTCGATGTCCTCGTCGGGGTAATCGACCCAGGCCGCAAGCGAGGCGGAGGTCTGCTTGAGCTGCGCGGCGACGCGGTCAATCTCGGCGGAAAGACGCCCCTCGAGCGCCCCGTAGGCGGCCTTTTGCGCCTGTTCGCCGGACGCGGCAATGGCCTGCATGACGCCCTCGGCGCGGGTCAAATCCATTTTGCCGTTTAAAAAGGCGCGGCGGGTGAACTCCCCGGGCCCGGCGGCGGCGGCCCCGTTTTGCAGGACGGCGCGCAGGAGGCGCTCGGTCAAATACAGCCCACCGTGGCAGGAGAGCTCGACGACGTCCTCGCCGGTGTAGCTTTTCGGCGCGCGGAACACCAGGGCGACCGCCTCGTCGAGCGGCTCGCCGTCGGCGAAAACCGTCCCGAACGCCGCGTGATAGCCGGGCAGGTCGGAAAGCGGCCTGCCGTTCGCCGCGCGGAACACGCGGTCGGCGACGGCGACGGCCGCCTCGCCTGAAATGCGGACGACGCCGATGCCCCCGGCCGCACGCCCGGTAGAAATCGCCGCTATGGTAGACATAAAACAACCACCTTTTTAGATGTTGGATTCTAGATGGTAGATGGTAGACGCTAGATGCTAGACGCTAGCTGCCGGATTAGGCGGGTAAAACCAAAAGTCAGAGGGAGGAAAGGGTTTTATCTAACTTTCGGTTTCAGAACAGCCGGGACGTGTGTCCTTGCCGGACTGGGTACGGGCGGGCACGGAGACCCGCCCCTACGGCTGTATGGATTTATTTTCATCACAGCCGGGATGTGTGTCCGCGTCGGGCTGTGTTGCGGCGGGAGCAAGCCCCCGCCCTACGCGGTCTGGCATCTGATTTGTCTCTCCCTCCGTCTTTGCGGCGAAAAATTCGCCGCAAATCCACCTCCCTCGTCAGAGGGAGGAACGGCGACATCTTACTTTTGGTTTTGCTGAAACCTATCCCTACCGTTCTGATGTCTGACTTCTGTATTCTGAATTCTGACAAGGGAATCCCGCCACTACGCGTTCTAGCGTCTAGCACCTAACATCTAATATCTAGCATCTAATATCTAACATCTATCATCTAGCATCTAATATCTAAAATAATCCCGGCGCGCGCGGAGCGCGGCCGGGACAAATGCGGCTATGCGGTTTTGGGCGCGCCTTCAGGCAATCTCGGCCGCCTGCTCCAATTCGCGTTCACGCAGCTCGCGAAGCTCGTTCCGCACGGCCTCGTCGATGGTCGGCTGCGTCTTTTTCTGCTTGCGCAGGCTGACGCCGACGACGATGTCTATCACCAAGTCCAGCAGGAACAGCCCGAGCCCCAGCAGATACCACGGCGAAACCGAGCCGGAGAACAGCCCGAGGGTCGTTTCGGCGGCGCCGGCGGTGAACTGCTGCAAAAACAGCGCGGACAGCCCCCAGCTCACGAAGCTCACGACGTTCAAAAGGACGTTCGGCAGCCAGTTGAGGTTAATCGCGCCCAGCAGCACCACGAAGAAGTTGAGGACGCCGGCGGCGACGGCGAGCAGGGCGAACACCATGGCGAGCACCAGGGACAAGAACAGCCCGCCCAGGATTTCGCCGGACACAAGCCCCAGCACCGAGCCGATGTCAAATTTTGTCAGATAATCGAGCACGAACGTCAAAAAGGAGATGGAGCCCGTGTTCTCATAGAGCGGGAAGGTGAGCGTCGCGTTCAAAAGCGGCACCACGAGCCCGACCAAGGGCAGCAGCGTCACGACCAGGCGCACAATGCGCAGGGGCGAGCCGACGGTGGCGCTTTTGAAGTTGTCGAGCCGGTAATGCAGCCGCGCGAACGCGGTCTCGGCGGCGTCGGCGTCGGCCTCGAGCCGCCCCTCCCAGTTGTAGTTCGGGATGTTGGCGCCGCAGTCCGGGCATTCGGCGCGCACGTTGTACCATTTCAGTTTTCGGCCGCAGTTGGGACATTTTGCCATAAGGGTGCCTCCTATATGTTCTTGTCTTGCGCGTTACGGCGCGGTTTTGCGGAACCGGATGACGTTCCAGGAAAGCGGGCGCAGCCGCGCGGTTGCGGTTTTGCCGTCCGTTTCGGGCAGCGGGGCCGCCGTCGGGCGGACGGGCGACGCGGCAAAGCCGTTGGCCGCTTTCAGGTTAAAGCCCGCAAGCTCGAGGTGCTCGACCGGCGTAAAGCCGTCGAGGTCGAGCAGCCGAAGCTCGAGCGCGTAGTCCGCTTCAAAATCGCGGTTGACCGCGAACACGGTCAGCTCGGTTTTGTCCGCGGAGAGCACCGCCACGCCGTCGAGGTCGGGCACGTCGGTGAATTCCTTCGTGTCGTGCTTTTGGCAGGTGATGGGCGTTTGCAGCACCGTCCCGCGGCCGTAGAGCGACGCGTGCAGGTACGGGTAAAAAATGGTCTGGCGGAACATCCCGCCGCCGGTTTCGGTCATGATGGGCGCGATAACGTTGACCAGCTGCGCAAGGCAGGCAATCTTGACGCGGTCGGCGTGGCGCAGCAGCGTAATGAGCATGAGCCCGACGAGCAGCGCGTCCTCGAAATTGTAGACGTCCTCGAGCTGGTGCGGCGCAAAACTCCAGCGCTCGACCGGGTCGTTGTTCGAATGGTACCAGACGTTCCATTCGTCAAAGGACAGGTGGATTTTCTTTTTGGAATGCCGCTTGCCCTGCATATAGTCGCAAATCGCGACGACCGTGCGGATGAAGTCGTCCATCGCCATGTTTTTGGCGAGGAAGCTCGGCGTGTCGTCGGTTTTGTTGTCGTAATACTGGTGCAGGGAGACGTAATCAATCTTATCGTACGCGAGCGAGAGCGTCTCGGTTTCCCAGTCGCCGAAGGTCGCGGTGTGCCCGTTCGAGCTGCCGCAGAGCACCAGCTCAATGGACGGGTCGGTCCAGCGCATGACCTTGGCGGCCTCGGCGGCGGCGCGGCCGTATTCGTAGGCGGTTTTGTGGCCAATCTGCCAGTCGCCGTCCATTTCGTTGCCCAGGCACCAGAGCTTTATGTTGTGCGGCTCCCTGCAGCCGTGGGCAATGCGCAGGTCGCTGTAGTAGGAGCCGGACGGGTGGTTGCAGTATTCGACCAAATTGCGCGCTTCCTCGGCGCCGCGCAGCCCCAGGTTCACCGCCATCATGCAGTCCGTGCCGGCCTTTTTGCACCAGGCCATGAATTCGTTGGTGCCGAAGAGGTTCGGCTCGGTCACGCCCCAGGCGAGCTCGAGCTTTTTCGGCCGCTTTTCGACCGGGCCGACGCCGTCCTCCCAATTGTAGCCGGAAACAAAGTTGCCGCCGGGGTAGCGCACAATCGGCACTTGCAGCTCGCGCACCGCGTCGAGCACGTCCGTGCGGAAGCCCGCCTCGTCCGCCGCCGGGTGGCCGGGCTCATAAATGCCGCCGTACACCGCGCGGCCGAGATGCTCAATGAACGAACCGAAAATGCGCTTGTCCACGTCGCCGACGGTAAATTCGCCGCAGAGCGGCAGGGATGCGTGTTTCATACGGTGCTCCTTTTGCGCCGGAAAGCCCGGCGTTCTAAACACAATCTCCGTTCATTGTAGCATAATTCCCCCGGAAATTGCAACCGTTTCGCGCATTTTTTCGCCCCGGCGGGGGAGAAATTTTGCGCCCGGGGCAGGGAAACTGCAAAAGGGCACACAATGGATGGAACGCGGAGAAATTTTGCGCCCGGGGGCAGGGGCAAAAGCGAAAGACGAAAAGGGAAGAATAAAACATGAGAAATGAGAAACGGGGCGTCAAGCGTGCGGCGGAAACCGGGAAGCGGGAAAACCGGGGACCGGGGCAGGGACGCACGTTTCGGCTGTGCTGAAACCGAAAGTCGCGCCTACCGTTCCTCTCTCTGACGGGCGCCGTCGCCGAAGCGCCGCCGGTGGCGGAAAAAGCGAGGCGAGGGCGGCGAAGCGGTCAAAATTTGCCCGCGCTCCAAAGCGAGGCAAATTTTGGGCACCGCGAGAGGGCCTGAGGTGGC
>DVMW01000023.1 GCA_018714805.1 Candidatus Fimenecus excrementigallinarum
TGATTGAGAAAATCGTCGTGCATGAGTGCAGCTATGACGAGAACGGCACCCGCAGGCAGGACATTGAGATTTATTACAGCTTTGTCGGCAAGATTGACTTGCCAGAATAACCGCCCGACCTATCCGACACAACGCGCGAGTGCCGGATAGGAACGGCAAAATTTTTTACACTTCTATTACTTCTTTATCGCACATAAGCAAATCGGCAGGAAAATGCCCGCGATGGACGGCGAGATGTTTTCCACGACGGATTTTACGGATAAAACGTCGGATCGCTCGATGCTGTTGGGCGACAGGACGTTGATGAGGCTGTCGTACGCGTCGGTGTAGAAGCTGTAAAAGAACTGGAAGCCGATGTTGAACGCCAAAACGACCGCGCACTTTGTCAGCATATTCATGCCTTCGTACGGCATCCAGATGAAGCCCGCGCCGAGCAGCACCGTCGGGATACCCATCGTGAGGATATAGGGACGGTATTTGCCCTTCATGCTGCGGGTGTTGTCAATCATCTTCGCGCGCACCGCCGTCAGCGGAAAGCCGGAGAGGATGCTGAGGATGTAGATGACATACAGCGCGCCCGGCTCAATGCCGATGGTGTTGCCGATAAGCGTATTGCCTACCGCGATGACCATTTGGCCGATGCAGTAGACGATGAATTTGACGCCGATGCCGCCGACGGACAGCGACGCAATTTCCTTAAAGCTCATGTACCGCCCCTTCGGCGGCACGTTCCAATAGGCGCGCAGGTCGCGCAGCAGGGCGGCGGCTTTGTTGACCAGATTCATATGCGTGTTCCTTTTTGCGGCGCGCAATGCGCCGGCCTGATTTTGTTCGGATTGCCTACAAACAACAATACATGTATTATAACATTTATGCATATTTTTGAAATCCGCAATTTTGCACAAACCGAGCGGTGCATTTTTGTGCACACGCCCGGAAACCGGCGCAGGGTGGGCGAAACACCGAATAAAGCCTGCATCCACGGACCAAACCGCGCCTTTTTGCGTAGGATGGAGGTGGAAGGGCGGGTGGAACAATGCGCGGGCGGCTGCAGGTGCGACTTTCCAAAAAACGCCGTCGCCGGCTTCGCGCCGGCGCAGCGTTTTTGGCGGTGTGTGCGTTTTTGGTGTTTGCGCTGGTGCAAATGCGGCCGGTCGTGCTGCGGTACGCGCAAAGCGTGGGCAAGCGGATGCTGCTCAACGCGGCAAACGCGGCGGTCGTCGAGGTATTAAGCGAGATGCAGCTGGACTACGAGGACATCGCGCATCTGTCGTCCGACGAGGAGGGGCGCGTAACCAGCGTGCGCATCGACGCGCCGGCCGTGAACCTGTTGAAAAGTCGCATTTCCCTGGCGGTCGCCGACGCCGTGGCGAAAGGGGAGTCTTACCATTTCGCCATCCCCTTAGGGACGTTTCTCGGCAGCGAATTTACCGCGGGGCTGGGGCCGCGCATCCCGTTTTCCATGCAGCTGACGGCGCACACGGTCATCGAGGTCGAAAGCACCTTTGAAGCGGCGGGCTTAAACCAGGTCAAGCACCGCGTGCTGCTGCACATTACAAGCACGGGCAGGCTTATTTTGCGCGGCGTGACGGACGCCATTACCGCCGAATCCTCCGCGCTTGTGGCGGAGACGGTCATTGTGGGCGTTACGCCGGACGCCTTCACCAACGTCATAGAAACGCCCGTCAGCGACGTCGCGGGCATCATCAATGACTACGGCGCCGTCGCCGAGGCCCCGTGAGGGAACGCCCGGCCGCCGAAAAACGCTTGACGGCAAAGCGTGCACACAAGCTCGCCTTTTCAAAAGCATACAAAAAGACCCGGCGCAAAGCTGCGCCGGGTCTTATGCTGTCCCGCGTGTTACGCGACAACAAAAATGGCCTTGCTGCCGGTCCAGTAGTCCGTAGTATATTCCACCTCCAGGCTTTGCGCGTTTTCCGGCACCTCAAAATACACGCTGCCGCTGGCTTTTCTGCCCGGGGAAAGGGTTGCGGAAAGGTCGTCCTCGCCGCCGTAATACGCCTGAACGGCCACGTCGTCGGCATAGCAGTCAAAATCCAGGGTAGAAATAAAATGCTCGGTATCGCCGGTGTTTTCCACAGAAAAGGAAAGCCGGATGCACTTGTTCCCGCTTGCGGGCGCCAAAAACTCGTTGTATCCGGTGAAATCTGCGTCGCAGGCGGTGTAGGTGATTTTCAGGTCGCCCGCATTTAGCGTGTCGCCTACGTTTGCGGTCAGCTTATCCGCGCTCTCTGCCGCCTGTGTTGCCGCGGCGGCGTCGCCGGTTTCCACGGTGGCCTCCTCGTCGTTTCCGCTGCCGAGCGCAAACAGCACGAAAACGCCGCAGCACAGTATGGCAAGCAGGATGGAAAGTGTCTTTTTCATTTTGGTTCCTCCTTTTTTGTATCCAAAGTCCCAGAAGTACGGCAAAACCGGCGCCGCAAGCTTCCGCGACAATGTCCCAAACGTCAAATGTACCGCCGACCTTTCCGGCAAGCTGCAGAAATTCAAAGCCGGCGCCGCAGGCGGTTGCAATCCAAAGGGAAAGTGCGCCGCGCCGCTGAAAACTCCGCAGTATCACGAGCAAGGCCATGGCGAGCGCCGCGCTCCAGAAAAAGTCCCCCAGCCAATTGGCCGCGACAAAAGAAAACAGGGATTTCGAGGACGGCGGGCGCAGGACGAAACCGAGGGCCTGCAAAAGGCTGTGCAGATGCGTGCCTTGCCGAAAGGCGAGATATACGCCGACTCCGCACAGCAAAAAAAGCAGGCTGCATACAAGGCAAAAAAACGCGGCGGAGCCAAAAAACGGGGCTTTGCGCTGCATTGTATCACGGCTCTCTTCCAGGAGAATCGACGGGCTTGTACATCATTTTACTGCAAATTGCAGTAATAGTCAATACTGCAATTTGTTGTAGCCTATAATAACGTCGGTGATTCTATGTATCCGCGTATCCGTGATTTGCGTGAAGACAGCGACCTCACCCAGCGAGAGGTTGCAAAGATTTTGCATTGCTCACAGCAGGTCTACAGCAATTATGAACTCGGCCAGCGGGATATCCCGACGGCGGTGCTTATTGCGCTTGCGCGGTTTTACGAGACCACAACGGATTATATTCTGGGACTTAGCGATACGCCATAGGATAAGCCCCGCCTGCGGGCGGGACGTGCTGCTTTCCTCTCACGCTCTCAAGCCACACAAAAAAGCCCGTCGGGAGACGACGGGCTTTTTTGATGGTGGGATATATCGGTAGGGAAGGTTCGGCATCGTTTCGGTTGTTCGCTGATTTTAGATGTCAGCCCGGCGCAGAACCGTCCGCGGCCTTACGGATTTATCTGCTTATGCTCGTTTGCCTTTGCCGTGTTGACAGAGGCGATTAAAATTCTGCGAATGGTACCGCACCGATTATATAAATCTTTTGCGATTTCTCCGTCCATCAAGTCGGCTCGCGCAAACAATGCAATCCAATACTCCGCTTCATAACATTCCTTAAGCGCGATTTGAAGCTTCGCTATGAAATCGGGCTTGCTGTGCGCATAATTCGCTTCGTGTATGTTGGCGCCAATGCTTGTTGCACAGCGTTCTAATTGATTCACAAGCGCGTAATGCCCCTTTATTTGGGCGCAAAGCTTTATCACTTTTACAGAGAAGTCCATGGATAAGTCGATAAGCTTGTTTTCTTTCAATGTTATCGCCTCCGCAAACAGTATAGCACGGTTGATGAAATAAGAGATGTGCAATATGAAATAAGCCTAACGGATTATGAAATTTTCTGCTTCGCAGAAAATGAAATGAAATAAATCAATCATACACATAGTGTATTTCATAGCGCAAGCTATTTCATATGCCGCAGGCATATTTCAAAAATCCCGCAGGGATTAATTTCACAGAAAAAAGATATTTTTCGCAGTTTTGCGTATGACTTCGAACTCTCACAGCTTTAGTGAAATCGTTCGCTTTCGTTCACGATGAAATAATTCACCGTGTGAATTGTGAAATTTGATGCTATCGCATCAAGTGAAATGAAATCCACCCACTCGCCGTCGAGGCGAATTTCACACGCCGCAGGCGTATTTCACATTGCGAAGCAATATTTCACCCACCCGTAAGGGCGGATTTCATTGAAAAAAGCACGCATTCGCGTGCTTTTTTCTGGTGGGAGAGAGTGGATTCGAACCACTGAAGTCGTAGACGGCAGATTTACAGTCTGCTCCCTTTGGCCGCTCGGGAACTCTCCCATATTCAGTTTTGCGCTGCCGACGCCCCGAAACGGTTCGAGGGTTCGAGTCCGTCCAGGGGACTTATCTCTGTAGCCGGGGGTGGAGCTGGTGGACGGACTCGAACCCCCGACCTGCTGATTACAAATCAGCTGCTCTACCAACTGAGCTACACCAGCATTTTCAACGCTCGAATATCATAGCATACAAAACCGGTTTCGTCAAGCGGAAAATCGCAATTTTCCAATTTTTCTGCGAGCGGGCTGCGTCTTGTGCGCGGCGGGGAAATCTGCTACAATGAAACCGGTGATATTATGGAGCTTCGCGCAGAACTTGCCGCGCTTGCGGACGAATCGTATAAGAATTTCCAAAGCAGACTTATCCCCAATGTGGACCCGGCGCGCATTTTCGGCGTGCGTATTCCAAAGCTTCGCGCGCTTGCAAAGACCTTGGAAACCGACGACTTCGGCTGGGACTTTTACGAGGAGCAGATGCTGCACGGCCTGTATATCGGCTATTGCGGTCTGCCGTTTGAAAAGCGGCTGCAGCTTCTCGATGACTTCGTACCGCGCATTGACAACTGGGCGGTCTGCGACTGCGCGGTTTCGTCGATGCGCTTTATAAAAAAGGACCGCGCGGCGTTTTCCCGCTGGCTGCAAGGCTATATGTCCTCCGACCGGGAATACGAGCTGCGCTTTTGCGTGGTTGTGCGGATGCACGCGTATTTGACGGCCGCGTATATCGACGAGACGCTCTCCTATCTCCGGGGGCTGCAAAGCGATTTTTACTATGTCCAAATGGCGGTCGCCTGGGCGCTGGCGACGGCGTTTGTGCCGTACCGCGAGCGGGTGCTTGCCATATTGGAGGCGCAAACCCTCCAGCCGGCGGTGCAAAACCGGACGATTGGGAAAATTTGCGACAGCCTGCGCGTGGACGCACAAGACAAGCAGCTTGTCCGGCAGCTGCGCAGGTGAATGGCGGACAATAGAACGGGCGAAGCGGTGCGCTTCGTCCGTTTTTTTTATCGGAAATTGCGATTTTGCACAAAAAACAGACTTGCGGCAGGCAAAATCCTGTATTATACTATACTATATTTCCGATATTTCCCCCGAAATGAGGTGCGGCTTGTGCAAACCGTGAAAAAAACAACGCCCTGCGGCGTGGTGCGGGGGCTTGCGGGCGAGCGGTGCTTGGAATTTCGCTCTATCCGCTACGCGCGCGCCGAGCGGTTTCGGTATCCGGCGCTTGTGACCAGCTGGGACGGCGTCTATGACGCGACCGCGTTCGGCCCCTGCTGTTTTCAGCACCGCGCGTTTGAGGACGACGCGCAGGTCAACGCGTTTTACCACCGGGAGTTCCGGCAGGGGCTGACGTTTACCTACGGCGAGGACTGCCTTTCCTTAAATATCTGGGCGCCGAAGGCGGCCCAAAACTGCCCGGTGCTCGTCTATATCCACGGCGGCAGCTTCACCGGCGGCAGCGCGAACGAAGGGCACATAAGCGGCGCGCGCTTTGCCGAAAACGGCGTGGTTTTCGTCGCGATGAACTACCGGCTCGGGCCGTACGGCTTTTGCGCGCACCCGGACCTTGCCGAGGACGGCGTGTGCGGCAATTACGGGCTGTTTGACCAGCTTGCCGCCTTACGGTGGGTCAGGGCCAACATTGCGGCGTTCGGCGGCGACCCGGCGCGCGTCACCGTCATGGGGCAGAGCGCCGGGGCGATGAGCGTGGATATTCTGGTCTCCAGTCCGCTTGCGAAAGGCCTTTTGTCCGGCGCGGTGCTGCTCAGCGGCGCGGGGCTCCAGCGCTTTCTGCTGCGGCCCAAAACGCCCGAACAGGCGCGCGGCTTCTGGGAAAAGGTCTGCGAAAACGCCGGCTGCAAAACGGCCGCGGACCTGCGCGCGCTCGATGCCAAAACGCTGTATTACGCCTGGCGCGCGGCGTGTAAAGCGATGAAGCTGAGTATGCCCTATACCTTCCCGGTGTATGACGGCGCGCTGCTGACGGCGGAGAGCTTCGCGAAGTCCCGCGTACCGGACGTGCCGTATCTCCTCGGCGTGACCTCGGAGGATATGCTTCCCATTGTGCTGGAGGGGCTTACCAAAAAATGGGCGCGCCTTGCAAAGCGGCATAACGAAAAGCCCTGCTACGTCTATAACTTCGCCCGCCGCCTGCCCGGCGACGACCGCGGCGCGTGGCATTCCGCCGACCTTTTGTATGCGTTTTCCACGCTCGAGCACAGCTGGCGGCCGTTTGCGGCGGTCGACCGGGAAATCTCCGACCGCCTGTCCGCCGCGCTTTGCGCGTTTGCCGCCTGCGGCGACCCGAATTGCAGCGCGGTGCCGCGCTGGGCGCCGGGCGCCGAACGGCCGATGCGCTTTTGCGAACAGACGCGCCCCGCGCCGTGGACGACCGCGCACAATTTCAAGCAGACCTTTGCGGGACTCGGGTGGGAATGATGGGAAAGTTTCAACATACCTTTTACCCCGTTGAGCAGACCGAAACGCACCGGCTTTACACGGACGGCAGCGTTTTGGCGCGGCTGGACTTTGTCGGGGACGCTTCTCTGCGCGTTGCCGTCTACCGCAGGGGGGAGACGCTTTTGCCGACGTTCGACGTCGCGCCGGACAACGTCTGCTCCGCCTGCGGGCGTGAACGCCTTTCGACTGCCGGCTTCCCGCTTTGCGCGCCGGAAACGGAAACGACGAAAGACGGGGAGCGCTTCCGCCTCCCCTGCGGGGTGGAGGTCACGCTTGCTTACGAAAATTTCCGCCTTTCGTATCGGAAAGACGGCGCGCCGCTGTTTGCGGACCGTCCGCCGCTTGCCTATAACTTTGGCGGCGAATTCGGCGCGGGGGCGTACCATTACGTCACGCGCGAGCCGGGCGAACGCGTCTACGGCCTCGGCGACAAGGGCGGGACACTTGACAAGGCCGGCCGCGCCTTTCGCATCGAGACGACCGACTGCATGGGCTTTGACGCCGAAACAAGCGATCCGCTGTATAAGCACATCCCGTTTTACATCTGCGAAACGAAGCTCGGCAGCTACGGCCTGTTTTACGACACGCCGGCGACCGCTTACATCGACCTCGGCCGCGAGCACAACAACTATTACCCGCCGTATAAATATTTTTGTTCGGAGGAAGACGCGCTTGTCTACTACGTCTTTTTCGGGACGCCGCTGCAAATTGTGCAGCAGTTCGGCCGGCTTTGCGGCAGGCAGGCGTTTCCGCCGAAGTGGAGCTTTGACTATTGCGGCAGCACGATGGCGTACACGGACGCCGAAAACGCCGAAGAAGAAATGGACGGCTTTTTGCGGGACCTGCAGGCGCACGACCTTTCCTGCGGCGGGTTCTATCTGTCGTCCGGCTACACCTCTATCGGGGACAAGCGCTGCGTGTTTCATTGGAACCGCGAAAAATTCCCCGACCCGAAGGCGTTTGTCCGGCGGTTTCAAGACGCGGGCGTTGCGCTGATTCCCAACATCAAGCCCGCCTTTTTGGAAAGCCACCCGCTGTACGACAAGCTCCGGCGCGAGGGGCTGTTTGTCTGCGAGCCGGACGGCACGCCGTACGTGACGCAGTTCTGGGACGGCCTTGGCAGCTATCTGGATTTTACGAACCCGGCGGCGTACGCCTTCTGGCGCGAGCAGGTCAAAACCGCGCTTCTGGACTACGGCATTTGCGCGACCTGGAACGACAACAACGAATTTGACATCCGCGCGCGTTCGGCGCGTGCGCACGGCTTCGGCGGCGGTGCGGTGCCCGCGGCGCTGCTGCGTCCGGCGTTTACGTACCTGATGGTGCGCGCCTCTTTTGAGGCCCAGCGCCAAAAATACCCGGAAAAGCGGCCGTTTCTGTCCACGCGCAGCGGCGGCGCCGGCGTGCGGCGGCTGGCGCAGACCTGGTCGGGCGACAATTTTACGAGCTTCCACGATTTGCGCTACTGCCACTACATCGGCCTGACGCTCTCCCTTTCCGGGCTGTTCTTTTACGGACACGACCTCGGCGGATTTGCGGGGGATATGCCGTCGCGCGAGCTGCTGCTGCGCTGGCTGCAGCACGGCGTGTTTGAACCGCGCTTCACCATCCATTCCTGGAACCGCGACGGCTCGGCGACCATGCCCTGGAGCTATCCCGATATTCTCGGCAGCGTCCGCGCGCTGTTCGCCCAGCGCAAACGGCTTTTGCCGTACCTCTACAACTGCGCCTGCCGCGCGGTGGAGCGCGAGGAGCCGGTCAACGCGCCGCTGTTTTTGTATTACGGCGGGGAGGACGCCCGCCGGCAGACCGACTGTATGCTTGTCGGGCGCGACGTCCTGGCGGCGTTCATTTTGGACGAAGGGCAGACGCAGACGGCGGTTACGCTGCCCGAAGGGGACGACTGGTATTTGGACGGCCGTCTGTGCCGGGGCGGGGAAACGGTGACGCTTCCCATTCCCGCGGCGGGCCCGGCGGCATATTTTGTGCGCGCGGGCTGCGTGCTGCCTACGGACGAAGCACCCTACGGCTTCGGGAAAGCGCCGGAGCTTGTCCTGACCGTTTATCCTGTTAAGTCAGGCAGCTTTACAGCAGAATTTTTCGACGACGACGGCGAGAGCTTCGGCTATCTCGAGAACCGCTGCGTGCGCCTGCAAATGACGGTGCGCTGTACGGCGGACCGCGTTGTCGTGCAATACGCCAATACGGGCGAACAGCCCTTTGCGCCGGTGTTCCGGCTCGTGCGCGGCGATGCGCGCGTTTTACAGACTGAACCGCAGAAAGGGGAAACACCATGACAACCACGGCGACCCACGGCATCCGGGCGGTCGATAAGTTCGGCTACGCCCTCGGGGACCTCGGCGGCACTTTGACGTTCTCGCTGGTCTCCTCGTTTTTGACGATGTTCTATACCGACATCCTGGGCCTGACGACGGGCAGCATCGCGGTGCTGATGCTGGTTGCGCGCATTTGGGACGCGGTCAACGACCCGATGTGGGGCGCGTTCGTCGATTCGCGCCGCCCCACGCGCTACGGGCGGTTCCGGCCGTACATTTTCGGCGCGTCCATTCCGCTTGCGGTCGGCGCGTTTTTGATGTTCTGGAAAATCCCGGGCCTGACGCAGACGCAGTACCTCATCTTCGCCTACGTCACCTACATTTTTTACGGGATGATGTACACCGGCGTCAATATTCCCTACGGGTCGCTGGCCTCCGTCATCACCGACGACGGCTTAGAGCGCAGCTCGCTTTCCATGTGGCGCTCGGTGGGCGCGGGCATCGGCGGACTTCCGGCGCAGATTTTGCTGCCGCTGCTCGTCTATTCCACGGTTACCCATTCGGACGGCACGACCGCAAAGGTTCTCGACGGCGGCAAGCTGTCGCTTGCGGTCGGCTGCCTTTCCGTGCTGACGGTCGTCGCGTTCGCGCTGCATTTCAAATTGACCAGAGAGCGCGTGACCGTTTCGCAAAAGCAGCTGGAAAGCCGCTACAACTTCCTGCGCAGCCTTCGGATGCTGCTGAAAAACAAGCCGTTTTTGGCGCTGTGCGGCGTGTCGATGCTGCTCATCTGCTTCCAGATGTATACCCAGACCGTCTACAACTACCTGTTTAAAAATTATTACGAGCAGCCCGGTCTTTACAGCGTCGTCACGGTCTGCACCTATCTGCCGATGGCGTTTTTCCTGCCGGTGATGGGAAAGCTGGTGCGGCGCTTCGGCAAAAAGGAAATCTGCACGGTCGGCATTGCGTTTGCGGCCGCCGTCAATATCGTGATGTACCTTTTCGGCTTTACGGCGCTGGCGGCCAGCCCCTATCTTTTCCTGGTGCTCGTGTTTTTCTCGGGAGCGGGGCAGACCTTCCTGACGCTTGAGATTTGGGCGATGGTCATGGACGTTATCGATTATCACGAGCTGCTGTCCGGCCGCCGGGAGGAGAGCACCTCCTATTCGTTCTATTCGTTTATGCGGAAAATCGGACAGACCGCGGCGGGCGCGGGCGTTCCGGCGCTGCTCGGCGCAATCGGCTACGACGGCGCCCGGGTTTCGCAGGCGCCCGAGGTCGTCGGCAAGCTGTACTCGATGGCGACGCTGGTGCCGGCGGTCATTTTGGTCTGTATGCTCTTGCTGCTGGCGTTCGGGTACCGCCTTTCCAAGCGTGCGCTCGAAACGATGCGGCAGGACCTCGAAAAAGCGCGCGAAAGCGCGTGACAAAACGGCTCTGCAAAATGCGGCGGCAAAGGAGCGGGTCTCCTTTGCCGCTTTTGCTTGGAAAAAATCGGGCAAAGCCCTGCCGCACCGCCGGCAAATCGACCGATTTTGACGGTATTCTTGACAAAAACAGAAATAAAGTGTTAAATATTTTTGTAAATTATTTTTGTCATATCCGACGGGCTTTTGCCTGTTGTACTATATGAAGGGCAGTAGAAGATAGATGCTTGCATTGTATATGTCGCTCATCGACAGCGAAGACGACAAATCGAAGTTTGAAATCCTGTACGCCAGCTACAGAAAAAGAATGGTGTATACGGCGTATTGCATTTTGGGAAACAAAGAGGATGCGGAGGACGCCGTGCACGACGCCTTCCTCAAAATCGCGCGCAATATGCGCGCTATCGGGGACCCCGGCTCCGCCGAAGCTCTGTCCTACGTGCTCAAGGCCGCCAAAAACACCGCCATCAACCTTTCCCAAAAGAACGCCGCAAGACGCCGGCACGTGCGGCTGGAGGATGCCGAAAACCTGTCCGACGTGCGGTTTTTGGAGAAGCTTCATCTGCACGAAAACTACGGCGCGGTGGTGGAGGCCATTCGAAGCCTGGAGGATACATACAAGGACGTGCTGTTCTATCATTTCGTCGTCGGTATGCAGGCAAAGGAGATTGCGGACGTGTTGGGCAGAAAGAAGTCTACGGTGCAGCAGCAAATCGTCCGCGGCAAGAAAAAGCTGCTTGCCATATTGGAAAACGAGTGGAGGGCGTAACGTGGAAAACGCAAAGGAACTGTTTATACGGGCGTTTCTGGAAGCGGAACGGCTGGACAACGCGGGTCTGCCGGGCGAAGACGGCGTGCAATGGACGTTTTCGGACCGTTTCGAAACATCCATGGACCGGCTTATCCGCAAGAACAACCGCGTTTCGTTTTCCACCAGAAGGACGGTTACAAAGAGCCTGCTTGCGGCAATCGTAGCGGTTGTGGTTTTGTTCGCGGGCTTAATGAGCGTTTCGGCGACCAGAAAACCGATTCTCGAATTTGTCAAAAAAATCTTTCCGCAGTACAACGAAATTTCGTTAAGCGAAAATTCCGCCGTGCCCGCCGCCGCGCCGGGAACGGAATACACGCTCGCCGAGCTGCCCGACGGCTATGCGCTCGCCGTTTACAAGGAGACGGCGCACAGCTTTTTCTCCGTTTGGAAAAACAGCGCGGGAGAAGAAATTGCGTTTTCGCAAAATCCTTTGGACACGAGCTTCACCGTCGACAACGAGCACAAGTACCGCGAGCTCGAAATCAACGGCTTCCCGGCGTACTTTACGGAGGATGAAGCCGGCGCGTTTCTAAGATGGACGGACGGGCGGTATTGGTTTGCGGTAAACGTCCCCGCAAGCGCGAAGGGGTACATCGGGCAGGGGACGGCGCCGCGCCTGGCGGCAAAGGAACGCGCCCTCGCCGATTTGCCCGACGGCTTTGTGCTGGAAACGTATGAAAAAGACGACCTGGGCGTTTTTTCGGTTTGGAAAAACAGCGCGGGAGAGGAAATTGCGTTTTCCCGGTCTCCGCTGGATACAAGCTTTACCGTCGACAACGAGCACCGGTACCGGGAGCTGACGATAAACGGCTATGAAGCGTATCAGAATGTATATGACCGCAACGCGATATTGCTTTGGACGGATGGCGCGCATTGGTACAACTTGAGCGTCCCCGCGCGGTATCAGGATGCCATGTTCGACCTCGCCGAAAGCATCACCGGGGAAAAGCTGCACGTGCAGGCATAAGGCCGCGTTATGCACGGCTGTATGCATGGAAAGAAATCGGTCAGCCGTATGCGGACTTTTCCCGTTTTGCTCTGACCTGCGCGAACATATAAGTTTTGTTTAAGCTGCTTTATATATGCTTCATATCGCCGAAGCGACGCCTGCCGCTTTATGCATTGTTACAAAATGACCCGAATTGACAAAAAGCCTCCGAATTCGCATTGACGGAAATACATAAAAATGATAAAGTTAAATTGATAAATATAGGCATTTTGCCAAACGAAAGCATACCAGCCGGCACAAACATCTTTCAGGGCGCTGCGCAGGACGCAGAACCGGCCGCTGGGCTATGTGGAAATTAAAAAGGGCGTCGAACAACGAGGCGTCTATTTATAAAACCAGGGGTGACGGTATGGCTAAAAGTGTACTTCGGTTTTCCCTTATCCGGCTTGCTTTATCGGTTGTAAATTTCTTTACGCTTGGCGCGTTGATTTCCTTCTTTTTGACAGAGGGCGAGGTGCATACGGCGGGCATTGCGGTGTACATGGTTTTGAACATCCTGATTTTTTCTCTTGTCTGGGTGCTCGCTCTGAACATCCCGCCGCGTGAAGCGGGAAAATCCGACCGTTCCGACCTTTTGACGCTTCACATTCCCACCCTGATTTATTTTGGGCTGACGCTTGCCCTGCTGGCCGCGGACTTGCTTTTTGGCGCGGCGGAATCGGAAGCCGGCGGGTATGCTTTGGTTATGCTCCGCTATTTGTATTTATCGGTTTGCCCGTTGGGGATAAATACGCTGCTCGTATACCTGGACGATTTTGCGGGCTCCTTTGCATACTACGTAAGCGTCATTTTGCATTTGATGCTGTACGCCGGCGTTATAACGGCCGCCTGCAAAAGCGCGAGAAAATAGGACAGGGGAAAAATAGGGCGGAGCAGCCCGCCGCGGTTCTCCGCCCGCCGCGGGGCAGGACAAGCGCCGCCCTTCCGGCTGCACCTGCATAAAGGAGATGACCGCATTGAATCGCTCAAAAAACGGCTATAAAATCCGCCTGTACCGCTCGTGGCGGTTTTACCTTTTGTGCGTGCTGATTTTCTGTATCGCGCTTCTGTCGCTCATTTGGAATTTCTATATACTTGCCCGTTTGGGATTCACCGAAATGTTTTTCCCGTATAAAAACGCAGCCATTCCGCAGGAAACCCTGGAGCAAGTGCAGAGCATATACGGGGATTATTTTGTAGAACCAACGAATAACATGGCGTTTGTGGAAGGCGTTATAGCTGTGATTAGCTACGTGGTAAGCCAAATTGAATTTTTGGCCGTCAGCGTTTTGGCGGCGATTGCGCTGTTCGGCAACCGGCTGTATGTCCGCGAGGACGACACGCGCATCTATTTCGCGCCGCGGCTGTTTTTCCGCGTTTCCAAGCGCGACATTTGTAAAATCGAGCCGATTTCGGTTGCGGATGTCGATTTCTGGCAACGGCTTTCAAGCTGCAACTTCAGCAAAAAACACCTGTATCGCTTTACCTGTTATGACACGGTGCTTCTCCTTTCCTCTAAGGATGAAGCGGGCATGGCAAAACTCGCGGCGGACATCCGCGCGCGCCGCAATTTGACGGAAGAAGAGGAGTTCGGCGAAGAAGCAAAGCGGTTTAGCTGGTGGGAGATACTGTTTCTGCTGTGGATTGTCTCGCAAATCTATTTCACCGTCACCTCTTGGATTGGCGTGGCGCTGGTGTGATGAATAGGACAGGGGCTCTCCCCGCCGGCACAAGGCTCTTGCAAAGCGTGCAGGACGCTGAACCGGCCGCTGATTTGCAAAGGAAGAGGCAGCTTCTTTAAAATCAACTGCATGGTTAAAAGTTCAATCCGATTCTAAGCCGCGAGGGGGAGATATAGATGAAGTTAGAGCTGTTTGGTGAGGCTTTTCTGAACACACGATGGAAAAGAGTGTTGTTTTCTGTTTCTGTCCGCGGGGTGCTGTCGGTTTTATTCGGCCTGTTTCTGCACGTCCTTTATGAAGACGCAAGCGATGCTTCAGAAATTTTCTATTATCAATTTATGTATGGCATCATCTATATCCTATGGCTGCTTTGGTCTGTGGTTGTCCTTGTTTGCCTGCTTTGCAGGAAAAGGACGCTTGCCGTAAATGTAATTGGTGTAAGTGTGTGCGTTTTGGCGGCAGCTTTTACAGGCGCAGCGATGCTTATAAACAGCAGCAGAGAAATTCAACCGGAAAAGTCCAAAAGTAATGCGATTGCGCAGGCGGTCGTTACAAGCATAGGGGATTATGCTCCGGTAAATCTCGAATTTAATCCTTTCGAATGCACGAGCCTGTTTGGTATGCACATAGAAAAAGGGGAGGCCTCTTTAACGGAAGGCGAAGATACTGTCCTTTTTGTGTCTGTAGAATATGTGGAAG
>DVMW01000024.1 GCA_018714805.1 Candidatus Fimenecus excrementigallinarum
TGGAACTTTTGTCTGATCCCACGCTGTTCTTCCAGCCTTTTTATTGCACCAAAATAATCTTACCCAACCTCGCCAAGTGTCTTTCATCCTATATTTTTTGTATTCATTTGTTAGTTTATCAACTACTCATTCAACGAATCAACATCTGCTACCCATTCAATTTTTCCATTTTGATTAAATAATTTGCATTTAAGCGAATATGCTTATATCCATTTTATAACCCCTTATCGATTCGACCAAACAATGGCACTTGCTTGCATCAAACCGAACTGTAGTTGAATGAAGAATATATGTCATATCTTTTTTCATGCAGATGTCTTCAAGTGCAATTTCAATCACTTTTTTCTTCCGTTATAATACGGATTCAATCTCATCTATTGCGCCATATTGCTCATCATAGCGGCGCTGCAAATCAGATATCTTTCGGTCATAATAGGGATCGCTTATATCCAAACCGTCCATTTGCCGTTCCAGGCGGGATTTTGTGCCTAACGTCTGCCGAAGCTGCACCTGTAATGCTTCCAGCTGCTTCTCCAAATCGTTCGTATCGACAGCGGAGCCGATTTTCGCTTTGATTGCATCCGCAAACCGTGGGTCACTGACCATATCGGAGATAATTGACGCTACCATGCGGTTCATCTCCGTCTGTTCTATATTCAGCCGGAAAGTACACTCATGACCGGTCGGTGTAACGGTATTCTTGCAGTAATAGTAATAGCGGGTCTTTTGTCCTTGCTGTGGGCTTTCGCAATATTCCCGTACAGGCTTTTGCCGCAGCAGGGACATTTCAGAATACCGGACAGGATATGTGCGTGGGTAGGGTCATTGACTTTCTCTCGCCGGTAAGCATTGACTTTCCGTTTTTCCTGCGCGAGGTTCCAATCTTCTTCTGAAATGATAGCCTCATGCTTCCCCTCGTATACAGGGAACTCCGATTGCTCAACCACGTGCATCTCATTCCGTGTGCCGATTTTCTTCTCTGTCCGGCGAAACCGGCGGCCAGCGTATCGTCAAAATATTGCTCAATCATGTAGGTGACTTCTGCAAAGCGTGGGCTTTCCAAAAGGCGGTTGACAATCTCCGCATTGGCTTTTCCGGTGTACAGATTCCGCGCCGCCTGCACCGACAGGCCCAGTTCTTCAATATCAAAATTTGTCCGGTCGGGTGTATTGACCTCCGGGAAATCCAGGTCATACCAAGGCACACCGGATGCCCCGACACGATGTACACGGCTGTCCAATCTACATCCAATATGCAATACAAGAGCTTCTGAATCCATAGCAAGTATTTTTCTGACCCAGTCATCAAAGACCCTTGCCTGCATTGCCATAAAATAGGCCAGCCATTTTGACTTTGATTTCTTTCCCAGTAGTACGGTATTTTCCGCCCATATCTTTTCAGCAGTCCTGTCCTCAAGAATAATCCCCATTTGGCTGACCTTCGCCTTACCGTACAGTGGAATATATAAAGTGCTATTTACATTATCCATATACCGTCACAAATCGATCCTTTCAAAATTACGTATGGCTCTCTGAATAGAGATCAAAGTAAGCGCAAAATACATTGTCGCCCCAAGCAGAAGGGCACATATCTGCAAGCCGATATGCGCAAATCCGAAGGCATTCAAAGCCGCCATACCCGGAATATGAAACAGCGTTTCACCCAGCCCTACCACAAGAAATGCCGCAACAATAAACATTACAAACGGTCTGGCGAAGCGATAGGCTGTTTTAAAAAATCCGCCCACAAAGATGCTCTGAAACAGACCTAGGATCAGCAGCACAAAACCAAGATATACAAGATTGGCATTCATCAGCGGATTGCTCCTGTAAACCTCCGCTTCGGATAGTGCAGTCATACGGATCAGAGTTACAGCGGCAGTCAGCACAAAATAGCAAAGCTGGATAAATCCGCAAAAGAGGTATTTTGCTCTGACCACATCTGCCTTCGCCACCGGCAGGAGCGCCGTATAGGTGATATCGTTTGCCTCTCTTGCCGCCTGAAAGGACTGGAACAGGCCGAGGCACAGGAAAAAGGCGCTGACCAAGATAGGATAACCGGGGACAAACGCCATCAGGCCAAAGGCAATAAAAAGATAAGATAACGGCGAAGCAGCCAACTTCATTTCTTTCTTCAACAATCGTATCATATGTTGGCGCCCCTTTCCATCCGCAAAATTGCTTCTTCTATGCTTTCGCCTGCTTCACAGCAGTTTTTTCTGAAATCCTCTTGTGGGTAGCTGGCTACAAGCTTTCCGTCCCGAATATACAGAATATCGTCGGCACACTTCTCAATATCCGAGGTGATGTGTGTGGAAAACAGGATGGAAACGCCACGCTTTTTTAATTCCGCAAATATGTCAAGCAGCTCATCCCGGGAAAAAGGATCAAGGCCGCTGGTAGGCTCATCCAAAATTAGAATCTCCGATTTATGGGACAGAGCCAGAAGCAAATTAAACTTCACCCGCATCCCTTCGGAGAGTTCAGAAGGCATCTTGTTCTCGTCCAGCGCAAACAAAGAAAGATATTCCTGATATGCTTCTTCATTCCATGTGTCAAAGAACATCCTTGTAACAGAAACGATGTCTTTTATTTTTCGCTTTGGATAGTAGTTGACCGCCCCCGTAGAATACCCAATCCGCTGCTTGATCTGCTTCTCGTTCCGGGAAAATGGCAGCCCGAAGTAATCAATTTCGCCGCCGTCAGGATGAACAAGGCCCAGTATAGATTTGATTGTTGTCGTTTTTCCGGCTCCATTTCGGCCAATGAATCCCACAATCCGTCCGGCGTTCAGTTGAAAAGACAAGCCAGATAAGGTGAAAGAAGGATAGGTTTTTCTCAAATTTTTAATCTCACACAGAACCATCTAATCGTCCTCCTGTTCCGTTTCAAATACGGCTGCTGCAAATTGTGAAAACATGGTTTTGGGTGGGATAGCAATCCCTCTTTTTTCATCTCCCAGAAGCACCACCGTATCTCCCGGATGAATATCAAATATTTCTCGTGCCTGTTTTGGTATCACAATCTGACCCTTTTCTCCCACCGTAGCAGTCCATGCATATTTTCCTTTTGGCTTACCCATTATAGCGCCTCCTCAAAAGTATGATTTGTATAACAAATTATACTTCATAATCGCAGAACTGTCAACGGACAGTAAAGCGCTT
Source organism: Candidatus Fimenecus excrementigallinarum (assembly GCA_018714805.1). Lineage (GTDB taxonomy): Bacteria > Bacillota > Clostridia > Oscillospirales > Acutalibacteraceae > Fimenecus > Fimenecus excrementigallinarum. The sequence goes on from DVMW01000024.1 coordinate 3,164, forward strand.
TCTACACATGACAGAGAGGGCAAAGACACCTCACAAAGCATCTTTGCCCTCTCTATCGTAATATTTGTATTCTCAAATCATCCCAAAATACTTTAGCGCCTCTGTAATCGCCGCTTCCTTTTCCGGAGGGCATTTCGGCACTTTAGCATCTTCCTTCTTTGACAGGTTATAGTTCTGTCCAACATCCAGCCCACATTTCCGCTTTATCTGTGAGATATACAGAGAAGACACCTTCAAGCCGGTATGCTCCAACACATATGCCTTGATCTGCTCATAGGTCGCGCCCTTCTGGAAACTAGACATATCCATATCCTCCAACGAGAACTCCACACGCACTTTCTTCGAGTCGATTTCTCCCTTGGAAAGCAAAACAACCGTCTCCACATGGTTTGTGTGCGGGAACATATCGACGGGCTGAATTTTCCTGACGCGGTAGCCGTGCCTGCACAGGTACAGCAGGTCGCGCTGCTGGGTTTCGGGGTTGCAGGAAATGTAGACGACCCGCGCGGGGACGAGGGAGACGAGCGACCGCAGAAAGGGGAGGCTGCTGCCCGCGCGCGGCGGGTCCAAAAGCACCACGTCCGCGTGCTCGCCGGCCGCCGCCATCCCGGTCAGGAATTCGCCCGCGTCGGCCTCTATAAAACGGATGTTTTGTATCCCGTTTCGCCTTGCGTTTTCGCGCGCATCGGCCACGGCGTCGCCGTTCAGCTCCACGCCGATAACGGTTTTTGCGTGCTTCGCCGCGAAAATGCCAATCGTGCCGGTCCCGCAATAGGCGTCTATGACGGTCTCGGTCCCGCGAAGCGCGGCAAATTCCAGCGCCTTTCGGTACAGCACCTCGGTTTGGACGGGGTTGATTTGGTAAAACGCCCGGGCGCTGATTTGAAAGGTGCAGCCGCCGAGCCGCTCCTCAATCTTGCCCGGTCCGTACAGCACCGTTTCGCGCGCGCCGAGCACCATCCCCGTGTGCGCGCCGTTGACGTTTTGCAGCACGGTGGTAATCTCCGGGTGGCGCTTTAAGAGTGCGGCGAGGAAATCGCGCTTGTGCGGAAAGGCGGGGGAGCCCGTAACGAGCACGACCATCAGCTGCCTGCTTTGAAAGCCGCGCTTGACAAGCACGTGCCGCAGAAAGCCGGTCTGCCGGTCCGGGTCGTAGGGCGTCAGGCGGAACTGCCCCAAAAGCGTCCGCACGGTGCCGATGACCTCGTCCGCCTTTTCGTCCTCGATTAAGCACCGCTCGACCGCCACAACGCGCCGCGATTTCGCCTGGTACACACCGGAAATGATTTTGCCGCTGCGCGTGCGCGCAAACGCCGCCTGCACCTTGTTGCGGTAATGGTAGGGGTTCTCCATGCCGAGGATTTCCTCCACATGGCAGAATTTCCCAAGCAGGCGGATGCACTTGACCTGCTTGTATTGCAGCTGCTGCGGGTAGGTGAGGTTCTGCAGCTGGCAGCCGCCGCACGTCTTGGCGTACGGGCAGCCGGATACCGATTTGCCCATGCGTCCGCCTCCTTTTCCAAATCTGCGCTGTTTTAAGCATCGTACCATATTTTTGCGCAAACCGCAACTGCGCGCCGGCGCACGCCGCCCTTGTGCCGCGAAGGCCGCGGCAAAACCTGCCGAAATGTTAAACGCAAGCGTGGAAAAGCTGCGCGCCGCGCCCGCGGTTCTTTGACAAATATGCGGGATTTCATTGAAAAATAAACGGAAATTCGGGGCAAATGTTGAAAAAAGCATCTGAAACTTGTGCTTTTTCACAAATTTCATCTCGGCTTTTTGTACAACATTTTTACAGCTTCCTCTTGCCCGCCGCGGGAAAATCTGGTACAATGGGGCTGACTTTAAAAGCGGAAAGGAGATGCGACCCACATGGATATCAACACGATTATGGAGGCCATCACGGGGGCTTTTACGCAGCTTGGCGAGCTTCTGGCCGGCCTGAACCTGCCGGTGGAAGAAATTCAGAATTTCTTCATGGACATCATCAACCAAATCATGGGCCTGTTTGCGTAATCAAACCGGGACCGGGCCGGCGGCGTTTCGCGCCGCCGGTTTGCTTTTTTCTCTAAGGAGCTCTCATGCGAAAAGCATTTCGAATTTTTGCGGCGCTGGGCCTTGCCTTCCTGCTGCTTTGCGCCTGCGCGCATACAGAAGAACCGGTTCCGACCGCCGCGCCGGGCACGACGGCCCCGGCCGCGGCGACCACCGCCGCGCCCGCGCTTACCGAGCCCGCCCCGACCGCCGCGCCCGAGACGACCGCGGCCGCGGCCGCGCCGGAACAAACGGAGCCGTACAACCTGACGCTGCCCGAGGGGGATTATACGACCTTGTTTACCGATGACCCGAACAACAAGTTCATCCGCGCCGTGTCGGAAAAATACGGCGTGGACGCGTCGCTGCTGGCCTGCGCGTATACCGAGCCCGCCAGCGACAGCAACCAGGTCTGGCAGTTCTCCGGCAAAACGGACGCCGCCGGGAAGCTGCGGCGCAGCGCGTCGACGCTCAAATACGTGTACATGGTGACCGACGACTGCAAGACCATCCAGCGCACGGGCGGCCTTACGGGCAACGACGGCTATTCGGCTGCGGCGGGCTTCGTCGTGTTCCAGACGGCCAAGCAGCTTGTGCTGCCGCAGTTTGAGGCGCAGCTGAACGCCTGATTTTCCCGCCTGCGGGGGTTCCCCGCGGGCGTTTTTTGTCCCGTGCTTGTGCAAAATCCATTGAAAACACCCGGAAATCCCGCGTCTTTTGCCCGGTTTTATAAAATGTCGGGAAAATTCGGAAAAAAGGTGGAAATCCCGAAAGGTTTATGGTAAAATATCGGATGGTCCTCTGTGCCCCGCGCCTTGCCGGCGCACGGGCCAGCCAGATTTTCAGAAGGCAATGAAAAATGGAGGTAATTGCATGAGTAAAAAGTTTGTGTATCTGTTCTCCGAAGGGAACAAGGATATGCGCAACCTGCTCGGCGGCAAAGGCGCGAACCTTGCCGAAATGACCGGGCTGGGGCTGCCCGTCCCGCAGGGCTTTACGGTTACGACCGAGGCCTGCACGCAGTATTATGAGGACGGCCGCAAGATTAACGACGAAATCCAGGCGCAAATCATGGAGTACATCACGAAGCTGGAGGGCATCACCGGCAAGAAGTTCGGCGACAAGGAAAACCCGCTGCTCGTGTCCGTGCGCTCCGGCGCGCGCGCGTCCATGCCCGGCATGATGGACACCATTTTGAACCTCGGCTTAAATGAGGATGTCGTCGCGGTTATGGCGGCGAAGTCCGGCAACCCCCGCTGGGCGTGGGACTGCTATCGCCGTTTCATCCAGATGTATTCCGACGTCGTTATGGAGGTCGGCAAGAAATACTTTGAACAGCTTATCGACGAAATGAAGGCGAAGCGCGGCGTCACGCAGGACGTGGAGCTGACCGCCGACGACCTCAAGGAGCTCGCCGAGCAGTTCAAGGCCGAATACAAATCCAAGATTGGCGCGGACTTCCCGACCGACCCGAAGGTCCAGCTCATGGGCGCTGTGGAAGCGGTCTTCCGTTCGTGGGACAACCCCCGTGCGAACGTTTACCGCCGCGACAACGACATCCCCTATTCCTGGGGCACCGCGGTCAACGTCCAGATGATGGCGTTCGGCAACATGGGTGACAACTGCGGCACCGGCGTTGCGTTCACGCGTGACCCGGCGACCGGCGCGAAGGGCCTGTTCGGTGAATTTTTGACCAACGCGCAGGGCGAGGACGTCGTGGCCGGCGTGCGCACCCCGATGCACATCAGCGAGATGGAGCAGAAATTCCCCGAGGCGTTCAAGCAGTTCACCGAGGTCTGCAAGACCCTGGAGGACCACTACCGCGATATGCAGGACATGGAGTTCACCGTCGAAGAGGGCAAGCTCTATATGCTGCAGACCCGCAACGGCAAGCGTACCGCGAAGGCGGCGCTCAAAATTGCCTGCGACCTTGTGGACGAGGGCATGATTGACAAAAAGCAGGCTGTCGCGATGATTGACCCGCGCAACCTCGACTCGCTTCTGCACCCGCAGTTCGACGCGGCCGCGCTCAAGGCGGCGACCCCCGCGGGCAAGGGCCTGGGCGCTTCGCCCGGCGCTGCGTGCGGCAAAATTGTGTTCTCCGCCGAGGATGCGGAGGAATGGAACAAGCGCGGTGAAAAGGTCGTGCTTGTGCGCCTGGAGACCTCGCCCGAGGACATCACCGGCATGAAGGCCTCGCAGGGCATCCTGACCGTCCGCGGCGGCATGACCTCCCACGCGGCGGTTGTGGCGCGCGGCATGGGCACCTGCTGCGTTTCCGGCTGCGGCGACATCGTCATGGACGAGGAAAACAAGCAGTTCACCCTGGCGGGCAAGACCTACCACGAGGGCGACTATATTTCGATTGACGGTTCCACCGGCAACATCTACGACGGGATTATCCCGACCGTGGATGCGGAAATCGCCGGCGAATTCGGCCGGATTATGGCGTGGGCGGACGAGTTCCGCACCCTCAAGGTCCGCACGAACGCCGACACCCCGGCGGACGCGAAAAAGGCGCGCGAGCTCGGCGCGGAGGGCATCGGCCTTTGCCGCACGGAGCATATGTTCTTTGAGGCGGACCGCATCGCCGCGTTCCGCGAGATGATTTGCGCGGACACCGTGGAAGAGCGGGAAAAGGCGCTCGAAAAGATTCTGCCGTACCAGCAGGGCGACTTCGAGAAGCTGTATGAGGCGCTCGAGGGCAACCCCGTGACCATCCGCTTCCTTGACCCGCCGCTGCACGAGTTCGTTCCCACCGAGGAAGCGGACATCGAGGCGCTCGCCAAGGCGCAGGGCAAGTCCGTGGAAGCCATCAAGGCGATTATCGCCGGGCTGCATGAGTTCAACCCGATGATGGGTCACCGCGGCTGCCGCCTGACCGTTACCTATCCCGAGATTGCCAAAATGCAGACCGCTGCGGTCATCCGCGCGGCCATCAACGTCAAGAAGGCGCATCCGGATTGGACGATTGAGCCCGAGATTATGATTCCGCTGGTCGGCGAGGTCAAGGAGCTCAAGTACGTCAAGGACATCGTCGTCGAGACCGCCGATAAGGAAATCGCGGCCGCCGGCATCGACCTCAAGTACGAGGTCGGCACGATGATTGAAATCCCGCGCGCGGCGCTGACCGCCGACGAGATTGCGACCGAGGCGGAGTTCTTCTGCTTCGGCACCAACGACCTGACGCAGATGACCTTCGGCTTCTCGCGCGACGACGCGGGCAAGTTCCTGGATGCCTACTACGACACCAAGATTTATGAGAACGACCCGTTCGCGAAGCTCGACCAGAAGGGCGTCGGGATGCTCATGAAGATGGCCGTGGAAAAGGGCAAGGCGGTTCGTCCGAGCCTGCACTGCGGCATCTGCGGCGAGCACGGCGGCGACCCGTCCTCCGTGGAATTCTGCCACGAGATTGGCCTCGACTACGTCTCCTGCTCCCCGTTCCGCGTGCCGATTGCGCGCCTTGCGGCGGCCCAGGCAGCTATCAAGAACAGCTAAGCGAGCCAAAAAACAGGCAAAGCAAAACCCCGGCGTACCGTATGCGCGGTACGCCGGGGCGTTTTTTGTGTCGAAACGGTTTTGCAGCCGGCAGGGTGCAAGGCGGTTACACGTCCCAGCTGTGCAGATACGCCTCCTGCGCGGGGGTGAGCGTATCAATCACTACGCCCCAGGCGCGCAGCCGGCGGTTCGCAACCTCGCGGTCAATCGATTTCGTCACCGGGTAAAGTCCCGGCGCAAGCGCGCCGCGGTTTTGGGCGATGTACCGCGCCGACAGCGCCTGGATGGCGAAGCTCATGTCCATGATTTCGGCCGGATGCCCGTCGCCTGCGGCGAGGTTCACCAGCCGCCCCTCGGCGATAAGGTGCAGCACGCGCCCGTCCGCCATGCGGTAACCGGTGATGTTTTTGCGGCTCTCATAGGTCTCCTTGGCGAGCGCCTGTAAATCGCCGACGTTAATTTCGACGTTGAAGTGGCCCGCGTTGCACAGAATCGCGCCGTCCTTCATGCGCTGCATGGCGTCTTTCGTGATGACGTCGCGGCAGCCGGTGACCGTGATGAACAAATCGCCCGTTTCGGCGGCCTTTTCCATGGGCAGCACCGCAAAGCCGTCCATGACCGCCTCCATCGCCTTAACGGGGTCAATCTCGGTTACAACGACCTTTGCGCCAAGGCCCTTTGCGCGCATCGCGACACCCTTGCCGCACCAGCCGTAGCCCGCCACGACAACCGTTTTGCCCGCGACGATAAGGTTCGTCGTGCGGTCGATGCCGTCGAACACCGACTGCCCCGTGCCGTAGCGGTTGTCAAACAGGTGCTTGCAGTCCGCGTCGTTGACCGCGAGCATCGGGAAGGCAAGCTCGCCAGCCTCCGCCATCGCCCGCAGGCGCAAAATGCCCGTCGTCGTCTCCTCGCAGCCGCCCAGCACCCCCGGCAGCAGGTCGCGCCGCGCGTTGTGCAGCAGGCTGACCAGGTCGCCGCCGTCGTCGATGATAAGGTGCGGCCGGCATTCGAGCGCCGCTTCTATGTGCCGGCGGTAGGTCGTGTCGTCCGCCCCGTGTACGGCGAACACCTCCATCCCGCCGTGCGCGAGCGCCGCCGCTACGTCGTCCTGGGTCGACAGCGGGTTGCTGCCCGTGACATACATTTCGGCGCCGCCCGCCTGCAATACGCGGCAAAGGTAGGCGGTTTTGGCCTCCAAATGCACGGAAAGGGCGATGCGCAGCCCCGAAAAGGGCTTTTCGTCCTCAAAATCCTTCCAAAGCCCCGTCAAAAGGGGCATATAGCCCGCGACCCACCGAATTTTCTGCTCGCCGGACGGGTAAAGGGCGAGGTCCCGAATTTCGCTCATGGCGCTGCCTCCTGCATTGTATGGTTTGTATGAGCGTACCACAATTCCGGCGAAAAAGCAAGAACGGACGGTTGACAGATTCGGCGTTTTGTGTGATAATAACCGTGTAGGCTTTAAAATTCTGTATATACGGGATACTTTGCCGTTGATTTGAACAGCGCGCCCTGTGCGCGCGGGAAAAGAGAGGAACTGCTTATGCGCACGAACGCAACACGGATATTCGCCCTGGCGCTGGCGCTTATTTTGGTGGTCTGTACCTTTGCGGCCTGCGGCGGCGACACCGCGGAGGAAGAAATTACCCGCTCGCCGGACGCGATTGCGACGCCGGCGACCACGGCGCCGGCCGGCACGACGGCCGCAAGCACCACGACTGCGCCCACGACGACGGCGGCCGCGGCGCCCACGACGACCCGCCGCGCTTCCGGCAGCTCCGGCTCGGGGAGCTCCTCCGGCAGCTCGTCGAGCTCCGGGAATCTTTCCGATATTGCGCAGGACAGCGGCGCTTCGCTCGGCACGGTGGCGAGCCTGATTAACGCGTTCGGGTATAACTACGACGCGGATGAGGGCGTGTTCTACACCGAGATTGACAGCTGGCAGCGCGAAGCGAACTTCATCGAGCATTACGACGCGCTCGCCCCCCTGGGCAATATGCGCTACCAGACCGCGCGCGTGGACTTCACCTCCGGCGGCTACGACTGGCGCATCCAGCTTTGGAAGGGGCAGTACGGCCCCTTCGGCGGCGCGGAGATTGGCGTGTACAACAAGGTCCCCGGCACGACCGACCAGCTTTACTACTGCGTGGACGACGAGCATATGCTGTACATGAGCTACACGCTGTACGAGTCCGTCAACGACTACCGCAACGGGACCAAATTCTTTACGCGGCCCTGGCAGCAGCATTGGTGGCTGACCGGCTTTAAGCTGGCCACGGTCAACCCGGCGGAGCTGCTGATGTCGGCGCGCATCCGCGTTTTTGACGGCACGATGGCGAACGCCATGGAAAAGGGCCTGCAGGCCGCGGGCTTTAAGAAGGGCGACCCGGTCCGGCAGGTGGACACCTACCGCCGCAGCGGGTTTGACTTCTACATCCTCTGGTACCATGCCGGCAGCCTGAATTACTAAGCGAGGTCAAAACGCCTGATTTTCCGAAAGCCCGCCGCTTGCGGCGGGCTTTTTCGGACGAAGGACGAGGACGATATGAAAAACAGCTTTTTCGCCTACCTTTCCCGCATCAAGTTCATTGACCGCTGGGCGCTGATGCGCAACACGCGCAAGGAGTCCCTAAGCGAGCATTCCTACGAGGTCGCCGTGCTCGCGCACGCGCTGGCGGTCCTGGGCAACCGGCGGCTCGGCCGGCAGTACGACGCCTCGCGCGCCGCGCTTTTGGGGCTGTACCACGACGCGCCCGAAAGCATCACCGGCGATATGCCCACCCCGGTCAAATATTTCAGCGCCGATATGCGCGCGGCCTTCGCGGGCGTAGAGAAGAATGCGCGCGCCCAGCTGCTCGAGATGCTGCCCGCCGACCTGCGGGGGGAGTTTGCCGCTTTGCTCGAGGCCCCGCGCGCGCCCGGGGACGAGGCGCTCTGGGGGCTTGTCAAGGCGGCGGACAAGCTCTCCGCCCTGCTTAAGTGCATAGAGGAACGCAAGGCGGGCAACACCGAGTTCTGCGAGGCGGAGGCCGCCACGAAAAAGCTGCTCGAGGGGCTCGCCTGCCCGGAGGCCGAGCTGTTCCTGAAGGATTTCCTGCCGGCGTACGAGCAGCCGCTCGACAAGCTCCGGTAGCGGGAAAGACGCGCGCGTCCCGGCGTCCGCGCTTTTTACGGGGTTCGACCGGTTTCTTGGGAAATTGGCTTGACAGAAGCCCCGGCGTGTTGTATAATAGCAAGGCATTTTGATACAGTTAAGGGAGGGAATCAGATGAGCCAGGTCAAGGTCAAGGAAAACGAATCCCTGGATAGTGCGCTTCGCCGCTTCAAACGGCAAACCTCTCGTGACGGCGTTATTCAAGAAGTGCGGAAAAGAGAGCACTATGAAAAGCCTTCCGTTAAGAGAAAGAAAAAATCGGAAGCCGCTCGAAAGAGAAAGTATAAGTGACCGAAAAACGAAAGCGGGCAATACGCCCGCTTTTGCTTTTACACCGGGAGGTGCACATGGACAAAACCGCGCTGCTCATGCCGAAATACCGCTTTAAAAGCGTGCTGGACGTCCGCCCCGAGGACCTGCGCAAAATGGGCGCAAGGGCTGTCGGGCTGGATATTGACAACACGCTGGCGCCGGACGGCACGATGAAGTTTCTGGCGGGCGCCGAACAATGGGTGCGGGAAATTCAGGCGGCGGGCTTCCCCGTTATCCTGATTTCCAACGGCACCATTTTGCGCGTGGCGCCGATTGCAAAGCGCTTTTCGCTGCCCTATGTGTCGCTGTCCATGAAGCCGCGCCCGCGCGGGCTCCTGCGCGCGGCGAAACGGCTCGGCGTGCCCGTCACGCAGCTCGCAATGCTCGGCGACCAGCTGTTTTCCGACGTTTTGGCGGCGAACCGCTGCGGGGCGATTGCGGTGCGCATCGACCCCATCCCGATGAAAAGCCTGTATCCGCTCTATTATAAATGGAAGGAAAAACGCGAGCAGCCTATCTTGGAGGCCTTCGAAAAGCTGCACGGGTACGGTGTGTATGAAGATTGAAGCTTTGCAGGCGCTGCTGCGCCAAAGCGAAACGCTGGACGGCGCGCTGCTGGTGTCGCCGGAAAACCGCCGGTATTTTACCGAATTTCCCGCAAGCGACGGGTTTTTGCTTGTGGGCGGGGAACGCGCCGTGTTTGTAACGGACAGCCGCTATCTGGAGGCGGCAAAGGCCGAGGCAAAGGACTGCGAGGTTGTGCTGCAAAGCACGGACGCCGGGCAGCTGCGGACGCTGTTTTCGGAAATGGGCGTGCGGCGCATCGGCGTCGAAGCGTCGCGCATGAGCCTTTCCGAATTCGGACGGTACGCGCAGGCGCTGCTGCCGCTGGAGCTTGTGGCGGACGACACGCTCGACACCCTGCTTTTTGCCCTGCGGGCGGTCAAAACGCCCGAGGAGGTCGCGCGCATCGAGCGCGCGCAGCGCATCGCCGAGGAAGCGTTCGAGCACATCTGCGGGTTCATCGCCCCCGGCAGGACGGAACGCGAAATTGCGCTGGAGCTCGATTACTATATGCTGTCGCACGGGGCCGAGGCGCTTTCGTTTGAGACGATTGCCGTCAGCGGCGCAAATTCGTCGAAGCCCCACGGCGTGCCGGGGGAAAAGCGCGTGGAAGCGGGCGATTTTGTGACCCTGGATTTCGGCGCGGTTGTCGGCGGCTACCATTCCGACATGACCCGCACCGTCGCCGTCGGTACGGTGTGCGAGCGGCAGCGGGAGGTGTACGCGGTCGTTTTGGAAGCGCAGCAGGCGGCGCTCGCGGTGCTCTGCGCGGGGTTTCCCTGCGCCGAGGGGGACGCAGCGGCGCGCCGTGTGATAGAACGCGCGGGCTACGGCGCGTATTTCGGCCATTCCACCGGCCACGGCGTCGGGTTGGAAATTCACGAGCGCCCGAACCTTTCCCCGCGCGCAAAGGACCGGCTTGTGGCGGGCAACGTCGTCACGGTGGAGCCGGGCATCTATTTGCCCGGGCTTTTCGGCGTGCGCACGGAGGATATGGCGCTGATTACCCCGACGGGGTGCCGAAATTTGACGGCGGCCCCGAAAACCCTGCGCGTTCTGTAAAAAAAGCCTTGAAAAACCGCGCGCAATCATATACAATAGGAACGGATAAGAAACAGCCCGTGCTGCGGCGCGGCGACAAACGGAGGACAGCTTATGATTTCAGCAGGCGATTTTCGAAACGGCGTGACGTTCGAAATGGACGGCAACGTCTACCAGATTATCGAATTCCAGCACGTTAAGCCCGGCAAGGGCGCGGCGTTTGTCCGCACCAAAATCAAAAACGTGATTGCGGGCAGCGTGGTGGAAAAGACGTTCAACCCCACCGAAAAATTCCCGACGGCGTTCATTGAGCGCAAGGATATGGAGTATTCGTACAGCGACGGCGACCTGTATTATTTCATGGACCCCGAAACGTACGAGCTTGTGCCCATCAACGCAAGCGACCTTTCCGACAACTTCAAGTTCGTCAAGGAAAACATGGTCTGCAAGGTGCTTTCCTACAAGGGCAAGGTTTTCGGCGTCGAGCCGCCGACCTTCGTCACGCTGCAGGTCACCAAAACCGAACCGGGCTTTAAGGGCGACACCGCGACCAACGCGACCAAGCCCGCCACGCTCGAGACCGGGGCGGAAATCAAAGTCCCGCTGTTTATCGACGAGGGCGAAATGATTAACGTCGATACGCGCAGCGGCGAATATATGTCGAGAGCGTAACTTTTTTACAGGAGGGAATCCCCATGACCGTTACGGAAAAAGCCGCCTATCTGCGCGGACTCTTTGAAGGCCTGGACCTGGAAGAGAAAAAGGATGAAACCAAGCTTTTTAAAGCGATGCTGGACGTCATTGACGACCTTGCCATGAGCGTGTCCGACCTCGAGGATGAGCTGGCGCTGGTCAGCGAGCAGCTTGATGCGGTGGACGAGGACCTTGACGAGCTCGAGGGCTTTGTCTATGGCGGCGAGTGCGATTGCTGCGAGGATGACGAATATGAAGTGGAGTGCCCCGCCTGCGGCGAGACGGTCTACTTTGACGAAGCGGACATCGACAACGGCTTTGCCGCCTGCCCGAACTGCGGCGAAAAGCTGGAATTTGACTTCGAGGACGAATGCGGCTGCGGCTGTGAAGCCTGCGGCGCGGACGACGAGGAAGCCAAGGACGAATAAGGCCTGCCTTTCGGCGGCGCGGCGGCAACGCTGCGCCGCTTTTTTTGTGCGGCGCGCGCCCGGCTTGAAAAAATACGGATTTTGTGGTACTATACCCATATATCTTTGCAAACGGCGCCCTTTGGCGCTGTGCGGCTTTGCGGCTTGGAATTTCCCGCCGGACGGCGGGGCGTCTCGCCTGCAAGCCAATCCCGTAAAACGCCGCCGAGCGGCTTTTGAAAGGATATGCCATGCTCGAACAGATTTACCGGAACCTTTATTATCTGGGACTGAAAAGCGGATACCTGCTGCGCGACTTTGGGCGCTGGTGCCTGCGGCAGCTGCGCAAGCCGTTTCGCGCGCTGTGGGCGCTGCTGTCCGCCGTTGCGGTGATGGCGGGCGGCTTTGCCGTGCGCGCCTTTCGGCGGTTCGTGCGGGAACTGCGGGCGCTGGCGGCGGATGTCCGCCGTGTGCAGACCCATATTTTCGACGTGCTGAAAACCGACCGGAAAGCCCTGCCCGGGCTTTTGCGCCGCTATGTGCGCAAGGCCTTCAGCCGCCACGGGGTTGTGCTGCGCCTGGCGCTGAACGTGGCGCTGCCCGTGGCTGCATTGGCGGTGCTGGCCGTGACGCTCCACGCCATCTCGGACCGCACGCTTGCGCTCGAGGTTCGGTATAACGACACGGTTGTCGGCTATGTGCAGTCGGAGGCGGTGTATCTGGAAGCGCGCGCACAGGCGGAGGAACGGCTCGCGACGGCGCGCGCCGTCGACGCGGGCGGTACGCGGACGGAAAATGTCAGCTTTGCCGTCCGTCCCGTCAGCCTGACGCAGCTGCGCGACGCCACGGTGCTGTGCGACGCGATTGTGGAACACAGCAACCTGCAGGTGACCAACGCCTGCGGCATTTACATCAACGGCGAATTCCTGTGCGCGGTGAAAAACGAGACGGACGCGACCACGGTTTTTGATACCATTCTGGACAATTATGTCGCCGGGGACCCGGACGCGGTCGTCGGCTTTGTGGAGGATATCGACTACGTGCAGGGCCTGTACCCCGACGGCAGCGAAACGGTCTGGGACGCGGCGCGCCTGTCCGAGCGGCTCAACTCCAAAAAGAGCGCGGCGCAGTACTATACCGTGCAGGCGGGCGACACGCTTTCCGGCATCGCGCAGAAATTCGGTCTGACCACGGCGCAGCTGCGCGCGCAAAACCCGTCGCTCGGCGAGAACATCCGCGCCGGCCAGCGCGTGCTGATTACGCAGGAGGTCAACTATATCCAGGTGCAGGAGACCCGCACCGAAACGCGCACGGTGGAGGTGCCGTATGAGACCGTGCGGGAGGAGACCGCGAGCCTCTATTCCGGCACGCGCCGCACCAAAACGCGCGGCCGGACGGGCGAGCAGGTCGTTACGGAGCTTGTGACCTATGTGGACGGCGTGCGCACTTCGGTCAAGGAGGTCTCGCGCGTCACCACGCGCGAGCCGGTCAACGAGGTCATCCAGATTGGCACGAAAAAAGCGTATTCCGGCTCCTATTCGGCGACCAGCTACGGCGGCAGCCTGCTGTGGCCGGCAATTGGCGCCTACAATATTTCCTCGGGCTACGGCTCGCGCAGCTCCGGGTATCACCGCGCGATTGACATCACCAAATCCGGCGGCGGCAGCACGGGACTCCCCGTGGTTGCGGCGGGCAGCGGCCGCGTGACGACGGCGGGGTACCATTCGAGCTACGGCTACCATGTCATCATCAACCACGGGAACGGTCTTTCCACGCTGTATGCCCATATGCGGCGCGGCTCGCTGCGCGTCTCGGTCGGCGACCAGGTCTCGGCCGGCCAGCAGATTGGCAACATCGGCTCTACCGGCAACGTGACGGGACCGCACCTGCATTTCGAAGTCCGCGTCAACGGCAACCGCGTCAACCCCCTGCCGTACCTGGGCAGATAATGACCCGGACAGATACGCGCCGGGACAGATACGCGCCGGGACAGATAGCGCACCGGAGATAAGACGTACAGGATAAGACGTACACGGCAGATAACGCACATGGACAGGAATGTGGTACGCAGATAACCGCCCCAGCCCCCATCACAACCAAAAAGCACGGAGAAGCGCCGCTTCCCCGTGCTTTTTGCTCTGTCAAAACAGGTTTTTTCTGTATTTTACTTTCAATGCTAAGCTGCCCAAGCGCCCCTTTTTACGAATCAGGGTGTGGGGTTGTGGTGTTCTTTGGGGGCGGGAGCAGGCGCACGAACCGGTCGGCGCGGGCGCCGGAAAAGCGGGTGTATACGGAGCGGTATTCCTCGAAGGAAACGGGGTTCCCGAAGCAGAGCACCTCCATTTCCACGCCGAAAAGCGAAACGAGGAACGGGCAGGGCGAGAACCCGGCGCGCAGGTAAAACGCCTTGCGCCGCGCGCGCTGCTCGGCGTTTTGCGCGGGAACGCCGGTGCGCTCAATCTCCAGAAACAGCCGCCGGCTTTGGTAGCGCGCCTTTAAAAGCGTCAGCGCTTTTGACCCGACGCCTTTGCCGCGCGCACAGGCGGAAACGGCGAAATAGGCGAGCAGGGCGAGGTCCTCGTGCAGCGCGACGGCGGCAAGCCCCAAAAACGCGCCGTCGTCGCCGAGGATGCTCAAAAGCTCCATGTCCCGCGTCCGGCTGCGCCGGCGCATCAGCGAAAAGGGCTTACGCTCCTGCCGGGGAAAGGCCTGCTTATACAATTTGCGCCATACGCGGCGCTGTCGGCGGGTGGAAAGGGTCTCTAACTGCATGGGAAGCTCCTAAAGGGAAATGAGAATGCACAGAAAAAAGCAACCGCCCGGCTTCCCGGGCGGCTGTATGAAGCGTCGCAATCAGTCCGTCGGGGTACGGCGGCGTTTGGCGGCGACCAGCGCCACAACAACGGCGACCGCCGCAACGGCCGCGCCGCCGACGGCGGCGTACCGACCCGCCGTGGGCGGAATATCGGTGTCGGTGACGGGCTGTTCTTCCGTCAGCGCGTAGGAAAGCGAGCCGTCGTCCCCCACGGTGACGGCCATGGCGCTGCCGTCGTCGTCATGCGCCTTTGTGTCCGTAAAGGAAAGGACGGTCGTGCCTTTGGCGTCCTCGCTGACCTGGAAGGTGACCGTTACAAGCGTTGCGGCCGCCTCCTGCGTTTCGGTCCAAATCATATAGAGCCCCACGCGCCCGGCCGTGTCGGTGTTGGAGGTGGTCATGCTGCCGGCGCCGTAGGCGACGTCCTGCAGCGTGAGCGCGGCTTCGTCATAGTGCAGCGTGGTCTCAAACGTGGCAAGGCCGCTGTTTTCCGGGACCGAAAGGGTCACGGTCAGCACGCCGTCCTCCGAAAGAGCAGCGGCGGCGTCAACCTTGGCAGAGGCCGCAAAGGCGGGCACGCAAAGCGCGCAAAGCAGGCAAGCGGTCAAAAGAACGGAGAACCATTTTTTCATTCTGTTTCAGAACCTTTCCGCGGCGACGGGCGCACGCGCCCAATCCCCCAAAATGCTGCCGAGAAGTTGCTGATGATATTGTAGCACATCTTGCCCCGCGCTGTCAACGGCAAACCGTTTTTCCCGGAACCTTTTCCCGGCCGGAAAAAGGGGGTTGCTTTTTTTGCGCGTTGCGTTTATAATGGAAACGCTGAAAAATTGCAGGAACCCTGATTGTCGGTTTGCTTTTTCCGCTTTGCGCGGACAGGCGAGCCGCCCATATACCAAAACGTTGACGGAGCCCGACGGCTTGCCGCACGCTTTATCAGAGAGCCCCGCCGCGGCTGGAAGCGCGGGCAAAGCGTGAAGCCCGACACCTCTCCCGAGTGCGCGCCGCAAAGAATTTTCCAAGGCGCGCCGTGCCGCTGCGTTAAAGCGTTTGAGCGGGCGCGCTGCGCCAATTTGGGTGGAACCGTGGAATGCCGAGCATTTCATCCCTTTTTCGGGATGGAATGCTTTTTGTTTTTCGATATTTACAGGTTTTCCGAATATGAAGGAGGAGTCCGTATGTTCAACATTACGCTAAAGGACGGCTCGGTCAGGTCTTACGACGCGCCCGTGACCGCCGCCGGGGTCGCGAAGGACCTTGGCATGGGGCTTTACAAGGCGGCGTGCCTTGCGAAGGTGGACGGCGAGACCTGCGATTTGCGCACGGAAATTGCAGGGGACTGCACGCTCGAAATCCTGACCTTTGACGACGAGGACGGCCGCCGTGCGTTTCGCCATACCGCGTCGCACATCTTGGCGCAGGCGGTCAAGCGCCTGTACCCCGAAACGAAGCTGGCGATTGGCCCCGCCATTGACAACGGCTTTTACTACGACTTTGATTCCGAGACGGTTTTCACCCCCGAGGTGCTGGGAAAAATCGAGGCGGAGATGAAGAAGATTGTCAAGGAGGACCTGCCGCTGGAGCGGTACACGCTGTCCCCGGCCGAGGCGCTCGAAAAGATGCGCGAAAAGGGCGAGACCTACAAAGTCGAGCTTATCGAGGAGCACGCCGAGAAAAACGAGCCCATTTCCTTTTACCGGCAGGGCGAATTCGACGAGCTGTGCGCGGGTCCGCACCTGATGTCCACGGGCGCAGTCAAGGCGTTTAAGCTGACCGCCTGCACGGGCGCGTACTGGCGCGGCGACGAGCACAACAAAATGCTGCAGCGCATTTACGCGACCGCCTTCCCGAAGCAGGCGGCGCTCGACGAATACCTTGCGCGCATTGAGGAAGCGAAAAAGCGCGACCACCGCAAATTGGGGCGCGAGCTCAAGCTGTTTGCGCTCATGGACGAGGGCCCCGGCTTCCCGTTCTTTTTGCCCAACGGCATGATTCTCAAGAACACGCTGATTGACTACTGGCGCGAAATCCACACGCGCGAGGGGTATGTGGAAATTTCGACCCCGATGATGCTCAACCGCGGGCTTTGGGAGACGTCGGGCCACTGGGACCACTACAAGGAAAATATGTACACGACCGTCATTGACGACACGGATTTCGCAATCAAGCCGATGAACTGCCCCGGCGGGCTGCTCGTCTACAAATCCGAGCCGCATTCCTACCGCGACCTGCCTATTCGCATGGGCGAGCTGGGGCTTGTCCACCGGCACGAAAAATCCGGCGCGCTGCACGGGCTTATGCGCGTGCGCTGCTTTACGCAGGACGACGCGCACATCTTCATGATGCCCGAGCAAATCACGGACGAAATCAAGGGCGTCGTGCGGCTTATCGACGAGGTCTACACGCTGTTCGGCTTCAAGTACCACGTCGAGCTGTCCACGCGGCCCGAGGATTCCATGGGCAGCGACGCGGACTGGGAGATGGCGACCGAGGGCCTTCGAAAGGCGCTCGACGAGCTGCATCTGCCGTATGTCGTCAACGAGGGCGACGGCGCGTTCTACGGGCCGAAGATTGACTTCCACTTAGAGGATTCCCTGGGGCGGACCTGGCAGTGCGGCACGATTCAGCTTGACTTCCAGCTGCCGCAGCGGTTTGAAGCGGAATATACGGGCGCGGACGGCGAAAAGCACCGGCCCATTATGATTCACCGCGTCGTGTTCGGCTCCATTGAGCGGTTCATCGGGATTTTGATTGAGCATTTCGCCGGCGCGTTCCCGCTGTGGCTGTCGCCCGAGCAGGTGCGCGTGCTGCCCATTGCCGACCGCCATGCCGCGCGCGCCGAAGAGATTCGCAAAGCGCTGTACGACTGCGGCATTCGCGCGAAGGTCGACGACCGCTCGGAAAAGATTGGGTATAAGATTCGCGAGGCGCGTATGCAGCGCCTGCCGTATTGGATTGTCGTCGGCGACAAGGAGGTCGAGGACGGCTCCGTCGCCGTCTCGCACCGCGGCGAGGGCGACATCGGCTCGTTCGAGCTCGACGCGCTCACAGCGCGGCTGACCGAGGAAATCCGGACCAAGGCGAAGTAAAAGGGGAAGGCAAAAACAAGAGGGAGGACGACCTATGGCAAAGGCACCGCTTACGGTAACGGTCATCACGGACACGCATTATTACGCAAAATCCACGGGTGTCTCCGGCGCGGCGTATGCGGCGGCGAACGCAAAAAGCCAGATGCCGCTCGAGCAGTCGGCGGAAATTCTGGACGCGGCGTTCCGGCAAATCAAGGCGGACAAGCGCACCGACATTGTGCTGCTGTCCGGCGATACCACCTCAAACGGCGAGTACGATTCGCACAAAGAGTTTATCGAGATGCTGCGGGACTTAAAAGCCGCGGGCAAGCGCGTGTACGTGATTACCGCGACGCACGACTACCAGGACGACGGGCAGACGAACGCCTACCGCGGCGACGAGAAAATCAAAATTCCCGCCGCCAAGCGCGAAGAGCTTTTCGAGATGTACCGCGAATTCGGGCCGGACGAGGCGATTTCCGTTCACCGCGACAGTATGTCCTACGTTGTGCAGCTCGAGGAGGGTTACCGGCTGTTCGCCATCAACGACGACCGCAACCTGACGGGCAAAAGCGGCATTTCGGACGACTGCTACAAATGGCTTTGCGAGCAGGCGGAGGACGCGCGCAAGAACAAGCAGTTCATCCTCGCGATGACGCATCACCCGCTTATTGCGCCCTCGCCCGTGTACGCGCTTATCGGCAAGAACGATATGCACGGCGACTTTGACGTGCGCCGCGAGCAGTACGCCGATATGGGGATTCAGTTCATGCTCACGGGCCACACGCACATCCACCATATCGACAAGCTGCAAACGAAGCGCGGCAACACGTTTTACACGATTTCCACCGCGGCGGCGATAGGCTATCCCGCGCCGATTCGCACCGTGGTGGTCGACGAAGCGGCGGGCATTGTTTCGACGACGACCGACCTTGTCAACGAACGGGTGGACTTTGACCTGCACGGCGCGTCCTTACAGGATTATCTGAAAAACCAGATGGTCGGCATCGTGCGCGACATGGTCAAGGCCGCGGCGGGCGATACGCACAAGTTCGCCGACATGGCGACCTCCATCAGCATCAAAAAGAAGGTCATCTACAAATTCGGCTGGCTGATAAAGCCCGTCGCAAAGTTTTTGAACAAGCTGACCATCGGCCGCGTCGCCAAGTGGACGAAAAAGGAAACGGGGCTTTCTCCCGAGGATTACGCCGACATCGCCGACAAATCCGTGGTGGATTTCATCGTGGACATGGTCACGAACCTGTACGGCGGCGAGGATTTGTACGGCCCGGACGACCCGGAGTACAAAATCACGATGGGGCTTTTGTCCATCCTCGATTCGGTGTTCGACGCGCTGCACATCAAGGTGAAAAAGCTTTTGAAGGTGTCGGATTCGCTGTGCGATTTCGTTGAGCCGCTGCTGCACAACACCGGCATCCCCGCCTACAACGCGGTGCTGCCTATCATGCCCTATTACGAGGAGGGCGAGCAGGGCCCTGTTTCGCCCGAGCCGGAAAGGTCCGCGCGCAAGAAGAGCCGTAAGGGCGTGCCGATTGTTATCATCGGGATTCTGGCGCTTATCGTTTTGCTCATCCCGATTCTGCTGGCGCTTTTGATTGGCTTCATCGTAAATCAGGTCCGCTACGGCCGGTTTATGAAATAACCCGATATTGCAAAAAACGGGACGCTGCCTAAAACAGCGTCCCGTTTGCTTTGTCTGGTTTGCCTTCAGAATACAAACTGCACGAGCAGCATATAGCAGACCGTGCCGCCCGCAATGGACAGAAGCATCTGCTTTTTCCACAGGTGCAGCCCGACGACCACGGCGATGGCGAGCAGCTCCGGGAGCCCGTGCCCGCCCGAAAAAAGGTCGACGTTTCGCAGGCAGTAGACGATTAAAAGCCCGAACACCGCCGCGGGCAGGACCTTGGCTAAATATTGCAGGAATTTCGGCGTCGGTTTTCCTGCCGGGAACAGCAAAAACGGCAAAAACCGCGTGAGCATGGTGCCGAGCACGAACAGCCCTATGGTCGCAAGCTGCTGGGGCAGCGTCATGGCGCTCATACGGCGCCGCCCCCTTTCGAAAGCGGCCGGCGCAAGAGCGCCAGCGCCGCCAAAATGCCGAGCATCGCAGGCAGGATAAAGCTGTCGCTGCCGAAAACCAGCAGGCAGAGCGCCGAAATGCCAAGCCCCGCAAGGGCGCTTATGTGCTGCCTGTCCTTTTGCCATTGCTCGAGGAAAATGACGACGAACATCGCGGTCATCACAAAGTCGAGCCCTTCCGTGTTGAAACGCACAAACGCCCCGAACAGCCCGCCGAGCGTCGCGCCCGTCACCCAGTATATATGGTTCAAGAGCGTGACGAAAAAATAGAACCAGCCGCGGTCCGCGTCGGGCGGGATTTTGGCCGTGCAGTTGATGGAAAAGCTTTCGTCGCAAAGCCCGAAAATCAGGTACGCCTTTTTGGGACCCGTCCCCTTGTATTTGTCGAGCATCGCAAGCCCGTAAAACAGGTGCCGCGCGTTCAGCAGCAGGGTGACGGCCAGCGCCTGCAGCGGCGCGAACGCACCGCAGAGCATCTCCGCCGCGACAAATTCCGCCGACCCCGCGAAAATGGTCAGGCTCATGAGCAGCGGATACCAAACCGAAAACCCGTTCGTGCGCATCAGCACCCCGTAGGTCATCCCCAAAAACAAAAAGCCCGCGCAGATGGGTAGGGTATAGGGGAACGCCGCCGTGAGTGCCCGCCGTACGGCCCTGTTTTTTTCCCTGTCCAAGCGCCGCGCCCCCTTTTTAAAAAGTCCGGCCAAAAGTATACCACACGCCGCGCCGGCGCGCAAGCGGCTGTGCACAGAAAATCCGGGCTTTCTGCGGGATTTCCGTTGACTTTTCCCAAGAAAAAAGGTATGCTGAAAGATAGTTGAAAAGGGGCGGCGCGCCGCCGGCAAAAAAGATACGACGGAATTGAAACGGGCTTCGCCGCGGGGCTTTCGGATAAGGGCTCAAACGGACGAAGCGGAAAAGGGGAAACCTATGGAAATGCTTATTTTGGCGCTTGCCGGCGCCGCGGTTGTGCTGCTGCTTGCGGTTCTGGCGGTCTGCCTGCGTACGGCAAGACAGACGCGGTCCGACGCGTCCGCGGCCGAGCTGCAGGCGCTGGCCGCCCGGCTCGAGGAGCTGCGCAAAACCACGGCGGACGCGTTTTCGCAAAATCGGATGGAGCGCGCCGACGAAGCGGAGCGGATGCAGAAAAAGCTCGACGATATGACGCGCGCCACGCTCGAACAGCGCATCACGCTGGGCGAGACGGTCACCAAATCCCTCGGCGACATCCGCGACCGCCTGCTTTTGCAGGGGGAAAAGCAGACGAAGTCGGTGGAAGAGGCCGTGACGAAGATGCAGCAGAGCAACGAAAAGAAGCTCGACGAAATGCGCAGCACGGTCGACGAAAAGCTGACCGCCACGCTGACGACGCGCCTGAACGTCTCCTTTACGACCGTGTCCGAGCAGCTGGAAAACCTGTATAAATCCCTGGGCGAGATGAAGGAGCTTTCCGCCGGCGTCACCGTCAACGTCGGCGCGCTCAACCGGGTGCTGACGAACGTCAAGGCGCGCGGGACCTGGGCGGAGGTGCAGCTCGAAAACATCCTCGACCAGACCATTCCGCATATGTACGACAAAAACGTCGCCACCGGGGAAAAGGACAGCGAGCGCGTGGAGTTTGCGATTCGCATTCCCGCCTCGGACGACCCCTCCCGCATAACGTACCTGCCGGTGGACTCAAAGTTCCCCATGGAGGACTACGTCCGGCTGTGCACGGCTGCGGACGCGGCGGACCAGGAGGCGCTCAAGGCCGCGCGCAAGGCGCTGGAAACGCGGGTGCTGGGCGAAGCGAAGACCATCAAAAAATACATCCGCGTCCCCAACACCACGCCGTTTGCTATCATGTACCTGGCGACCGAGGGCCTGTACGCCGAGGTTGCGTCGTCGCAGTCCGGGCTTTTGGAGCGCATCCAGAGCGAGTACAACGTCATGGTTGCGGGGCCGTCCACAATCACGGCGCTGCTCAACTCCCTGGCCATGGGCTTTAAGACCGTCGCCATCAACGAAAAGGCCAATGAGGTGCGCGAGCTTTTGAGCGCGGCCAAGGCGCAGTACGTCAAGTTCGGCGAGGTGCTGGCAACCGCGCAGAGAAAGATAGAGGAGGCCGGCAAAACGCTCGGCGAAGCGCAGCACCGCAACGAGATTATCCACAACAGGCTGAAGAAGGTGGAAGACACCGATGCGTCCGCCGCGGCCGAGCTTCTGGGGCTCCCCGACGAAGGTGCGGCGGGGGACTGACCGCGCACGCGAGGGGGCTTGCGGGATTTAAAAACGGAGGGGCCGGATGAAAAACGGGAAATGCAAGCGCGCCTTGGCCTTTTGCAAAGAAAAGGTGCTGAATCTGCGGCGGTACTGGAAAACGCCGCCGGACAAAAAGTATGTGTCCTACCGTGAAATCGCCGCGTATTCCGTCGGCGGCGCGGGCGTGTACTTTATTGTGTCCATGGTGGGGCTTATCGTTTTAAACGCGGGCAGCATGATTGTCGGCGCGTCCATCGGCATTACGGCGCTCGATTTGCAGACGATGAACGTCGCGGCGACGCTTGTGGGCCTTGTTTTCGCGCC
Organism: Candidatus Fimenecus excrementigallinarum; assembly: GCA_018714805.1. Lineage (GTDB taxonomy): Bacteria > Bacillota > Clostridia > Oscillospirales > Acutalibacteraceae > Fimenecus > Fimenecus excrementigallinarum. The sequence goes on from DVMW01000024.1 coordinate 25,424, forward strand.
CATGCGCGCGATGCTGTTTGACAACACGCGCAGCGCGATGGGCAAGTTCCGGCCGTATCTTTTGACGATGGGCCTGCCGACGGCGTTTTTGGGCACGCTGCTTGTGTACCTGCCGTATGAGGACATGGCCTACCGGGACAAGGCCGTTTCCGTGTTCGTCGTCTATACGCTTTTGCAGGTATTCTCGCCGTTTTACTCGGCGGCGTACGCGGGGCTTGTGCAGGTCATGTCCCCGAACTCCTCGGAGCGCGCGTGGATTATCGAGGTCAGCTCTATCATTTATTCCGCCGCGCCGACCATCATCAACCCCGTCCTGCCGCTTATCGGCCCGCTTGAGGACCTGCACACCTACCGTATCGCCTTCCCGGTGTTCTGCCTGTTGGGCGTCGCGGTCAGTATGCTGTGCGTGTTCGGCACGCGCGAGCGCATTATCGTCCCCAAGCGCTACGTCCCGCGCGTCGGCTTCTGGGAGGGCTTTAAAAAGGTCTCGCGCAACAAATACTTCTGGATTATCAATTTGTCGACGTGGCTCAACTTCTTAGCGGGCGGCTACGGGTATTTGTTCCAATGGATTTTTTACTACGGCATGAACAACACGGGGCTGTATTCGCTGATGGTCGTCATCCGCGGGGAGGCCGCGACGCCGGGGATGCTTCTCGGCGCGCCGCTTGCAAACCGGCTCGGCAAACGGCGCATCTGCCTTTTGTCCATGGCGGCGCAGGTCGTGTGCCTGGTGCTGATGCTCGTGTGCTACAAGAGCTATATCCTGGTTTTCATCATGATTTACTTAAAGGATATGTTCGCGGCGCTGTCCATCATCTATCTGCCCGCCATGAAGGCCGACGTTATGGAGTACCAGCAGTACAAGACCGGCGACCGGCTCGAGGGCTTTATCGAGCAAAGCGGCGTGCTGCTGGGCAACGCGATTGCCCTGGTCACCGGCTACGCGATTCCGCTTATCTTGCAGCGCTACGGTCTGACGAACAACTACGACGACCTGTTTAACGCGGAATTCCGCAACCCCATTGTCTATGCGATGATTGCCGCGGCCATTGCCGGCACGGTGCTGTCGCTGATTCCGTTTTTGTTCTACGACCTGTCCGAGGACAAGCGGCAGAATATGATTCGGGTTTTAAAGATACGCGCGCTGTTTACGGACAACCGCAACGGCGAGCTGTCCGACGAGGCGCTCTGCGACACGGTCGAGGAGGTTTACGCCGCCTACGCCGCGCTTCGGGAAACCGCCGGCGGGACGGACAAGGCTTCCGCCGCGCGCCGGGCTGCGGCGCAGATGACCGTTGCGGAGCTTGAAAAATTCGAGTCGGCGGCCATGCGTGCGCGCGTGGCCCGCGCCGAGCGTTTGACGGCGGCAGGCCTGGACGGGCTGCGGCAGTTTGACCGGCAGCTTTTAACGGACGCCTGCGCCATGCCGCGCGACACGAAGGCGCAGCGCCGCGCGAGAAAAGCCGCCGTGCTGGAGGCCCGCGCGCTGCAAAGGAGCGCCGCGCGCCTGCAAAAGCACTTCCCGCAAGGCGCGCGCATTCCGTGCGAGGCGGATGTGGAAAAGGCCTACCGGCTGCCGGAGGCAACGCGCGCCGAGCGCCGCGAAAAGCGGCACGAAAAAAGCCGGGCGGAGCGCGAAATGCACCGCCTGACGGTCTGCGCCGCGCCCTATATGGCGGCGAAAAAGCTTCTGGAGGAGCGAGACGCGTACAGCCGCTGGCCGGAGCTTGAGGCGCGTTACCGGCAGATAAAGGCGTAAATGCCGCGCAGGAAAACGCTTGCATATTTCTGGCGTTTGCGGTATGCTATACGAAGGGAAAAAAGAAATAAAAACCAAATATACTATGGGAGGAAATCTATGAAGCATCCGGATATTGTATCCAAAATGACGCTGGAGGAAAAGGTCAGCCTTTGCTCCGGCAAGGACTACTGGCACACGGCGGACGTCCCGTCGGCGGGCGTGCCGTCCATTATGATGACCGACGGCCCGCACGGCATCCGCAAGCGCGTCGAGGAAAAGACGACGAAAGAGGAAAAAATGTCCTTAAAGGGCGTGCCCGCGATTTGCTATCCGACGGCGTCGGCGACGGCCTGCTCGTGGGACACCGACCTCCTCTACAAAATGGGCGAGGCCCTGGGCGAGGAGTGCTTGAAGGAAAAGGTTTCGGTGCTGCTCGGGCCCGGGACGAACATCAAGCGTTCGCCGCTTTGCGGGCGCAACTTCGAGTATTTTTCGGAGGACCCGGTCTTGGCGGGCGAAATGGCGGCGGCGTTTATCAACGGCGTGCAGAGCAAGGGCATTGGCACCTCCATTAAGCATTTCGCCGCGAACAACCAGGAAACGCGCCGCATGACGGTCAACACCGTCGTGGACGAGCGCGCGCTGCGGGAAATTTACTTAGCGCCGTTTGAGACGGCGGTCAAAAAAGCGCAGCCGTGGACCATTATGGCGGCGTACAACCGCTTAAACGGCGCCTACTGCGCGGAAAACAAGTGGCTTTTGACGGACGTCCTGCGCGACGAGTGGGGCTTCAAGGGCATTGTGGAAACCGACTGGGGCGCGGAAAACGACCGCGTCGCGGGGCTGCTTGCCGGGCAGGAGCTGGAAATGCCCTCCTCGGACGGCATGGGCAACGCGCGCATTTTAGAGGCGGTCAAGCAGGGGATTATCGACGAAAGCTTCCTGGACGAGATGGTCGACCGCATGGTGGACCTGGCGCTTAAATCGCAGGAGGTCCTTGGAGACTATACCTATGACGCGAAAGCGCACCACGCCCTTGCGCGCGAGATTGCGGGGCAGTGCATGGTGCTGCTCAAAAACGACAACGACCTTTTGCCGCTGAAAAAGGACGCGAAGCTCACCGTTATCGGCGAAATGGCGAAAAAGCCGCGCTACCAGGGCGCGGGCTCGTCGCTTATCAATCCCATTCAGCTGGATTCCGCCTATGAGACGCTTGTGCAGATGGGCGTTTCGTTCCAGTATGCGCCGGGGTATTCGACGGCGAAAAAGAACCGCACGTCCGACGACGATTTTGTCGCCGAAGCGGTCGAAAAGGCGAAGGGCGCGGACACGGTCCTGCTCTTTATCGGCCTGACCGACGAATACGAAACCGAGGGCTGCGACCGCCGCCATATGCACCTGCCGCCGCTGCACGACCGCCTTGTCAACGAGGTGCTCAAGGTCAACAAGAACGTGGTTGTGGTGCTTGCGGGCGGTTCGGCGGTCGAGCTGCCGTGGGCGGACGACGTCCCGGCGATTCTCCATACCTTCCTGTGCGGGCAGACCACGGGCAGCGCGGTCTGCGACGTGCTGTTCGGCGACGTGAACCCGTCGGGCAAGCTGTCCGAGACCTACCCGTACGCGCTTGCCGACAACTCGAGCGCAAACTATTTCCCGGGCACGCAGGTGTCGGTGGAATACCGCGAAAGCGTTTACGTCGGCTACCGGTACTACGATACCGCCGAAAAGAAGGTCCGCTTCCCGTTCGGCTACGGCCTTTCCTATACGACGTTCGAGTACAGCGACCTGAAGCTGAGCGCCGACAAGATGGACGACACGGACACGCTGACGGTGACCTGCAAGGTCAAAAATACCGGCGCGCGCGACGGCGCGGAGGTTGTCGAGCTGTATGTGCGCGACGAGGAAAGCACCATTTTCCGCCCGCAGAAGGAGCTGAAGGCGTTTTGCAAGGTGTTTTTGAAGGCCGGCGAGGCGCAGGAGGTCTCCATGACGCTTGACAAGCGCGCGTTCGCGTATTACAACGTCAACCTCCACGACTGGCACGTCGAGACCGGCGCGTTCCAGATTCTTGTCGGCGCGTCGAGCCGCGACATCCGCCTGACCGGCGAGGTGCAGGTCCGCTCGACCGTGGAAGCCGAAATCCCGGATTACCGCGGGAGCGCCCCGCTTTACTACGGCGCGGATATTATGCACGTGCCGGACGAACAGTATGTTGCGGTGCTCGGCCGCGAGCTGCCGCCCAGCACGCGCGACAAGTCCCAGCCGCTGACGCTCAGCAACACCATTGAGGACGCCGCCGACGGCAAGTGGGGCGGCCGCTTCAACCGGCTGTTCAAAAAGATGCTCGGGGAGGACACGCTTGCCGGCGCCATCGCGCTGCAGCTGCCGATGAAAAACCTGGTGTCCATGAGCTTCGGGCTGTTCAGCGAGGACATGGCGAAGGGGCTTCTGGTCATTCTCAACGAGGACAAATTCGCCAAGGGCATGGGCAAAATTCTCAAGGGCGTGCCGCACACGCTCGCGAACCTCGGCAAGCTCAAGGGCATTTGACGCGATACTGAAAAAGGGCTGCAAAATCCCCCGTCCGCCGCATTTTGCGGCGGACGGGGGTTCTCTTTTTTTACGGCGGGCGCCTTACATCGCGCTGTGGAACGTGCGCAGGATGACCTCGCGCTGCTGTTCCTTGGAAAGCTTATGGAAATTGACCGCATAGCCCGACACGCGGATGGTCAGGTTCGGGTATTTCGCCGGGTCGTTGTACGCCTCCTCGAGCATTTCACGGTTGAGGACGTTGACGTTGATGTGGTGCGCGCGCTGCTTGAAATAGCCGTCCAGCACGCTGACCAGGTTCGCCGCGCGTTCGTCGTCCGTTTTGCCCAGCGCCTGCGGGATGATGGAGAAGGTGTTGGAAATGCCGTCGCGGCACGCGTCATAGGGCATTTTCGCCACGGAGTTGAGGGACGCGAGCGCGCCGTTCTTCTCCCGGTTGTGCATCGGGTTCGCGCCCGGCGCAAAGGGCTCGCCCTTTTTGCGGCCGTCGGGCGTCGCGCCGGTCTTTTTGCCGTATACGACGTTGGAGGTAATCGTCAGCGCCGACAGCGTGTGGACGGCGTTCCGGTACGTCGGGGTCTTGCGAAGCTCCCCGATGGTGTCCTCCAGCAGCTTTTTCGCGATGGAATCCACGCGGTCGTCGTCGTTGCCGTAGGTCGGGAACTCGCCCTCGGTTTCAAAGTCCACAATGTAGCCGTTTTCGTCGCGCACCGGATGCACCCTGGCGTACCGGATGGCCGAAAGGCTGTCCGCCGCGACGGAAAGGCCCGCCACGCCGAACGCCATGAAGCGCGTAACCTCGGTATCGTGCAGCGCCATCTGAATCTTTTCGTAGGCGTATTTGTCGTGCATATAGTGGATGACGTTCATCGTGTTGACGTACAGCCGGCACAGCCACGAAAGGTATGCGGAAAACCGCCCCGCCACCTCGCTAAAGTCGAGCGTATCGCCCGCAAGCGGCTCCATCTGCGGGCCAATCTTCTGGCCGTATACGTTGTCGTAGCCGCCGTTTATGGCAATCAGCAGCAGCTTTGCGAGGTTGCAGCGCGCGCCGAAGAACTGCATCTGCTTGCCGACCTGCATGGCGGAGACGCAGCAGGCGATGGCGTAGTCGTCGCCGTAAATGGGGCGCATGACGTCGTCGTTTTCGTACTGGATGGCGTCGGTGTCCACCGAAATGCGCGCGCAGAAGGTTTTAAAGGCCTGCGGAAGGGCTTCGGACCAGAGCACCGTCAGGTTCGGCTCGGGCGCGGGACCGAGGTTGTAAAGGGTGTTGAGCACCCGGTAGGAATTTTTCGTGACCAGCGTCCGGCCGTCTTCTCCCGTGCCGCCGACGCTTTCCGTAATCCACATCGGGTCGCCGCCGAACAGCTCGTTGTATTCCGGCGTGCGTAGGTGCCGCGCCATGCGCAGCTTTAAGACAAAATCGTCCATCAGTTCCTGCGCGCCGCTTTCGGTGAGCGTGCCGTTTTGCAAATCGCGCTCGATATAGATGTCTAAGAAGGTCGACGTGCGCCCCAGGGACATCGCCGCGCCGTTCTGCTCCTTGATGGCGGCGAGATAGCCGAAGTAGAGCCATTGCACGGCCTCGCGCGCGTTCGAGGCCGGCGCGCTGATGTCGTAGCCGTAGAGCTTCGCCATCTCTTTGAGCAGCTCCAGGAAATGAATCTGCTGGTAGAGCTCCTCGCTTTGGCGGATGGCGTCGACGTCCATGTTGCCGAGGCCGATTTTCCGCTTGTCCTTTTTCTTTTCCGCAATCAGCACGTCCACGCCGTACAGCGCCACGCGGCGGTAGTCGCCGATGATGCGCCCGCGCCCGTAGGCGTCGGGCAGCCCCGTCAGAAGGCCGATGTGCCGCGCCGCGCGCATTTCGTCGGTATACACGCGGAACACGCCGTCGTTGTGGGTGGTTTTGAAGCTGAAAATTTCCTCGAGGTCGTCCGACAGCTTATAGCCGTATGCCGCGGCCGCGCTGCGCGCCATGCGCATCCCGCCGAACGGGTTGACCCCGCGGCGCAGCGGCGCGTCGGTCTGCAGGCCGACAATCAGTTCGTTTTCCCTGTCGATATAGCCCGGCCCGTAGGTGACAAGCGACGAGACGTGCTCGGTGTCCACGTCCAGCACACCGCCCTTTTCCCGCTCCTGCCGCTGGAGGTCGGCGCAGTTTGCGGCAACCGCCTTTGTGCGCTCGGTCGGCCCCGTCAAAAACGCGCCGTCGCCCGTGTAGGGCGCATAGTTTTTCTGAATGAAGTCGCGCACCGCGATGGTTTCGCTCCATTCGCCGCGGACAAAGCCTTCCCACTGTTTGAAATCCATGCTGTTCACTCCCATGAAAACACATCCCGCAAAACAAAAAGGGCAACCCTGCGTTTTGCAAGATTGCCCAGACGGTCGGCATAGATTCGGCTGCGTGCTCCACCGCAGTTTGTCTGCGTTTTCCCGTCAGTCGCACGCGCCGTTTCGTTGTGGTTTCAGTATAGCGGGTTTTCCGTAAAAATGCAATCGGCAGAATGCACAAGATATGGGCGGGTGTCCGCCGGTTTTAAGACGCAGCGGCCAGTCGGAGGGCAGACCCGCTGCGCCGCCGTTTTATTTGTGCGAAATGAATGTGTACACGGTATGCGTTTCTCTGTCATACAGCACATATAAATTGTCCATGTACTTGTCTGCGTTCGATGTGCCCCCGAGCAGGCTTTCGTTCTCCCCAAAGTGCTGCCACAGATAGGCCCGCTCCAAATCCGGTCGGTCCGCCTGCGGCACCTGCACACGGTCCAGAATCGCGGTCAGGCGGTCCAGCGTATCCGCATCTATGGGCGTATCGGCATACGCCGCAAACGCCGCGTCGTCGCCGGCGTCGACAGAATACACGGCGTATGCCCACCAGTCGCGGCCCTCCGTTTGGAGGGAATCGGTCTTTTTTGCGGATTCGGGAAACTCGATGCCCCATGCGTCTGCATAATAATTTGCGGGTTTGGACGAGCGGATTTGGGAGATGGCGAGGTCAACGCCCAACCCGACGACGGGAATCAGGACAACCAGCGCCAGGATTACAGCAGCAGCAATCCAAATTTGTTTGGTCCTCTTTTGCATGAAATCGCTCCTTTTATGCGGGACAAACGCCCTATTCCACGCTCTTTAGGGACTCAATCATATCAATCTTTTTTAAGCGGAAGTACATCAGCCCGTTGACGACGGCCGAGAAGCCCAAGGTGATAAGCACGCTCCAAAGGACGCTCAGCGGCGAGATGACGACGCTGTACATGACCATGTCCGTCGCAATGGTGCGCATGACGAACCAGTGCAGCAAATACCCGAGTCCCAGACCGAGGAGCGTGCCCAAAAGCGTCAGAATCACGTTTTCGCGGTAGACGTAGGCGGCAAGCTCCCGCGGGAAGAAGCCGAGCACCTTGAGCGTGGCCAGCTCGCGGCGGCGTTCGGTGATGTTGATGTTGTTAAGGTTGTAAAGCACGATGAACGCCAAAAGCCCCGCGGCGACAATGAGCACGGCGATGATAACGGTCAGGTTGTCGAGCGTGGTCTGCACCTGCCTGCGGGCGGTGGTATTCATGGTGACGGAGGTCACGCCGCCCACCTCCAGGATTTCCGCGGCCACCTCGTCGGAGTCCGCGCCGGCCTCGGTCTTGATAAGCGCGGCGTTGAGCGTCGCGGTCTCGCCGTACAGCGCCTCGTAAATGTTCGGCGTCATGTAAATGTAATGGTTCAGATAGTTTTCCACAATGCCGGCCACGCGGACCTGCCCGTCGGGCACGGCGGTCTTGTCGGCCTTGAGCGTGACCATGTCGCCGACCTCAAGCCCCAAAAGCTTCGCAAATTTTTCGGTGATGAGCACGCCGTCGTCGGAAAGCGCGCAGGGCTCGTTGGTCAGGCGGGTCTGCAGGCGGACGTATTCGCTGAATTTCGCCGTGTCCTGCGGGACGACGAGATAGGCGGTCGTCTCCCCCTTGTCGGTTTCGGCGTACACAACGTCGGAGCTCGCCTGCAAATAGTCGGCGACCCCCTTAACGGAGGCGACCTTGGCCAGCAGCTGGCGGCGTTCCGCGCGCGAAAGCGAGGTGTCGGTGCCGACGGTGCCCTGGTAGGCGAACACGTCGCCGTACTGCTTGTCGGGGACGCGCTCGACGGAATCGCTGATGCCGAAGCCCACAAGCAGCAGCGCCATGCACCCCGCCACGCCGAACACGGTCATGAAGAGACGCTTTTTATAGCGGAACAGGTTGCGCAGCGCGGCCTTCTGCGAGAAATTGAGACGCAGCCAGATGAACTTGAGCTCCTCGAGCGCAATGTGCTGCCCGGACTGCGGCGCTTCGGGCCGCATGAGCGAGGCGGGCACCAGCGGCAGCACGCGCGCCCCGGCCAGGACGGCGCCGCCGACCGTTGCAAGCACGGAAAACCCGGCGGCCACCCCGGCGTTTGGCAGGTGGACGGGCAGCACGGTTTCGGTAAGCCCCGGGTAGACAATGCGGTAGGTCCGCAAAATGAGCCCCGGCAGCAGCGCTTCGCCGGCCGCCGCGCCGAGTACGGCGCCAATGAGGGTGGAAATCAGCGCGTACACAATGTATTTGGAGAGGATGGACCGCCGGCTGTAGCCCAGGGCCTTGAGCGTGCCAATCTGCGTGCGCTCCTCCTCGACCATGCGCGTCATGGTTGTCAGCGAGACGAGCGCCGCCACCAGGAAAAAGATAATCGGGAACACCGTGCCGACGGCGCGGATGTTTTGCGCGTCGTTTTGGAAGGCGGCGCAGCTCGGCACCGAGCTGCGGTCGAGCACATACCATTGCGGCAGCTCCACGTTGTTGATGTCGTCCTCGGCGTTTTGCAGCCGTTCCTCGGCGGCGGCAAGCTCGGCCTCGGCGTCCTCCTCGGCGACGGCGTAATCCTCCTTGGCGCGTTCCAGCTCGATTTCACCGTCCTGCACGCGCTTCTCCGCTTCTGCAAGCTCCGCTTCGCCGGCGGCGATTTGCTCGCGCGCGTTGGCGGACGCCTGCGGGAAATTCTCAATCAGCGCCTCGGCGGTTTCCACCTGGCGGCGGGCGGATTCGATGCTGCGCTCGAGCGAGGGCATCTGGCTTTTGTAGTATTCGACCGTCGCGCGCGCCTCGATAATCTCCAGGCTGCGCTGGTAATATTCCTCCGCGGAAAGCGTCGGCGCCTGCTCCTGCAGCTGCTTTTCCATTTCGGAAATCTGCACTTCGCTGTCGGCAATCTCCTGCTCGAGCGCCTGCTTTTGCACCTCGAGCTCGTTTAGGGACTTGCGCGCGTCGGCAACCTCCGCGCGGCTCGCGTCAATGGTCTGGTCGCCGAGGTTGAAAAGCGTGCGCAGGCTTTGCAGCTGTGTGCGGGTCTGTTCAATTTCGGCCTGGGCGCTTGTCAGCTCGGCCTCCGAGGCGGTCAGGGTCTGGTACGCGTCCGAAAGGTCGCGCATCGCCTTGTCCTTTTGCTTCTGGTATTCGTACCGCGCGTCGTTGAGCTGGTCGTCCGCGTCCGCCTTGAACTGCTCCAGGCGCACCTCGCAGCGGCCCTGCTCGAGCGACTCGATATTTTGCGTCACGGTCTCGAGCAGCGCTTCGTAGTCCGCGGAAAAGCAGTTGAGCTCGTCCGCGCCGGTCATCGTCACAAGCACTTCCGAAAAAATATCGGTCGTGAACGCCTCCTTCGGCACAATCATCATGCCGTCGCCCGTACCGTCGCCGATAGAGGCGGTGCCGCGGTCGGCGTCCATGTAATAGGCGGTTTCGCCGATGCCGACAATCGTAAATTCATCGGCCGCCAGCTTGTCGGAAACACTTTCCTCGGTGCCGGTGCGCAGGCGCACCGTGTCGCCCAAGGCGTAGCCCGACGCGTCCAGAAACGCCCGGTCGACGATGCATTCGTCGTAGCGCTCCGGAAAGCGGCCCTCTGTGACGCGCACCTGGTTGATGCGGTTGGTCATCGATGAGACCTTGACGACCACCGTCGCAATGTCCGTTTCGCACAGATAGTCGGCGGTGTAAAGCCCTTCGGCGTCCTCCACGCCCGCAAGCCCCAGAAACGCCGCCACATCCTCGGTGGTCATGCCGAGCGTCCCGAGCACGCGGATGTCCATCAGGTTCTGGTCATCATAGGTCGCGTCCGCCGAGGCCTCCATCGCGGGGGCGGCGGTCCGCACGCCGGCAAAAAACGCCACGCCCAGCGCGGAAATCAGCAGAATCGACAAAAAGCGGCTGAAGCTTTTGCCGATTGACCGGCGCAAATCCTTTCTCAAACCTTTTGTCATGCCGAACTTCCTTTACCACTCAATGTACTCGACCGGGGTCGGACGCTTGTTCATCAGAATTTGGTCAATCTTGCCGTTCTTGACCTTGATGACCTTGTCCGCCATGGGGGCGATGGCAAGGTTGTGCGTAATGACGAGCGTGGTCACGTTCTTTTCGCGGCAGGTGTCCTGCAAAAGCTTCAAAATGGATTTGCCCGTGATGTAATCGAGCGCGCCGGTCGGTTCGTCGCACAGCAGAAGCTTCGGCGCCTTTGCGAGCGCGCGCGCTATGGCAACGCGCTGCTGCTCGCCGCCGGAAAGCTGGGCGGGGAAATTGTCCAGCCGGTTCGAAAGACCCACCTCCTGCAAAACGCTTTTCGCGCTTTGCGGGTTCTTGGAAAGCTGCAAGGCGAGCTCCACGTTTTCGAGCGCCGTCAGGTTGCCGACGAGGTTGTAAAACTGGAACACAAAGCCCACGTCGTCGCGGCGGTAGGCGGTCAGCGCCTTTTCGTCGAAGCTGCTGACCGGCTCATTGTCCACATAAATCTCGCCGGAGGAGGCCGTGTCCATGCCGCCGAGGATGTTGAGAATCGTGGTCTTGCCCGCGCCCGAAGGACCGACGATGACCACAAACTCGCCTTTGTCGACGGCGAACCCGACCTCGTCGAGCGCCTTGATTTCCACCTCGCCCATATAATAGGTTTTGGTGACGTTTTTCATCTCAATAAATGCCATGGCTGTTTCCGGGGGATGCCCGATGTCCTTTCTGCAAGGGTCCGGCGCGCTGCGCCTTTTGCGGACGAAAAGCCGCATACATACTATATTTTAGCACACCGCAGGGGGGATTTCTATGCCTTTTGCGTCGCCGCACAAAATCCGGCGAAACAAACAAAAATCCATACGCATTTTTGGTAAATTGACAGACAAAAACAGACCGCACAGGGAAATACGAGACAATTTCCGTGTGCGGTCAATGCTTAAAAACAGACCGGTTGAAGCTGCTTCCCCGCCAACGCGGCGGCGGCCGCCTCGGGGAGCTTCGTGAAATCCGCGACGACGCTGCGCGGCTTGCTTTCGGGCGCATCCTGACGCATGGGAACGAAAAACAGGTGCCGCGCGTTCAGCAGCGCGCCGATGTTTTTGGCGGCCGCGCCGAGCGCGTCGTTGGTGGAAACGGCCAGAAGCACGGGCCGTTCGTTGCGCAGGTGCGCCTTGCACGCGAGCGTGACGGACGTGTCGGCGAGCCCCGCGGCAAGCTTTGCGAGCGTGTTGCCCGTTGCGGGCGCGACGACGAGCAGGTCCAGGAGCTTTTTCGGTCCGATGGGCTCCGCTTCTGCAAGCGTGTGCCAGACGCGTTTTCCCGTAATGGCCTCAATCCGCTCGACAAAGTCCGCCGCTTTCCCGAAGCGCGTGTCGGTCGAATAGGCGGTCTGCGACAGGATGGGCTGGACGTCCCAGCCGGCGGCTTTGAGCCGTTCCATTTCCGGGAGCACCCGGTGAAACGTGCAAAACGAGCCGCACATGGCGAAGCCCAAACGATTCCCGGACATGGGCTTTCCCTCCCTTACAAGAGACTTTCGGCGGCGGCCCCCAAAATTTCCGCCGCGGCCTGCGGGAAGTACCGCCCGGGCAGAGACGCCGCAAGAACCGCCCGCCGCCCGAGCCGCTCTGCGGCGGCAAGGTCCAGGCCGTACGGCGCGGACGCAGTCTCCAGATACAAAGCGTCCGGTGGACAGTGCCGCAGCACGCGTTCCGAAAACAGGCGGGCGGGGACGGTGTTGACGAGCGCGTCAAAACGCCCGGGCGCTTTAAGGAAGTCGGACAGCAAAACGGCCTCTGCCCCTTGCGCCTCCGCTTCCCGCAGGGCCTCCTGCCGCCGCGCCGCAACGAGCGGCGCCGCGCCCGCCGCAAGCAGCGCCTTGAGTGTCGCTTTTGCGACGCGGCCGAACCCGGTCACGACGACGCGCGCGCCCTTTGGCGCGCAGCCGTTTTCCTGCAGAACGCGCAGGACGCCCCGGGCGGTCAAATCCGCGTTTTCCCGGACGACGGCTTCGGTGCAGTAGTCCAAAACCGTGCACCCGCCTGCCAGGAGCTGTTCCGAAAACGCCTTCGGCACCTGCCCGCCGAGCACCCTCGCGCCCTTCGGCAGACGCCGGCAAAGTTCGGCAAGCGGCAGCGCGCCGTCCCAAAGGGGCGTGCATACGGTTTGGCCGTCGCGCGTGACGGGCAGCGGCAAAAGGACCGCCGCATACGGCTTTTGCAAAAGTTCGGCCCCCAAGGCGGGCGGTTCGCCCTTTTGCAGCGCAAAGCCGTATGTAGAAAAGCCCCGGCGCTCGAAATATGCGCGCAGATACAGGCTGCGCCGGTCGCCGCCCACCAAAAGAATCGTTTTCATGCTGTCGCCCCTTTTTCCGCTTCTGTCCCATCCTATGCGGGCGGGATTTTTTCGGTGCAGATTGCATTTGGGGGTTTAATTTTTTCGCGCTTTGCAATATAATAAGAAAAGAACAGAACGGAGGCGTTTTCCATGCCGGATATCGACAACCTGTTACAAAGCGTCAAACGCATCCACTTTATCGGCATCGGCGGCAGCGGGATGTGCCCGCTGGCGGAAATTCTGCACAGCGAGGGCTACCGGCTTTCCGGCTCGGATAACAACCCGAGCGACACGCTCGACCGCATCAAGGCGCTCGGCATCCCCGTCGCAATGGGGCAGCGTGCGGAAAACATCGGCGACGCCGAAATGGTGGTCTATACCGCGGCGCTGCTGCCGGACAACCCCGAGCTTGTCGCCGCAAAGGAGAGCGGCGTGCCGACCTTTGAGCGCGCCGAGCTGTTCGGCGCAATCTCGAGGCTTTATAAGACCTGCATCGGCGTGTGCGGTACGCACGGCAAGACCACCACGACCTCGATGCTCACCCAGATGCTGTTGGAGGCGGGGCTCGACCCGTCGGCGGTCATCGGCGGCAAGCTGCCCAAAATAGGTGCGAACGGCCGCGTTGGGAAAAGCGACACGTTCGTCTGCGAGGCCTGCGAGTTTAAGGACACGTTTCTGCACCTCTCGCCGTCCGTGGCGGTTATCCTCAACATCGACGAGGACCACATGGACTACTTCAAGACGATGGAAAACCTCATCCGCAGCTTCCACACGTTTGCAGAGATGGCGCGCGACGCGGTCGTCTACAACGGCGACGACGCGAACACCCGCAGGGCGCTCGAGGGCGTGACGGGCAAAACGCTTGTCTCCTTCGGCTTTTCCGAGACGAACGACTGGTACGCGGAGAACCTTTCCGTCGAGCACGGCGCCTACGACGCGTTCGACGTGGTGCATAACGGCGCGGTGCTCGGCCGCGTTACGCTGGCCGTCCCGGGCAGACACAACGTTTTAAATGCGCTGGCGGCGTTTGCGGCGGCCGCGCTTGCGGGCGCGGATTTTGCCGCGGCCAAAAAGGGGCTCGAGGCGTTCGGCGGCGCGGGCAGGCGGTTTGAAAACCTCGGGACGTACCGGGGCATTACCTTTGTGGACGATTACGCCCACCATCCCGCCGAGCTGCGCGTGACGCTGGAGGCCGCCATGCAGATGGGCTACCGGCGCGTTTGGGCGCTGTTTCAGCCGTTCACCTATTCGCGCACCTATATGCTGATGGACGAATTCGCCGAGGTCCTGCGCATTCCCGACCGGTGCGTCGTGACGCGCATCATGGGCTCGCGCGAGCGCAACACCTACGGCGTGACCGCCGAGCAGCTCGCCGAAAAAATCCCGGGCTGCGTCTGCGTGCAGACCTTCGACGAGGCGGCGGACGCCATTCTGCGCGAGGCCGGAGAGGGCGATTTGGTGCTGACGCTCGGCTGCGGCGACATTTACAAGGCGGCGAAGGTCATGATGCGCCGGCTGCAAAAAGAAGGGTAAGGCCGTATGGAACTGAAAGAACGATATGACGTCGTTATCGCGGGCGCGGGCGCGGGCGGCCTCTATACCGCGCTGTCGCTGCCGGAAGCGCTGTCCGTCCTGGTGCTTGCGAAAAAGGACCGGAAGCTTTCCAACAGTTCGCTGGCGCAGGGCGGCGTCGCGGCGGTGCTCAGCTTTGAGAACGACAGCTTCGATTTGCATTTCAAGGACACGATGATTGCCGGGCAGTACAAAAATGACCCGGACGCCGTCACCGTCCTTGTGCACGAGGGCCCCGACGACGTGCGGAAAATTATGGGCTACGGCGTGGATTTCGACAAAAATCCCGACGGCTCTTTGCAAAAGACACTCGAGGGCGGCCACTGCCGTCGGCGCATCGTCCACCACAAGGACACGACGGGCGCCGAAATCGTGGACAAGCTGCTCGCCGAGGTTTCCCGGCGCGGCAACATCACGCTGTGCGAGGACGCCATGGTCTTTTCGCTGCAAAAGGTCAAAAGCGGCTTTTGCGTCGATATGCTCATAGAGGACGCGCCGCAGACGGTGTTCTGCGACTACTGCGTTTTGGCGACGGGCGGCATCGGCCGGGTCTACAAATACACGACGAACCCCGCCGTGGCGACGGGCGACGGCGTGCGGCTGGCGTATGAGCTCGGCGCGAACATAAAACATCTGAGCTATGTGCAGTTCCACCCGACCGCCTTCAACGGCAAGGACCGCGAGCAGTTCCTCATCAGCGAGGCCGTGCGCGGGGAGGGGGCGTATCTGCTCAACTGCCGGCACGAACGCTTTATGCACCGTTACGACCAGCGCCTGGAGCTTGCGCCGCGCGACGTCGTCTCGAAGTGCATCATCATGGAGAGCCGCAAAACGGGCAGCAACGCGTTTTATCTGGATATCCGCCACCGCGGGCGGGAATTCCTTTTGAACCGCTTCCCCGGCATTTACGCCGGGTGCATGGAGCACGGGGTGGACATTACGACGGACCTTATCCCGGTGTTCCCGTGCCAGCATTACTTAATGGGCGGCATTGCCGTCGATTTGGATGCGCGCACGAACATCTCCCGGCTGTATGCGGTGGGTGAGTGCTCGTGCACCGGCGTGCACGGCAAAAACCGGCTTGCTTCCAACTCCCTTTTGGAGGCGCTCGTGTTCGGCCGCCGCGCCGCGCAGGACATTGCGCGCTGCGCCGCGGGCGGGTTTGCGCACGTCGTGCCCGTCCCCCACGTGCCGGACGTCTCCGGCGCGCCGCTGCCCAAGGGGATGCGCACGGAGATTCGCTCCATCATGCAGCGCGCCTACTTCGTCATTCCCGACCTTGGCGCGGTGCACACGGGCCTCAAGCGCGTGGACGCCATTTTGCAGAGACTCAAAACCGGCAAATTTGCCGTTACGCACGACTATTGCGAGGCGCTGAGCCTCGCGACGGTTGCCCATATTATTCTCAAGGAGGTTGACGAGGGATGAATCTGCCGCAGTTTTATGTGGACGACGTCATTATGCGCGCTTTGCGGGAGGACATCAACTATCTGGACGTGTCCTCCGACTACCTGCTGCCCGACGGCCAGCGCGACACGGCGTATTTCGTATCCAAGGCCGACGGCGTGTTGTGCGGGCTTTCGGTCGCGCTGCGCACGTTCGAGCTTTTGGACGCGAGCTTTGAGGCGAACGTGTTCAAGCACGACGGCGACCGCCTGAAAAAGGGCGACGTTATTGCGGAATTTTCCGGCGAAACGGCGCTGCTTTTAAAAGGCGAGCGCACCGCGCTCAATCTTATGCAGCATATGTCCGGCGTGGCGACGGCCACCGCGCGCGCCGTTGAGCTGGTGCGCGGCACGAACGCGCAGATTACCGACACGCGCAAGACCCTGCCGGGGCTGCGGGCGCTGGAAAAATACGCCGTGGTCTGCGGGGGCGGGAAAAACCACCGCTTCAATTTGTCTGACGGCGCGATGCTCAAGGACAACCACATCGACGCGGGCGGCGGCATCCAAAAGACGGTTGATGCTTTGCGCGGCAAGCTCGGCCACATGGTCAAGATTGAGGTGGAGACCCGCAATTTAGAGGAGGTCCGTCAGGCGCTCGAAGCGCGCGCGGACATCATCATGCTCGACAATATGGCGTATGACGATATGCGCAGGGCGGTCGAGCTTATCGCCGGCCGGGCGAAGGTCGAAGCGTCCGGCGGCATCACGCTCGAGAACCTTCGGGAGGTCGCCTTGACCGGCGTGGACATCATCTCGCTCGGCGCGCTGACCCATTCCGTGCACGCGTTCGACATTTCCATGAGGATGAAAAAATAAACGGCCGCACCCGGCAGCTTAAGTAAAAACAGCGCCTGTCCGCAAGGACAGACGCTGTTTTTCTGTGCATATTGCGTGATTACGGCATTGCGATGACGTCGATAATCTCGCCCTCGCTGCCCGCCTTCACGGTGAAGGTCGCCGTCGAGCCGACGTTCAAAAGCACCACGCGCTCCGCTTCGGCGGCGGAGACCTTGTAGTAGCTTGCGCCGGTGTCGAGACGGATATAGAAGTACGTCTCGCCCCCGGTCACGACCGAACGGATTTCCGCAACGGTCCCGGTCACGTCCGTCGTCTCGGGCGTCTGCGCGGTCGGGTCGTCCCCCGCGCCCATTTCCTCAATATCGATGTCCACGCTGATGCCGTTAATCTCCAGCTCGTGCGCATACGCTTCCGTGCAGGAGGTCAGGTCGTTGCCGACGCCGACGACCGTGGACTGCTTCAGGTTGACCATGGCGAACTGCTTAACAAGCCCGCCCGCGTCCTTGAGCGCCATAAAGTAGGTCGGCTCGCCGCTGATGTTTAAAAGCAGCGGGAAGGTCGCCTTGTAGCTGTATTGCTGCACCGCGCCCTCTGCCGACGCCTTCGCCGTATCCTCCAGCGCGCCGGAGATTGGGTAGAACTTCGTCTCCTTTGTGCGCTGGTTCGACAAAATGAAGCCGATGATGGACTGGTCGGAGGTGATGGAGGTCACGCCCGTAAACATATAGACGTCGTCGTTGAGCGCGAGGTAGTTGTAGCCGCTGCTGACGACGCTGACGCCCTCCTGGCCGAAGATGGAGTTGAAGAAGCCGCCCGACAGCTTGCCGTAGTAGTTGTACTGCTCGTTGATGATGGAGGCGTTGTACACGCGGTCCATCCACTGCCATTCCTCGTCGGTCACGAATTCCTCGGTCGGCAGGTCCGTTTCGCCCGTCAGGCTGGTGGAAACGATGGTGATGTCGCCCGTGACGGCATTGACCACCGCCGCGCCAATCACGTCCGTGCCGCCGAAGAGGCCGATGGTCTTGTCGAGAATGGGCACGACCCAGTACGGGTCGGCGTTTTCGTCAATCTCAAAGCTCGGCGTGCCGAACAGCATGGTCGGGTGCTTAAAGCGCAGGTAGCGCGGCAGATAGCGGTTGAAATGCTCGTCCGGCGTGTAGCGCATCCCGCCGTCCTCCATGCGCACGACCTGCGTTTCCTCGGTCGTCATATCGACGATGATGTAGGCGGGCAGGCCGTCGCCCGTATTGCGCAGCCATTTGAAAATATCGCCGTAGGCGAGCGGGTACACGCGCACCGGGGTGCCGTGGTAGTTAATCTGCGTCGAATAGCCCGCGGAAATGGCGAACTGCGAAACGTAGTCGGACAAATCGCCGAAGGTGCGCGCGGCAATGGTCGTCGCGGATTCTTCGTCGAGAATGGGCACGCTCGAAAAATCGATTTCCGCGACGTCCGCGGCAAAATCCCCCTCGGAAACGGGCATCAGCTGGCTGTAATCCTTCGCCCGGAACAGCGTTGCGCCGACTAAGTACCCGACCAGCACCACCGCGGCGAGCACGCCGATGATGATGAGCGGCACGCGCGACTGCTTGCGGACATACGGCCCGTACTCGGGCTGCACGAACAGCTTGGTCGACAGAATCATCAGCCCGATGTAGATAAGGCAGACGAACGCGATATACAGATACAGCTCAATGGCCTTGAAATTGAGCGCCGGCAGCATGAAGTAGTAAAGCACGGCTGCAAGCGCCACGGTAATCACAAGGCAGACGGCGATTTTGCGTCCCGCGTGCTCGGGCGGGATGAAAATATCCTTGACGGACGTGCTTTTGCCGTCGTCCTTTTTGCCGCCGGTGAAATCGACGTTGATGGGGTCCAAACAATCCTCTCCTTTGTGCGTTTTTTTCAGTATACTGTATTTCGGCCCGGTTTGCAAGGGGAAATGCGGGCGGACGCGTCACCCGTTTCGGCGCAGCACGCGCCCGGCCATTTCGGGGTGGTCGCTCATGACGGCGTCCGCGCCGATAGCCTGCAGGCGCTCGACCTCGGCCGGGTCGTTAATCGTCCAGTACTGGACGGCGACGTTGTGCGCGTGGGCGTAGTTGACAAGGCGCGACGTGCCGAGCTGGAAGACGTAGTCGTCCGTCGGAATCTGCAGCGCGGCGAAGGGGTAGCGCTTGCCCGCACGCTTTAAGCGCAGCAGGCTCGAAAAGTAAAGCCCCGCAACCTCCCGTATGCCGGCGGAACGCAGCATATCCGGGTGCGCCTTCGTCATGTAGGCGGAAATTTCGCCGTGAAAGGTCCCCACGACCACGCGCGGCAGCATATCGTAGCGCTCCATGGCCGCATACAGCCGGTCCGCGGCGCGCCGGCCGGCGTCCTTGCCGTCCTTAATTTCAATGACGAAGCGGTAGTGCTTGCGGTCGCGAAAATACGCGAACACATCCTCGACGCGCGCCACGTGCAAATCGGCCGGAATCTCATCCCCGCGAAGCCCCCGGTACGGCGTGTGTCCCCCGGCATCCTTAAAATGCTCGCCGAGGTTGAGCGCCATAAGCTCGCCGTAGGTCTTGTCGCGCGGGGCGACGCCCTTTTTGCCGAACGCCTCCTCGGCGTTGGAGGTGCGGTCAAACGTATCGTCGTGCAGCAGCACGAGCTCGCCGTCCTTCGTCAGGTGGACGTCAAACTCAAACAGGTCCACGGGCAGCTTTTGGACCTCCACGCAGGTTTTAAAGGCCAAAAGCGTGTTTTCCGGCGCAATGCCGCCGCCGAGCCGGTGCGCGGCGAGCATCGTCTGCCCGGTCGGCGCAATGTACGGGTTGCGCGCCGGGTCCGCCGTCTGCGGCACAGGCACAACCGGGTCCTTGTAGTCGTGCCCGACAATCAGGTACCCAATACCGCAAAGCAGCATCAAGGCGGCAAGGAGAAGGCCGAAGGTCAGCATGGTTTACCTCTTTTCCGAAAAAAGCGGCGCGCAACGGCGCGTTGCGCGCGGCGCGGCGGGTGAGCGGATTACAGTTGTATTGTACCCGGTTTGCGCCGAGAAGTCAAACCGGCAGGCAGCAGAGCGGGAAGGGGGGGACTGGAAATTTTTGCGCCGATATGCTATACTATATTTTAAAGAAACGGAGGAAGCTTATGCGAACGTTCCGAAAGAAAACGAAAAGCGCCCTTTGGCGCGTAGGCGCGCTCGCCCTGGCGGCCGTGCTGCTGCTTTCCGGCTGCGGCGCAGGCGTGGACGTCGAAACGCAAAGCGTCGGCGCGCGCACCCCGACGGCGTCCGCCTTTGCGGGCGCGGACGTGCACGGGACGCAGGCGGCGAATCTGGTTTATGTGACGAATTCCGGCTTTTTGGAGCTGTATTACGACAGCGCGGCGCAGTCGGCGGCCGTGCGGGAGACCAACACCGGGACCTATTGGCAGGCGCTGCCCGCCGTGCGCACGGACGGCGCCGAGGTGCCCGCCGCCGTCCTCACGGCCGAGGTGTCGCTGGACGGGACGCTCTATGCGCTCAATTCCCAGGACAACGCCGTCGCGTTCGGTACGACGGTCTTTACCCCGACGCCCGACGGCATGGAGCTGACCTATACCATGGCGCCCGACGCCGAAACGGCCAGGCTGGAGCCCGCCGCCGCGCCGGCCGGCGCGGTATCCCTGCGCGTGACGGTCGCCTTCCGGCTGGAGGACGGCGCGCTGCGCGTGACGGTCAACTGCGGGGACATTGCGCTGTCTGCGGGGTGCGTGCTGGAGCGCCTGACGCTGCTTGACTGGTTCGGCGCGACGGACGCAGCCGCCGACGGGGACTATATGCTGCTGCCCGACGGCAGCGGCGCGGTGGAGCCGATTGCCGGCGTCTTAGAAGAGGCCTATGCCGACAAGACCTTTGCGGTCTACGGCGCGGACCCGGCGCTTTTGGAAACGGAAACGGCGGCGGACGGGACGCTGCAGCTTGTCCCGGCGCGCATTCCGGCCTTCGGGATGAAGCGCGGCCAGAGCGCCTTTGTCGCGGTGATAGAAAGCGGCGACGCGATTGCGCGGATTGCCTCGCACCGGGCGACCGCGGCGGACGCCTACGCCCGCGTCGGGGCCACCTTCTGCGTGACGGATACCGCCCTTGCGGGGGAGGCGGACAGCGCGACGCTGTATACCGGCAATTCGTTCACCGGTGAAATTGCGGTTTGCTACCGCTTTTTGTCCAACCGCAACGCCGGGTACGCCGGCATGGCGGCGGCGTGCCGCGAGGTGCTTATCCGAAACGGGACCCTGCCCGCGCAGGCGACCGCCGTCCCCGAAACGCTGCCGATGGTTTTGACCGTATATGCGGCGGCGGCAAAGGAAAATCCGAACCGCAGCGCCCTGCTGACCGATTTTGCCGAAACGCAGGAGCTTTTGCGGCTCTTAAAGGCGAAAAGCGTCGACAACGTCACGGTGCGGCTCGTCGGCGCGCTGGACGGCGCGACCTCGCAGGGGCTTTTGCGCAACGGCGATTTTGCCGGCAAGCTGGGCAATGACCGCGAGCTGGAATCGCTGCTTGCGTATGTCCGGGCGCAGCAGTTTTCCATTTATCTCGACTTATCGATTGCCTCCTTCGGGCGGCGCAGCGTGCGCGCGTCCGGCTACGGCGCGCAGGGCATAGACGGCGGGACGCTTTCCTATGCGCAGGAAAACCC
Source organism: Candidatus Fimenecus excrementigallinarum (assembly GCA_018714805.1). GTDB lineage: Bacteria > Bacillota > Clostridia > Oscillospirales > Acutalibacteraceae > Fimenecus > Fimenecus excrementigallinarum. The sequence goes on from DVMW01000024.1 coordinate 46,839, forward strand.
GCTCGCCCTTGTTGCCGGCAGCACGCAGCATACGCGGTATTTCCTGCGGCAGACGGAGCTCGGCGACAATGTGGAGGGCTTTGTCCACGCGTTTTACGACGACGCGTTTTCCGGCGCGTGCATTGCCGATGCGGGCCGGTATCTCTATTCCGATTATGCGAGCGCGGGCAACACGCGCACCGTAATGGCGGGGCATTTGCGCGAGCAGGCGGCGACGCTTGCCGCCAGCCGGACGCTGATGGTCGACACGGGCAACGCGTACCTCCTGCGCGACGCGGACGTGGTCGTCTCTCTGCCCGGCACGTGCGCGTACCCGGAAACGGACAGCTACCGCGCCGTCCCGTTTTTGCAGATGGTGCTGCACGGCGTCGTCTCCTATGCGCTTGCGCCCGCCAACACGGCCGAGGACGCGCAGACCGCGTTTTTGAAGGCGCTCGAATACGGCGCGCTGCCGAGCTACGCGTGGTATTATGAAAAGAGCGGCACGGACGCGGACGCCGTTTACCACTATGAAGCGCAAATCAATGCGGCGGCGGAAAATTACAAGCTTGCCGCCTCCATGCTCGGCGATTTGCAGGATGCGCGCATGACCGCGCACGAAGCGGTGCAGGCGGGCGTTTACCGTGTGGAATACAACAACAGCGCCACGCTGTATTTCAACTATACGGACGCGGCCGTCACCGTGGATTCCATTACGGTCGAGCCGATGTCCTGCCAGCGCGTGAACTGACAAAAGCAGACGCGAAACAAGAAAACGCGCCGCCCGACGGGCGGCGCGCTGCTTTGGCATGGGTTTTCGGCTGCGGCTACAGGGTGATGTCGGCGAACGCGGCGTTTGCCGCCTGCCGCAGGGCGTCGGGCGCAAGCTCCAGCTGCACGCCGATTTTCCCGGCGCTCACGAGAATCGTGTCCCAGCGGCTTGCCGAACGGTCGAGGACGGTCGGGAACGCCTTTTTCATTCCGACAGGGCTGCACCCGCCGCGCACATAGCCGGTCGTCGGCAGCAGCTCCTTGACGTGCAGCATCTCGACGTGCTTTTCCGAAACCGCCGCGGCGGCGGCCTTCAGGTCGAGCTCCGCGGGACCGGGGATGACGAACACGTAGCATTGCCCGCTTTTTCCGCGCGCGACGAGGGTCTTGAAAATGCGCCCCGCCTCCATGCCGACGAGCGCGGCGACGCTTTTGGCGTCGACGGCCTCCCCGTCCTTGTGCGGATAGGTGTGCGTCGCGTACGGGATTTTCTGCCGGTCCAGGATGCGCATCGCGTTGGTTTTCGGTTCCGCTTTTGCCATGGGGCTTCCCTCACTTCAGGTTCCGGAAATTTTTAACGGTCTTGGGCGCGCGCCGGCGCTTTTTCTGCTGCTTGTGCCGCAGCACCAAAAAGCCGTAGACGGCGAGCACCAAAAGCACAAGCGCAAAAATGACCAGGAACACGGCCGAACGGAACAGCTGGGAAATGCCGTGTCCGATATACAAAAGCAGGCTGACGTCGACGTCCTCGGCGGCGACCAGGTCAACCGTCGCGATTTCGCTTTCGGCATACAAAATGCGCGCCTTGCCGAGCACGTCCCCCTTTTTGACGGGGGCCTCGACGGATTGCGGCGTTTCCTCGGGGATGGGCTCTATGAGCACGCTGTTTTCGTTGTTGCCCACGGGCACGAGCGCGGTCACGTCGCTTGCGGGGACCAGGCGCACGTGGTCGGCCTTGCGCGACAGCGTGACGTCCACGACGGTAACAATGCGCGTCGTGTCGGCAACCTTGGACATACGCAGGTTGTCGAACGCCCATTCAAAAATTTTCTTGCACTCCAAAAACGCGCAGTTGTCCGGGTTCCCGTCGCCGTTGACGTCCTCATACGGCGCGCCCATGACGACGCCCAGGTAATTGTAGCCGTCCTTGCTCGCCGTCGAAACCACGCACCGCCCCGCGTCGGAGGTCGAGCCGGTTTTGACGCCCGCGGCGTATTCGCAGTAGTAGGTTTTGAAATTCGGGTTGATGAGCCAGTTTGTGGACAGGAGGTTTCGCTCCCCGCTTTTGTTCGTGGCGGGCAGGGTGTAGTTCACGGTGTTGACAATTTCCGAAAACAGCGGCAGCTCCAGCGCGTGCTCGGTAAGCTTCGCAATGTCGCGCGCGGTGGATTGGTGCCCCGGCTCGTCCAAACCGTGCGGGTTGACGAAATGCGTGTTTTCGCAGCCCAGCGAAGCGGCGAGCTCGTTCATCATGTCCACAAAGGCGGGCACGGAGCCGTTGCCGACGTAGTCGGCCAAAATGACGGCGGCCTCGTTCGCGCTGCGCACAAGCAGGCAGTACAAAAGCTCTCGGACGGTCAGCACCTCGCCGGGCAAAAGCCCCGCCGTCGAGCTGTTCGTGCCCGCAATGGCATCGATAGAGGACTGCTTTACGGTGACCTTCGCGTCCAGGTCCGAGCAATGCTCAATGGCGACGGTGGCGGTCGCAATCTTGGTCAGCGACGCGGGCGCGGTCACCTTGTCGGCGTTTTTGTCAAAAACGACCGTGCCGCTGTCGCGGTTTAACAGCAGCACGATGTCGGCGCTTGTTTCGAGCGCCGCGTTAAAGGCGGCGAAGCCCGGCGTGATAGCGGAAACGCACAGCACGAGCACGCAGAGGGCAAGGGAAATTATACGCTTCAAAGCGTTTCACCTCTTGAAAAGAAGTTCAAAACCGTGTACAATGAATATTCACATATAAGACAGTATACCAAAAATCATGGCGCTTGGCAACCACCACGGGCCAAAGGATGTGAACGGATTTGATTTATGTGACCGGCGACACCCACGGCGAGGCGCAGCGGCTCTCGCCCGCGCGCCTGCGGGCGCTTAAGGCGGGCGACACGCTCATTGTCTGCGGGGATTTCGGCTTTTTGTGGGATGACGGCAAAAAGGAGCGCAAGCTGCGCGAGCAGTTCGGCAAACGGAAATACAACATCTGCTTCTTAGACGGCACGCACGAAAATTTTTCGCTGCTCAACGAATATGAGGTCAGCGAATGGAACGGCGGCAAGGTCCACCGCATTTACGGCAACCTTTACCACCTGATGCGCGGGCAGGTCTACCATATTGACGGGATGTCGGTTTTTACCATGGGCGGCGGCGAGAGCCCCGACATTGACATCCGCTCCGAGGGCGACGCCTGGTCGCGCGCGGAAATCCCGACGCGCGAGGAGCTTTTGGAGGGCGCGCACGCGCTCGAAAAGGAGGATTACCACGTCGACATCGTCGTCACGCACGAACCGCCGCTGCGCATCAAGGGCTTTTTGCAGCTCAAGGATTACGATTCCCTGCGCGTGACGGCGCTCAACGCGTATTTCGAGGAGCTGTCCGACTCGTGTACGTTCAGCAAATGGTATTTCGGCAGTATGCATATGGATAAGTATATCTCGTCGACGCACATCGCCGTGTTCCAGAACATCCTGCGCGCCGACACGGGCGAAAAAGTCTGACAAAGGCGGAACCGATTTATGCAAATGACTCGTTCAAGAAAAATTTTGGGCACGGCCGAGATTCTGCTCGCCGTCGTGGTCCTGGTCACCGCCGTGGCGCTGGCGCCGCGGCTTTCCTCTGCGCAGGCGCCGGCCGAAACGCAGGCACCGGCCGAAACGCAGCCGCAATCCGAAACCCAGTCGGCGGCCGCAACGACCGAGCCGCCCACCGAACCGCCGGAGGTCGGCGACTATACGGTGGAAAACTATATTGTGCTCACAAGCGACGCCGCCATGGAAATGTACTCCGTCGCGCAAAAGCGGCTGACCGAGTACGGGCAGACCCTTTCCGCGCTCAAGTCCCGCGTGCCGGAAATCAACGTCTATTCGCTGCTCGCGCCCACGCGGATTGCGTTTTACGGGCCGGAGGCGTACCGCACCGGCGCGCATGACCAGACGCGCGGCATCGGCATCGCCTACGGCGCGATGACCGGCGGCGTTGTGACGGTGGACGCCTATTCCCATCTTTCCCGCCACACGGACGAATATATCTATTTCCGCACCGACCACCATTGGACCGCGCGCGGCGCGTATTATGCGTATGAGGCGTTCTGCGAGACAGCGGGGCTCGAATGCAAGCCCCTTTCCGCGCACGAGACCGGGCGGCTCGACGGCTTTGTGGGCAGCATGTACCGCTATACGCACAGCGAGAAGCTGAAAGAGAACCCGGACTATGTCGAGGTGTTTTACCCCACGGTCGAGGCGAGCGGGCAGTTTTATTCCTCCCCGGCGATGACCGACGGGAAAAACCTGCGCATCATTTCGACCTCCATCACGGATTCGTCCAGCAAATACATGGCGTTCATCCAGGGCGACAAACCGCTTATCAAGATGACCTCCGCCTGCGGGAGCGACCGGAAAATTTTAATGGTCAAGGAATCCTACGGCAACGCCTTCGCGCCGTTTTTGCTGGAGAACTTCGGCGAGGTCTATGTGCTCGACCCGCGCCAGGACGGTGTAAAGGGGATGAACCTCCCGCAGTTTCTGCGCGACCACGGCATTACCGACGTGCTGGTGCTCAACTACGTGATGGCGCCGTCGAACTCGACCTTTATGAACGCGTTCAAGGCGATGGTCAACGTCTGACGAAAACAACCGAACACAACGCGTCCCGCGCCCCGAAGCTGCTGCCGAGGGGCGTTTTTGCGCGCTTTTTTGGGCGCAACCGCGGCCTGCAACCCGCCGGTTGCACCCGTTTTTTTGCGCTGCAAACCGGAATATATGGCGCAACTGCGCCGTTTTCGGTACGATGGGGACGTTCCGCACGGGAACTGCGGCGCGCGGCCTTCGGACCGCGCGGCAGCGGCTGCGGGAAAAACAGACATAAAGGAGTTGGCCCCATGAAACCGGCAGAGACCACCCATTTCGGTATCCAAAGAAAAATCGTTGCGAACATGACCACGGAAAGCTGGGAGCGCATCCCGCACGTGACCTATCTGTATGAACCCGACGTGACCGACCTGATGCGCGAATACAGACAGCTCAATTTCGACCGCCCGGGGCAGGAAAAAATCAGCGTCAATACGCTGGTTTTAAAGCTCATCTGCGAGGGGCTCAAGGCCGCGCCCGCCATGAACGCGCACATTCGCTTCGACCGCCGCCTTGTGCGCGGCGAGGTCACAACCTATCGGAATATCGACATTTCCATGCCGATGGTGCTGCCCAACGGCGAGATGATGACCGTCAATCTGCATGACTTTGAAAACAAAAACTTGGACGAGATGACCGCGTACATCGCCGACGTCTCCCGCCGCGCGGCGAATACGGATTTGAACGAAGCCATGTTTGAGGTTTCGCTGGACAACACGCTCACGGCGCTGCGCCGCGGCAAGCTCGGGCAGGCCGTCTGCCGCCTTATCGGCTCCAAAACCGGCAAGCACAAGGTCCGCACGCTGCACGGGCAGAAAAAGCGCGCGTACGAGGCCATTCCCAAAACGGACCGGCTGACGAAAACGGACCTGACGCAGGGTACGGTCACGGTGTCGAACCTCGGCTCTCTGTACCGCGGGCAGCGCGGGGCATGCGCGCTTTTGGAAATCATCCCGCCGCAGGTCGCGGCGTTCGGCGTGGGCGCGGTGCAGGACAAGCCCGTCGTCGTGCGCGACGCCGCCGGGAACAAGCGGGTGGAGGCGCGGCAGGTGCTGCCCATTTGCATCGCCTTCGACCACCGCGCGCTCGACTTCGGCGACATCGTGCCGTTTTTGAAAAAGCTCGACGCCGTCCTCGAGCGCCCGCAGGTCATCCACAGCTGGAAGGACCGCGAAAAGCACGCGCAAAACGCAAAAGAAGCATAAACGGCGGCAAAGCCCGGACAAGGTTTGTCCGGGCTTCGCTTTACGCCGTCGGAAAGTCGCGCAGGGATTGGAACACATACCCTTCGCTTCGCGCATAATCGATGATGTCGCCGAGCGCGTTCGCGTTGTCCGGCGAGACCGAGTGCAGCAGCAGAACCGCGCCCGGGTGCAGGCGCGCCGTCACGGTGTTGAAGGCGTAGTCCGCGCCCTTCTGGTTTTCCAGGTCCCAGTCGGCGTAGGCGACCGACCAGAACACGCTCTGGTAACCGAGCGAGCCGACAAGGTCAAGCGCACAGTCGGAATATTCCCCCATGGGGAAGCGGAAATACGGTTCGCTGTACCCGAAATTTGTGCGCAGGTAATTGTCCATGCCCTGCAGCTCCGCCGCCATGTCGAGCCGTGAAAGCGTCGGGAACGAGGGGTGGCGCACCGAGTGGTTGCCCACGATGTGCCCCTCTGCAATCATCCGGGCGATAAGCTCCGGCTCGGCCTCCACCTGCGGCAGCGTGCAGAAAAACGCAGCCGGTACGTCCTTTTCCCGAAGCGTGTCGAGGATTTTTTCGGTGTACCCGTTTTCGTACCCGCAGTCGAAGGTCAGGTAGAGCGTCTTTTCCGTGCTTTTGGTGTCCAGGCAAAACGCCCGGTAGCCGTTCTCTGCAAAATACCGCTGGTTCTGCACCGAGGTCGTGTGCGGCTGACCGTCCTTTGCCACGCCGTAGCTGTAGCCGCGCTTTTCGGTGGAAAGCCCGCGCGTGTTTTCGGGGTCCTCCACCTTAAATTCGCGCAGCGCGAGCGGCGCGAGCCCCGTGTAGGTCTTGCCGTCCTGCAAAACCGGCTCGTCGGCCGCGGCAGGCAGCGGCGTTTCGGCTGGTGCGGTTTCGGACGCCGCGGGCGCCGTCGAGCCTTCTGCTGCCGGTGCTTCGGCGGAAGGCTCGGGAACCTGCGTGTGCGTGCTGCCAAGCGTCTGTCCGCCGCCGCAGGCGGCAAGCGTCAAAAGGCAGAGCAGCAGGCAAAGCCCCGCCCCGGCTTTTTTCTGCAGTGCGCCAGGCTTCATTTCATCATCGTCTGGACGCTGTCGACCAGATTTGTCAGGGTGTTGACGGCCTTTTTCGCCGTTTTTTTCGCCTTGCGCTTGGCCGAGCCGCCGCGTACCATGCCGCCGACCATGGCGACGGCGCTGCCGACGGCAAGGCTGACGCCGACGGCCTTCATGGCGGATTGCATCGATGCTTGCATTTGGGTCTCTCCTTTCGGTTTTTTGCCGTGCTTTTTCAATAGAAAAGCCGGCAAGCTTAGTTTGCGCAGCCGCCCGGCAAATAGAAGTGCAAAATTTTGAAAAATCGGCGCGCTTTACTTTTTTTAAAAAAGCGCGTATAATAGCGCCCGGTGACAAGCGAAAGGGGATGTGCGCGTGGCGCTGAATATCGTGTTGGTCGAGCCGGAAATCCCGCAGAACACCGGCAACATCGCCCGCACCTGCGCGGCGACGGGCGCGCGGCTGCATTTGGTCGGGCCGATGGGCTTTACCGTTGACGACCGCAAGCTCAAGCGCGCGGGGCTCGACTACTGGCGGCTTTTGGACATTACCTATTACGACAGCCTGCGCGAATTTCTGGAAAAAACGCCGCAGCAAAAGAATTTTTTCTTTTTCACGACGAAGGGCAAGCACATCTATTCGGACCTTGCCTATCCCGAGGACGCCTACCTGTTTTTCGGCAAGGAGACGGCGGGGCTGCCCGAGTGGCTGCTGCACGAGAACCCCGACTTCTGCGCCAGGCTGCCGATGCTCGACGACGCGCGCGCCCGGTCCTTGAACCTGTCCAACACCGTCGCCGTCGCCGTGTACGAGGTCCTGCGGCAATGGGGCTTCCCGCGGCTTTTGTGCGAAGGGCATTTACGCGAATATGACGATTGAAAAACGCTCCGGGTGTTCCGGAGCGTTTTCGTATGGCGGCTTACTCGAATACGTACACCCGCGCTTCGTACGGGCGCATGGGGCAGACGTGCGCCTTGCCGGGCGCGTCTTGGTAGTTGCACAGCGCCAGCTTCCCCTTGGTCAAATCAAAGCCGTCCGGCACGCGGAACGTGCGCGTCTCCTCGGCAAAGGAGCAGATGACAAGCGCCTTGCGGCCCTCGTATTCGCGCTCGTAGCAGTAGAAGTCCGTGCTGTTGTGGTCGTGCTCTTTGTAGCTGCCGTAGATGAACAGCTTATCCGCCTGGCGAACGGCAAGGAGCTTGCGGTAATAGTGGAGGATGGAATCCGGGTCCGCCTCGGCCTCGGCGACGTTAATCTCCTTGTAGCTCGGCGCAACGCCGAACCACGGCTCCACCGTCGAAAAGCCCGCGTAGTCGCTCGCGTCCCACTGCACCGGCGTGCGCGCGTTTTCGCGGCTGGTGCGGTTGGCAATCTTGAGATACGCCGCGTCCGAAAACCCGAATTTCTTAAAGATTTGCGCGTTGTTGAAGGTCACGACGTCCTTGAACTGGTCGAGCCGGTCGAGGTGGTTGTTAATCATCCCGATTTCCTGCCCCTGGTAAATGAACGGCGTGCCGCTCTGGAAATAGCACATCGTCGCCAGCATCTTGCCGCTTTCCTTGCGAAACTTTTCGCTGCCGTAGCGGCTGATGATGCGCGGGTGGTCGTGGTTCTCGAGATACAGCGCGTTCCACGACTTGCCGTACAGGTCCTCCTGCCAGCGCGTGAACGCCTTTTTCATTTTTTTCAGGCTGAAGGGGACGGCGATGGTGTCGGTCATAAAGCAGTCCGCCTGCATATGGTCGAAGCTAATCATCATGTCGAGCTCCCGGTCGTCGCCGGCGGTAAAGGCCAGCGCGTCCTTGGAATTCGTCATCGGCGATTCGCCGACCATGAAGCAGTCGTAGTCCTTGCAAATGGCCTTGCGGAACTGCGTGAGGTATTCGTGGATGTGCGGGCCCTTGTTGTAGTGCTCAATGCCCGTTGCAATCGGCAGCGGGAAGCCGTTGGGCAGGCCCTCGCGCTTGGAGATGAAGGTGATGACGTCCTCGCGGAAGCCGTCCACGCCCATATCCAGCCAGAAGCGCATGATGTTGATGACCTCTTCGCGCACCTTCGGGTTGTCCATGTTGAGGTCGGGCTGCTTTTTGGCAAAGACGTGCAGGTAATATTCCCCGCGCACGTCGTCATACTCCCACGCGCCGCCCTCAAAGGTCGACAGCCAGTTGTTGGGCGGCTTCTTGCCGTCTTTGCCTTTACCTTTGCGCCAGATGTAATAGTCGCGGTACGGGTTGTCGTCGCCGCCCTTGCGGCTTTCCCGGAACCACATATGCTCGTCGGAGGTGTGGTTGACGACCAGGTCCATGAGCACCTTCATCCCGCGCGCGTGCGCGCCGTCGAGCACCTGCTTGAACAAATCCAAATCGCCGTAATCGGGCGAAATGCTGCGGTAGTCGGCAATGTCGTAGCCGTAGTCGGCGTTCGGCGAGGGGTACAGCGGCGAAAACCAGATGGCCGTCGCCCCGAGGCTTTTGATGTAGTCGAGCTTGTCGAGCACGCCCACAAGGTCGCCTATCCCGTCGCCGTTGCCGTCCTTAAAGGAGCGCGGCCAAATTTGATAGATGACCGCCTCTTTGTACCAATCCGACATATCGTTCTCTCCTTTTTGGCTGAATTTTCTATATCGTACCACATTTTTTTATGAAAAACAATGGGGGCGACAGGATTTTTCCGCGTTTTGCGCGCGCCGAACGCCCGGTTCTGCACACTAAGGGAAAAAGTGTACGGCTTTTTGTCATTCTACACAATTTGCGCAAAAAAACCGGGATGACTTTTCGAAAATTGCGGTTGTACTTTTCCGAAAAAAGTGCTACAATCAGTTCTTAATTAGATGCATTTGACCGCCGTGCCGGCACCGACGGTACGGCGGCATACGGGAGGGCTTTTGCATGGAAAACGCGCTGAATATGATTGTGGAAGCCGACCGCGCGGCCCGCGACCGCGTGGCCCAGGCGCGCGCCCGCCGCGAAGCGCTGACGACGGCGCTCGCCGAGCAGAAAACGGCCATCGACGCCGCGCACGACGAAAAGGCGCAGGCGCAGATTGACGCGGCGCGTCGGCAGAAGGCGGAAAAGCTCGCCGCCGCGAGCCGGCAGATTGAGGAGCGGGAAGCGCGCGTGGCCAAAGCGCTGGACGCGCGGTTTGCCGCCGGGCACAAGGCGTGGGAGGACGCGTTTTTCGAGGCCGCCGTCCAAAACGACTGAAGCGGGGGAAAGGAAAAAAGCGGAAAGGAGCGGGCGCATGAAAAAGATTGCAAGCCTTTCGGCGGGCGCGCTGACAGCCAAGGCGCACGCCATGTACGGCGAAATCCTGGGCGACGACGCCTACCGGGAAATGCTCGGCTGCCACAGCATTTCGGAGCTCGCCGCTTTTCTGCGCGACCGCACGGCGTATGCGTCGGTGTTTTCCGACCTTGCCCGCGCGCGCATCCACCGCGCCCGGTTCGAGGCGCTGGTGCGCAAATATTCGATGACGCGCATTGCGTCGCTTGCCGCCGCGGAAAAGGCGCTCGGCGGCTCGCTTTACAAGACCCTGATAATGGATTACGACGCCGAGCTGCTTATCACCTGCGCCGAATACCTGGGCTCGGAGGGCGTCGGCGAGTCCATGCAGTTTGTTCCCGACTTTTTCCGCCGCAATTCGGAGCTGGACGCCGAAGCGCTTTACCGCGCGCGCAACATGGACGAGATGGACGCCGCGCTCGAGGGCACGCCGTATGAGCGGCTTTTGGACGGGTTTCGCGCGGGCGCGCCGTTTTCCGTGCGCGCGTACGAGCTTTTGGTCGACGAATGCGTCAACACCAGAAGCGAGGCGCTCATTCGCGAGCAGTATACCGGCGAAACGCGCAAGGCGCTGCTTGCCCATCTGCGTATGCGCGCGGACATGAAAACGGTGGAAAGCCTGTACCGCATGAAAACCTATTACCCGCAGGCGGATATGCGCCGCACCGGGGTGCTGTCCAATACCGTGACCGCCTTTACACCGACCGAGCGCAACGCGCTGCTGGAAAGCGCGGACGTGCCCGCCCTGACCGAGACGCTGCGGCATACGGTCTACGGCAAGGCGGCGGCGCTGTTTTCCGACGGCGTGATTGAGCACAAAACGGGCGAGGCGCAGCTTTTGGCCTGCACGCACGCGCTGCGGTACTCGACCGTGCCGCAGATGGTGCTGATGGGCTTTGTCGGCATCCAGCAAAACGAGATGCACAACCTGATTCATATCGCGGAAGGGCTTCGCTACGGGCTTGCGCCCGAGGAAATCGGCGCCTTTCTGGTGACCAGGGCGCGCGTGTGAGAGGGAGGGCGGCTTATGAGAAAAAAGAAATTTGCAGTCCTCAGGCTGCTTGCCGACGCTTCGGAAATCGACGCGGCCTGCCGGGCCCTGCTGCAATGCGGCTTTTGTCCGCAGTTTGACAGAGAAACCCCGGCGGCGTCTTACGGCGCCGAGCGAGGGGACGGCGGGGAAAACCCCTACGCCGCCGCGCTCTCCCGCCTGCAATTCGTGCTGCATACCGCGGGGCAGGCACCCCTGCCGGCCGATATGTTCGCCGACCTGCCGGGGGACTGGCGTGAAAAAACCGACGCGCTTTACCGCACGTGCCGGGCGCTGCAGACCGAAAAGACCCAGCTGCAGGAGCAGGCGGAGGCCTGCGTACAGGGGCAGAAAAAGCTGGAGCTGTTCGGCGACTTGCCGGTGGATTTGCAGGACGTGGCGGAGTGCGCGTTTATCCGTGTCCGGTTCGGGCACCTGCCCGCGGAAAGCTACCGGCGGATGCAGGCGCTGTACGGGGACGACCCCTATGTAGAATTTTTCCCCTCCTTTTTTGACCGCGACGAAATATACGGGATGTATTTTGCACCGCGCGACCGGGCGGAGCGCATCGACGCGATTTTCGCCTCGATGCTGTTTGAACCGATTGCGATTCCCTCGCTGTCGGGCAGCACCGCCCAAATCGGCGTGGAATTTGAACGCAGCCTGCAAATTCTGGAAACGGAGCTTGCCGACGTGGGACGGCGGCTGGACGCGTTTTTTGCCCGGGAAAAGGAAACGGCCTGCGCGCTGTACGCCGCGCTCGCCGGCGCGGAAAGGCTGCTTGCGCTGCGGGCCTACGCAACGCGCTGCAAAGACGCCTATATTTTGACCGGGCTGCTTCCGGCGGACCGTCTGCAGGCGCTTCTGGACGCGCTTGCGCCCTGCCGAAGCGTTTATGTGGTCCAAACGGGCAGCGTCAGGCAGCGTCCCGCAACGGCCTGAGCCTTTTGTAAAAATCTTCTAAGAAAAAGGAGATACCATGGCGATTGAAAGAATGAAGCTGATGAAAATCAGCGGCGCGCTGGAGCAGCTGCCGGCCGTCAGCGAGGCGCTGTGCGAAAGCGAAAGCTTCCAGCCGGACGCCGCAGCCAAATATATCTCTTCCTCCATGGGCTTCCTCCCGTTCGCCGACGAGAACCCGTACACGCAGAAGCTGGCGACGCTGACGGATTTTGCCGCTTCCCTGGGGTTCCCGCTGGAGGTGCAGGCGGCTTCGGTCGCCGCGACGGACGACGCGGACGACGCGTACATCCGCGCGGTAGAAGCGCGCGCGGCCGAGCTTTTGGAAACGCGCCGCATTTTGACCGAGCAAAAAGAGGTCTGTGAGGACGGCATCCGCAAATATTCGCATTTTACGGGGCTGGATTTGGATTTGGACGGCATCTCCGCGTGCGAATTCGTCAAGGTGCGCTTTGGGCATATGCCCAAGGAAAGCGCGGAGCGGCTGCAAACGGTTTTCAAGGATTATCCGTACCTGCTGTTCTGCCCGTGCTCGGAGGACAAGACCGATTACTGGGGCGTTTACTTTGCCCCGGTCGACCGGCTCGACGAGGTGGACGGCATTTTCGCCTTTTTGCTGTTCGAGCCCTTTTCCGTTCCGGGCGCGGCGGGCACCGTCGACGAGGTGCTTGCGGAAATTCGCAAAAGCATCGCCATTTTAGACGGGCAGCTCAGCGAGAACAAGGACCAGCTGCGCGCGCTCTGGAAAGAGGAGCAGGCGCATTGCAACCAGCTGTACACGGGGCTTTTGCGCAAGGACGCGATTTTTTCCCTGCGCAGCTACGCGCTGCACAACGAGCGCAGCTTCATGCTGGTGGGCTTTGTCCCCGAAAGCCGCGTACACAAGGTGGCGGCGCGGCTCGACGTGCTGGAGGGCGTTTCGACCGAGGTCGGCGAGCCGCCGAAAAGCGACAAGGTCTCCGTGCCCGTCGAATACAAGAAGCGCGGACCTTTGTACCGCGCGCTGGTCGCGCCGTACCGCTATTATATTGAGATGTACGGCTCGCCGGGCCGCAGCGACGTGGACGTCACGCCCTTTGTCGCCTTTACCTACACCATTCTGTTCGGCATTATGTTCGGCGACCTCGGGCAGGGGCTGGTTGTCAGCCTTGCGGGGCTTCTCATGTGGAAGCTCAAGAAAATGGAGCTCGGCAAAATCCTGATTCCCTGCGGGCTGTCGTCGGTGGTGTTCGGCTTCCTCTTCGGCAGCGTGTTCGGCTTCGAGGACCTGCTCGACCCCGTTTACCACGCCATGGGCCTTCCCGGCAAGCCGTTTTCCGTTATGGACAGCATCAACACCGTGCTGCTTATCGCGATTGGCATCGGCGTTGTGCTGATGGTCGCCGCCATGCTCATCCACGTGTACGCGAGTCTGAAGCGAAAACAGGTGGGCGAGGCGCTTTTCAGCCAGAACGGCGTGGCGGGCATTGTGCTCTATTTGATGGGCGTCAACCTCGCCTCCGGCTTTATGGGCGGCCCGGCCCCCGTGCCGACGGGCCTTTGCGCTGCGCTGCTGGGCGTGTCGGCGGTGCTTGTGTATATCAAGGAGATTCCCATAGGCCTTATCGACCGCCATCCCGACTGGAAGCCGGACAGCATAGGCGACTTCCTGCTGCAAAACTTCTTTGAGCTTATCGAATATCTGCTGTCGTATTTGTCCAATACGCTGTCCTTCCTTCGCGTGGGCGCGTATGTGCTCGTACACGCGGGCATGATGATGGTCGTTTTCTCGCTCGCGGGCGAAAGCGAAAACCTGTTCGTGATTGTGCTCGGCAACATCCTGGTGATTGTGCTCGAGGGGCTTTTGACGGGGATTCAGGTGCTTCGTCTGGAGTATTACGAAATGTTCAGCCGGTTTTATGAGGGCGACGGCGTACCCTTTACGCCGATTTCCCTGAAAAAAATACAAAAGCATTCCAATTGACCTTAGGAGGAATTTGTTATGACCGTATGCTTTTATGTTCTGTTGCTTGCAGCCCCCGCGGCGCTTCTTATGACGGCGTTCGCCGCCGTTCGCAAACGCGGGAAGGGCCGCGCCGCAAAACGCGCTTTGGGTACGAACCTCGCCGTGTTCGGCGTGCTGGTCGTGCTGCTGTCGGTTCTGTCCTTTAACGTCTTTGCGGCGGAGGAAACGCCCGCTGCGGCGGACGCGGCCGTGCAGACGCAGGAGGCGGCCGAACCGGCGGCGGACGGGTCCTCTAAGGGCCTCGGCCTTTTGGCGGCGGGCCTTGTAACGGGCCTTGCGGGCATCGGCGGCGGCATTGCGCTGGCGGCCGGCGCGCCGGCGGCGATTGCGGCGACGGCGGAAAATCCGAAGTCCTTCGGTAAGTCCCTTATTTTCGTGGCGCTGGGGGAATCCATCGCGCTGTTCGGCGTGGTCATTTCCATCCTTATCATCAACGAGCTGTAACGGGGCGGCGGTATGCGACTGTTTTTAGTCAGCGACAAGGTTGACCCGGTCATTGGTATGCGCTTAGCCGGGGTCGAGGGCGTCTGCCTGCGCGAGCCCGAAAGGCTTGCCGAGGCGCTGGAAACGGCGGCCGGCACCGCGGACATCGGCGTGCTGCTGTACACCGCCGGCGTGCGCGAGAGCTGCCCGGAGACCGTCGCGCGCCTGCAGCGGCAAAACAGGCCGCTGCTTTTGGAAATTCCGGACGGCGAAAGCGCGAGCGGAAATTCCGGCAGCATTACCGAATACATTCAGGAAGCGGTCGGCATCCATCTGTGAGCCGCCGCGGCAAGAGGTGAGAGACCTTGGATATTCCGAACGGCAAAATCCATGTTTTCCTGGACGCCGTCCAGGCTTTGGCGAACGAGGCGTGCGACAAAATCGACCGGGAAACGGAATCGGTGCGCGCGCAGCGCCTGCAGGCGCTCGAAAGCGAGGCCAAAAAGCGCAGCGAAGCGTTCGCGGCATATGAAATTTCCCGCATCGACGCGGACTTCAACCGGGAAATCTCCGATTTGGAGGAGGCGTCGCGCAAGCGGCTGACCGAACGCCGCGACGCGCTGGAGGCGCAGGTGTTTGACCGGGTGCGCGCGCGGCTTGCGCGCTTTACCGCGTCCGACGCGTACCGGACGTTTTTGGAAGCCAGCGCCAAAAAGGCGGTGGCGGCCGTCGGCGGCGGCGACGTCACCGTTTATCTGCGCGAAGCGGACCTGCCGCTTGCGGACGCGGTCCTTGCGGCGTGCAGCGGCAAGGCGAGCATAGAGGCGGATTCGTCCATCGCTCTCGGCGGGCTGAAGGTGCGCTCCGGCGCGGGGCTTTTGGCGGACGACACGCTCGACGCGCGCGTCGAGACGCAGAAAGCGCGGTTCCTGTCTGTTTCCGGGCTTTCCCTGGAGGAGGAGCAGGCATGACGTCTTATCAAATCTACGGCATCAACGGGCCGGTCGTCACGGTGCGCGGCGAAACGCAGCTGCAAATGATGGAAACGGTGTATGTCGGCGACGCGCGCCTTATCGGCGAGGTTATCGGCCTGACCAAGGAACGGACCACCATCCAGGTTTATGAGGAGACCGCCGGCCTTACGGTCGGCGAGCCGGTTTATGCGACGGGCAGCGCCATGCGCGTGCTGCTCGGGCCCGGCCTTCTGGGCAATATTTTCGACGGCATCCAGCGCCCCCTGCCGGCGCTGGAAACGAAGTTCGGCGCCTTTATCGGCCGCGGCGCGCAGTTTTCCCCGCTGGACACCGAACGGACGTTTGACGTGCACGTCTGCGTGCATCCCGGCGAGCGCCTCTGCGGTGGCGACGTGTACGCCGTCTGCCCGGAAACGGACGCTGTCGAGCACCGCGTGATGCTCGCGCCCGACCTTTGCGGGACCGTGCAAAGCGTGCAGCCCGACGGGGCGTACCGCGTGCTGGACACCGTGGCGGTCCTTTTGACCGACGACGGGCGCGAGGTGGAGCTCAATTTGACGCAGGCCTGGCCGATTCGCACCCCGCGGCCCGTACAAAAGCGGCTGCCCGCGGACCGGCCGCTGATTACCGGGCAGCGTGTGATTGACACCGTTTTCCCCGTCGCCAAGGGCGGCGCGGCGGCCATACCCGGCGGCTTCGGCACCGGCAAGACCATGACGCAGCACCAGCTTGCCAAATGGTGCGACGCGGACATCATTATCTATGTCGGCTGCGGCGAGCGCGGCAACGAAATGACGCAGGTGCTGACCGAATTTTCGGAGCTGACGGACCCGCGCACGGGCAAGCCCCTGCTTGACCGCACGGTGCTTATCGCGAACACCTCCAATATGCCCGTCGCCGCGCGCGAGGCGTCCATTTATACCGGCATTACGCTGGCGGAATATTACCGCGACATGGGCTACCACACCGCGCTGATGGCGGACTCGACCTCCCGCTGGGCCGAGGCGCTGCGCGAAATTTCCGGCCGCTTGGAGGAAATGCCCGCCGACGAGGGCTTCCCGGCGTACCTGCCCTCGCGCCTGTCGGAGTTTTACGAGCGCGCCGGCCGGACCGAGACGCTCGGCGGCCGCGAAGGGTCCGTCACGCTTATCGGCGCCGTGTCCCCGCAGGGCTCTGATTTTTCCGAGCCCGTCACGCAGAACACCAAGCGCTTCACGCGCTGCTTCTGGGCGCTTGACAAGTCGCTTGCGTACGCGCGCCATTATCCGGCCATCAACTGGACGCTGTCCTACAGTGAATACACCGGCGAGCTGCAAAACTGGTACCGCGACAACGTTTCGCCCGAATTTTCCGGCGACCGCGACGAGCTGTGCGCCCTTTTGCAGGAGGAAAACGCGCTTTTGGAAATCGTCAAGCTCATCGGCGCGGACGTGCTGCCCGACGACCAGAAGCTGGTTATGGAAACCGCGCGCGTCATCCGCGTCGGCTTCCTGCAGCAAAACGCCTTCCATGCCGAAGACACCTTTGTTCCGCTCGACAAGCAGTTTTGCATGATGCATACCATTTTGCACCTGCACCACCGCGCCAGGGAGGTCGTCGCGCGGCAGATTCCCATTTCCGCGCTGCTGAAGACCGGTATTTTCGACAAGCTCATCAAAATGAAGTACGAGATTCCCAACGGCCATCCGGAACAGTTCGATGCGCTCATAGGGGAAATTGACGCCGCCGTAGACGGCGTCCTGCGCTGAAAGGAGGGCGTGGTATGCTGGTTCGGCATTTAAAGCTCAGCGGCGTCAACGGGTCGCTGGCCACGCTTTCGGGCGTGGAAAAGGCCGCCAACGAGGAAATTGTGCAAATGCGCCTGCTGGACGGCACGGCGCGCACCGGCCGCGTGGTCAAGATTGACGGCGACGAGGTCACGGTGCAGGTGTTTGAAGGGACGCGCGGGATTTCCATGGCGAACACCGAGACGGTCTTTACCGGCCGCCCGATGGAAATTGCGCTGTCGCCGGAAATTTTGGGCCGCGTGTTCGACGGCCTCGGCCGCCCCATTGACGGCATGGGCGACGTGTTCCCCGCCGAGGTGCGCGAGGTGAACGGCTCGCCGATAAACCCCGTGTCGCGCGAATACCCGCGCAACTATATCCGCACGGGCATTTCCTCCATCGACGCGCTCGCGACGCTTATCCGCGGGCAGAAGCTGCCCATTTTCTCGGGCTCGGGCATGAAGCACAACGAGCTTGCCGTGCAGATTGTGCGGCAGGCGTCCACCGCCGACGGCAGCGATTTTGCGGTCGTCTTTGCGGCGATGGGCGTCAAAAACGACGTGGCGCAGTATTTCCGCACCTCGTTTGAGGAGGCGAACGTCATGCACCGCGTGGTCATGCTTTTGAACCTTGCGAACGACCCCATCGTCGAACGCATCATGACCCCGCGCGTGGCGCTGACCATCGCCGAATATCTGGCGTTCACGCGCCATATGCACATCCTGGTTATTTTGACCGATATGACCTCCTACGCCGAGGCGCTGCGGGAATTTTCGGGCTCCAAGGGCGAAATCCCCGGCCGCAAGGGCTTCCCGGGCTACCTGTATTCGGACCTCGCCTCCATTTACGAGCGCGCGGGGATGCTCAAGGGCGTCGAGGGGTCCGTGACGCAGATTCCCATCCTCACCATGCCCAACGACGACATCACCCACCCCATCCCGGACTTAACGGGGTACATTACGGAGGGGCAGATTGTCTTGGGGCGCGACCTCGACTACAAGGGCGTGTATCCGCCCGTGGACGTGCTGCCGAGCCTGTCGCGTCTGATGAAGGACGGCATCGGCGCGGGCTTTACGCGCGCGGACCACGCGGACCTTTCCAACCAGCTGCTTGCCTCCTATGCGAAGGTGCAGGACGCCAAGGCGTTGGCCTCCGTTATCGGCGAAGAGGAGCTTTCCGCCGACGACAAGCTGCTAATGGAATTCGGCCGGGCGTTTGAAGCGCGCTTTTTGAACCAGAGCTTTACCGAGAACCGGTCGATGGACGAAACGCTCGACCTCGGCTGGACGCTTTTGTCCATGCTGCCGCGGCGGATGCTCGACCGCGTGGACGAAAAAACGCTTGCCGAGCATTATAAGGGCGAGGCGTAACGCGCCGGCGCAGGGCCGGTGAAAAGGAGGTGTTCGTTTGGCACAGGTCTTCCCGACCAAGGCAAACCTGATGGCGACGCAGAAGTCGCTGGAGCTTGCGCGCCAGGGGTTTGAGCTGATGGACCGCAAAAGAAGCATTCTGGTGCGCGAGATGATGCAGCTTGTGGACGAGGCAAAGCAGGTCGAGTCGCAGATTGGCGACGTGTACCGTGCGGCGTACGAGGCGCTGCGCCTTGCGAACATCACGCTGGGGCTTTGCGGCAATTTTGCGCGCAGCGTGCCGGTGGACACATCGCTTGACGCGCGCGGCAAGAGCGTCATGGGCGTCGAGATTCCGCTGCTCTCCCTGCCGCAGACCGCCGCGGAGCCGCACTACGGCTTCCACCGCACAAACTCCTATCTGGACGAGGCGTTTCGGAAATTCAACGAAGCGAAGGCGCTGACGGTGCGGCTGGCCGAAACGCAGGCCTCGATTTTCCGCCTGGCGGACGCGGTCAAAAAAACGCAGAAGCGCGCCAACGCCCTGCAAAACATTTTGATTCCGCAGTTTGAGGCGACGGTCAAATTCATTACCGAGGCGCTCGACGAAAAGGAGCGCGAGGATTTCACGCGCTTAAAGGTTGTCAAAAACACGAAACAGCGCGCCGCGGCCGAAGGCAGATAAGGCATAAAAATTCGCCCCCGCTTTTTGCGGGGGCGTCGCTTTTGCCTTCTGTCATACGTTCCAGAATTTCCGGTCCAGGCTGCGGTACTGCACCGCTTCCGACACGTGCTGCACGTCGATTTGCTCGTCGCCGGCCAGGTCCGCGACGGTGCGCGCCACGCGTAAAATCTTGTCGTACGCCCGCGCCGAAAGCCCGAGCTGCTCAAACACCGTCTTCAAAAGCCCGGCGGCGGCAGGGGTGGGCTTGCAGTATTTGCGCGTCATGGCGGCGTCCATCTTGGCGTTGCAGGGGACGGCGGTCCCGGCAAAGCGCGCCTGCTGGACGGCGCGCGCGGCCTCCACGCGCTTGCGAATGGCGGCGGAGGGCTCCTCCTTGGCCGTTTTCGCCAGCTCGTCAAATTCCACCGGCGGAACCTCCACATGGATGTCGAGCCGGTCCAACAGCGGCCCCGACACGCGCGAAAGATAGCGCTGCGGCGCGCCCGGCGGGCAGGAGCACGGGTGCGTGGGGTGGCCGAAAAACCCGCACGGGCAGGGGTTCATCGCACAAACCAGCATCACCGAGCACGGGTAGGAGAAAGTCGCCGCCACGCGCGCAATGGTGATTTTGCCGTCCTCAATGGGCTGGCGCAAAATTTCCATCGCGGTACGCGAGAACTCCGGCAGCTCGTCCAAAAACAGCACGCCGTTGTGCGCAAGCGAAATTTCCCCCGGGTGCGGGACGGCGCCGCCGCCCGAAAGGCCGGCGGGGGAGACGGTGTGGTGCGGCGCGCGGAACGGCCGCGCGCGCAAAAGCGAAACGTCCTTGGGCAGCGCCCCGGCGACGGAGTAGATGTTCGTCGTCTCGAGCGCCTCTTCAAACGTCATGTCCGGTAAAATGGAGGGGATGCGCTTGGCGAGCATACTTTTCCCGGAGCCGGGCGGGCCAATCATCATCACGTTGTGCCCGCCGGCCGCGGCGACCTCCAAAGCGCGTTTGGCCTCGTGCTGGCCCATGACGTCGGCAAAATCCGGCAAATCCGGCGGCAGGGTGTATTCCGCATAATCCTTGGCGGTTACGGGCTCGAGCGCCTGTTCCCCGCGCAGGTGGGACAGCAGCTCCTGCACGGTGCGCACGGGGTAGACGGCGATGCCCTCCACCACCGCGCCCTCGGCAAGGTTCGCGTGGGGAATGTAGATTTCGCGCAGGCTCGCCCTGCGCGCCTCGAGGACCATGGGCAGCACGCCGTTGATGTGCCGGACCTCGCCGTTTAGCGAAAGCTCGCCGACAAAGGCGCGCCCCGCCGTGTCGCAGGAAAGCTGGCCGGTCGCCTTCAAAAGGGCGATGAGCACGGGCAGGTCGTATACGGGCCCCTCCTTGCGGACATCCGCGGGAGCCAGGTTTATCGTAATGCGCGAAACGGGGAAGTCGAGCTGGCAGTTGTGGATGGCGGCGCGCACGCGCTCGCGGCTCTCCGAAACCGCCGTGTCCGGCAGACCCACCATGTCAAAGCGCGGCAGCCCCGCGGAAATGTCCGCCTCCACCGACACAGGATACGCTTCCAGCCCGAAAAGGCCGACGCTGCTGACACTTGCGAACAAAGCCTCACCCCCGAAATTTGTTCCATTTTAGCATATTTCCGGGAAATGCGCAATGCTCGAGCGCCGCGCGGCAAAAAAGAATTGTATTCTGCGCGCCTGCGGTGTATAATGAAACCAGAAGTCGATAGGGAGGCAGTTTTATGAACGATATCCATGCGCTCTATGCCCTTTGGTGCGAAAAGGCGACGGCGGACCCGGATTTGCAGCCGGAGCTTGCGGCCGTCAAAGGCGACGAAGAGGCAATCCTCGACCGGTTTTACAAAAATCTCGAATTCGGCACGGCGGGCCTGCGCGGCGTAATCGGCGCGGGCACGAACCGCATGAACGTTTACACCGTCAACCAGGCGACGCAGGGCCTTGCCGATTACCTCAACGCGGAATTTGACGCGCCCTCGGTGGCTATCGCCTATGATTCGCGCATCAAGTCCGACGTGTTTGCGCGCTCGGCGGCGAGCGTCCTTGCGGCGAACGGCGTTCGGGTCTACCTGTACCCGGAGCTTGTCCCCACGCCGATGCTCTCCTTTGCGGTGCGGCAGCTGCACTGCAGCTCGGGCATCATCCTGACGGCAAGCCACAACCCGTCGAAGTACAACGGCTACAAATGCTACGACCCGAACGGCTACCAGATGACCGACGAAGCGGCGGCGAAAACCTACGGCTACATCCAGAAGGTCGATATGTTCTCGGGCGCGAAGACCGTGGATTTTGACGAAGCGGTTGAAAGCGGCCGGATTTCCTATATCGAAAGGGACCTGTTCGAAGCGTTTTATACGGCGGTGCTGCACGCGCAGGTCAACCCCGGCGCGGCGAAGGACGCCGGCCTTTCCGTAATTTACACGCCCTTAAACGGCACCGGCAACAAGCCCGTCCGCGAGGTGCTGCGGCGCATCGGCGTGCAGGACGTAACCGTCGTGCCTGAGCAGGAATATCCCGACGGGAACTTCCCGACCTGCCCGTATCCGAACCCGGAAATTCGCCAGGCGTTCGAGCGCGCCATTGCGCTGGCCGAGGGGCGCCCCGCCGACCTGCTTCTGGCGACCGACCCCGACTGCGACCGCGTGGGCATCGCGGTGCGCGACGGCGGGGAATACAAGCTGATGACCGGCAATGAGGTCGGCGCCATGCTGACCGAATACGTGCTGTCCTCCCTGCAGGCGCAAGGCAGGCTCCCGCACGAGCCGGTCGTCGTCAAGACCATTGTGACCACGCGCCTGGTTGCTGAAATCGCGGCGCACTACGGCGCGGCGACCGCCGATTTGCTGACCGGCTTCAAGTATATCGGCGAGCTGGTCACCAAGCTTGAGGCGGCGGGCGAGGCCGACCGGTTCGTGCTCGGCATGGAGGAATCCTACGGCTATCTGCGCGGCACGCACGCGCGCGACAAGGACGCGGTCGTCGCGTCGATGCTCATCTGCGAAATGGCGGCGTATTACAAGGCGAAGGGCATGAGCCTTTACGAGTTCATGCAGAGCCTGTATCGGCGCTACGGCATGTACCGCAACAGCGTCCTGAATTTCGGGTTCGAGGGCGCGTCGGGCATGGAAAAGATGCGGCAGATGATGGAAACGCTGCGCCGCGAGCCGCCGAAGGCGATTGCCGGGGAGGCGGTCGGCAGCATTTCCGACTATGAAGCGCGCGAGACGACCGACCTTGTTTCTGGGGCGAAAACGCCGATTGACCTGCCGCGGTCGAACGTCTTAAGCTACCGGCTCACCGGCGCGGACGGCGTGATTGTGCGTCCCTCCGGCACCGAACCGAAAATCAAGGTCTATATCACCTCCGTCGCCGAAAACGCCGCCGCGGCCGATGAAAAGGCGGCGCGCATCGGGGCGGATATGGAACGCATTCTGGGGATTCACTGACCATGTTTCAAAGCAGAAAGTTTGTCCGCGTTGTCTGTGTGCTGCTCGCCGTTTTGATGGCGGGCGGCGCGCTGACCGCGCTTTTGAGCCTGTTTGGCGGGTTTTAGACCCTGCCGAAACAGGCTTTTCCCATTTTCGACGTATATCTATGCACAATATACAAAATCGCGCTTGACAAAATTCATAAATCTGGTACAATATAAGTTGTACGATTTTTGTATTCTTTTGCCTGCGAGGTGAGCGCTTGACAGGACCGAAGCAAAGTCTGACGGCGCTGGCCCTGGCCGCACAGCAGGGGGACAAAGCGGCGCTGTCGCGTCTTGCGGCGGAGATGGTGCCCTTTGTGCGGCAGCTCGCGGCGAAATACAAAAGCGTTCTGCTCGACAGCGACGACCTTTTTCAGGAGGGGATGCTCGGGCTTTTGGCCGCGGTGCGCAGCTTTTCCGAACAAGGGGGCGCGTCGTTCCGAACGTATGCGGCGGTGTGCGTCAAAAACCGTATTGTTTCCGCCCTGCGCGAAACGCACGGCGTCCAGCTTGTCCCGCTTGACGAGCGTATGCCGGACGGCGCGCAAAGCCCGGAGGAGGCGCAGCTGCTGCGCGACGCGTGCGCAATGCTGCTGCAAAGCATCCGCGAGCGGCTGTCGGCGCGGGAGCAGACGGTGCTGCATCTGTTTTTAAACGGCCTTTCCTACCGGGAGATTGCACAAAGAACCGGTATGTCGCCGAAGGCTGTGGACAGCGCGCTGCAGCGGGCGCGGCGCAAGCTGCGCGGGTAAAATTCGTAATACGCCCTTTCTCGGCAAGGAGAGCATGGACATAGTGCGGCGGTGCAAGTCCGCTTGGGGTAAGCAAAAATTTTTTCAAGCGAGGGAAAAACCATGTACGAAGACAAGACCATTGTTTGCAAAGAATGCGGGAACGAGTTCGTTTTCACCGCCGGCGAACAGGAGTTCTACGCGGAAAAAGGCTTTGTGAACGAGCCCCAGCGCTGCAAGGCGTGCCGGGACGCGCGCAAGAACGCCGCCAGAGGCGAGCGCGAGATGTTCACGGCGACCTGCGCGGCCTGCGGCGGCGAAGCGAAGGTCCCCTTCCAGCCGCGTGACGACCGTCCGGTGTATTGCAGCGAATGCTTTGCGAAAATGAAGGAGGAGGGCCGCGCCTAAGCGCCCGAACCCCAAAAACGAAGCCCGCGCCTTTTGGCGCGGGCTTTTTTCATGCTTTTTTGCGCGGGGGTTATTTTCCCTTTCGTTCCCGGGCGCGCTTGCCGAGCGTATCCGCGGCATAAATGCCGCCGAGCACGGCCAGGGCGACCAGCGTCGAGTAGAGCCGGTTCCAGCCGAAGGCCTCCAGCGCGCCGGTGGCGAACAGCACGCCGAGAATGGCGAGAACGTAGAGCACCAGCAGCGCGACGCGGCAGCGGTTGTCGGGCGCCTCCCTGTAGGAAAGCCCGTAGACCGCCAGCATCCACAGCACGCCGACGACAAGGTAGCCGGTTAAAAACAGCGCCATACGCGTTCCCTCACTTTTCGCCGCCGTCTGCTTCCAGGGCTTCCGAAACCTTCAGCAGAATCGCGCATTCCATCCGCTTGCGAAACAGCTTGCAGCCAAGCTCGTACACGCCCGTGACGGAGCCGGTGGCGTGGTAGGCGTTCGCCGCGCAGCCGCCGCTGCAATACAGCTTTGCCCAGCAGTCGCGGCATTCCGGCCGCGCGTAGGCGTTGCAGAGCTTGAACTCCCGCTGCACCGCTTCGTTCGTCACGCCGTTCCAAATGTCGCCGAGCCGGTATTTCTCGTCGCCGACAAACTGGTGGCAGGGGTACAAATCGCCCCACGGCGTAACCGCCATGTATTCCGTCCCCGAGCCGCAGCCGGAAATGCGCTTGTAGATGCACGGCCCGCCGGTCAAATCAATCATGTAGTGGTAAAACGTAAAGGGGCGCCCCGCCCTTTTGCGGCGCAGCATTTCCTTTGCCAGAAGCTCATATTGCGCGTAGAGCGCCGGCAAATCCGCTTCGCTCAGGGCGTACGGGTCGTCGGGGGCGCTAACGACCGGCTCCATGGAAAGCTCCGTAAAGCCCAAATCCGCCATGTGGAAAATATCGTTGGTGAAATCGAGGTTGTATTTCGTAAAGGTCCCGCGCACGTAGTAGCCGCGGTTGCCCCTCTGCTGCACGAATTTTTGGAATTTCGGGACAATCAGGTCGTAGCTGCCCTGCCCGCCCACCGTTTTGCGAAGGCGGTCGTGCACATCCTTGCGGCCGTCGAGCGACAGCACAACGTTGTGGCATTCGCGGTTGGCAAATTCCGTCACTTCGTCGTCCAGCAGCACGCCGTTGGTCGTCAGGGTGAAGCGGAAGTTTTTGTTTTTCCCGGTTTCTATGCTGCGCGCGTAGGCGACAAGCTGCTTGACGACCTCAAAATTCATCAGCGGTTCGCCGCCGAAGAAGTCGACCTCCAAATTTTTGCGCGTCCCCGAATGCTCGACCAGAAAGTCCAGCGCGCGCTTGCCGGTTTCCAAGGACATCAGCGCGCGTTCGCCGTGGTAGCGGCCCTGCGCGGCGAAGCAGTAGGCGCAGTTGAGGTTGCAGGTGTGCGCGACGTGCAGGCACAGCGCCTTAATGACGGTGCTGCGGTTCTTTAAGTCGAACGCGCGGTCGGCGTAAACGTCCTTTGTAAACAGCTTGCCGGCGTCCTTTAGGGCCTCTATATCGTCGAGGACCTCGCGCACGTCGGCCCGCGTTACGCCCTTTTCCGCATAGCCTGCCGCCAGCCTTTCGCAAATTTCGTCCGGCGGCGTCGTTTCATACAGCGCAATCGCGTCGTAGGCGACGTCATCGACCGCGTGCACCGCGCCGCTGAATACGTCGAGCACAATGTTGTAGCCGCCGAGCTTATATTGGTGTACCAAAGCGGCACGTCCTTTCTTTCAAAAAGAAAAGCCGTTTGAAAACGGCTTTTCCGAAGTGTGCGGTTCGGTTCGGGTTATTTCTGCTCCATGCAGGCCTCGCACTGCTGGTTCGCAACGCCGCAGGAGGTTTTGCAGGCGCTCTGGCAGGAGGTCTGGCACTCGCCGCAGCCGCCGGTTTCCAGGCTCTTTTTCAGGTCGCGGGTCTCAATGGTCTGGATGTGTTTCATATCAATCGACTCCTTATCGTTTTTGTTCGGGTCTATAGTAGCACACCGCGCGCATTTTGTCAATCGCAAACGGCGATTTGCGGCAGCTTCCCGCGGGAGGAACGCACCGCAAGGCCGTGGGCGGCGGCGTTTTGCACGCGGCGCAGCACCGCCTCGTCCACAACCTCCCCCGCAACAAGCAGGGGCGTGCCGGGCGGATAGCAGAACACGGTCTCGAGGCTTGTTTTGCCGGCGGCCGCCTCCAGGGGGCAAAGCGCGCCGGCCTTCCCCGCGGCCGCCTGCGGCGTCAGGCGGCGCTCGGGCAGCGGGAGCGGCGAAAATACCGGCGGGTTTTCTATGGGCTTTGCGGTGCGGTCAATGGCGAGCAGCGCGTCAGACAGCCGCGCAAACGCTTCTTTCGTATCGCAGACCGAGGTCATCAGCAGCGTATAGGAGACCGCGGCCATTTCGCTTTCCAGGGCAAAGTCTTGCCGCAGCGTCCTTGCAAGCCCGACACCGTCCAGCGTCGTGCGGGCGGTCACGACGGGCAGCTTCCCGCCGTCCAGGGCAAAAAACGCCGGATGGCTTTCGCACGCGTCGCGCCCCTTTCCCGGAATATACAGCCGTGCAAGCGCCCCGCAGGCTTCCGAAAAGGCATCCAGGCGCGCGCCGTAGGCGGCAAAAGCCGCCGCACCGTGTGTTTTTAGAAAATCGGCACACTCCGCAACGGAGGCGAGCAGGAGATACGACGGGCTGGACGTTTCAAACACCGCAAGCGCCCGGCGGAACCGTTCGGCGCTGCCAAACGGGCCGCAGAGGTGGGCGGCGGCGCATTGCGTGAGGGCGGGCAGGGTCTTGTGCAAAGAGTGGATGACCACATCCGCCCCGGCGCGCACCGCGCTGCTGCCGGCGTTTTCCGTAAAGGCCAGGTGCGCGCCGTGCGCTTCGTCGACGAGCACAGCGATATGGCGGCTGTGGGCGGCGCGGACAATCCCCGCCAAGTCCGACAGCACCCCGTCGTAGGTCGGGGAGGTTACGACCACGAGCTTCGTCTGCGGGTTCTTTGCCAGCGCCGCTTCCACCTGCTGCGGCGAAATGCTGCCTGCAATGCCGCTTTGCGCGTCGACGGGCGGCGCGAGGTAAACGGGCACGGCGCCCGTGAGCGCGAGGGCGTGGTAGACGCTGCGGTGGCAGTTGCGCGCCAAAAGGACGGTGTCCCCGGGCGAGACCAGCGACGCAATCCCCGCCAGAATCCCGGACGTCGCCCCGTTGACAAGCGCAAAGCTTTGGCGCGCGCCCCAAAGGGCGGCGAGCTGCTCCTCCAGCCGCCGCAGCACCCCGGACGGCGCGTGCAGGTCGTCAAAGCCCGGGATTTCCGTGATGTCAAGCGCGTAGGGGAGCGCGTTTCCGAGCATGGCCGTGTTGCGCTTGTGCCCGGGCATATGCAGCGCGTACACGCCGGTTTTCGCGTGTTCCGAAAGCATTTGCAAAAGCTCGCTGCTCAAAGCGCCTGCCCTCCTTTCCGAAATTGCCGCGGCGACGTCCCCTTGTATTTTCGGAACGTCTTGACAAAATAGCTCAAATCGTTAAACCCGCAGGAAAGCGCGATTTCGGTGACGCTCTCGTCGGTGTACATCAGCTGCTCGCAGGCGCGCTCCACCCGGTAAAAATTCAAATAGTCGACCGGCGTGCGGCCGGTCATTTCGGTAAACAGGCGGCAGAAATACCGCGGCGAAAGGCCCGTCGGCGCGGCGAGGTCCGCGAGCGTCAGGGGCATCATGTACCGCTTGCGTATGCCGCCGAGCGCCGCCTTCAGCTGCCGGACGCGCTTGTCCGTCCGGGCGGGGGGGAGGTTCCCCGCCTTGTAGCGGTGGTTTTGGAGCATGAGCCCCGCCAGCTGCAGGATAAGCCCCTCCGCATAGAGGATATACCCGTCCTTTTGCGCCTTGACCACGTCGAACAGCCGCCGCACGGTGCGCGCCTCCTCGCTGTTTTGCGGAAAGGTTGCGTCCAGCGTGTGCGTGCCGTCGGAAAAGTCGGGGACGTTCCCGCGCAGGAATTCGTTTAAATCCATGTCGATGCATTCGTAAACGCACCCTTGTCCCGGCAGGCCGCCGTGTACGACGCCCTCGGCAATCAGCGCGACGTCGCCCGCCGCAAGCGTCAGGCCCTTCGCGTTGAGCGACAAAACGAGCGTGCCCTCGAGCACGCGGACAAGCTCATAGTCCATGTGCCAGTGCAGCGGCATATGGTAGCGCGGGTGGCTTTTGTCCACATGGTGAAATTCAAGCGGAAAGGCAAAGGTTCCGCGGTGCTTCTGTTCTTCGGGGGCAAGCGGCTGCATAGGTCCTCCTAAAAAGTGAATATCCTTATACTTTAACCATAGTATACTACAAGTCACCACAAAAAAACAACAGTATAATAAAAATAATCCAAATCGGGAGAGGAGATTTTTTATGGCAGGCAGATACATCGGCGAATATCCGGCAATCGGCATCCGGCCGACGATTGACGGGCGGCGCGGGCCCTTAAAGGTGCGCGAATCGCTCGAGGCGCAGACCATGGGCATGGCCGAGGCGGCCGCGGCGCTGTTCCGGGAGAACCTGCGCTACACGAACGGCGAGCCGGTCCGCGTGGTCATTGCCGACACGACCATCGGCCGCGTGGCGGAGGCCGCGGCGTGCGCCGCGAAGTTCCAGCGCGAGGGCGTCGCCGTGACGCTGACCGTCACGCCGTGCTGGTGCTACGGCTCGGAGACGATGGATATGGACAAAAACACGATTAAGGGCGTCTGGGGCTTCAACGGCACCGAGCGCCCGGGCGCGGTGTACCTCGCCTCCGTGCTCGCGTCGCACGCGCAGAAGGGGCTGCCCGCCTTCGGCATTTACGGCCGCGACGTGCAGGACGCCGACGAGACGGAAATTCCCGGCGACGTCCAAGAAAAGCTTCTGCGCTTCGGCCGGGCGGCGGTGGCGGCGGCGACGATGCGCGGCAAGTCGTATTTGCAGATTGGCTCCATTTGCATGGGCATCGCCGGGTCCATCATCAACCCGGATTTCTTTGAGGAATACCTCGGGATGCGCGTGGAATCCGTCGACGAGGTCGAGATTCTGCGGCGCATGGACGAGGGGATTTACGACGAGGCGGAATTCCGAAAGGCGCTCGCGTGGACCAAGGCAAACTGCAAAGAGGGCTTCGACAAGAACCCCGACTGGTTCAAAAAGACCGACGCCCAAAAGGAGGAGGCCTGGGAATTTGTCGTCAAGATGATGTGCATCATCAAGGACCTCTATGCGGGCAATCCCAACCTGCCCGAGGGCTGCGCGGAGGAGGCGGTCGGCCACAACGCGCTGTGCGGCGGCTTCCAGGGGCAGCGGCAATGGACGGACCGCTATCCGAACTGCGACTTCCCCGAGGCGCTGCTGAATTCGTCGTTCGACTGGACGGGCGCGCGCGAGCCCTATGTGCTCGCGACCGAAAACGATACGCTCAACGGCGTGTCCATGCTGTTCGGCAAGCTTCTGACGGGCCGTGCGCAGATGTTCTCCGACGTGCGCACCTACTGGAGCCCCGAGGCGGTGCAAAAGGCGGCGGGCTATACGCTGACCGGCAGGGCGGCCGAGGCGGGCGGCTTTATCCACCTTATCAACTCCGGCGCGTCCTGTCTGGACTTCTGCGGCGAAGCGCGCGACGCGTCCGGCGCGCCTGCGGTTAAGCCCTTCTGGGAAATGACCGAGCGCGACTGCAAGGTCTGCCTGGACGCGACGACCTGGAACGCGGCGGACATGGGCTATTTCCGCGGCGGCGGCTTTTCCTCGCGCTTCTTGACGCGCGCCGAAATGCCCGCCACCATGTGCCGGCTCAACCTGGTCAAGGGCCTTGGGCCGGTTATGCAGATTGCCGAGGGCTACACCGTCTCGCTGCCCGACGAGGTTTCCGACAAGCTGTGGAAGCGGACGGACTACACCTGGCCGTGCACCTGGTTTGCCCCGCGCGTAACGGGCGAGGGCGCGTTCAAATCGGCTTACGACGTGATGAACAACTGGGGCGCGAACCACGGCGCCATCAGCTATGGCCACATCGGCGCGGACCTTATCACGCTGTGCTCGATTTTGCGCATCCCCGTGTGTATGCACAACGTGCCGGAGGCGGATATTTTCCGTCCCGCGGTCTGGAACGCGTTCGGCATGGACAAGGAGGGGCAGGATTTCCGCGCGTGCGCGGCGTTCGGCCCGCTGTATAAATGAGCGCGCTGGGCTGCCTGTGCCTGGATTTCGGCGCGTCCGGCGGCCGGGCTATCCTGGGACGCTTTGACGGGGAGCGGCTGGCGCTCGACGAGGTGCGCCGCTTTCCCAACGATCCCGTTTTTGTCGGGGACACGCTGTACTGGGACGTGCTGCGCCTGTTTTACGAGGTGCAGCAGTCGCTTTTGCAGGCCGGGCGCTTTGACAGCGTCGGCGTCGATACCTGGGGCGTGGATTTCGGCCTTTTGGACCGGGGCGGGCGGCTGCTGGAAAACCCGGTGCACTATCGCGACGCGCGCACGGCCGGGATGCTCGAACAGGCGTTTTTGCGGCTGCCCCGCGAGCCGTTTTACCGCGAGACGGGCAACCAGTTCATGGAAATCAACACCGCGTTCCAGCTTTTGGCGCTGCGGGAGCAGCGCCCGGAGCTGCTGGAGGCGGCGGACACCCTGCTTTTGATGCCGGACCTTATCAACTTCTTTTTGACCGGGGAAAAGCAGGCGGAAACCTCCATCGCCTCCACCACGCAGCTGCTCGACGCGCGCACGCATACCTGGTCGGACCGCGTGCTGGACGCTCTGGAGCTCCCGCGCCGTCTGTTCCCGCCCATTGTGCCGACCGCGACGCCCGTGGGTCCGCTGCGCGTGTCCATACGCGAACGGCTCGGGGTGATTGGCGCGCAGGTGGTCGCCGTGGCAGGGCACGATACCCAATGCGCCATGGCGTGCGTCCCGGCGCAGACGGAGGATTTTCTGTTCTTAAGCTGCGGCACCTGGTCGCTTCTGGGCACGGAGCTTTCCGAGCCGTGCGTTTCGCCGGAGGCGTACCGCTGCAACCTGACCAACGAATGCGGCTACGGCGGGAAAACCTCGTTCCTGAAAAACATCATCGGGCTTTGGCTTTTGCAGGAGACGCGCCGCCGCTGGCAGCAGGAGGGCGAAGCGCTCTCCTACGCCGACATGGAAGCCCTTGCACGCGGCGCAAAGCCCTATGTGTGCTTTGTCGACCCGGACGACCCGCGGTTTGTGCCGGCCGGCGACATCCCCGGCCGCGTGCGCGCGTACTGCGCCGAGACGAACCAGCCCGTGCCGGAGAGCAAGGGACAGCTGTTGCGCTGCCTGTACGACAGCCTTGCCATGAAATACCGGTATGCGGCGCGGCAGGTTGAGCGCTGTACGCACAAGCGGTACGACGCGCTGCACATCGTCGGCGGCGGCGCGCGCGACGCGCTGCTGTGCGCGCTGACGGCGGACGCCTGCCAAAAGACCGTGTATGCGGGCCCGGCGGAGGCAACCGCCTGCGGCAACGTGCTGCTGCAGCTTTTGGCGTGCGGGCAGCTGCGCGACCTTGCCGATGCGCGCGCCCTGGTGCGTGCCAGCGTCCGTCCGGCGGTCTTCACCCCGCAGGCCACGGCGCAGGTCGACGCGGCATACGAACGCTTTTTGGAAGTTACAGGTCTGTAAGGAGGAAACAGATGGACAGCTATCGCGAGACCCGCGAAATCATGTGCGACATCTGCCACAAAATGTGGCAGCTCGGCTGGGTGGCGGCCAACGACGGAAATTTATCGGTGCGCGTCGCAGACGACCGGTATTTGGCGACGCCGACCGGCATTTCCAAAAGCTTTATCACCCCGGAAAAGCTCGTCGTCATCGACGGGGACGGCAAGGTGCTCGAAGCGAAGGGGGAGTACCGGCCGTCGTCGGAAATCAAAATGCATTTGCGCTGTTACCGGGAGCGCAGCGACGTCGGCGCGGTTCTGCACGCGCACCCGCCCACCGCAACGGGCTACGCCGTCGCGCACGTGCCGCTGGACCGCTACACGATGATTGAAACGGTCGCGGCCATCGGGTCCATCCCGGTCACGCCCTACGGGACGCCGTCCACCTACGAGGTGCCGGACGCGATTGCGCCCTATTTGCAGGAGCACGACGTGCTGCTGCTGGCGAACCACGGCGCGCTGAGTGTCGGCGCGGATGCGCTGACCGCCTATTATCGGATGGAAACGCTCGAGCTGTTTGCCAAAATCAGCCTGACCGCGCACCTGCTGGGCGGCGAAAAGGAAATTTCACGGGAAAACATCCAAAAGCTTATCGACCTGCGCCGGTATTACGGCATCACAGGCCGGCACCCGGGCTATAAGCACTACCGCACGGAGGAATCCTAAAGCCGCACCCGCCGCGCAAAAAAAACGACCCCCGAAGAAACCGGATTTCTTCGGGGGATTTGCTTGTTCAAAACAGGGTCGGCAGCCATTCGGCGAGAAATACGGCGGCCGCCGCGCACAGCGCCACGGTGACAAGCCCCTTTTCAAAAAAGGCGAGCACGACCGCGACCAAAAGCCCGGCGAGCGCCGACAGGAACCCGCCGCCCGTTGCGGAAAATACCGCGGGGAAGGTCATGGCGGCAAGCACCGCGTAGGGGATGTAGTGCAAAAACGAGCGGATGAAGCGGTTTTGTATTTTTTTGCGGAAAATGACCAGCGGCAGCATCCGCACAAGGTACGTCACGCCCGCCATGACGGCGAGCTGGAGCAGGAGATAGGTCGTCACGGCGCACCCTCCGTTTCCGGCACGGGCTTTATCAGCGCGCCGACCGCCGCCGCCGAAACGGCGCAGAGGATGATGACGAAGCCGGACGAAACGGCCTGCAGCGCCGGGATGTAGCAAAACGCGCAGCTCAACGCCGCCGCCGTGAGCACCACCGCCGCGACAGCGCCCGATTTTTTCATCGGCGGAATGAAAATGGCCAGGAACATGCCGTAGATGGCAATGCCCAGCGCCGAGCGCAGCGACGCGGGCAAAAGTGACGCGGCCGCCGCGCCGAGAAACGTCCCGAGCGCCCAGCCGACGTACGGCATTGCAATAAGCCCGAACATATAGCGGCTGCCGACCGGTTTGCCCTGCCCGGTCGCCACGGCGAAAATCTCGTCCGTGTTGCCGAAGGCGATAAGCAGCCGGTCTAAGAGCCGGACGCTTTTGTCGAGCTTTTGCGACAGGGAGACGGACATCAGCGCATAGCGCAGGTTGACAACGAACTGCGTGAGCGCCATTTCGGCGTAGGACCCGCCCGCAAGCAGCAGGGAAAGCCCGGCAAACTGCCCGGCGGAGGTCAGGTTCGTCATGGAAACGGCGAGCGCATAGGCGGTGGGCAGATCCCCGGCCGCCGCGGCCATGCCGAAGGTGAACGAGACGGAAAGGTAGCCGAGCGCAATCGGGATGCCGTCGCGCAGCCCCTTTTTCAGCCGGTTTTCACACGCCATTTTCACGCCGCCTCCTTTCCGTTTTGGCCGCCGAATATTGTAGCACGCGCCGCCGCAAAGCGCAAGGGGAACCTGCGCCTGCCGCAAAAAAACCGCCCCTGCCTTTGCAGGAGCGGTTCGTGGGAAGCGCTTGCTTATTTCGCTTCGTCCTTCTTTTCCTCGGCTTTGTCCTCTTTCTTTTTGTGGAAGAGGATTTTGTCGACCGGGAAATACAGGAAGAACTGAATCGCGCCGCAGACCGCGCCGGAAATGGAGATGGCGGCGTTTTCCCCGACATAACCGGTGAAGAAGTTGATAAGCGTCGGCGACAGCCACGCCGAGAAGCAGATGAGCGCGATGGTGAACACGATGTAGATGGGCAGCGTCACGGCGATGTTGGCGTTCGAATTGAACGTCTTGTCGCGGTTGATGAAGAACGAGACAATCTGTGCAAGGACGTTGCTGATGTTGGCGGCCAGGAAAATGCCGAGGCCGGTCTCCTCGGTGGAGTGGAAAATCCACCAGGTGAACGATTGATGCAGGAATTCGTCGCTCATCGGCAGCTTGATAAGCAGCGGCAGGAACGTCTGGATAACGAACGCCCCGAGGCTGACCACGATGAACTTGACAAACTGCCAAAGCGTTTCAATCCCCTTGCCCTTGCCCGCAGCGGCCTTGTCGATGTCGTTTAATTTTGCCATTTATTTACTCTCCCTCTGTACAAAATCTTTCATATTGTAGCACGGCGCGCGGGTCCCTGACAAGGGATAAAACAACCAAGATTTTTCAGCCTTCCTTATACAGGGTGCATAAAAATTCAGCGTAAAATTTGGAAACCGGGCGGCGGCAATCCCGGCGTGCGCATTGCAAAACCGCAAAAAAGCGGTATAATGAGGGGAGAACAAAGGACGGAGGCGAGAAACATGGAGGAAGCCCTTTCGCGTACCGCGGCGCTGCTTGGGGAAGAAGCGATGGCGCGCCTGCGCCGCGCGCGCGTCGCGGTGTTCGGCGTCGGGGGCGTCGGCGGCTATGTCTGCGAGGCGCTTGCGAGAAGCGGCGTCGGGCATTTGACCGTCGTCGACGGCGACACGGTGAGCGTCAGCAACCTCAACCGGCAGATTATCGCCCTGCATTCAACCGTCGGGCAGAAAAAGGTCGAGGTTCTGCGCAAGCGGCTTTTGGACATCGCCCCGCAGATGGAGGTGGAGGCGGTCGACCGATTTTTTACGCCGGAAAACGCCGACAGCTTCGCGCTTGCCGCTTATGACTACGTGGTGGACGCGGTCGACGACGTCAAAGCCAAGGTGGAGCTCGCCGTGCGCTGCAGCGCGCTGTCGGTTCCGCTCATTGCCGCAATGGGCGCGGGCAACAAGCTGCACCCGGAGCGGTTCGAGCTCGCCGACCTGTTTGAAACGTCCGTCTGTCCGCTTGCCCGCGTCATGCGCACAGAGCTTCGCAAACGCGGCGTGGACCGTCTGCAGGTCGTGTATTCCAAAGAGGCGCCGAGACGCCCGCGGGACGGTTCGCGCGTTCCGGGCAGCACGGCGTTCGCCCCGCCTGCGGCAGGGCTTATCTTGGCCGGGGCGGTTGTCCGCGCGCTGGCAAAGCTGGAGGAGGAAGCATAATGCAGTACCGTACGTTCGGAAAAACCGGGGAGCGCGTTTCCGTTTTGGGGTTTGGGTGTATGCGCCTGCCCGTGCGCGCGCCGTTTCAGAATATCGACACCCCCGCCGCCGTGCGCCTGCTGCACGAGGCGGTGGACGGCGGCGTCAACTACTTTGACACGGCGTTTTTCTACCACCGCGGCCGCAGCGAGTCCCTGGTCGGCAAAGCGTTTGCGGGCGGCAAGCGGCAGCAGGTGCTGCTGGCCACGAAATCGCCGTTCGGCGGCTTCAAATTCGGCTGGGAGTTTGAAAAAACGCTTGAAACGCAGCTTCGGCGCCTGCAGACGGACTACATCGATTTTTACCTTTTGCACGCGGTCAACCTGAAATCCTGGCAGCAGTCCGCGCTGCGCTTCGACCTGCTTTCCAAGCTGCAAAAAGCGCGCGAGCAGGGCAAAATCCGGCACATCGGCTTTTCCTTCCACGACAGCTTCGACGCGTTTATGACGGTCTTAAACGGCTTTTCGGACTGGGAATTCTGCCAGATTCAATACAACTACTATGACGTCGACTACCAGGCGGGCCGCCGCGGGCTTTTCGAAGCGGCCAAGCGCGGCCTCGGCGTGGCGGTCATGGAACCCCTGCGCGGCGGGAAGCTTGCCGACGTCCCCGACAGCGTGCGCGCCGTCCTGCCCGGGAAACACCCGGTGCAGGCGGGGCTGGATTTCGTCTGGGACCACAGCGAGGTAAGCCTGCTTTTAAGCGGGATGCACAACGCCGCGCAGCTGCGCGAAAACCTGCGCTTTGCCGACGAGAGCCGTCCGGAGAAATTCGACGCGGCGGCGCACGCACAGTTTACAGAGGCGAGCCGTCTGCTGCATTCCGCGGCGCGCGTGGGCTGCACGCATTGCGAATACTGCCTGCCGTGCCCGAAGGGCGTGCAGATTCCCGAGGTATTCGCGCAGTACAACCAAAGCGTGATGGAGCCGGACAAGGCGAAAAAGGCGTACGCAAAGCTGAAGGGCGACGCGCGCAGCTGCGTGCGCTGCGGGCTTTGCGAGGAAAAATGCCCCCAGCAGCTGCCCATTCGCGAGCTGCTTGCCAAAGCGCACGAGACGCTTTCCGAAAAATAAAGGAGACCGCCATGCAAAATCCGGCTTCCCCTCCGGCAAACAGCCGGCCGAACAGCGCGCCGCTCGCGCTTGCCAAGCTGCACGTGACCGACGCGTTCTGGCGCGAAAAAATGCGGCTGGTACGCGAAACGGTCCTGCCGCACCAATGGGCGCTTTTGAACGACGCGGTCGAGGGCGTCCAAAAAAGCTATTGCCTGCACAATTTCCGCGCCGCCGCCGCAAGAATTGCAGCCGAAAAAAACGGGGAGCCGGTTTCGCCGCCGCCCGAAAAGCGTCTGTTTGAAACCTGGCCCGAGCGCCCCGACGAAGCGCGGTCAGACCGGTTTTACGGCTTTTTGTTCCAGGACAGCGACCTGTACAAATGGCTCGAGGCCGTCGCCTATACGCTGGCCGACACGCCCTGCGCCGCGCTTTCGGCGCAGGCGGACGCGGCGATAGAGCTTATCTGCGCGGCGCAGGCGGACGACGGGTATCTGGACACCTACTATATCCTGCATGGCCGCGAGCACGCGTTCGAAAATTTGCGGGACAACCACGAGCTGTACTGCTTCGGGCACCTGACCGAGGCGGCTGTCGCTTATTTTCGGGCGACCGGCAAAACGCGCCTGCTTGCCTGCGCGCGGCGCTTTGCGGATTTGCTTTGCGAGCGGTTTTCGGACCTGCCGGGCGGGTCCCCCGGCTATCCCGGCCACCCGGAGGCGGAGCTCGCGCTGTACAGGCTGTATGCGGCGACGGGGGAGGCGCGCTACCGGGCGCTTGCCGAGCGGTTTTTGTCCCGGCGCGGGCAGCGGCCGTATTTTTACGATGCGGAACGCGGCGCTGCGCCTGCGAAGCCCGGGGAGCTTCGCTATACCTATTACCAGGCGCACCTGCCCGTGCGCAGCCAGCGCGAGGCGGTCGGCCACGCGGTCCGCGCCATGTACCTCTATAGCGCGATGGCGGACTGCGCCGGCTTTGGCGACCGGGAAATGTACGCGGCCTGCCGCGCGCTGTTTGCGGACGTTGCGTACCGGAAAATGTATGTGACGGGCGGCGTGGGCAGCACCGCCGACGGCGAGGCGTTCACCTTTGCTTACGACCTGCCGAACGACACCGCCTATGCCGAGACCTGCGCGGCGGCGGGGCTTGTGTTCTTTGCGTGGCGGATGCTGCAGCTGGAGCCGGACGCTTTGTACGGCGACGTGCTCGAGCGCGCGCTGTACAACGGTCTGCTTGCCGGTATGTCGGCGGACGGGAAACGGTTTTTCTATGTGAATCCCCTGGAGTCTGACCCCGCCGCCTGCGCGCAGGACCCGCGCAAGCGCCACGTCCGGCCGACGCGCGAGCCCTGGTTCGGCTGCGCGTGCTGCCCGCCGAACCTTGCGCGCACGGTTATGCGCATCGGGCAATACGCCTGCACGGCAAAGGCGGATACCTGCTGGTTCCACCTGCACATCGGCCTTGCGGTAGAGCTGGAAAACGCGCGCCTGCAAACGGCGTCCGGCCTGCCTTACAGCGGCGAATTTTCCGTCCGGGTGGAAAGCTGCCGCGCGCCGCTGACCCTGGCGGTGCGCATCCCCGCGTGGTGCGGCGGGCAATATACGCTCAGCGGGGCAGAGGGCGCCGAACGCCGCGAGCAGGACGGCTATCTGTATCTGCGCGGCCGTTTTGCGCCGGGAACGGTGCTTCGCTTTGTGTTCGCCATGCCCGCGCGCTTTGTCCGCGCCGACGCGCGGGTGCGCGCCGACGCCGGGAAGGTCGCCGTTATGCGCGGCCCGCTTGTGTATTGCATGGAGGAGGCGGACAACGGGAAGGGGCTGCACCTTTGCCTGTTTGATACAAGCAAAGCCCCGCAGCCGGAAATGACGGCGCTCCCCGGGCTCGGGCGCGTGCCGACGCTTACGGTTTCCGGCGTGCGGCAGTCGGCCCCGGACCCCGCCGCGCCATATGAAGCCGCCGCGCCGGCGGAAGAGCCGGCCGCATTTCGGCTGCTGCCCTATTTCCTCTGGGCGAACCGGGAAACGGGCGAAATGCAGGTGTTCACCCGTGAAAAAAGGTGTTGACAAGAAAGAGGCTTTATATTATAATAACTAAGCCGTCGAACTCCGGCGGCAACCATGGCGGCATAGCTTAGTTGGCTAGAGCGTCCGGTTCATACCCGGAAGGTCACAGGTTCAAGTCCCGTTGCCGCTACCAAAAGCGGCGGTATGCAAATACCGCCGTTCTGCGGCCCGGTGGTCAAGCGGTTAAGACACCGCCCTTTCACGGCGGTAACACGAGTTCGATTCTCGTCCGGGTCACCAAAAAGCCCCGCTTTTTAAGCGGGGCTTTTTCTTATGCCGTTTTTCAGCTGCCGAGCCGTACAAAATGGGCTCCCGGCAGCTTATGCCGCTAAAAATTCCTCCGGGATAACGTCGCGCACGAAATCCTCGATGTACGCCACGCTGAAATCCGACTGCTTGATGCGCGAGGCCTGCCGCTTGGCAAGCGCGTCCGTATACTGCGACAGCGGATAGATTTGCACGTCGTGCGCGCCGTTGACGTAGTGCGTGACGATGGGCTCGAGCTTTACGTTCGAGACCGTGACCGCCTTCGTCTGCGGGTCGACGGTCACGTCGTAGTGCAGCATCCCGCCGATGACGCGCGCGGCCGTATTCTGCTGGGAAATGAAGTTCCCGAGCGAATAGGCGACAAGCGTTTGCGAGCCGTCCGCGTTTGCAATCCATTCTATGGGCTGGAGCACGTGCGGGTGGTGCCCAATGATGACGTCCGCGCCCCAGGCGGCCATTTGCCTGGCGAGGTTTTTCTGGTCCTGCGAGGGCGTGGTTGTGTATTCGCTTCCCCAATGGGCGTTGACGAGCACCACGTCGCAGGCGTCGGCCGCCGCCTTGATTTTTTTCTCAATCGCCTCGGTTTCGGAGGTGTACAGGAATTCCAGCGGGCTGTCGTCGGGCAGGGAAAGGCCGTTCGTATACTGCGTGACGCCCACGAGCCCAATCTTTATGCCATCGCGCTCGATGTATTCGACGGTTTCGAGGTCCGCCTTGTCCTTGTAAGCGCCCGTGCGCACCACGCCGGAAAGCCCGTCCCAGAATTCTATGGATTCCAAAAGCCCCTTCGAGGTCTTGTCCAGCATATGGTTGTTCGCCAGATTGACGACGTCGAAGCCGATATCCGCGACCTCCTGCCCGAGCTCGACGGGGGAGTTGAACAGCGGATAGCCCGAGGGCTTGTAGCTCTTTGCCACGGGCGTTTCCTGATTGATGGTCGCCACGTCCGCCGCGGCGACAGCGTCGGCAATGCGCGTATAGCAGAACGAAAAATCATAGCCGTCCCCGCCCGCGCGGCGGTTGGCCTGTTCGTAAATGCCGTCGTGGATAAGGTTGTCGCCGACCGACAAAAACGACAGCGTGACCGGCTGCGGGGCCGGGGCGGTTGTTGCGGGCGCGGTGGTTTCCGCGGGCGCGGCGCCCACGGGGGCGGCCTCCGGCGTGCGGCCGTTTCGCACGACGCCGACAACGGCGGCCGCGCCGGCGAGCACCACGAGTGTCAGCACGACGGACAAAAATATTTTTACGCTTTTTTTCTGCATGGCGGGTCTCTCCCTTTACGGCATTGTGGGGTACAGTTCCCGGTAGCGGTCGATGGCGTCCTCGATAATCTCTATCGCGACAGCGGCGCCCTTGGCCTCGTCAATGACGGTCTTTTTGTTTTCCAGCATTTTATAGACCGAGAAAAAGTGCATCATTTCTTCAAACACGTGCGCGGGCAGCTGGGAAATGTCCGTGTACCCGTTGTAGGTCGGGTCGCCGACGGGGATAGCGATGATTTTGTCGTCCGGGTCGTCGTTGTCGAGCATCGTAATGACCCCAATCGGGCAGCAGGTCACGAGCGTCAGCGGCTCAATCTTTTCCGAGCAGAGCACCAGCACGTCGAGCGGGTCGTTGTCGAGCGCGAAGGTGCGCGGAATCAGCCCGTAGTTTGCCGGGTAATGCGTGGAGGTGTGCAGCACCCGGTCCAGACGCAGAAGCCCCGTCTCCTTGTCGAGCTCATACTTCATCTTGCTGCCTGTGCTAATCTCGATGACCGCGTCAAAGGTGCGGCTGCTGATGCGTTCGGGGGAAATGTCATGCCAGATGTTCATTTTCGCACTCCTTTGTATTCTTCAATGAGCAGCTTGCGGATTTCCCACAGCTTTGCGGACAGGTCGACATAGTATTTGTGCGGGTTCTCAAAGCGCTTGACCTCGTCCCAGAGCGTGTCCACCTGCTCCGAGCAGTATTCGCGGATTTCCGCGGGGGTGGGGGAGGTGTAGACGCATTCGCCCTGCTTGAAAATCTGTACGAGCAGCGGCCGCGCAACGTAGTTTTCAATCTCCTTGCGCTTCCAGGTGTAGTCGGGGTCAAACAGCTCATAGGGCTTGGAATCGTCCAATTCCTCGCTGTCCGTGGTCAGGACGTCGGCAATCGCCTTGCCCGTGTCCATGTCAAACAGGCGGTAGACGTTTTTCGAGGACGGCAGGGTGATTTTGTGCACGTTTTCCGACAGGTTGATTTTCGGGACGATGCGGCCGTCCGGCTCCTCTAAGGCGCACAGCTTGTACACCCCGCCGAACAGCGGCGACGACGCCGAGGTGATAAGCCGCTCGCCGACGATGAAGCAGTCGACCTTTGCGCCCTGCGCCAGCATATCGGAAATCAGGTGCTCGTCTAAAGAGTTGGAGGCGAGGATGCCGCAGTCGGGGAAGCCCGCCTCGTCCAGCATTTTGCGCACGCGCTTGGAAAGATAGGGGATGTCGCCCGAGTCAATGCGCACGCTTTTCGGCCGGTAGCCCGCGGGCACCAGCACGTCCTGGAAGGCGCGTATGGCGTTTGGCACGCCGGAACGCAGGGTGTCGTAGGTGTCTATTACGAAGGTGCAGTCGTCGGGATAGCGCTTTGCGTAGGCGCAGAACGCCTCGTACTCCGAATCGAACATCTGCACCCAGCTGTGAATCATCGTTTTGAGCACCGGGATGCCGAACGCCTGGGCAGGCAGCGCGCCGGAGGTTGCCGTGCAGCCGCCGATGTACGCCGCGCGCGCGCCGTAAACCGCTTCGTCAAAGCCCTGCGCGCGCCGCGCGCCGAATTCCGCAACCGCCGTGCCGCGCGCCGCGCGCACAAGCCGGTTCGCCTTGGTCGCGATAAGGCTTTGCTGGTTGATGCACAAAAGCAGCAGCGTTTCTATCATCTGCGCCTGCACCACGGGCCCGCGCACCTTGACAATGGGCTCGTTGGGGAAAATCGGCGTCCCCTCGGGGATGGCCCAGACGTCGCAGGCGAAGCGGAACTCCCGCAGATACGCAAGGAACGGCTCCGAAACGCCCTGCGCGCGCAAAAACTGCAGGTCGTCCTCGGTAAAATGCAGCGTCTGCAAGCATTCTATCACCCGCTGCAGGCCCGCCATAATGGCGAAGCCGCCGTTGTCGGGCACGCGGCGGAAAAACAGGTCGTAGCAGCCGACGGTCTCGCCGAGGCCCGCGGAAAAAAATCCGTCCGCCATGGTGAATTCATACAGCTCCGTCGCAAAAGACGGCCGCGTTTTGTTCGGTTCAAACGCATCCATAAGCAAACCTCCCTGCATTTGGTTTCATTGTAGCATACTTTATGCGGTTTCGCAACGGAAATCCCGGCCGGGCGTTGCAATCCGCGGCGGTTTTTTGTATACTAAGGACAGGTCCATTCTGTTCTGACGGAAAGGAGAAAGGGACATGGAATCTTTTTTGGAGCTGGAACGCCGCCGGCAAAGCTGCCGCCGGTATGACCCGCGCGCGGTGGAGCCGGAAAAGCTGGAGGCGCTCGCCGAGGCGGTGCGGCTTTCCCCGTCGGCGTGCAATTCGCAGCCGTGGCGTGTGATTTTCGTGACCGGCGCGTCCGCCGCGCCCGTGCGCGCCGCCGTGCAGCCGGGCGGCAGCAACCCCTTTGCCGAGGGCTGTCCGGCGTTCGCGGTGCTCGTGGAAGAGCCGGCCGTCCTAAAGCCCGCCGTGGCCGAAAAATTCGGCAGCCAGGCGTTCGCCCAAATCGACCTCGGCATTGCGACGGCGCACTACTGCCTTGCCGCAACGGACTTGGGGCTTTCGACCTGCGTGCTCGGCATGATTGACGAGGCGGTGCTGCAAACGGCGCTCGGCGTGCCGCAGACGCACCGCATCCGCCTGGTGATTGCGACGGGCTATGCCGAACGCGGCGCGGCCATCCGCGAAAAAACACGCAAGCCGCTTTCGGAAATCGCGGAATTCCGGTCGTGAACGCGCTGACCCCCATCCCGCTGTATGTTCTGCTCCTGTACGGGCTGTTTTTGGCCGCCTCTTACCGGTTTCGCTGGCACGAGCGCGCCTTTGACCCCCGTAAGCGCTCGCACCGCGCCGCGGTTGCGGTCTGCGCGGCCCTGTGTCTGCTGCCCGCGGCGGCCGTTCTCTGCGCGCTGCCGCACGAAAATACCGCCTATCCCTTTTTGGGGCTTTTGGAAAACGAAAACGCCTACAACCAGCAGTTCGACGCGTTTTTGAAGGGGCAGCTTGCGCTCGACTTTCAGCCCGACGCGCGCATTCTGGCGCTGGAAAATCCATACATCTGGGACGCGCGCACCGAAACGGGCGCGTGGTACCCCTGGGACCGCGTGCTCTTTGACGGGCAGTATTATTCGTACTTCGGCGTCGCGCCGATTTTTACGGTCTATTTTCCCTGGTATTTTCTGACCGGCACGCTGCCCGCGCCTGCGACGGTCTGCTTCCTTTTGTGCGTCCCGGGCATTCTGGCCGGCGCCGCGCTGCTTGTTGTGCTCGTGCGCCGTTTTGTGCCGAACGCGTCCGTCGGGCTTGTGTGCCTCGGCGTGTTCGCCGTGTCGTTCGGCAGTCTTCAGTACATGGTGTCGGCTTCGGCGGATATGTATTACATCGCCGTGCAAAGCGGGCAGACGAATCTGCTGCTGTTTTTGCTGTTCGCCGTGCTCGGCGCCGCCCCCGGCAAAAAGACCGCGCGCCGCGCCGTCTGCCTGGCGCTTGCCGGCGTGTTTTTGGCGCTGACGGCGGCGTCGCGCCCCAATTTGCTGCTTTTCGCCGCGCTTACGGTCCCGCTGTTCCTCTCCATGCTGCGGGAAAAGGGCGTGCGCGTCGCCGGGCGGCTTGTAAAGCTGTTCAGCTTTGCAGTCCCGACTGTCTTGGGGGCGGCTTTGCTGATGGCGTACAACTACGCGCGCTTCGGCTCGGCGCTCGAATTCGGCGCGCAGTACCAGCTGACCGTCGCCGACGTTTCCACCTATTCGGTTTCGCTGTCGCTTCTGCTGCCGGCGGTCTACTGCTATTTCCTGCAAATGCCCGCCGTACAGGGGGATTTCCCGTATTTGGCGCTGACCTATGAACCGGTCGGGAGCTACGGCGGTTACCTGTATACGACCTGGATGATGGGGGCGTTTTCGCTGCCGTCGCTTACCGGGATTCTGCTTGCGCCGCTTGCGTACCGGCGCGGGCAGAAAAAAGACCTTGTAAAGCTGTTCACCTTTATACTTGCGGCGGTCTGCTGCTTCCTGCTCGCCTTTGTGGATATCTGCTTTGCGGGGGTCTGCGTTCGGTATTTGACCGACATCACCGCCGTCGCCGCCGTGTTTTCGACCGCGCTTTGGCTCGACCTCGATTCGCGCGCCGCGCCGCTGTCCGGCGGTAAACGCTTTGCGGTGTATGCGGCCGTTTCCGCGCTGCTGTTCGCGACCATACTCGTCGGGGCGCTGCTTATCTTTGAAAACGAGCGGCGGTATCTTTTGCAGCCGACCGTGTAAAAAGTTCGACAAAAAACGCTCCGCTTTGCAGCGGAGCGTTTTTATGTTCTGTTCGGTTCAAATTTACTGCGTCGGCTGTTCGCTGACGAATTCCGAGGCCTCTTTTTCGTCGAGCGGGACCCATTCGGGCTTTTGCACGATGATGCGCACCGCGTGCTTTAAGGTGGTCGCCTCCACCTCGGTCTGGTCGCCGCCGAACTCGCCGTCGAGCGTAAAGGGTGTGGGCGTGTCGAACATAAAC
Source organism: Candidatus Fimenecus excrementigallinarum (assembly GCA_018714805.1). Lineage (GTDB taxonomy): Bacteria > Bacillota > Clostridia > Oscillospirales > Acutalibacteraceae > Fimenecus > Fimenecus excrementigallinarum. The sequence continues at coordinate 90,955 of DVMW01000024.1, forward strand.
TTGATATGCTTGCAGTGCCGGATGGTCACCAGCTTGTTTTCGGCGACGCTTTTCTGCACCATGTCGTTGGCCAGCGCCAGGATTTCGGCGGGGTTTTTGAACATTTTCACGAGCACCAGCTCATGCAGCCCGTCGTCGAATTCCACGCCCATGTTGTGCAGCACCGGCATCCCGCCGACGCCGTAGGAGTTGGACGCGGCGCCGTAGAAGTAGTCGCCCTCGAAAAATTCGCCGTCCGCCTCCACGCGCGCGTGGAAGGGCTTCATGTGGAAAAAGTCGTGCACCGCCTGCAAGTAGTAGGCGTTTTTGCCGAGCACGTTTTTCATTTTCTGGTTCGCGGAATAGGAAATGGCCGTAAAGTTGCCGAACGCCGCGACGTAGATGAAATATTCATCGCCGAATTTCCCGATGTCCACTGGCTTCGGCTCGCCGTTGATGATGGCCTCGACCGCCGCGTAGACGTCGGTCGGGATGTTCAGGGAATGGGCGAAGTCGTTGGTCGAGCCCATCGGCAGATAGCCGACGGGAATGTCCGTGCCCAGCTCCACCACGCCGCAGATGGTCTCCTTCAGCGTGCCGTCGCCGCCGCAGCAGACCACGATGTCAAATTCCCGGCCGCGGGTGCGCACGACCTCATAGGCGTTTTTGTTGATTTGCGTGCAGCAGGCGGTCACGCTGTACCCGGCCTGGTCAAAGCGGTTGATGATGCGCATCATATACTGCTTCGCCATTTTTTTGCCGGAGACGGGGTTGACCACCAGCAGCATTTTCTGTTTGCGTTCTTCCGCCATATCGCTCACCTCGGGCCCCTGTTAAAACTGCAGCTTTTCGGCGATATAGGCCGAAAGGGAGTCGATGGGCAGACGGACCTGCTCCATCGTGTCGCGGTCGCGCACCGTGACGCAGCCGTCCGTGCTGCTTTCAAAGTCATAGGTGATGCAAAGCGGCGTGCCGATTTCATCCTCGCGGCGGTAACGCTTGCCGATAGAGCCGGTCTCGTCGTAATCGACCATGAATTCCTTTTGCAGGCGCTCGTAAACGGCCTGCGCTTCGGCGGAAAGCTTTTTGGAAAGCGGCAGCACCGCGGCCTTGTACGGCGCGACGACGGGGTTTAAGTGCAGCACCACGCGCGTGTCGTTCTTTTCGGCGTCGAGCACCTCCTCGTCGTAGGCCTCGCACAGCAGCGCAAGCACCGTCCGGTCGAGCCCGTAGGTCGATTCGATGATGTAGGGGATGTACCGCTCGTTCGTTTCGGGGTCGAGGTAGTCCATTTTCTGCCCGCTGTATTCCTGGTGGCGTTTCAGGTCGAAATCGGTGCGGTTGTGCGTGCCGTTGATTTCGCCCCAGCCGAAGGGGAACAGGAACTCAATGTCGCAGGCGGCCTTGGCGTAGTGCGCGAGCTTCTCGTGGTCGTGGAAGCGCAGATGGTCGGGCGCAATGCCCAAATCCTCAAAATACCGCTTGCCGTAGGCCTTGAAGTACTCGTACAGCTCCGCGTCCGAGCCCTCCTTGCAGAAGGTCTGGAACTCCATCTGCTCAAATTCGATGGTGCGGAAGGTGAAGTTGCCGGGCGTAATCTCGTTGCGGAACGCCTTGCCAATCTGCCCGATGGAAAACGGGAGCTTGGCGCGCATGGTGCGCTGGACGTTGAGGTAGTTGACGTATTCGCCCTGCGCGTTTTCGGGACGCAGGTAAATGACGCTTTTCGCGTCGTTCGTAACGCCGCGGAACGTCTGGAACATCAGGTTGAATTCCCGAATCGGCGTGAAATTGTGCTTGCCGCAGTGCGGGCAGGGAATGGAATGCGCCTTGATGAACTCGAACATCTCGTCCTTCGTCATGCCGTCGGCGTGGGCGTTCGGGTCAAAGTCGTCAATCAGATTGTCGGCGCGGTGGCGCATTTTGCATTCCTTGCAGTCCAAAAGCGGGTCGGAAAAGCTCGCCACATGGCCGCTCGCCTCCCAGACGCGCGGGTGCATGAGGATGTCGGCGTCGACCTCATAGCTGTTTTTGCGTTCCTGGATAAAGCGCTTGCGCCAGGTGTCCTTCACGTTGTTTTTCATGCGCGCGCCCAAAGGACCGTAGTCCCAGGTGTTCGCCAGGCCGCCGTAAATTTCGCTGCCCGGGAAAATGAAGCCCCGGCTCTTGCACAGCGCAACAATTTTTTCCATCGTTTTTTCGGTATTGTTCAGCATAAAAACCGTCCTTTACCGCCTTCCGTCATGAAAGGCTTGTGTCTTGCCAAAAAAGCGCCGCTGTTCGTTGGCGGCGTCTTTCATTTTAGCCCATAACCGACACCCTGTCAAGGAGAATTCCAACATTTTGACAAGCCGGCGCACAGAAAAACTGCAAAAAAAGGCTTGACTTTCTGCTGTCCGCGCTGTATAATACCACTTGCAATTCACACAGCGGTATTGTGTAATGGTAGCACAGCGGACTCTGACTCCGTATGTAGAGGTTCGAATCCTTTTACCGCTGCCAGAAACATCCCGAGGACACCGTCCTTGGGATGTTTCTTTTTAGATAAAAAGGATTCGAACCTGGGAAGGTCTGCGCGGCAACAAAACAGTCCGGTGGACACGTCCGTGAGTTGTTTCAGTGCGGCAAAAAGTTGTCTGACAGTAGCAAGCTGTACCGCGCGACTTTATTATAGGCGGCGCGTGCGCCGCCTCGGGGAACCCCCGGCGAGGTTTCCCCACCGAAAAACATCCCACCGGGATGTTTTTCGCCCCTCCTGCGCTATGAAAAGGCAGGTATTTCGCGTCCTGCGGGACGCGACGGGGGCGCCGCCCCTCGACCCCGCCGCCTTTTGTAAAAGGCGGGCGAAAACTTTTGTGTATTTTTCATTCAAAAGAACCTTTTCAACAAACCGAAGCGTTTTGTTGGGCGCCCGTAGGACGTTTCTGTGTTCCTTTGTGTAAACGCTTTGCCGCTGCTTAACCTTTTCTGTAAAACAGCGCGAACGACACGCCCGAGCAGGCGAGCGTCTGCCCGTCCCAGTCGGCGTTTTGCCGCAGCAGGCAGTCGTATGCTCCGTCCTTTAAATATTTTCGCATGGGCACGCGCACGGCGGCCCTGCGCGGCTGGAGGACGACCACCAGCGTGCCGTCGCGGCCTTTCCGCCGGTAAATAAAGGGATTGCCGTCCTTTTTATGGCCGGTGTGCAGCACCTGAAACGGCGCGTGCGCCCGCAGACAGTCGAAGCTGCGCTTGTAGTGCGCAAGCGTTTTGACCGTGTTGTAAGTGGAGTGCGGGTCCTGCGCCTCGGCGGCCACGGTGTAGGGCGAATCCGGCCCCTCGACCGGCAGGTTCAGTACGCCGTCGGTGGTGCTGAAGCCGTTGTTTTTCGTGTTGTCCCATTGCATGGGCGTGCGCGCGCCGGTGCGCTGGTAGCCGCCGTCCTTGCTTTTGAGCGGCTGGTAGCGCATCCCCAGCTCGTCGCCGTAATAGATGAGCGGTACGCCCGGCAGCGTCATGTACGACGCCCACAGCACGCGAATCATGTCGTCGCTGCGCGAGCGCGACAGGCGGATGGTGTCGTGGTTGCCGAGGTGCAGGCTCTGATAGCCGCCGATTCGGTTGATTTTCCGCACCGCGTGCAGATAGGGGCCCAGGAACACGGAAAACAGCCGGCTTTGCTCGCTGATATAGGTTCCCTCGTAAATGTGCGCGTCGTCGCGGTCGCTGCCGTTCGCCTTGGTGTACCCGAACGGGTAGTAAAACGCGAGGTCAAACCCGGCTTTGCCGATGGTCTTTTGCGGGTCGTTCCATTCCGGCAGGAAAACCGCGTCGGGGTAGCGCGCGTGCAGGTCGTCGAGCACCTCCCGCCAAAAGCGGATGTTCCCGCGGTAGCGGACGTCTCCCTTGACCATGTTGTGCGCCATGTCCACGCGGAAGCCCGCCGCGCCCATGTCGAGCCAGAAGGCGCAGACGTCCTTGAGCCGCTCGCGGTTCTGCAGGGCGGCGGGGGCGTCCATCGGCATCTGCCAGGATTTCGTCGGGCGGTAGTAGCCGTAGTTGAGCGCCGGCTGCGTCGCATAGTAGTTGACCTTATACATATGCGGCCGCTCGGAACGCCCGCAGATAAAGCGCGCCTCGCAGTGCTCCGCGTCCAAATTGTCCGACCAGATATACGCGTCTGTAAACTCGTTGCGCTCCTCCTTGCAGGAGGCCGCAAACCACGGGTGCCGGTCGGAGGTGTGGCCCATGACAAGGTCGAGCAGCACGCGAATCCCCAAAGCCCTCGCCGTCTCAAACAGCCGCCGCAGGTCGTCGTTCGTGCCGAAGCGCGGGTCGACGCGGTAGTAGTCGGTGATGTCGTACCCGCCGTCTAAAAACGGCGAGCAGAAGCAGGGGTTGAGCCAGACGGCGTTGCAGCCGAGCTGTGCGACGTAGGGCAGCTTTTCGATAATGCCGGGGATGTCGCCGACGCCGTCGCCGTTCGAGTCGTAAAAGCTTGTCGGGTAAATTTCATAAAAGACGGCGGAATCCAGCCAGTCGCTGCGCATAGGGACCCTCCTTTACCGGTCGCCGAAAAGTGCGAGCCGGAGTTTTTCTTTTGCGGAGAAATCGTCGGCGAACAGCGCGGAAAATTCCGAAATATCGGGGACGCCGGCGGTTTTCGTTACCGTCAGGCGCAGCGTGTCCGCCGCGGTGCGCGGGAAGAGGAAAATGCGCTTGTTGCCGATGCATTCGGCCGCAAGCGTGCGCCGCACCCTTCCGTCCGCAAGCAGGTCGACAGAAAAGGCGCGGACGGCGTGGCCGTTTTCCAGATTTTCGCGCAAAACAATGTGGTCGACCGGCGTTTTCTGCGGCAGGCGCAGCGTGAGCGTCCGCCCCTGCCCGGCGGTCGAGGCAAGGGGCTTTGCAAAGCGGCGGCGCACAAGCTCGCCGAAGCGTGCGAATTCCCGTGCGTCGCGGTCGGGCACAAGCCCGCGGTTGTCGACGACCATACCCAAAAGCAGGTTGCAGTTGCGCCCGACGGATTTGTAGTACAGCTCTAAAAGCGCCTCCCCCGGAAGAACCAGCCGGTCCTCGCCCGCCTTCCAGAACCATTCGTTTCGCCGGTTGGGCGCGTCGCACTCCGCAGGCGCCCACCGCGCTCCGTCGGGGTCCCCCGCGCCGATGCTCTCGTCCTCGGCGGTGCCGTCAAACTGGCTGTCGCCGTTCGTCGCCGACCAGCAGTTGTAGGGCGCTGCGCCGCGTTCGTTACCGACCCAGCGGGTGTTGTTCGTCTTGCCCAGCGCCGACCCCTGAAAGCGCACGGCGTTCGGCTGATACTGTTCATAAATACCCTTTAAGTCCGGCCCGCCCTTTTCGGGCGGCAAAAGCCCGCCGTCGAACCAAATCTCAAACAGGTCCCCGTACCGGCTCCAAAGCTCCCGCAGCTGCCTTTGCGTCAGCTCTGCGAACCGCTTCTGCGCTGCCGCGTCCCCGTTCGTAACGCGCCCGGGAACGTCCGCCTGCATCAGCGAGCTGCACGTGCAGTTGTAGTAAAACCCGGGCCTGAGCCCGTACTTTTTGCACGACGCGACGAACTGCGCCGCAATGTCGCCGCGGTAGGACGACTGCCGGACGGAATACGGCTCGGTCGGGAACAGGCAAAAGCCCGTGCCGTGCTTGACGACCAGAATGGCGTACCGCGCCCCCGCGCGCTTTGCGGTCTCGACCCACTGGTCGGTCTGCAGCGCCGTGGGGTTAAAAACGGACGCGTCCGGAAGCTGTCCCCAGCGCTTGCGGAAATCGAAATATTCGGGGGCAAACACGGGAATGTCGTAGTGGATGATGACCCCAACCTCCGCCTGCGCCCACAAAAGCTGCTGTTGCGTCGGCTTTGCCATTTTGCCGCCTCCCCTTAAAGGTGTGCTTTCGCTTGTATTGTAGCACAGCCGGCGTCCGGCTTTCTGCACGATTTTTGGCTGCGCGATTCGGTGAACCTTACCAAAACCCGCGGCAAAACGGACAAAAAGGACCCTGCAAAAGACAGGGGAGCATAAAGAAGGATGGTCAAAATACGGACCATGCCAAGCAAACGGAAAACAAGCAGCCCTGTGCGAAGGGGTGCACCGTTTGCATAGCTTGCAGGCTGTATTTGCCTATGAAATGCTTCTGCGGGTAATTTTTCTCTTGACAGAACTCTCCGTTTGCGATAGAATATAACAGCGATATATAACGGTGTTACGGAAGTGGGGCAGATGAACAGAAATCTGACAACCTTAGAGCGCATCCACCGCGCCGCAAAAGCGGAGTTTCTGGAAAAAGGCTACAAAGACGCTTCCCTGCGGAATATTGTAAAATCCGTAGGCATGACAACCGGAGCCTTCTATGGCTACTATGAAAGCAAAGAAGAACTGTTCGAGGCTTTGGTGGGCGAGCATTATGCGTATCTGTTGAACTGTTTTCAGAAGGCGCAAAACGATTTTGCCAGTCTTCCCCATGCGCAGCAGCCGGAGGTTATGGGCGATATTTCCGGGGTCTGTATGTTTGAAATGCTTCATTACGCCTATGAACATCTGGAAGAATGCAAGCTGATTCTCTGTTGTTCGGAAGGGACGAAATTTTCCGGCCTGATTGATGAAATGGTAGAGATTGAAGTGGAAAGCACCCACGCCTACCAAAAGGTTTTAGAGGAATTGGGCCGGCCTTCTCCGCAGCTCGATCCTGCGCTGGAGCATATTCTAATCACCGGCATGTTCCACACCTTTTTTGAATTGGTGATTCACGAAATGCCGCTGAAAGATGCGGAAAACTACGTGAGAGAAATGCGGGCTTTTTATACGGCCGGGTGGATGAAAATTATGGGGCAGTAAGCCCTGTAATTTTTGCCCATCGGTTAGCAACGGCTAACTCATTGGATATAAGAAGAACGCGGCTGCGTTCTCTTTGTCATAGATGCAATAAAGAAAAGGAGGAACCTTCTTTGAAAAAACAATCCAATCTTTCACGACTGCTTGCGGTTGCAGGCGGCCACAAATATCTAATCTACGCTTCCTGGGCGCTTTCGGCCGTCAGCGCCCTTATCGCGTTGGCGCCCTTCTACTATATCTGGAAAATCATCCGGGAAGTGCTGGAGATTGCGCCGGATTTCAGCCGCGCGCAAAATCTGACCCATAACGGCGTAATGGCGGTATTGTTTGCCGTCATTGCGGTACTGGTTTATATCGGGGGGCTGATGTGTTCCCACAAAGGCGCGTTTCGTATCGCCACCAACCTGCGCCTGCAAACGATGGAGCATATCGTTAAGCTGCCCCTTGGTTTTGCGGAGCAGTTTGGCAGCGGCCGGCTTCGCAAGATTGTCAACGAATCCAGCGCCGCTACCGAAACCTATTTGGCGCACCAGCTTCCTGACCGCGCCAATGCCATCGCAACGCCCTGCGGCCTTTTCGTCCTGCTGTTGGTGTTCGACTGGCGGCTGGGGCTTTTGAGCCTTGTCCCGGTCGTGCTGGGATTTCTAATCATGATGGCTATGACCGGAAAACGGATGCAGGAAAGAATGAAGGAATATCAAAACGCCCTGGACGATATGTCCAACGAAGCGGTGGAATATGTACGGGGGATTCCCGTCGTGAAAACGTTCGGACAGACCATATTCTCCTTTAAAAAGTTCAAGGATTCCATTGACCGGTATAAAGTGTGGGTGATTGCCTATACCAAAGAGCTTCGTCTTCCCATGATGTTCTACACAACAGCCATCAACGGTGTGTTTGCCGCGCTGATTGCCGGTGCGCTGATTTTTACCGGAGGCGGCGTTACAAATGATTTTCTGCTGGACCTCCTGTTCTATATCATCATTACACCTATTATCTCCGTTACCCTTACCCGCATCATGTTCCAGAGTGAAAACGCCATGATTGTAGACGATGCCCTGCACAGGATTGACAGTGTGTTGAACCTGAAGCCGCTCGCGGAGCCGGTGCAGCCGGAACATCCAGGGGATGCTTCGGTACAGCTTGAACACGTTCGTTTCAGTTATGATGGAGAAAACGAAGTAATCAAAGATATTTCTCTGTCCATACCTGCAGGGCAGAAAGCAGCCTTCGTGGGGCCGTCCGGGGGCGGAAAGACCACGCTTGCCAATCTAATCTGCCGGTTCTTTGACCCGCAAAGCGGCAATGTAACCATAGGCGGCGTGCATGTGCAGAACATCCCGAAAGAAGAACTTATGAATACCGTTTCCTTTGTGTTCCAGAACAGCCGTCTGATAAAAGCCTCGATTTTGGAAAATGTACGCATGGGAAAACCGGATGCGACCCGCGAAGAAGTTCTGACCGCGCTCCATAATGCCCAGTGCGATGATATTCTGGAAAAGCTTCCTCAGGGTGCGGACACGGTGATTGGCACAAAGGGCGTTTACCTTTCCGGCGGCGAACAGCAGCGGATTGCCATTGCCCGCGTGATGCTGAAAAATGCGCCTATCGTAATCTTAGACGAGGCCACCGCCTTTGCCGACCCGGATAACGAATCCCGCGTACAGGCGGCCTTTTCCAAGCTGTCCCGGGGGAAAACGGTGATTATGATTGCCCATCGGCTCTCTACCGTGGCCGGCGCAGACCAAATCTATGTCATTGAGAACGGGCAGATAACAGAGAGCGGCAAAAGCCGTGAACTGCTGGAAAAAGGCGGCGTATTCAGCCATATGTGGCGGGACTATCAAACTGCTGTTCAATGGAAAGTTGCAAAGGAGGTACAATAACATGATAAAACGGCTGCAAAAACGGTATGCCCTTTCCGAGCAGGGGGCGAAAGATTTGGTGAAAGGCTGTCTGGCCTGTGTTCTTCAAAATCTTTCCTTTATGTTTCCCGTTGGGCTTTTGTATCTTTTTGTTTCTGACTTGATGAACGGCGGCGTTCCCGACGAAAAAACGTTCTTATATATCATCGGCTGCGCAGTATGCCTGGGCCTGATTTTTCTTACAACTTACATTCAGTACAACGCCACGTATTTTGCTACCTATACGGAAAGCGGCGTGCGGAGGATAACGTTGGCCGAAAGACTTCGGAAAATCCCTCTGTCCTTCTTCGGGAAAAAGGATTTGGCGGATCTCACCAGCACCATCATGGCCGACTGCACATTTCTGGAACAGAGCTTTTCCCATTTTATACCCGAACTGGCCGGCTCCATTCTCTCTACGGCGTTGATTTCCATCAGCCTTTTGGTGTTCGACTGGCGCATGGCATTAGCGGCGCTGTGGGTGTTGCCGGTGGCCTTTGCTATTGTAGGCTTCTCAGCGAAGGTTCAGGAACGGCTCAATCAGAAAGCAATGGATGTAAAGATGGCCTGCGCCGACGGGATTCAGGAGTGCATTGAGACGGTGCGCGACTTAAAAGCCAACAACGCCGAAGCGGAATACTTAAAAGGACTGGAAAAGAAAATCCGCGCCGTGGAACATCGCTCCATTCTCAATGAGTTTGGGTTGGCGGCCTTTGTGGTGTCCGCATCGCTCATATTAAAGCTGGGTATTGCCACGGTTGCGCTGGCCGGCTCTGTCCTGCTGATTGATGGAAGCCTCGATGTCCTGACCTTCTTCATGTTTCTGCTTGTCGTATCAAGGCTTTACGACCCGCTGCAAGGCGCGCTGCAAAATCTGGCGGCGGTTATCAGCACGCGTACCAATATCGCCCGTATGAATGAAATCCTCGACCATCCAATCCAGCAGGGCGATACCGAACTTTCCAACAAGGGCTATGATATTGTCTTCGACCATGTAGGCTTTGCCTACAACACGGGGGAAACCGTACTGAACGATGTTTCCTTTACGGCAAAACAGGGTGAAGTCACGGCGCTGGTGGGACCGTCCGGCGGCGGCAAAACGACGGTATCGCGGCTGGCGGCAAGGTTTTGGGACGTGAGCCGGGGAAAGATTACCGTGGGCGGCATGGATATTTCCAAGATTGACCCGGAGGCGCTGCTTTCCCTGTTCTCCATTGTGTTTCAGGATGTTACCCTGTTTGACAATACCATTCTGGAAAATATCCGGATTGGGAACAAGGACGCGACCGACGAACAGGTTTTGGCCGCTGCAAAACTGGCCAATGTGGATGAATTTGCCGAAAAGCTGCCGGACGGCTGGAACACCGCCATTGGAGAAAACGGCTGTGAACTTTCCGGCGGTGAACGTCAGCGGATTTCCATTGCGCGGGCCTTTCTGAAAAACGCGCCGATTATTCTTTTGGATGAGGCTACCGCTTCGCTGGACGTGGAAAATGAAACCCTGATTCAAACGGCGCTTTCCCGCCTGATTGCGGATAAGACGGTGCTGGTAATCGCCCACCGGATGCGCACCGTAGCCGGAGCGGATAAGATTGTGGTGCTCTCCGAGGGGAATGTTGCAGAAGAAGGCGCACCGGAAAAGCTGATGAAACAAAACGGCTTATATGCTCGTATGGTAAAGCTGCAAACGGAGAGCCAGAATTGGAAGCTGGCGTAAAATTATGTTTTTCCGCTTTTTATCTGCCGGACTATGTGAAAAGTGTATATGGTACCGATTATAAATTTGGAAGCTGAGAAATACCGTCACGGTACATAAAAGAAATTGGCGGACAAACACCTGGACGTGTCGGCGCTTGACGCGCCATTCCCGATGAACTTGTAAGAAAGATTGCGGTATACAGCCCGGCAGGGGAGAAGAAAAGGGTATCCCCAAACAAATCGGAACCGGCGTGACTGAACACGCCGGTTCCGACCAAAATGCGTTTACTTCCTTATGGGACGCTGCCTAACGCAGGACCCTTTTTCGCTGCATCTTTGCTGCGGCTGTTACGCTTCCGCACTTTCAGCAGGGGCTTCGTCCGTGTCAGCAGGGGCTTCGCCGTCTGCCTTTTTGCCCTTTTTGCGCTCGCCGATGCTCAGCATCAGGTTGAGGAGGATGCCCGCAATGGCGGCGCCCGCCACGCACGGGATGCCGTTCGTAAAGCCAGGGAACGGGATATTGCCGCCGAAGGCATACTGCCCGCCGAGGCCGATAATCATAATGCACGCGATAACGGCGATGTTCTTCGAGGAGAACATATCGCATTTCTTGTCAATCATAATGGCGATACCCTGCGCGGCAATCGCGCCGAACAGGTAAATTTCCAGCCCGCCAATCACCGCGGTCGGAATGGCGTAAATGCCGCGGATGAGGGGCGTGAAGCACGCCACGACCATCGCGATGATGGCCGCGACGACCAGCACCGGCACCGAAAAGACCTTGGTAATGGCCATCGTCGAAATGTTTTCGCCGTAGTTCGTGCCCGCCGGGCCGCCAATCATACCGGTAATCATATCGCCGATACCGTCGCCGATGAGGTTGCGGTCAAGCTTGGAAATCAGGTTGTATTTTTTGCCGACGCCCTTGCGCCGCGCCACGTCGTTGACGTAAATGTCGAGCTGGTACATATGCGCGGTGGATTCGGGGATGGTCGCAATGGCAATCGGCATAATGGCGATGACCGCCGCAAGCGTGGGCTTGGGCAGCGAGAAGGCGGGCAGGGCAAAGATGCTGCCGTCGCCGAGCTTCCAGACCGAGGCGGAGACGAGCGAATCGACCGTCATCTGGTCAAACAGGTTCATGCTGTCGGACTGCCCGCCGGCGAAATAGATAATCGCGGTAACAAGGCAGCCGAACGCCGCGCCCAGAAGCAGCGGCAGCTGCCCCAGAAAGCCCTTGAGATAGCGGGAAAAGAGGATGGTCGCCACCAGCGTGGACAGCGACACGAGCCACACAAGGCCCATGTTGCCCGTGAACGTCGCGGACGGCGTATAGGCGTCCGTAATGGCGTTGCCCGCAAGCGTCAGGCCGATAATCATCGCGACCGGGCCCGTAATGGTGGGCGGCAGAATCTTTTCGACCGCCTGGGTGCCGAACAGCTTGATGACAAGCCCCGCGGCAATGGAGACAAAGCCGGACATCACAATGCCGAACTGCGCGTACCGGATGGCATCCGTCGGCAGCGTGGCGACGGCGCCCTCCTGCCAGGCGAGCATCTGCGCGTACGCCTCGGGCGAGAGGCGCTCCATGACCGTGTCGCTGGTCACCAGCGCCGAAATGGCCGTCAGATACGCGAAGCTCGAGCCGTAGTAAAGCGGAATTTTGCGCCCGGTAATCAGGATAAAGCAAATCGTGGCAAGACCGCTGGCAAAAATGGTCGTCGAGACCTGGAAGCCGGTAATCAGCGCCACGGTAACCGTAGCCGGGAACATGACGATAACCTGCTGCACCGCATACAGCAGCAGCTGCCAAAACGGCGGCCGTTCGTCGGGCAGATAGCCGTAGACCTTTTTCTCTTTCATCCGAAACCCTCACTTTTTTGTTTTGCGCAGCCTTGCGCGCCGCAGGAGACCCCGTAGCTGCGGCAAAGCGCCATACAAAACAAATTTTAGCATGGCGTATGCCAGAAGTCAACAAAGAAATCCCGCTTTTGACAAAACGCACAGACCGGGTTGTACAAACGCCGGACTTTGTGCTATAGTAGAGCAAAGGAGGGTAGGGTATGTATCGCATTTTGCTTGTTGAAGACGACGCCGGCATTGCCGAAGCGGTCGCCGCCGCGCTGGAAAAATGGGGCCTGCAAACGCGCACGGTCACCGATTTTCAGCACGTGCTCGCGGAATTTTCCGCGTACGACCCGCAGCTTGTGCTGCTGGATATTTCCCTGCCGTTTTTTAACGGGTACCATTGGTGCGCCGAGATACGCCGGGTCTCTACCGTCCCCGTGATTTTCCTGTCCTCGGCGGGGGACAACCTCAATATCGTCATGGCCATGAACCTCGGCGCGGACGACTTTGTGGCAAAGCCCTTTGATATGCACGTGCTGACCGCCAAGGTGCAGGCCGTCCTGCGCCGCGCCTACGATTTTGCCGCAAGCGCGCCGGTTCTGGAGCACCGCGGCGCGCTTTTAAACACGGGCGACAATACCTTGACTTACGAAGGCCGGCAGCTCGAGCTTTCCAAAAACGAATACCGTATCCTCTATACCCTGCTTGAGCAAAAGGGCCGGGTCGTCAGCCGCGAAACGCTGATGGAGCGGCTTTGGGAAACGGACAGCTTTGTGGACGAGAACACGCTGACCGTCAACGTCAACCGCCTGCGCAAAAAGCTGGACGCGGCGGGGCTTGCGGATTTTATCGAGACCCGGCGCGGCGTCGGGTATCTGGTGAGGTAGCGCGATGCGGTTCTGGCTTTCCTATCTGCGGCAGAACAAAACGGGCTTTTTGCTGCTGCTTCTGTGCGCGGCCGTGTTCGCGGCGGCGTTTGCGCTTTACGGCCTGCCTTTGGGCGCGGTCGGGTACCCGGCGGCGGTTTCGGCGGTGCTTCTGCTCGTCGTGCTGCTGTGCAAAGCGCGCCGCGCGTACAAAAAGCACAAAGCGCTCACGGCGCTGGCGGGCCGGCCCGCCGCCCTCCTTTCGGACCTGCCGGCGGCGCAAACCGCCGACGACCGGGATTACCGGGCGATTATCGAAGCGCTGCAGGCAGAGCTGCGCGCGCTCGAAAACGCGGACGACGCGCGGTACCGGGATATGCTCGATTACTACACGACCTGGGCGCACCAAATCAAAACGCCCATCGCCTCCATGCGCCTGACGCTGGAAAACACGGACGCCGCCGAAGCGCGGCGCATCAAGGAGGACCTTTTGCGCATCGAGCAGTACGCCGATATGGTGCTGGCGTTTTTGCGGCTGGGCGCGGATTCGACGGACTATGTGTTCCGAACGTGCGACCTCGACGACATCCTGCGCCGGGCGTGCCGCCGGTTTTCCACGACCTTTATCTATAAAAAGCTGCATCTCGAGTTCACACCGACGCACGCGCAGGTTCTGACCGATGAAAAATGGCTGCTGTTCGTCGTCGAGCAGCTGCTTTCCAACGCCGTCAAGTATACGCCGCCCGGCGGCACGGTTTCCGTTTTTGTCAAAAGCCCGAAAACGCTTTGCATTTGCGACACGGGCTGCGGCATTGATAAGGCCGATTTGCCGCGCATTTTTGAAAAGGGCTATACCGGGCAGAACGGCCGCGCCGAAAAAAGCGCGACGGGCCTCGGGCTGTATCTTTGCAAGCGGATTTTAACGCAGCTCGGGCACGAAATACGCGCCGAATCCGAGCCGGGAAAGGGCGCGTGCTTTTGTATTGACCTTGCGCAGGCGCCGCTGCAGGTCGAATAACCCGGCCGCGGCGCGGGATTTGGAAATCTTACAAAACTGTAAGATAGACACGGGGAAATGTAAGCCGAATCGATGGCGCGCATTTCCCCGTTTTGCTACAATGATGCCGCAAGCCGGGGCTCCCGGCAAAAAAAGGAGGCATACGCAATGCATATTTTGGAGGTCACCGATTTAAAAAAGACCTATGCCACCCGCTTCGGCGCCAATGCGGTCGAGGCGCTTCGCAGCGTAACGTTCAGCGTGGCGCAGGGCGAGTACGTCGCAATCATGGGCGAGTCGGGCTCGGGCAAGACGACGCTTTTGAACATTTTGGCGGCGCTCGACAAGCCGACGGGCGGCAAGGTCGTGCTCGACGGCGTGGACCTTGCCACGATTCGGGAATCCGCCGTCGCCGCGTTCCGCCGCGACAATCTGGGCTTTGTCTTTCAGGATTTCAATTTGCTGGACACCTTTTCCCTGCGCGACAACATCTATTTGCCGCTGGTGCTTGCGGGGAAGCCGTACCGGGAAATGGAGGCGGCGCTTCGGCCCATTGCCGAAAAGCTCGGCATAGAAAAGCTGCTCGACAAATACCCGTACGAGGTTTCGGGCGGGCAAAAGCAGCGCGCGGCCGTCGCGCGGGCGCTGATTGCGCACCCGCGCCTGATTTTGGCGGACGAGCCCACCGGCGCGCTCGACTCTAAGGCGACGGACGAGCTTTTGAGCCTGTTTGCCGCCATTAACGCGGGCGGGCAGACCATTTTGATGGTCACGCATTCGGTGAAGGCGGCCAGCCGCGCGGGACGCGTGCTGTTTATCAAGGACGGCGAGGTGTTCCACCAGATTTACCGCGGCGACAGCACGGACGAGCAGCTGTACGCCAAGGTTTCGGACACGCTGACCATGCTTGCGACGGGCGGGGTGCGGCAATGAAGCGGGGACTGTATACAAGGCTCGCGCTCGCGGGCATTCAAAAGAATAAAAAGCTCTACCTGCCCTATATCCTTGCCTGCGCCGGCATGGTGATGATGTGCTATATCGTGTCGTTCCTGCAAACAAGCCCGGTGTTCGGGAGCCTGCCCGGCGGCGATACCGTCCAGGCGTTTTTGTGGATGGGCTTCGGGGTCATGGCGGTTTTTTCGCTTTTGTTCCTGTTTTATACGAACGCCTTTCTTGTGCGGCGGCGCAAAATGGAATTCGGGCTTTACAACATCCTCGGCATGGACAAGAAAAACCTTGCGCTGGTTTTGGGGATTGAATCGCTGCTCGTGGCGGGCATCACGCTTCTTTCGGGCCTTTTCTGCGGGGTGCTGTTCTCCAAATTCGCCGAGCTCGGCATCATAAAGCTGTTAAACGGGCAGGCGGATTTCCGCTTTACCGTTTCGCCGCAGCCGCTGGGCTATACGGCGCTGCTGTTTTTAGGCATTTACCTGCTTTTGTACCTCAATACCCTGCGGCAGCTGCATTTGGCGAATCCCATTGCGCTGCTGCACAGCGAAAACACGGGCGAAAAGCCGCCGAAGGGCAACGCGCTTTTGGCGCTGCTCGGCGTGCTGCTGCTCGCCGGCGCGTATGTGCTCGCCGTTTCCATTGAGGACCCGCTTTCCGCAATGCTCTGGTTTTTCGTGGCGGTCATCCTGGTCATTCTCGCGACCTATCTGCTGTTCATTTCCGGCTCGGTTACGCTTTGCCGCCTGCTGCAAAAGAACAAGCGGTATTATTACAAAACCCGCCACTTTGTCTCCGTCGCCTCCATGCGCTACCGCATGAAGCGCAACGGCGCGGGGCTTGCGTCCATCTGCATTCTGTGCACGATGGTGCTCGTCATGCTCTCCTCGACCGCGTGTCTGTATATCGGCAAGGAGGACAGCCTGCGCCAGCGGTTCCCGCGCAACTACAACCTGAATGTCTATGTCGAGTCTTTGGAGATGCTGCACGGCGAGCCCGTCCGGCAGTCGCTTGACGCGCTGGATTCCGTTTGCGAAAATCACGGCTATGCGCCCATCAACGTCTTGTCTTATCCGACCGCCGCGTTCGCGGGCTACATGCAGGGCGACCGGGTGCTGCTCGACGAAGCGGACTTCACGTCCGCGCCGATTACAACGAATCTGTCAGATTACTGGCAGTTCTTCATCATCTCCTTGGAGGATTACAACCGCTTGATGGGCGCGTCGGAAACGCTCGCAGAGAATGAGGTCATGGTGTATGTCACAAAAGACCAAAGTTATACGGCGCCGACCTTGACCATTGGTACAAATGCGCCGCTGCAAGTCAAAAAACAGGCGGAAAGCTTCGTGGACAACGGCGTGGACGCCATGCAGGTCATGGCGAGCATGTATATCATCGTGCCGGACTTTGACGCGGCAGTCGAACGGCTTTCGGCGCAGCAGGCCGTGGCGGAGCTCAACTACATTTACGCCTTTGACCTTTCTTGCTCGGACGACGCGCAGATTGCTTTGCAGGAGGAAATGGACACGGCGCTCACGGCGATTGAAACGCAGGCGGGCGAGGACAGCGGCTTTGCTCTGCAGCTTGAGGGCGTCGCGTCGGAACGCGAGTTCTTTTACGGGCTGTACGGCGGGCTGTTTTTCCTGGGGATTTTGCTGGGGATTGTATTCGTCTTTGCGGCCGTGCTGATTATCTATTACAAGCAGGTGTCCGAAGGGTACGAGGACCGTTCCCGGTTTGAAATCATGCAAAAGGTCGGCATGACCCGCCGGGAGATTCGCCGCAGCGTCAATTCCCAGGTCTTAACGGTGTTTTTCCTGCCGCTTGCGCTCGCGGGCGTGCACTTGGGCTTCGCGTTCCCGCTCATTCGCAAGCTGCTGCTTATCTTCAGCCTGACGAATTTCCGCTTGCTCATCTTGGTCACGGTGTGCTGCTACCTCATTTTTGCGCTGTTCTATACGCTCGTGTACCGCGCCACCTCGCGCGCGTACTATGCGATTGTCAGCGCCAGGGCGGACAGGTCGACGTAAGGCACAAGCCTGCGCTTTGGCGGCGGGAGGGGAATTCGATGCGGAACGTGACAAGACAAAACCGCCGCGGGGCTTTTCCTGCGGCGGTATGGCAGCATAGAAGAAAAGGCTTTTGCCGCGTCCTCGCGCACGGCGTGATTCTAACAGGCCTTGTTTTCGTCGGTGTGCTCGCCGTGCCCGCGGGGCTTTTGCTCCTGTTGATTTCGGGCGTCTGGGCGGCGGCGGACCGGTGTGCGGAAAAATTAGAAAGCGTATAGCTTAGCGGCACAAAAATCTACAATTATAGGAATTTATACTCTACAATTATAGGAATTATAATAAAATAATCGCAGGGATTTATTGATTTCCCCGTTGAAATGTGTTATCCTGTATTTGCAGCTCATACTAAACGGGGAGATTGATATGGCCAAATATTATCACAGATATGTGGAAAAAACGATAGAAAAAAAGCTACGTTCGGCAGGCGCTGTTGTTCTGGAGGGACCGAAATTCTGCGGCAAAACCACAACGGCGCTGCGCTATGCGGAAAGCTCGATTCGTTTGAATACGGCGCAAATGATTGAGCTTGCCAAAATGGAAACCAAAAATGTTTTAAACGGCAAAACGCCGCGGGTGATTGACGAGTGGCAGACCGTGCCGGATATTTGGAATGAGGTGAAAGGCTGGATAGACGAAAATCCCGCCTTCGGGCAATTTATTTTAACCGGCAGCTCAACGCCGGCGGACAAGAGCAAGATATATCATTCAGGTGCGGGACGTATCGCAAAAATTAAAATGCGCCCGATGAGCCTTTCCGAATCGGAGGATTCCACGGGCATCGTCTCCCTCGGCCGGTTGTTCACCGGGGACGATGTTACGGTTTTCCACGAAAACCGGGGCGTCGGGCTGGAGAAGGTTGCTATGCTGATTTGCCGCGGCGGCTGGCCGCTTGCCGTTGCGGCAGGCGAGGACATTGCCCTGGATGTAACAAAAAACTATTACGAGGGCTTGTTTAATTTTGAGTACAGCGAAAATGAAAAGTTCCGCAACAAAAAGCCGGAGCTTCTGCGGATGATTTTAAGGAGCTACGCCAGACACATTTCCACACAGACGCCGCTGAAAACGATTCTCTCCGATGTGGAAAGCGCAAACAACAGAACCCTGGACCCGAAAACGCTGGATGAGTATTTGGATGCTCTAAGAGATTTATTTATTATTGAGGAAATGGAAGCGTGGAATCCGAATCTCCGCAGTAAGGCGGCCGTTCGCACCACGCCGACCAGGCATTTTGTAGACACCTCCATCGCAACGGCTGTTTTGGGGATTACACCGAATGACTTGATGCATGACTTAAACTCGTTCGGCTTGTTTTTTGAGGACATGGTGGTGCGGGATTTAACGATTTACGCTGCGCTGCTCGACGGCGAGGTGAAGCATTACAGAGACAGCTCCGGCTTAGAGTGCGATGCGATTATCCATCTTGCAAACGGACAATGGGCAGCGATTGAAATCAAGCTCGGCGGGGAACGCCTGCTTGAAGAGGGTGTAAAAAATTTGACCAAGCTGCGCAAGGTCGTTGATGAAAGCCGGATGGCTTTTCAAATGATTTTGACTGCAACCGGCCCGTCCTACCGCAGACCGGACGGGATTTATGTCGTTCCAATCCATTGCTTAACGGCCTGAGCCGCCGCAAAATCCTTTGGCGGGAAGCGGCCGAACAGCACGGCGCTTTGCCGAACGGCAAAAAAGGAGGGACCTTGCATGGAACGGCTGGTATTCCACGTGGACGTCAACAGCGCGTATCTTTCCTGGGCGGCGGCGCAGCGCGTGGCCGAGGGCAAAGACGACCTGCGCCTTATTCCGTCGGCTGTCGGCGGGGACCCGCAGCGGCGCACCGGGGTCATCCTTGCAAAATCCATTCCCGCCAAGCGCTTCGGCGTGCGCACCGGCGAGCCGGTCGCGCAGGCTTTGCGCAAATGCCCGCAGCTGGTGCTCGTCGAGCCGGATTTCAAGCTTTACACCCGCAATTCCCGGGCGTTCATGGACATCTGCCGCCGGTTTGCGCCCGTCGTCGAGCCGTTCAGCATCGACGAATGCTTCCTCGACATGACGGGCACGGGCTACCTGTACCCCGACCCCGTCGCCGCCGCGCACACCATCAAGGACACAATCCGCCGCGAGCTGGGCTTTACCGTCAACATCGGCGTGGCCGACAACCGGCTGCTGGCGAAAATGGCGAGCGATTTTGAAAAGCCCGACCGCGTACATACGCTGTTTCGCGCGCAAATCCCCGAAAAGCTCTGGCCGCTGCCGGTCGGCGCGCTGTTTTCCGTCGGGCAGGCGACGGCGAAAAAGCTGGAGGCCGCCGGGGTGCGCACCATAGGCGACCTTGCCGCAATGCCCCTGTCCGCGCTGCAGCCGCTTGTCGGGAACAAGTGGGGCGAGCAGCTGCACGCATATGCGAACGGCCTGGACGATTCGCCCGTTTCCGACGTCCCCGAGCAGGCGAAGGGGTACAGCGTTTCGACCACGCTCGAAGCGGACGTGACCGAGTTTGCCGCCGCCCACAAAATTTTGCTGGCGCTTGCCGACAGCGTCTCGTCGCGCCTGCGCGCGGACGGCGCACGGGCGGCGTGCGTGGCGGTGACGACCCGCACGGCTGCGTTTGAGGACCGCTCGCACCAGAAAAAGCTTGCCGCCCCGACCGACGTGACCAATGAAATTTACGCGGTTGCCAGGCGCCTGCTTTCAGAGCTTTGGGACGGGCATACACCGCTGCGCCTTTTGGGCCTTTCGCTGACGCAGATTGACCGCAGCGGCGAGGAGCAGCTGAGCCTGTTTGCGGACGAAGGCAAAAAGAAGGCGCAAAAGCTGGACCGCGCGCTCGACCAGATTCGCGGCCGGTACGGCCTTTCCGCCGTGCAGCGCGGCGCGACGCTCGACGGCGCGCCCGAGGTCGGGAAAAAATACAAAGCGCAGCTTGAGGCGGACCGCAAAAAGCCGGAATAAACGAAAACAAAGCGGCGGGCAAAGCCCGCCGCAATTTTTGTCACCTTTTGTCCTGCTGCATGAAGCGGAAAATCCGCGGCCATACTACCCTTGTCAAACTTGCGGCAAGGGGCGAGGGCTGTGCAGTACAACAAGGTCGAAATCTGCGGCGTGAACACCGCAAAGCTGGAGGTCTTAAAGGAATCCGAAAAAATGGAGCTGCTTCGCAAAATGCACGAGGGCTCCCCGGCGGCGCGCGACCGGCTCGTGCGCGGGAATCTGCGGCTGGTGCTTAGTGTGATTCAGCGCTTTTCCAACCGCGGCGAAAACCCGGACGACCTGTTCCAGGTGGGGGTTATCGGCCTCATGAAGGCCATAGACAACTTTGACATCTCCCAAAACGTCCGGTTTTCGACCTACGCCGTGCCGATGATTATCGGGGAGGTGCGCCGCTATTTGCGCGACAACAACGCCGTGCGTGTCAGCCGCTCCATGCGCGACACCGCCTACCACGCCATGCAGGTCAAGGAGCGCCTGCAGCGGGAGCTGGACCGGGAGCCGACGCTGGAGGAAATCGCCGCCGAGCTGCGGCTGCCGACGGCGGAGGTCGTTTTGGCGCTCGAGGCGATTGTCGAGCCGGTATCGCTTTACGAGCCGGTTTATTCCGACGGCGGCGACACCATTTATGTGATGGACCAGGTCGGCTCGCCCGAAACGGAGCGGGACTGGATTGATACGCTTGTCATGCGTGAAACGATGGAACGCCTTTCCGACCGCGAAAAAAAGATTTTGTACCTGCGCTTTATGCAGGGGCGCACGCAGACCGAGGTGGCGTCGGAAATCGGAATTTCCCAGGCGCAGGTCTCGCGGCTCGAAAAGGGCGCGGTCAAAAAGATTCGCGGCGAATGACAAGTCGGGGGCCCGCGCCGCATATACTGTTTGCGGAGGTGCTTGCGAATGAATTGCTGCGTCACCGATTTGCGCGACAAGGAAATCATCAATCTCAAGGACGGCTGCCGGCTCGGCTGCGTCTGCGACGCGGAGATAGACACCTGTACGGGCCGGGTGCTCGCGCTTATCGTGTTCGGGAAAAACAAGCTGTTCGGCCTTATGGGGCACGGGCAGGATATCCGCATTGCCTGGGAGGATATCGAGGTCATCGGCGACGATACCATTCTCGTCAGCTTCGACCTGCCCGCCGAATGCAAGCCGCCCGCCAAAAAGAAAGCGCCGCTCGAGGGCCTGTTCCGGCAGGGGTGAATACAGGGTATGCGCAAAAAAAAGACCGCCGCGGCGGTCTTTTTTTGTTGGTCTTAGTCGGCCGCTTTTTTGCAGGTCAGGCAGACCCAGCCGGCGTCCTCGGCGCGCTGCTCTACGGTGAAGCCGCAATCGGCCATCGCCGACAGCACCTCCTGCTCGCGCAGGTCGATGATGCCCGAAGCGATGAATACCGAGCCGGGCTTCATGAACTTCCCGACGTCCCGCAAAAACAGGAGGATAACGTCGGCGACGATGTTCGTCACGACCACGTCGTACTGCCCGGTTACGTCGTCGGCCAGGTTGCCCTGCAAAAACGTAAGGCCGGGCTGTGAAAAGCCGTTTCGCCGGCCGTTTTCCCGGGCCGTCTTGACGGCGAGCGCGTCAATGTCCACGCCGACGGCCGTTTTTGCGCCCAAAAGCCGCGCGGCAATCGCCAAAATGCCGCTGCCGCAGCCGACGTCGAGCACCGTGCTCCCGGGCGTCACCGCCGTCTCCAGCGCCTCCAGGCAAAGCCGCGTCGTCTGGTGCGCGCCCGTGCCGAACGCAAGACCCGGCTCGAGCCGCAGCACGGCGCGGCCCTCCGGGTTTTCGGCCTCCTCGCGCCACAGCGGCTGAATGAGCAGCCGGCGGCCGACGGGCAGGGGGTGGAAATACGCCTTCCAGTTGTTTTCCCAGTCCTCGCTTCTGCACGCCTTCGTGTCAACCGTGTGGGGGATGTCCGCCGCCGCAAGGCGCTCGTCCAGATACGCAACGGCCTCCGCCGGGCTTTCCTGCGGGGAAACGTACAGGTGGATAAGCGCCTTTGCGCGGTCCTTTTGCAGCAGCGCCTCGTCAATGAGGTCGATGTGCGCAATCTCCCGCGTCTCCTCCTCCAGCGTCCGGTAGTCCTCGATATAAATGCCGCCCTTCGCCGCCATTGAGGCGATGTCGGCGGCGCGGTCCGTGTCGGCCGCGTCTACGGTTACGCAAATTTCAGTCCAGTCCATGGCGCCGTCCTTTTAATATTTGTTGTGTACCTTTTCACAGAAGCACAGCAGGTCGTCTATGTGCAGCGCCGTGCCGTCGTCGAGAACGGCCGTGCCGCGCATTTTGCCGAACACCTGGTGCTGGTCGGTGGTAATAAGCTTGACGTCTATCTTTGCCGCGCGGTCGAGCACCGGGAAAAAGTCCATTTCGAACCGCCCGTCGCTCGATGAAATCTTCCACGGCTCCATATAGGAATGCTTCGGGATATGGAAGGTCACGTCGTCCAGCTTGTGCCCCACGCCGTCGTAGAACAGCATATTTTCGCTGGCGGCCGACGTGTCGCCGAAGCCGTAGCCGATATTGAAGCCGAAGGGCTTGCCGTCCACAACGCCGTTGCCCGAGCCCCAGTACCACGTGTTGTCATAGGTCCAAACGCCCCGGCCCCAGTCGAGCGTCCCGAAGTCCGTCGCGGGGTTAAGGGTGTAGGTTTTGCCGTCAAAATGCGCCTCGCCGCTTGCGGGCATACAGTTGATTTTCTGGTTGTAGTAAAACGCCTTCGGGTTTTCCTTCCAGGGCGTGGCGATGACCATTGTGTCCATCGGCGGCTGCGCGAGCGTCAAATCGCAGGAAAACGTCTTGCCGTCCAGGAAGTTTTTGAACAGGCAGACAATGCGCCGCCGCCCCGCCTCTGCGCGGAACTCCATGTTCAGTCGCTTGTCGCGGTACGCGGTGACGCCCTCGGCGCTTGTTTCGGGCAGGTGCAGCTTGCCCATGGGGAAGGGCTGCAAAACGGTTTCGGTGTGCTCCCACGGCGTCTCGCCGAACGTCAAAAGCGAAACGGACTGCAGCCCGACGTACCCGTCGTCCGAAATGGTAAAGGCCAGCGCGAAATCTTTGCCGACGACCAGGTAATAGTCCCATTCCTTGATGCGGAACTTCGGCGCCTTGATGTCCGCGCGGTGGTACATTTGCAAAAGCTGCCGCGACCAGCCCGGCTCCTTCAAGGAACCGTCCACGCGCAGAAGCTTCTGTACGGTTGTGACCTCGTGATTACGCATTGCAAGACCCTCCCGGTTGCATTGTATTCTTTTTCGCCGGCTTTAGTCGAGCCGGACGCTCTGGTGCAGGTCGGTGCGCGCGTGGCTGTATAGCTTGCGGTTGTCCAGCGCCCACATACGCCCCGAAAACGCGCCCTTTTGCAGCGGCGCAAGCGTTTCGGCAATCTGGTAAACGCGCGCGTCCATCAAGTCGAGCTCCGAAAGCAGCTCCGCCTCCAAAAACGCCGGCCGCACCGCCGCGCCGAACTCCGGCTCGCCGTGGTGCGACAGCACCATGTGCTGCAAAAGCATGGATTTTTCCGGCGGCGTCCCGAGCGCCTTCGCCGCTTCGTCAATCAGCATCGCGCCCTTCACAAGGTGGCCTATGAGGTTGCCCTCGGCCGTGTAGCCCGACGCAATGCCCGCGTTGCCGACCTCGAATTCCGTGAGCTTGGCGATGTCGTGCAGAATGGCGCCCGCGTACAACAGGTCGGCGTCCACAAACGGATAGACCCGGCAAACGCCTTCGCACAGCCGGACGATGGAGAGCGTGTGCAAAAGCAGGCCGCCGCGGATGGCGTGGTGCAGCCGGTAGGCCGCCGGCCATTTGAGCAAATCCGCCTTGTGCGCGGTCAGCAGATGGCGCACAAGAGCCTGCAGGTCCGCGTCCCGAAAGCCGTCCACGCACGCGAGCAGCTGCGCAAACATATATTCACCGTCGTAGGCGGCCGAGCGCACAAAATCCGCCATATCCACGCCGTCCTCCGGCGTCGCCTTGCGGATGCGCTCCACACGGAACTGGTCCGCGCCGTTGTACTGCGAGATGGTGCCGCGGACCTTGACAAGCGTTTCGGCGGGGAACTGCCCCTGCCGCTGTTCGTCGTAATCCCAGTATTTTGCGGAAATTTCACCGCTTTGGTCCGACAGGGTAAGGTCCAGATAGTCCTTCCCCTTGGCGGTGACCTTTTTCTCCGATTTCGTCAGCAGGGCAAAGCCCTCGTAAAGCCCGTTGGGGCCAATCTGCTTAAAATTCATGGCGACTCTCTCCTTTGCACCAGTATAGCACGGTTCCTGAAAAAGGTAAAGAGAAAGCGGTCCCGATGCGGACCGCTTTTCTATTACACTTCCTTATACATGGAGGCGGCGGCCTCCTTCGGGGCAAATTCCGAGACGGCCAGAACCTCGTACCGCTTGACGTTGCCGCCGAGGTTCAGCGCGATGACGTCGCCGACCTTGACGTCGTAGGAAGCGCGCGCCGCCCGGCCGTTGACCTCGGCGCGTCCCGCGTCGCAAAGCTCGTTGGCGACGGTCCGGCGCTTGACAATGCGCGAGACCTTTAAATATTTATCGAGCCGCATCTGCGTTTTCCCTCCTCTGCTGCAAAAGAAAAAGGCAGAGGAAACCGCTTCCCTCTGCCCGCGCTGCAAAATGCTTATTTCGCGACAGCGTTCTTCAGAGCCGCGCCGGCTTTGAAAGCGGGAACCTTGGACGCCGGGATGGTCATGGTCTCGCCCGTGCGGGGGTTGCGGCCCGTCTTGGCGGCGCGCTCGCGCACCTCAAACGTGCCGAAGCCGATGAGCTGAACCTTCTCGCCCTTCGCGAGCGCCGCGGTAACGGCGTCGAAAGCCGCAGCAACCGCTGCATCTGCATCTTTCTTGGACAGACCGGCCTTTTCCGCAACTGCCGCAATGAGTTCTGTCTTATTCATGTTTGTCTTCCTCCGTTTTGGATAGATTTATCTTCCATAGCTGCAAGCAGCTATTCGGAACCTTGTTTTTTCGCCTCGTCCCAAAGCGCGTCGAGCACCTTCAGCGGGGCGCCCGGCATGGAAACGCCGCGCGACGCGGCCAGCTTTTCCACCTTGGCAAAGCGGGACTGGAACTTGTCGGTCGCCGCCGTGAGCGCTTCCTCGGGGTCGATGTCCAAAAAGCGCGCGGCGTTGACGACGGAAAACAGCAAATCGCCAAGCTCCTCAAGCGCGTTTTCCCGGTCGTTTTTCCGGTACGCCTCCCGCAGCTCCCCGGTTTCCTCGGGCAGCTTTGCGAGCGCGCCGTCGAGGTCATCCCAGTCAAAGCCCGCCTTTGCGGCCTTGTCCTGGATTTTGTAAGCGCGCATGAGCGCAGGCAGCTCGCGCGGAACGGCCTGCATCTTGTCCGACACGGTTTTGCGGTGCTTGGTCGCGGATTTAATCTGCTCCCAGTTTTGCAGGACCTCGCCGGAGGAGGAGACCTTTACGTCGCCGAACACGTGCGGGTGGCGCTCGATAAGCTTTTTGCAAATGCCGTCCGCCACGTCCGAAAACCCGAACGCGCCGCGTTCCGACGCCATCTCGGCGTGAAAGACCACCTGCATGAGCACGTCGCCCAATTCCTCGCAAAGCAAAACGTCGTCGCGCTTGTTGATGGCCTCAATGGCCTCGTACGTTTCCTCAATCAGGTTTTTGCGGATGGAGGCGTGGGTCTGCTCCCGGTCCCAGGGGCAGCCGTGCTCGCCGCGCAAAATCTGCATAATCCGCAAAAGGTCCTGCAGGTCGTACTTCGGTTTGAAGGTAAACGTCTCTTCCATGGCATAATCCTTTTCTGTATTCTACTCTAAAAATCCGTATTTTGCAAGTAGTTTCGCGATTTTTTCTCCCTTGGGAAGCATTTTGACATCCGATTTTGCAATGCCGCCAACCAAAAGCATGGCGACCGCATATACGAAAACGGCGAAAATCACCGCAATACCGGTCGAAAGGACGTTTGTGACGGAAAGCCCCCCGCGCGAAATATCCGGCAAAATGTTGGCAAACAGGCCGTAGCTTGTAAAGGCGGACACGCCGCAGAGCACGGCGGCGAACAGGGGCTTTACGAAAACGGAGGCCCAGTTGACGCGCACGCGCGCCGTGCGCAAGAGCGCGGCGATGTTCCATAGGACGATGATGGTATAGCAAATGACCGTGCCGATGACCGCGCCGTTGATGTTTATCTCCGGAATGCCGATGAAAATGTAATTCGCAATGACCTTGGCGACCGCGCCGACCGTCAGCGAGCGCAGCGGCGTGCCGGTCTTGCCCAGCGCCTGGAGCATATTGGTCGTCGGCTGCGACAGGCACATGAGGAAAATGGTGTAGCCGTACGCCGCCATGATTGGCGCCGCAATGGAGACGGCGTCGGCGGACTTGCCGGTCTCGTACATCATGTCGAGAATGGGCTCGGCGAGCACCGCCATGCCGATGCCCGCGGGCAGCGCAATCATCAGCGTGACGCGCAGCACGGATTCCACGGAGACCTTCAGCGCCTTATGGTCCTTGACCGCCCAGGCCGCAGACAGCGCCGGAATGGCGCTGACGCCCAGCGACAGGGTGATGGAGGGGATGAGGTTCTTAAAATCCAGCGACATGGTGTACGCGCCGTACAGGTATTTCGCAATATCCGCGTCCAGCACCTGCGAGGCCGCGAGCTGGTCGCCGTAAAGCGACTGGATATACGGCAGGTTGCTTTGAATCATCGTGTCGAGCCGGTTCTGCACGGTGATGGAGTCGATAAGGTTCGTCACGCTGAACACAAGCGACGACGCGACCACCGGAATGGCGATGGCCATCAGCGTTTTGGCAATGGCCGTCCCGGCAAGGGGCTTCGGGGAGTTGACAAGCTCGGTGCGCGTCAGCCCGTCGCCGCGCACGCGGTGGCGAATCATCATATAGACCATGCCGACGACGGTCCCGCCCGTCACGCCCAGCGCCGCGGCCGCGGCGGCATACGGGTACATGGCCGACAGCGCCTCGGCCTCGGTTGCTGCGGTCTGCCCGAATACGGGGAGCCCCGCGGCAAAGCGGGCCTCGCCGTAGCGCATGGTTGCCCAGGCGAGCAGCAGCCCGACAATGACCTTGCCGACGGCCTCCCAGACCTCGGACATGGCGGTCGGGGTCATGTTGCGCAGGCCGTTGTAGTACCCGCGGTAGGTCGACATGATGCAGCAGAAGAAAATGGACGGCGCAATGGCGATGATGGCGGGCAGGGCGTCCAGGTTCTTGGCGAGCACTGCGTACGGGTAGGCGAGCGCAAACATCAGCAGGACGCCGACGGTGCCCGTCAGCAAAAACAGCCGGCCGGCGACCTTGTAAATGCGCCGCACATCCCGGAACCGCCCGAGCGCAACCTGCTGGGAGACCATTTTGGAGACTGCCACGGGCAGCCCCGCCATGGAGACGGTATAGATGGGGATATACAGGTTGTACGCGGAGTCGAAGCAGCCGCGCCCGATGGTGCCAATCATGTTGGAGATGGGCACCTTGTAGAGAATGCCGATAATCTTGACGAGTATGGTGGCGGCGGCCAGCACGATGGCGCCGTTCAAAAGCGACTGGCTTTTCCGTTTTTGCTGCGCCAAGGGGCAGGCCTCCTTTCTTGCGCGTTCGAATTGTCTAACAGAATAGCACGCAAGGCGCGGCGTGTCAATCCCGCAGTCCCGCGCGGCCCAAAAACTCGCGCAGCAGCGAGCCCTCCGGCACAAACGAAGGGTCGATGCGCACAAATTGGCGCAGCGCCGCCGTCAGGTGCTCGGCGGCCCCGCGCGCGTCCTTTGGCAAATCGGCGTCCTCCAAAAAATCGATGGCGGCCGAGGCAAAGACGCACGGCTCGCAAAGGTAGGTGGAATCGAGGTCCATATCGGCCGTGCCGCGGTACGGCAGCAGGTAGTTCTGCTCGCCCAAAAGCACGTTGCCCCAAAGCGAGAGCGTGTGCGCCGCGCTGCTTGCGCGCTCGCGCCGGTCACGCAGAAGCCGCCGCACGAGCCGCAGCTCGCGCCGCCGCAGCAGCACCTCCCCGTCGGCGCGGCAGATGCGCCGCGCCACGCGCAGGTAGAGCTTTAAGACGTTTTCCCGCGGCAGCCGGGCGGTTACAAGCGGGTTCAGCGCGTGCAGCCCTTCGACAATGACGGCGTCCTGCTCGCCCAGCCGCAGCGTGCGCCATGCCGGCGCGCGTCGGCCGACGGTAAAATCAAAGGTCGGAAGCGCCGCCTCCCGCCCGGCGAGCAGGTCGGAAAGCGCCGTTTGCAAAAGCGGCAAATCAAGCGCGCGGACGGATTCGTAGTCGGGCTTCCCGTCGGCGCCGCAGGGGATGTCGTCGCGGTCGAGATAAAAATCGTCCAGCGAAAGCACGTCGCTTTGCAGTCCGAGCGCGCGAAAGCGCGCGGCCAGCTTCCTTGCGGCGGTCGTCTTGCCGGAGCCCGAGGGGCCCGCGAGCATCACAATTTCGCGGCCGCGCTCCTGCATAACGCGGTCCACGGCGGCGTCGAGCGCCTGCTCGAACCGCGCTTCGCTGAAGCCCACCAGCGCGCGGGGGTCGGTGCGCGCCAGACGGTTGATGGATTCTAAGGTGTCGGGGTACTGCGGCAAAGCGTTCACCGTCCTTCTTCTGCCGGGTGCGCTTCGTAAAACGCGGGAATGGCCCGCTTGCGCGACAGCAGCTCTTGAAAGCCCTCGATATATTCATAGGGGTATTTGTAGTTAAATATGCGTGCAATATCTGCGCCGTGCGGGGCCTTGAGCTTGGTGACGGCCCCTGCGCCCGCGCCGAGCACCGTGTGGCACTCCTCCATCATGTAGATGTTGTAAAGGCAGGCGTGCCCGGGCTTCGTATAGCCTGTGTTTTCAAGGTTCCCGAGCGTTTTGGACTGCCGGTACATATAATACGGCGCGTATCCCGCGTCTTGCAGCGCCGAGGCGGCGTAACGCAGCATCCCGTCCGCGCACCTTGCGCCCTCCCGGTCAAACTGCGCGCCCGCCGCCGTGAGGTTCGACGCGCGCTTGAGCGACAGCGTGTGTACGGTTACGTTTTCGGGGCCGAGCGATACCGCTTTGTCGACCGAACGGCAAAACGACGCCTGCGTTTCGCCGGGCAGCCCCGCGATAAGGTCCATGTTTATCGCGTCAAAGCCCGCGGCGCGCGCCGCGCGGTAGGCCTCCTCGGTTTCGGCGGCGGTGTGCCGGCGGCCAATGGCGCGCAGCACGTCGTCGTTGAAGGTCTGGGGGTTGATGCTCACGCGCGTCACCCCGCCTTTTTTCAGGGCCTCAAGCTTTTCCGCCGTCACGGTGTCGGGGCGCCCCGCCTCCACCGTGTATTCGCGCAAATGCGACAAATCAAAGCTCTCGCGCACCGCCGCAAGCAGCGTCGCAAGCGCCTCGGCGGACAGCGTGGTCGGCGTGCCGCCGCCGAAATAGACGGTTTCGAGCCGCAGCCCGAGCGCGCGAGAGAGCGCGCCGGTTTTTTGCAGCTCCTCGGCGAGCAGCTCGACGTACCGGGGCATCAGCCGCCGCGCGGACGGGGCGCTTATCGCCTGCGAAACGAAGGAGCAGTAGCTGCACCGCGTCGGGCAGAACGGGATAGAGACGTACAGGCTGCACGAGTCCGGGCGCGACAGCCGCAGCGCCGTCTCCTCCTGCGCGCAGACGGCCGACGCGAGCGCCGTTTTTTCCGGCGAGACGAACAGCGTGTCCGTAAAATACCGTGCGGCTTCCCCGGCGCCGCGGTCGTTTTTGAGCTTCCAAAACAGCTTCGACGGCCGCACGCCGGTCAAAAGCCCCCATTTCGGGGTGTAGCCGGTTCGCGCGCGCAGCACGGAAAACAGCAGCGTCATCATGGAAAGCTCGCCGTCGCTTCCCGCTTCGGCCGACGCTTCCTCGGCGCCGTTTTTGTCCGCGAAGCGCACAAACACCTCGCCGTTTTGCAAAGCGGTCGTCACGACCGCCTCGCCGTCGTGCGCCGCCTGCTCGCAGACAATTTGCAGCGTTTCGTTCGGGAAAAAGACGCGCACGAGCTTTTCCGCTTCATAGCGGTACGGGTGGTTTAAGATTTCCAGAATCATAGGCCGAGCCTCCGCATATAGCGGTTGCGGCGGCGTTCGGCGTCGAGCGTCGTCGCCCGGTTGTGGCCGGGATAGACGGTAAAATCGCCCGCGAGGTCACGCAGGCGCGCAAGCGACGCGAGCAGCGCTTCGTCCGAGCCGCCGGGAAAATCGGTCCGCCCCGCCGTCAGGCAAAAAAGCGTGTCGCCCGTGAACAGAAGGCGGTTTTCAAAGTCCGCATAGCAGACCCCGCCTTCTGTGTGCCCGGGCGTGTGCAGCACCTGCAGCGTAAGGCTGCCGAGCGAGAGCGTGTCGCCGTCCTCCAAAAGGCGGTCCGCCTTTTCCGGCGTCTGCGCAATGCCGGAAAAGGCCGCCAGGCTCTTTTCCGAACTTGCAAGGCAGTCCGCGTCCAGCCGGTGGATGCAGACCTGCGCGTCCGGGAACGCGGCCTTGAGCGCGGGCACGCCTAAAATGTGGTCGAAATGCCCGTGCGTCAGCAAAATATAGCGGACGCTTTTGCCGCGCAGCCTTTCGAGCAGCGCGTCGGTGCAGTCGCCCGCGTCAATGACCGCCGCTGCCGCCGTTTCGGGGTCCGTTACAAGATAGGTGTTCGCGCTTACGGGGCCGAGCACCAGAGTTTCCACCGTCGGCGTCATACCGTTTTGCCCTCCCAAATGGCCGAGTCGTAAAGGATTGTGACCGGCCCGTCGTTTAAAAGCGAAACGTCCATGTGCGCGCCGAATACGCCCCTGCCCACATGGGCGACGCCGTTTTCAGCGAGGGCGGCGCAGTAGCATTCGTATAAGGGCTCGGCGGTTTCCGGTCCCGCCGCCCCGGTAAAGGAGGGGCGGTTGCCCTTTTTGACGTCTGCGCAAAGGGTGAACTGCGACACGGCGAGCACCCCGCCGCCGATGTCCAGCACCGAGCGGTTCATCTTGTCCTCGTCGTCTGTAAAAATGCGCAGCGCCGCCGTTTTGCGCGCCAAAAGCCGCGCCGTTTGCTCGGTGTCCCCGGGCTCCACGCCCAAAAGCACCAAAAGCCCCTGGCCGATTTCGCCGGTTTTTCTGCCGTCTACCTCTACGCACGCGTGCCGGACGCGCTGAATCACTGCTTTCATCCGTTCTACCTTTCTACGCTTAAAACGCCGTCCACCTTTTCAATGCGGGAAATGACGTTTTTCAAGTGCTCCACGTTGCTGACCGTCACGGTCATGTAAATGGTGCTGCGCCCGTCGCGGGACTCGCGCGAGGAAATTTCGTTGATGTTCACGCGCATGGCCGCAAGCTGCATGGATACGTCCGCCATCAGGCCGATGCGCGACAGGGCCGTAATCTGTAAGGACGCCTTGAATTCCTTCTTGACGTCGTGGTTCCAGGTAACCTGCACCCACCGCTCGGGCTCGTCGCAGGCGGCAAGGTCGCGCGGGACGTTCGGGCAGTCGCGCTTGTGCACCGAAATACCGTGCCCGCGGGTGATAAAGCCGATGATGTCGTCGCCGGGCAGGGGGTTGCAGCAGCGGGAAAATTTGATAAGCACATTGTCCACGCCCTCTACCGTTACGCCGTCGCGGCTGCCGCGGCGGGGCTCCTGCGGCGCGAGCGTCTGCACCGCCGTTTCCTGCGGGCGGTAGTTTTTGTTGTACTCCTCTTTGATATAGGGCATCAGCCGCTGGACGGAAACGCCGCCGTAGCCAATCGCCGCGTAAAAATCATCCAGGTCGTCAAAGCGCTGCCGCGTCGCCAGGTTGCGGATAAAGCGGTCGCTGTCCTCGTCGGAAAGCCGGATGAAGTTGCGCCGGAACTCGCGCTCGAGCTCGGCCTTTCCTTCCGCGATGTTTTCGTCGCGCTTTTCGTTTTTGAACCAGGAGCGAATCTTGTTGCGCGCGGAGCTGGTCTTGACGATGCTCAGCCAGTCGCGCGAAGGGCCCTTGCCGGGCTGCGACGAGGTGAGAACTTCGACGATTTCACCGGTTTTGACCTGGTAATCAATGGGCACAATGCGCCCGTCCACCTTTGCGCCGACCATCTTGTTGCCGACGGCGGTGTGGATGGCGTAAGCGAAGTCAATGGCCGTCGCGCCGGCCGGCAGCGTGATAACGTCGCCGCGCGGCGTAAAGACGAATACGTCTTCGGGCACCAAATCGCTTTTGATGGCGCGCACAATCTCCTGGACGTCGCCGGTCTCCTTCTGCCCCTCGAGCATCTGCCGAATCCACGCGAGCCGCTGGTCCAGGCTTGTTTTGCTGCCGGACATCCCCAGCTTATACTTCCAGTGCGCCGCGATACCGTATTCCGCCGTGCGGTGCATTTCCCAGGTGCGAATCTGCACCTCGAACGGCACGCCGTCCTTGCCGAGCACCGTCGTGTGCAGGGACTGGTACATATTGGGCTTCGGGTTCGCGATATAGTCCTTAAAGCGGCCGGGCATGGGGCGGAACATATCGTGAATCACGCCCAGGCAGTTGTAGCAGTCAATGACCGTGTCGACGATGATGCGTATGGCGAAGATGTCGTAAATCTGGTCAAAGTTTTTGTTTTGCATATACATCTTGCGGTATATGCCGTGTACGCTTTTGACGCGCCCGTCAATGGTCGGGTCGTGTACGACCGTGGCAATGCGCGCGCGCACCTTTTCCTTGGTCTCCTCCAAAAAGCCGAGCCGCTCGCGGCGCAGCGCGTCGAGGGATTTTTCAATCTCCTCATAGGCGATGGGGTCCAAAAAGCGGATGGCCAGGTCCTCGAGCTCCTCTTTCGCGGGGCGGATACCGAGCCGGTGCGCAATCGGCGCATAAATTTCGAGCGTTTCCAGCGCGATGTCCCGGCGCTTTTGCGGCGCCATGAAATCGAGCGTGCGCATATTGTGCAGCCGGTCGGCCAGCTTGATGATGATGACGCGGATGTCCTTGTACATGGCAAGGAGCATCTTGCGGATGTTTTCCGCCTGGAACTCCTCCTTGGTCGCCAGCGGCACCTTGCCGAGCTTGGTCACGCCGTCCACGAGCTCGGCGACCTCCGCGCCGAATTCGGTTTTCAGCTGCTCAAGCGTCGTGTCCGTGTCCTCCACCGTGTCGTGCAGCAGCGCCGCTGCGATGGAAGGGGCGTCCATGCCGAAGTCGACCAGAATGTTCGCAACGGCAAGCGGATGGATGATATACGGCTGCCCGGAATAGCGCAGCTGCGCGCTGTGCATCTGCGCGGCCAGGCGGTAGGCGCGGTCGATTAGGTCGATTTCCGTTTCGGTGCACGACGTCTCCGACTGCAAACGCGCGCGAAGCCTGTCATACAGCGCCTGCGGGGTCGGCTCGGCGGCGGCCGGCGCTTTTTCCCCGGCCGGCTGCGGGCCTTGCGGCTTCTGTGCCTGTTTCTGTTCCATCGTCTCCGCCTCCTTCATGCCTATGCGAGCGCCGCCAAAATCTTGGAATCGGCCAAATCCGCCTTTTTCTGCGGAATGCACGCATAGCTTTCCCCCTGCTTTTCAAACAGCCCCAGCTCGCACAGCACGTCAAAGGCGACGCGCACGCGCGCGGCGTACCGCTCGGGGCAGCGGCTGCGCTTGCAAAAGACCTCCGTGTCGAACGCCCAGACCCCCTGGATGCGCACGAATTGGTAGACCTCCAGCAAAAATTCCCGCGACGGGCGCAAAAAGGCACGTTCCTGCGCGTTCAAATCGTCGCCGAACCGGTAGCGCTCGTAAAGCCGCAGGCTTTTGAGGTAGTTTTCCTCATCCGGGCGGGAAAACCGCATATCCCGCACGCGCACCGCCGCGAGCGTTTCCCCGCGGAACACGTTGCGCTCAATTTGGACGGCCAGGTCCACCTCGTCGCCCGGCCGGTAGGGGAACTGCGCGGTTGTCATGGAAAACAGCATGGCCTGCAGCTGGGTCGGCCCCTTTTCAAAGGTCAGGCGCAGGTGCTTGCCCTCCCCGACGGACTGCGCCTCCAGAAGCTTCATCCCGTAAAGCCCGAACAGCGGCGCCGCATTCCCCGTGCCGCAGGGCTCGAGCGCCTCGAGCGCATCGATAAGCGGCAGCCCGATATACGCCGGATTGAGCTTGCAGTCGAGCTGCAGCGCCGGGAACGGCAGGCCATTTTCTTTTGTATAGGCGTCCAGCGCCGCGCGCAGCGCCGGGATGTTCTGCTTTTCAACCGTGAGCCCCGCCGCGAGCGCGTGCCCGCCGAACTGCGTCAGCGTGTGCCGGGCGGCAAGCAGCGCGTCGTAAATGGAAAAGCCCTCGATGCTGCGCGAGGACCCGTGCCCCGTGTCTTTGTCGAGCGAAATCACGACGGCGGGCTTGCCGTAGCGGCCCGCGAGCCGGGAGGCGACGATGCCCACGACGCCCGGGTGCCAGCCCTCGCCCGCCGCGACCACCACGCCCGCATAGCGAACGGCGGGGTCCGCTTCCACCTGCGCAATCGCTTCGGCGGTAACGGCGGCCTCCACGGCCTTGCGCTCGCGGTTGTATTGGTCCAGCTGCATGGCAAGCGCTTCGGCGGTTTTGTCGTCGTCGCACAGCAGCAGCTGCAGCGCGGGCTGCGGCGACGCCATGCGCCCGGCGGCGTTAATCCGCGGCGCGAGGATATAGGCGACGTCTGCGGCGGACAGCGTGTGCCCGTCGCGCCCGGCGACGTTGAGCAGGGCGCTGAGCCCCTTTGCCGGGCTGCGGTTCAGCTTTTGCAGCCCCGCGCACACAAGCGCGCGGTTCTCCCCGCGCAGGGGTACGGCGTCCGCCAGCGTCCCGACGGCGATAAGGTCGGCGTAGCGCTCCAGCACGCTTTGGGCGTCGCCCTCCAGCGCGGCGGCAAGCTTAAAGGCGACGCCGACGCCCGCGTTGTCCTTGAATTCCGAAGGGCAGTCCGCCCGGTGCGGGTCCACCACCGCCTTGGCCGGGGGCAGGACGGGACCGGGAATGTGGTGGTCCGTCACCACAAGGTCGATGTCGAGCTCCTGCGCGCGCGCGGCCGCGTCGAGCGCGGCAATGCCGTTGTCTACGGTGATGATGAGCCGCACGCCGCGCTCGTGCATACGGTCGACCGCCTCGGGCGACAGGCCGTAGCCGTCCTTTTGCCGGTCGGGCAGCATACACAGCACGTCCGCGCCGCGGTCGCGCAAATACCCGTACAGCAGCGCGGACGCCGTCACGCCGTCCGCATCGTAATCCCCGTAAACGGCAATCTTTTCAAACTGCTCTAAGGCCTGCTCGACCCGCTCGGCCGCCGCGTCCATGTCGGCGAGCGAAAAGGGGTCGGAAAGGCAGGCGTCCGGGTGCAGAAAGTCGTAGATTTTCTCTTCGTCCGAAACGCCGCGCGCGTGCAAAAGCAGGGCCAAAAACGGGTCAATCGCATTTTGTTCGGCAAGCTGTGCCGCCGCCTCCTTGTCGTAAGACGCAAGGCTCCAAAGCTTCCGGCTCATGTCGCGCCTCCCTTCGACCGTATTTGCCGTGCGGGTTCGCCCGGCAAAACTAAATTACTATAGTTTACCATTTTTTTGCGCCGCTTTCAACTGCCGGACCGAGATTTTCCTCAAATTGCGAAAAAAACTTTTCCACGTTTTTCAGTCCTTTTGTTGACAAGCACCGGGGAAAAGAGTAAACTGTTTTTAATACGATTTTCGGCAGTTTCTACCGAAAAAGCGTTGGCCGGCCGGCTGTGCAAAACGACGTCCGGCTGAAGGGGGATTTTCATTTGAAAAAGCAAAGGCAGGACAAAAAACCGAAAATGCGGGCGGGGAAAAAGCTTGCCGCGCTGCTTGCTGCGGATTTTCTGATTGTCAATCTCTTATATTTCCTGATGGTTTTCGTGCATTGGAACTTCCGAATGGACGATTTTCTTGCCCTGCGCCTGGCGCTGCGCGTCCCCTATGTCACGCTTGCCTATCTCGGCTGCAACGCCCTGTTCCGCACCTACAACACGCTGTGGAAATACGCGGGGCTTTACGACATGATTCGCTTCGGGATTTCCGGCGTCTGCGCGACGGGGATTGTGCTTGTCTGCGACTATGTCGGCATGAAGATATGCCGCGGGCTCATGGCGGCGGGCGAGCTTGCGGAAAGCCAGCTGTATTTTAACGTCTTGCCGTATTCCATTTACCTGGACGTCGCCATTTTCTTTGTCGCAAGCGGGCTTTGCGTGCGTTTGGCGTACCGCCTTGTGCGGATGGTCGCAACGGAAAGGCGCCGCTATGAAAACGAAAAAAGCCGCAAGCCGGAGAAAAACCTGCTGATTGTCGGCGCGGGCCATGTGGGCAGCGCGCTCATTTCCGAGCTGCAAATGACCGAATACCGGCTGGGGTTCCCGGTCGCCATCTTGGACGACGACGAAAAAAAGGTCGGGCAGTCCATTTTGCGCACGCCCGTTGTGGGCAGCTGCGACGATATGGAAGCGGCGGTGGCGAAATACCACGTCGACCAGATTTATTTCTGCATTACGGAGATTGACGACGCGCGCAAGCGCGAGCTTTTGGAAAAGGCCGTGGGGACCGGCTGCACCGTGAAAATGGCCTCGGACCACGCGGAGGTCGGCGGCAAAAAGTCGCCGCTTAAGGAGGCGCGGCAGGTCGACATTTTGGACTTGCTCTCGCGCGCGCCGGTTGAGCTCAACCACGACGTCTGCAGGTACGTGACCGGCGAAACGGTTCTGGTTACGGGCGGCGGCGGCTCCATCGGTTCGGAGCTGTGCCGGCAGATTGCGCGGTACAGCCCGAGCCAGATTGTGATTTTCGACATCTACGAAAACAACGCCTATACGCTGAAAAACGCGCTGGACGCGCAGTATTTCGGCAATCCGAAGATTGAAATCCGCATCGGCTCGGTCCGCGAGGAGCGGCGGCTGCGCGAGGTGTTTGAGGAGTTCCATCCGTCGAGCGTGTTCCACGCCGCGGCGCACAAGCACGTCCCGCTGATGGAGGACAGCCCCTACGAGGCCATCAAAAACAACATCCTGGGCACCTACAACACCGCCAAGGTTGCCGACGAGTTCGGCGCGCGCAATTTTGTGCTGCTGTCTACGGACAAGGCGGTCAATCCCACAAACGTCATGGGCGCGACGAAGCGCTGCTGCGAGCTTGTGGTGCAGCATTTTTCCAAATTTTCCAAAACCAAGTTTGCCGCGGTGCGGTTCGGCAACGTGCTCGGCTCCAACGGCAGCGTGATTCCGCTGTTTAAAGAGCAGCTCGAGCACGGCGGCCCGCTGACGGTCACGCACCCGGACATCACGCGGTACTTCATGACCATTCCCGAGGCCGCGCAGCTGGTCGTCCAGGCGGGCGGCCTTGCCAAGGGCGGCGAGATTTTTGTGCTCGACATGGGCGAGCCGGTCAAGATTGTATCGCTTGCCGAAAAGCTCATCCGCCTTTCCGGCTACGAGCCGTACGTCGACATCGACATCCAGTTTACGGGCCTTCGCCCGGGCGAAAAGCTGTATGAGGAGCTGATTCTCCCGTCCGAGCGCGAGGGGATGCACAAGACCGAAAACGACAAGATTTTCGTAACGGCGCCGTATGATTTCGACGAGGACGAGCTCATGCGCCACATCGGCTTTATCTGTGATTTGCTGCCGGAGGATTCCCGCAAGTTCTTAAAGGAGCTTGTTCCGAATTATAAATTCGACAAGGCATAACCGCCTTGCCAAAACAGCCTGGAGATGATTCAGAATGGAAGTCAAAATCGAACGCACCAAGACGCCCAAGCCCAAGCCCGACGAGGGCAAGCTGGGCTTCGGCAACTATTACACCGACCATATGTTCATTATGAACTATGACGAGGGCGAGGGCTGGCACGACCCGCGCATTGTTCCGTATGCGCCGTTCGCGCTCGACCCGGCGGCGATGGTGCTGCATTATGCGCAGGAGGTTTTCGAGGGCTTAAAGGCATACCGCAGCGACAGCGGCGACATTTTGCT
Source organism: Candidatus Fimenecus excrementigallinarum (assembly GCA_018714805.1). GTDB lineage: Bacteria > Bacillota > Clostridia > Oscillospirales > Acutalibacteraceae > Fimenecus > Fimenecus excrementigallinarum. The sequence goes on from DVMW01000024.1 coordinate 129,001, forward strand.
GTTCCGGCCCGAAAAGAACATGGAGCGGCTCAACCGTTCGTGCGACCGCCTGTGCATCCCCCCGATTGACGAGGCGTTCGCGGTGGAAGCGATAAAGGAGCTTGTGCGCGTGGACCAGGATTGGGTGCCCCACGCCGAGGGGACGTCGCTTTACATCCGCCCGTTTATTTTCGCGACGGATGCGCACGTCGGCGTGCACCCGGCGCATCACCTGATTTTCTCCGTGATTCTTTCGCCGGTCGGCGCGTATTATCCCGAGGGGCTCAATCCCGTGAAAATTTACGTCGAGGACAAGTACGTCCGTGCCGTAAAGGGCGGCGTGGGCTTTACGAAGACCGGCGGCAACTATGCGACGTCCTTAAAGGCGCAGGACGTCGCCGAAAAGCTCGGCTATACGCAGGTGCTCTGGCTCGACGGCGTCGAGCGCAGGTATGTCGAAGAGGTCGGCACGATGAACGTGTTCTTTGTGCTCGACGGCGAGGTCGTCACGCCCTCTTTGGAGACGGGCTCCATCCTCGGCGGCATTACGCGGATGTCGTGCATCGAAATTTTGAAGGACTGGGGCTGCAACGTCTCGGAACGCCGCATTTCCGTGGAGGAGCTTGTGCAGGCGTATGACGAGGGGCGGCTGCTGGAGGCGTTCGGCAGCGGTACGGCGGCGGTCATTTCGCCCATCGGCGAGCTGCGCGTCGGCGACAAGGTCATGCAAATCAACCGCGGCGAGATTGGCGAGCTGTCCCAGAAGCTGTACGATACGCTGACGGGCATCCAGTGGGGCAAGCAGCCCGACAAATTCGGCTGGACCGTAAAGGTCAACTGATTCGGCGGCACTTGCGGGCCGATTTGTTCAGCATTCTCGAAAGGCGGGCGTTTTGCCCGCCTTTTTTGTGTGATATGTTGCAATTTTCGCCGGGATATGGTACACTTATCCTATTCTGAATCTTGTTTCAAAGGAGCGTCTTGTATGAATGCTGCGAAAACCGACCTGCCGCGTGCCGCAACCCCCGAAGAAGTCGGCGTCAACGGGGATGTTGCGGAGCAATTTGTCGACTACATACAGCGTGAGCAGCTGGAATTTCACAGCTTAATGGTCCTGCGCCACGGCAAGGTTGCCGTAGAATGGTACAACGACCCGTACGACGCGCATACCAAGCATACGATGTATTCGGTCAGCAAGAGTTTTACCTCCACCGCTGTCGGCTTTGCGGTGCACGAGGGGCTTTTGAAGCTGTCCGACAAGGTCCTGGACTTTTTCCCGGACTATCCGCCGGCCAAGCCGCACCCGTATTTTGACAAGCTGACCGTGCGCACCCTTTTGAACATGACCGCCGGCAAGCAGACGGATATGCTCGCGGACAAGGGCAAAATCGATTGGGTCGAGGATTTCCTGAATTCCACCTGGGTGTTCGAGCCCGGCACGGATTTCCTGTACGTCAGCGAAAACACCTATATGCTCTGCGCCATCCTGTGCCGCGTAACGGGCATGGGTGTTATCGAATATTTGACCCCGCGCCTGTTTGAGCCGCTGGGCATCGACATCCCGTTTTGGGAGACCGACCCGAACGGCGTAGAAGCGGGCGGCTGGGGGCTTTACATCACGACCGAGGACCTTGCCAAATTTGCGGACTGCTATCTGCACGGCGGCAAGTACCGCGGGCGGCAGGTCATCCCGGCCGAATGGGTCGAGGAGGCGACGAAGAACCAGCTCGGCGACATCCGCCAGCCCGGCGACGACCCCGACAGCAACGCCGGCTACGGCTACTATTTCTGGCGCAACGGCGAGGTGAAAAATTCCTACCGCGCGGACGGGATGTTCTCGCAGTTTGCCATTAACCTGCCCGATTACGACGCGAGCATCATCACGACGGCCGCCATACCCAGCGAGCCGCAGGCACGCGCAACCATCTGGAAGTTTTTCCCGGCGGCGTTTATCGACGAAAACGGCGAAAAGCCGGCAAAGCCCGAGCCGTCGCTGTTTGCCCGGCCCGCCGTGTCGGCGCATTCGCCGCTCGAGCCGAAGATTGAGGGCCGCACCATCAAAATGCGCCGCAAGCTGCTTTTGAACCTCATCGGGTTCCCCATGAGCGTCCTGCCGCTTGCCGTCACCTTTATGATGGCCGACCGCGCCGGCAACATCGACCACGTTTCGTTCCGCTTTAAGGAGCACGAGTGCAGCTTTACCTGGGATGAAAAGGACGAGCACAACACCGTCGTCTGCGGCATGGACGGCCACTATCGCTACGGCACCATGACCCTCGGGCGCGTGGCGTTCAAGGTCTGCGCCAACGCCGAATGGCTCGACGATTTCAATTTGAAGCTTTCCATCCGGCCGATAGAGACCATCGGCAAGCGGGACTTGAATTTCCTGTTCCGCCGCCGCGACCGCGTGACGATGACGCCGTCGTCCACGCCGTCGGTCTATAAGATTTGCGACACCCTGGTCGTCAACCTCGGCGACGTCGTGAAAAACCCGATTCTTTCCAAGGCGGCGCAGTTCCTCATCCGCTTCGCCCCGCCGCTTGCCGAGCCGAAGCATTACGGCAAATTCATAGACTGAAATCGCTTTTAACGCCTTGCACAGCCCGTGCCCGTTCGGACGCGGGCTGGCGTTTTGAAAGAGGGGGAAAGAGCCATGCAGACCATTTCGCACGACCCGGAGCGCGCGCTGCTTTTGGGCGTGGACACCGGCGAATACGACGCGGACGCGTCGCTGCGCGAGCTGGAGGCGCTGGCGCAAAGCGCGGGGGCCGCGGTCGTGGGCAGTGTGCTGCAAAAGCTGGAGGCGCCGTCCCCCGCCGCGTACATCGGCGCCGGGAAGCTCGAGGAGGTGCGTGCGTTCTGCGCGGACAACGACGTGGATTTGCTCATAGCGGACAGCGAGCTGAGCCCCGCGCAGCAGCGGAACCTGGAAGCGGAGACCAAGACGCGCGTCGTGGACCGCACGACGCTGATTCTCGATATTTTCGCCGCCCGCGCGCGCAGCCGCGAGGGGAAAATCCAGGTGGAGCTCGCCCAGCTGCAATACCGTCTGCCGCGCCTTGCGGGGCAGGGGAAAAGCCTTTCGCGTCTCGGCGGTGGCATCGGGACGCGCGGCCCGGGCGAAAGCAAGCTCGAAAGCGACCGCCGCCACATCCGCCGGCGCATCCAAAGCTTAAAGGCGGAGCTCGCGGGCATTGAAAAGCGGCGCGGGGCGTACCGCGCCCGCCGCAAAAAGGACGGGGTAAAGACCGCGGCGCTCATGGGCTACACGAACGCCGGGAAATCCACGCTGATGAACGCGCTGACCGAAGCCGGGGTGCTCGCCGAGGACAAGTTGTTCGCGACGCTCGACCCCACCGCCCGCCGGCTGCGCCTGCCAAACGGCGGGTCGGTTCTGCTGATTGATACCGTCGGCCTTGTGCGCCGCCTGCCGCACAAGCTCGTGGAGGCGTTCCATTCGACGCTCGAGGAGGCGGCGGACGCCGACCTAATCTTGGACGTCTGCGACGTGTCCGACCCCGAGGTCGAAACGCATATGGCGGTCACCGCCGAGGTGCTCGCCGAGCTCGGCTGCCAAAATACGCCGGTGCTGCACGTCTTAAACAAAAGCGACGTGCCCCACCCGCTGTTTCTGCCGCCTGCGGGGCACGATTCGGTTTGCGTCAGCGCAAAAACCGGCGCGGGCCTTCCCGAGCTGCTTGCGGCCATAGAGGGGAGACTGCAAACGCGCTTTGCGCGCGCAACGCTGCTGCTGCCGTTTGCGAAGGCCGGCGCGCTTGCCGCCGTCCGCCGAAACGGGCGCGTGCTTGCCGAGGACTATCTTCCGCAGGGCGTGCGCGCCGAGGTGGTCGCCGACGCGGCGCTCTTGGAGACGCTGCGGGAATTTTTCGTCTAAAAACAGAACCAAAAACGCCGGTACAAAGCAGAAGTTCCGTACCGGCGTTCTTTGTTTTTTACCGTTCCACCGCCCAGAACGTGCGGTTTCGGTCGGAGACGGCGGAAAGCTGCAATTTCCCGTCCGCGCCGCGCTTCGCCGCGCCGGAAAACGTCTCGCCGCCGAGCGTGAAGGAAAACGTCCCGGTCCGCACGTCAATATGCAGGTCGGCCGTCCCGGCCTCCGTGGTCAGCGTGCCGCCGGCAACCGCGGCCGGGGCGCTTTTTTGGATGATGTCCTCGACCTTCTCCCACGCATCGGTCTTTTGGATGACCGGCTCGAAGAACAGCGCGTCAAACTCCCCGTCAAGGGTTTGGATGTTTGCCGCCGCGTCCTCGCCCCCATACGCGCGCGGCAGGAGCGTCAGCCAGCCGTCCGCGGTGCGCAGCAGCTCGTGAATCTGCACGTTGTGGAACGCGCCCTCGCCGTCGTTGTAGCGCTGGTGGTAGGCGAGGTACAGCCGCCCGTCGTCGTCGAGCAGGCAGGAGGAATGCCCGGGCGACAGGTACGCCGTCTCGTCGCTTTGGAACTGATAATTGCCGATAAGCTTCGTGCCGGTGCTTGCAGCCTCGACGGCGTCGTGCCCGGCCGCGTCTACATACGGACCGTCGGGACGGGTGCTGCGGTACAGCCGCACGTCATAGCCGTCCAGCGCGCCGAGCCCGCCGTAGCTCAAAAACAGATAGTAGTAGCCGCTGACCGTGTCGTACAGGATAAACGGCCCCTCGCCCGTGTTGGCGGTCGCCTCGTTCGTGCAGGTTATCTGCTTGCCGAAATACGGGTCGTATCCCGCGTCGCGCATCGCCTTGTAGTCGGGCATCCCGGTCTCCTCGATAAGCGGCATCACGTAAATGCCGCCGCTGTAGGAGCCGTAGGCAAGCCAGAGCTGCCCGTCCGCATCGTAAAACGGCGCGGGGTCAATGGCGTTCGGATATTTGCCGTAGGTGCAGTCGTAGTTCCCGTCCTTGTCGAACCAGGCGGCGTTTTCCACCTCGTCCTTTGTCAGCGTGCCGTTTTCAATCAGGGCCTGGAGGTTGGTAAAGGAATAGTGCAGCTGGTTCTTCGGCGCGCCGTACCAGGTCTCGCGGGTGCTGAAGCCGCTGTAAATCATGGTGTCCACAAAGTCAAACGTGCCCTCCGGGCTGTCGGAAACCGCCATCCAGATGACGGAGGCCGTCGACCCCCAGACCGAGGAGGACGCGTAATAGCAGTATTTGTCCATCGCGGGGTTGTAGAGGATGTCGGACGCCCAGACGTTCGTCTCCCACTTGTCCTCGCCGTACTCCCAAAGCCGCTGTGCGCCGTCGCACCACTGAAACGCCTTTTCATAAGCGCCGCGCAGCGTCTCGCCCTCGCGCACAAGCGTGCGGTTGCTGTCAAACACGCCGGCGGACACGGTCTGCCAATGCACAAGGTCCGTGCTTTTTGCCGACGCGATGTGCGACCCGGTCACATAGTAGGTTCCGTCCTCCGCCTTGAAAATGGAGAGGTCGTGGACGCTCACGCCCCGGCTGTCGTCAAAGCTCAGCGCGTCGCCCGGGAGCGTCTTCATGACGGCCTCCGTGCTGCCCGCGCCGCAGCCGGTAAGCAGCAGCGAAAAAGCTGCCGCGCAGGCGACCGCCGCGGAAAAAATTTTTACCCGAAACGCTTTCATTTGCTCACCCCGCTCTGTGTTCTGTCCTTATTATAGGAAAAGGCCCGCAAAAAAGCAATCGGCAAACTGCCGCAAAATCCGTGCCCGGTTTTGACACGCGCAATACGACGCATTTTTCAAAATCCGCCTGCTACAATGGGCTTGTACAGAAAAAAGGAGGCACCGTATGCAAACGAACATCACGACCGACGGCCGCGTGATGACCGCGTATCTGTCCGGCGAATTGGACCACCACAACGCACCCGCCGTGCGCGAAAAAATCGACGCCTTCGCCGTCGGCTTTTGCCCGGCGCACGCCATTCTGGATTTCGGCGGCGTCACGTTTATGGACAGCTCCGGCGTCGGGCTTGTCATGGGCCGCTATAAGCTGCTCGCAGAGCTTTCCTGCACGCTGGAGGTCCGCAACCTCTCCCCGCACGCCTACAAGGTTATGCGCTTAGCAAAGCTCGACAAACTGGCCGCCCTGTCCCGCGCGCCGGAACAAAAGGAGGAAAAGCACCATGAGACCCTGCAATGAGATGCGCCTGCAGCTCGAGAGCCGCTCGGTCAACGAGGCGTTTGCGCGCGTGGCGGTAGCCGCCTTTGCCGCGGCGCTCGACCCGACGCTCGAGGAGCTCAACGACATCAAAACCGCCGTCAGCGAAGCGGTCACCAACTGCATCGTCCACGCGTACCCGGATGCGGTGGGACGCATTTACATACGCACGCGCGTATTTTCGGACGGGCTTTGCGAGGTGCAGGTGCGGGACCGCGGCTGCGGCATTGCCGACGTGAAAAAGGCGCGCGAGCCCCTTTACACAACGCGCGGCGGCGACCGCTCGGGCCTCGGGTTTTCCGTTATGGAAAGCTTTTGCGACAAGGTGCGCGTGCGTTCCGCGGTCGGGAAGGGCACGACCGTGACGCTGCTCAAGCGGCTGCACGGGAAAAATGCCGCCGAATGACCGTGACCGGCGCATTGCCGACAACCTGCGGCTCGTACACGCGTGCGCCAACCGGTTCCGGGGCAAGGGGATAGACTACGACGACCTGTTTTCGGCGGGCTGCATCGGACTTTGCAAGGCGGCGGACGGGTTTCAGCCGGAGCGCGGCTTTGCCTTTTCCACCTACGCCGTGCCGGTGATTTTGGGCGAAATCCGACGCCTTTTTCGCGCCGGCGGCAGCGTGAAGGTCAGCCGCACCCTGCAAGAGCGCGCCCAAAAAGCGCAGCGCCTGCGCGAAGAGCTGGCGCGCAGCCTTGGCCGCGAGCCGCGCCTTTCGGAGCTTGCGGAGGCGTTCGGCGTTGCGGACTGCGAAATGGCCCAGCTGCTGGCGGTCTCGCAGCCGACCGTTTCCCTGACGGCGCCGGAAGCGGAGGGCGCGGGGCAGCTTGACATCCCCGTGGACTCGGGCGAGGACGCGATTCAAAACGCCATCGCCCTGCGCGAGGTGCTCAAAGCCCTGCCCGAAACGGACCGCAGGCTTATCGAGCTGCGCTATTTTGAGGGGCTGACACAGGTGCGGACCGCCGAACGCCTGGGCCTGACGCAGGTGCAGGTTTCGCGGCGCGAGCGCGCGGTTTTGCTCGAAATGCGCAAACGCCTGACCGGATAAAACCGCAAAGGCCGCCCGAAACGGGCGGCCTTTTTCCGGCTTGCGGCTTATTCGGCTTCTATGTACCAGACCGCGCACGCGCAGGGGGCAAGCCGCAGCGTTTCCCGCGGCGCGGCAGGCATTTCGGTGTTTTGCAAAAGCAGCGTTGCCTTTCCTTTGCAAAGGTCTGCGGGAACGGCGCAGCCGGCGGGCTTCGGCGACAGGCTGCAAACGACCAGCAGCCGCTTTTCGCCCAGCGTCCGCACAAAAGCGAAAACCTCCCGGTTTGCGGCGTCCACAAGCGAAAACGTCCCGTCGCGCACCAGGTCGATGTACCGCCTGCGCACCGCGAGCGCGTCTTTGTAAAAACGGAAGACCGAATCCGGGTCGTCCAGCTCCTGCCTTGCGTTGATTTCCCGGTAGTTTTCGTTGACCTTCATCCACGGCGTCCCGGTCGTAAAGCCGGCGTTCGCCGTGTCGTCCCACTGCATCGGCGTGCGGGCGTGGTCGCGCGCATAGCGGCGCAGGTGGCGCTCGGCAATGTATGCCCCGAGCGGCCCCGCGTACCGGCGCACGTCCCGCAGCAGGTTGCGGGACTGAATATCGCGGTAATCGGCGCGCCGAAAGACGCAGTTCGTCATGCCCAGCTCTTCGCCCTGGTACAAAAACGCCGTGCCCTTCTGGAACAGAAGCGAGGCCGCCAGGCTCTTCGCCGCCGGCACGCGCAGCGGTCCTGCGGGCGCAAACCGCGGCAGGCTGCGCGGGCGGTCGTGGTTTTCATAGTACACCGCGCCCCAGGAGGTCTCGGGCAGCGCCTGCCAGCGGGCAAGAATGCCCTTCCATTTGCGCAGGTCGGTCGATTTCTGGTTCTTGGCGCAGACCGTGCCGACCTCGACGTGCTCGAAGTGGAACAGCATATCCAGAAGGTCCTCGCCCTCCTTGGTGATTTCGCACGCCCGCGGGAAGTCGATGCCCGCCGCCTCCCCGACGATGAGCGTGTCGTACCGGCCAAGCGACCGTTCGGAAAGCTCGCGCATATACGTTTTCCAGTTCGGGCCGACGACCACGTCGCGCTGGTTTGCATGGTACAGGTCGGCGGGCTTGGAAATATAGGTGATGACGTCGCACCGAAAGCCGTCTACGCCCTTTTGCAGCCAGAAGTTGCAGATGTCCGCCACCTCCTGGCGGACCTTCTGGTTGTCCCAGTTTAGGTCCGGCTGCTTTTTGCTGAACAGGTGCAGGTAAAACTGCCCGGTCGTCTCGTCGTATTCCCACGCCGACCCGCCGAAGCACGCCCGCCAGCCGTTGGGCGGCCGCTTTTTGTCGGGGCCGGTGCCGTCGCGCCAAATGTAGTAGTCGCGGTAGGGGTTGTCCCGGCTTTTGCGGCTCTCCTTAAACCAGGCGTGCTCGTCGGAGGTGTGGTTGACCACCAAATCCATCAGCACCCGGATGCCGCGGCTGTGGAACGCGTCCAGCATTTTGTCAAAATCCGCCATCGTGCCGAATTCGTCCATGATGTCGCGGTAATCGCTGATGTCGTAGCCGTTGTCGTCGTTCGGGGACTTGTAGCACGGCGAGAGCCACACCGCGTCCACCCCGAGCGTTTTGAGGTAGTCGGCCTTTTCCAGAATGCCCGGCAGGTCGCCGATGCCGTCGCCGTTTGCGTCGAAAAAGCTGCGCGGGTAAATCTGATAGACCACCGCGTCCTTGTACCAGCGTGTTTTCATACGTGCCTCTCCTTCACCGTGTCAAAATGCCGTCTTGCGTCCGGCGGCGCTGTGTGTTACAATCCGGGCAGAAGCCCGAAAAGAGGGGGAAGCCATGCCCATGTATATCCGTCCGCTTTGCCCGGGGGACGTCCCCGCCGTCGAGGAAATCTGCCTTGCCACCGCCGCCGAGCCGCTGCGCGGGACGCGCCGCCGGCGGGAGGGCACGCTGCTTTTGTACAGCCGCTGCTATACGCGCACCGAGCGGGATTTCTGCTTTGTCGCGGTCAACGAGCACGACCGGCCCCTCGGCTATATCCTCTGCGCGCCGGAGCTGTCGCGGTTCCGGGCGGCGTTTGCCGCCGTCGAAGGCCGCGCGCTTTTGCGGCTCGGGCTGCGGTACTGGGTGCAGGGCCGCGGCGCGTTCGCCCTGCAAAAGCCGTTTGAGGCGCAATATCCCGCGCATCTGCACATAGACCTGCTGCCCGAAGCGCAGGGGCAGGGGATGGGCTCGCAGCTGATGGAAACGCTGCTGCAAACGCTCAGGCGCGCCGGCGTTCCCGGGGTGTTTTTGTGCGTCGGGGCGGACAATGCCCGCGCCGTCGCCTTCTATCAAAAGCACGGCTTTACCGTGCTGCGCAGGCTCCCCGGCGGCATTTGTATGGGCAAACGCTTATAGCGTTACCGCACGCGCTTGCGCGAACGCCCCAGCAGCCGGTCCACGACAAAGGCGAGGTACCCGAGCGCTAAAAAGACGACCGTCAGCGCCAGAATCATCAGCAGCACCTTGCCCCAGCCGAACATATCGACGTCCAAAAACGGGTACGGAAAGCGGCTCTGCCCGCCGTAGCCCGTAAAGGTCGCGGTGCTCACCTCCGCGCGAATCAGCGCAAACAGCAGATACAGGTACGGCAGCGCCAGCCACGCCAGCGGGTGCAGGGGCTTGTAGTTCCCCTTCGGGAAAAACAGAAGGTAATCGAGCACCGTGCCGATGGGGACGACATAGTGCACCAGGGTGTTGCCCGCGAGCAGCACCGGGGAGACGTCGGAAACGCTCGCCTCCATGACGCCGGTCAGCATGAAGTGGTATACAAGACCCGTGACCGTGATGCACATGGTGACCGCGCCCTTTAGCAGCGCGTTTTCCCGCGCCGGCTGTACGATGACAAGATAGGCGAAGTAGAAAAAGCAGACAAGGTTGCTGAGCACCGTGTAGTAGCAAAGCAGCATTTTCGCGCCGCCCAGGGAGCCGACGCCGACGAATTCGAGAATGAGCCCCGCCTCGCACGCGAGCAGGAACAAAAGGCGGTAAATTTGTTGGACGTGCCGGTTTTTGATGTACATACGCTTGTCGCGGCGCCGCGGCGCCGCCGCTCCTTTTCCTTTTTGCCCCATTGTAGCACGTTTTTTTGGAAGTTTCAATTTTTCCGGCAAACGCTTGCAAAAATTTTTTCGATATCCTATAATAGAAGCGCCGGCGGAAATACTACCGGCAGAAAGGGTGATAACATGGCCGAACTCAAAGGTTCCAAGACCGAAAAGAATCTGCTCGCCGCGTTTGCGGGTGAATCGCAGGCGCACACCAAATATCTGTACTATGCGTCCAAGGCGAAAAAGGACGGGTACGTGCAGATTGGCGCGCTGTTTGAGGAAACCGCCAAGAATGAAAAGGAGCACGCCAAGATTTGGTTTAAGCTTCTGCACGACGGCGCCGTGCCCGCCACGACCGAAAACCTGAAGGATGCGGCGGCCGGCGAAAATTACGAGTGGACCGATATGTACGCGGGCTTCGCGGAAACGGCGCGCGCGGAGGGCTTCGACCACATCGCCCAGCTGTTTGAGGGCGTCGCCGCCATTGAAAAGGAGCACGAGGAACGCTACCGCAAGCTGCTGTCGAACATCGAGGGCGGGCTTGTGTTCTCGCGCGACGGCGACATGGTCTGGCAGTGCTCGAACTGCGGCCACATCGTCATCGGCAAACAAGCGCCCGAGGTCTGCCCGGTCTGCGCGCACCCGCAGTCGTACTTCTGCCTGCGCGCCGAGAATTATTGAGAAACGGAAAGGATACGCGCTATGGCAAAGTATGTTTGCACCGTATGCGGCTATGTCTATGAAGGCGACGAGCTGCCCGCGGATTTTGTCTGCCCGCTGTGCGGCGTAGGCGCCGACGAGTTTGAAAAGGAAGAGGACTGACCTTTTTCGGAACACGGCATAAAACCGGCCCCGCAAGGCGTTTGCCTTGCGGGGCCGGCGGCTTTATTCGGCGGAAAAATCCGTAAAGTCGGCCTGCAAATTCCGGCTTTCCATGACAAGCGTCACCGGCGCGCCGTTTTTGTCCGCGGTCAGCGTAAACAGGTCGCCCGCCGCGGTCTTGCAGGTGTACGCCGTTCCGTCGCCGTAAGGCGTCTGCGCGCAGTCTGCGCCGCTGCGCAGCGCTTCAAACGCCGCATACAGGCTCGCGGCAAACGAAGCGTCCGGCAAAAGGGCGGGGGGCGTCTCCAGCAGGAGCCCCAAAAAGGAAAACCGCACGCCGTCCTCACGGACGGCAATTTCCAACGTTTGCAGCGCGGCGGGCTCGCGAAGGGTAAACGTCGTTTCGCCGGTTTCCCGCACGCGCATGGCCGCCGCCGCTTGGAACACGCCCTGCGTGATTTGCACGTCTGCCGAAAAGGCGGCCGGCAGCGGACAGGGCGCGGTCGGCTTTTGCGTCAGCTCGCAGCCGCTGCAAAACAGCAGCAGCCACACCGTCAAAACCAAGCCCGCTCGCCGCATGGCCGTCTCCCCTTTATTCGGTGAATCGGGAAAGCACCCGCCCGAGCGCGTCGAGCACCCGCGACGGCGTTACGGCGCATTGCGCGATGCCCTCGCCGGCCGCCTCGCCCGCGCGGCCGTGGATGTGTACGGCGCACACGGCGGCCTCCAGCGGGGAGAGCCCCTGGCACAAAAGCCCGAGCAGCATCCCGGCGAGCACATCGCCGCTGCCCGCGGTCGCAAGCCCCGCGTTCCCGGTCAGGTTCACGGAGAACCGCTTGCCGTCGGACGACACAACGGTTCCCGCGCCCTTGAGCACGACCGTCGCGCCCGTTTTTGCGCACAACGCCTCGCACGCCGCCAAACGGTCCGCCTGCACCTCGGCCGCCGTGCAGCCCAGCAGCCGCGCGGCCTCGCCCGGGTGCGGGGTCAAAATGACCGGCGCCTTTGCTTCCCGCAGCATATCTATGTCGTCGGCGGCCGCATTTATGCCGTCCGCGTCCAAAACAACCGGAATTTCGGCGTTTTGCAAAACGGCGCGCACCACCGCGCGCGTGTCGTAGTCAAGCCCCGTTCCGCAGCCGATAAGGCAGGCCGTTGCGTCCGCCAGCGCGTCAAGCAGGCGCTTTTCCGACTGCGCCGAAATGCGCCCGAAGCGGTTGGAGGCAAGCGGCAGCAGCACCTTTTCGGGGACGGCGGCCGTCACCGCCGCATAGGCGCAGTCCGGGAAGGCGAGCCGCACAAGCCCCGCCCCGCAGGCGACGGCGCCCCCGCTTGCAAACAGCGCCGCGCCCGGCATCTCGTAGCTGCCCGCGACGACCAGCGCCTTGCCGAAATCCCCCTTGTGCGCGTCGGCGCGCCGGGCCGGGAGCAGCTTTGCTACGTCCGCGTCGGAAAAGGCGAAAAGCCTTTCATACGGCTTGTACAGCTCCTTGGGCACGCCGATGGTCACGACCTCCACCTCGCCGGCGAAGCTGCGCGCCGGAAAGGCGGCCAGCGCGGGCTTGAGCGCCATGACGGAAAGGGTCAGGTCCGCGCAGAACGGCCGGCCTTCCACGGCCGGGTCGTCGGCGCACACGCCGCTGGGCAGGTCAATGGAAATCTTTACCGCCGGCAGGGGCGCAACCGCGTCGAACAGCGCTTGCAGCTCCTGCGGCAGCACGCCGGAAAAGCCCGTGCCGAATACCGCGTCCACAAGCAGGTCGGCGCTTTTCAGCAGCGCGCGCTGGCGTTCGCTCTGCGGGCTGTAGGCTTCAACGGGCTGCTCCAGCTCCCGCAGCCAGCCGAACATCTCCCGCGCGTTGTCGGCCTTCGGCGGGCCCTGCACAAGCAGGACGTGGACGTCGTAGCCGTTTTCAAACAGCTTCCGGGCGACGACGAACCCGTCCCCGCCGTTTTTCCCCTTGCCGCAGAGCACGACCACCCGGCGCTTGTCCGTGTCGTCAAAGCGCGTGCGAATGGCCTTGGCGCAGGCGGCGCCCGCATTTTCCATCAGCCGCAGGTAGGAAATGCCGCTTTCGTCGGCGGCAGCCTCCAGCGCGCGGATTTGTTCGGCGGTTAGAATACGCATCATAGGCTTTGTTCTCCTTCTTCTGCGGCGGTGACCATGGCGGCGGCCAGCGTGCCGGTGTGTGTAATGCTCAGCGCAAACGTCAGCCCCCGCTCGTCCGCGAGCGCCGCGGCCTTGCCGGACAGCGCGAAGTACGGTGCGCCGAGCGCGTCGTGCAGCACCTCGACCTCGGACAGCGCAAAGCCGCGAATCCCCGTCCCCAGGGCCTTTGCGAACGCTTCCTTTGCGGCGAACGCGCCGGCGAGCTGCTCGGGGCGTTTGCCGCGCGCTTCCCACGCGGCGCGCTCCCTGTCGCCGAAAACGCGCTGCAAAAACGCCGGCTTCTCGGCCGCGCGGCGGACGCGTTCAATTTCGACTAAGTCTATGCCGTTGCGCAGCATACCGCCGCCTCCTTTTTGAAATTCCGCTCTTCGCGCCGGCGCAGCGCCGACGCGCGGTGCGTTTTTTCTATTGTACCATATTTTTTCCGCGGCGCAAAGCAGGAAATTATGGGTTGCATTCCGGCGCAGATATGATAAAATAAGGGCGCACAAAATTTCTTCGCAGGAAAGAGCAAGGTGAAACCCATGCAACTGGTCATTATGGACAATGCCGCCGCCATCGGCGAGGCGGCGGGGAAGCTGTTTGTGGACGCGATTAACCAAAAGCCCGACATCGTTTTGGGGCTTGCAACGGGCGCGTCGCCTATCCCGACCTATCAGTATATCTACAAGGCGTACGCGCGCGGCGAGGTCAGCCTCAAGCACGTCACGACCTACAATCTGGACGAGTACGTCGGCCTGCCGCGGGACGACAAAAACAGCTATTATACCTTCATGCACCGCGAGCTGTTCGACCATACCGACATCGAGGAGCAAAACGTGCATTTCCTTGACGGCAACGCCGCCGACGCGGAGGCGGAGTGCGCGCGCTATGACGAGCAGCTCACCAAGGCGGGCGTCGACATCCAGCTGCTCGGCGTCGGCCGCAACGGCCACATCGGCTTTAACGAGCCGTCCATCTGCTTTACGCGCGGCGCTTTTAAGGTGAAGCTCACCGAAAGCACCATTGAGGCGAACTCCCAGTATTTCGACGAGAACCCGATGCCGCACTACGCGCTGACCATGGGCGTCGGCTCCATTATGAAGGCGAAAAAGATTGTGATGATTGCAACCGGTGCAGCCAAGGCCGACGCGATGGCGGCCATGGTGAAGGGCGAGGTCACCCCGGTCTGCCCGGCGTCGATTCTCCAGTTCCACCACGACGTTGTGGTCTACATGGACAAGGAGGCCGCAAGGCTTCTGTAAAGCAAAAAACTTTACAAAAGAGTTAAAAACACCGCGGACGGTTTTTGCCGTCTGCGGTGTTTTGCATTCGGTGCGCGGCAGCTTAGAACAGCCCGGAAACCACGCCGTCGCCGTCCACGTCGATGCTGCAGGCGGCGGGGACTTTCGGAAGCCCCGGCATGGTCATGATGTCGCCGGTCAGCGCGACGACGAACCCGGCGCCGGCGGAAAGCCGGACCTCGCGGACCGTCAATGTAAAGCCCTCCGGCTTGCCAAGCAGCTGCGGGTTGTCCGACAGGGAATACTGCGTTTTGGCGATGCAGACGGGCAGCTTGTCCGCGCCGAGCGCCTCGATGTCGGCAATGGCCTTTTTCGCCGCCGCGGTAAACGCCACGCCGTCCGCACGGTAAATTTCCCGGGCGATGGTCTCAATCTTTTCGGGGATGGAAAGCGCCGTGTCGTAAAGCGGGCGGTATTGCGAGGGCTGTTCGTCGATGATGCGGCAGACCTTTTCGGCAAGGTCCTTGCCGCCCTCGCCGCCTTTTGCGAACACCTCGGTCAGCGACACGGGCGCGTGCATGGCGGCGCAGAACCGTTCAATGGCGGCCACCTCCGCGTCGGTGTCGGTGTGGAAGCGGTTGATGGCGACGACCACCGGCACGCCGTATTTGCGCATATTTTCCAGATGCGTCTGCAGGTTGACAAGCCCCTTTTCCAGCGCCCCCACATTTTCTGCGCCGAGGTCCGCTTTTGCGACGCCGCCGTTGTATTTGAGCGCGCGAATCGTCGCGACGAGCACCACGCACGCGGGCTTCAGCCCCGCTGCGCGGCATTTGATGTCGAGGAATTTTTCCGCGCCGAGGTCCGCGCCGAAGCCCGCCTCGGTAATGCAGTAATCGGCGAGCTTGAGCCCGAGCTTTGTCGCGGTCACGGAGTTGCAGCCGTGCGCGATGTTGGCAAACGGGCCGCCGTGCATGAGCGCGGGGGTGTTTTCAAGCGTCTGCACAAGGTTCGGCTTAATGGCGTCCTTCAAAAGCGCCGCCATCGCGCCCACGGCCTGCAAGTCGCGCGCGTAAACCGGCTTGCCGTCGTAGGTGTAGGCGACCAGCATCCGCCCGAGCCTGGCCTTTAAGTCGTCCATGTCGCGGGCAAGGCACAAAATGGCCATGACCTCGCTCGCGACGGTAATCATGAAGCCGTCCTCGCGCGGGACGCCGTTTCCCTTGCCGCCAAGGCCCACAACGACGCTGCGCAGCGCCCGGTCGTTCATGTCGAGGCACCGCTTCAAAAGGATGCGCCGCGGGTCAATTTGCAGCGCGTTGCCCTGCTGCAGGTGGTTGTCGAGCATCGCGCACAGCAGGTTGTTCGCCGCGGTGAGCGCGTGCATATCGCCCGTGAAGTGGAGGTTGATGTCCTCCATGGGCACAACCTGCGCGTAGCCGCCGCCCGCCGCGCCGCCTTTTACGCCGAACACCGGACCCATGGAGGGCTCGCGCAGGGCAATGACGGCGTTTTTGCCGATTTTCTGCATGGCTTCCCCAAGCCCCACGGTCACGGTCGTCTTGCCCTCGCCCGCCGGCGTCGGGTTGATGGCGGTTACCAAAACGAGCTTGCCGTCCGGGCGGTCCTTGAGCCGCTCGCGCAGGCTAAGCGGCAGCTTGGCCTTATACTTGCCGTAAAATTCCAGGTCGTCGGCCGCAACGCCGAGACGCGCGGCGATTTCCGCAACAGGCAGCAGCTTGGCTTCCTGGGCGATTTCGATGTCTGAACGCATAGCGTATCCTCCCTGACTTTTTCGTCCCGGCTTCCGCGGGGAAATGCCTGCTTCCATTATAGCGGAAACCGCGCCGTAAAACAAGCGTTTTACGGGATTTTAAGTTGACAACCGAAACGCGGAAAGGTATAATCGTTTCATCGCTTTTTCCGATACTATAAAACAGGGAAAAGAAAAGCTGAAAAGAAACGCGGCGCGCCGCGGTTTTAAGGAGCATACGGACGATGGAATGGACAGGTCTTAACGAACTGCGGGAAAAATATCTCGCCTTTTTCGAAAGCAAGGGGCATTTGCGGCTGCCGAGCTTTTCGCTGGTCCCGCGCGACGACAAAAGCCTGCTGCTTATCAATTCCGGCATGGCGCCGATGAAAAAATACTTCACGGGCGAGGTGACCCCGCCGCGCAAGCGCGTGACCACCTGCCAGAAGTGCATCCGCACGCCGGACATCGAAAACGTCGGCAAAACCGCGCGCCACGGCACGTATTTTGAGATGCTCGGCAACTTCTCCTTCGGCGATTACTTCAAAAAAGAGGTTATCCCGTGGGCGTGGGAGTTCTGCACGAAGGTCATGGAAATGGACCCGGAGCGCCTCTACATCAGCGTGTACGAGGACGACGACGAGGCGTACGACATTTGGACAAAGACCGTCGGCGTGGACGCGTCGCACATGGTGCGCTTCGGGAAGGCGGACAATTTCTGGGAGCACGGCGCGGGTCCCTGCGGCCCCTGCTCGGAAATTTATTACGACCGCGGCGAGAAATACGGCTGCGGCAAGCCCGACTGCAAGGTGGGCTGCGAATGCGACCGGTACATCGAATTCTGGAATCTGGTCTTCACCCAGTTTGAAAACGACGGCGAGGGCAACTATACCCGCCTTGCGCATCCGAACATCGACACGGGCATGGGCCTGGAGCGGCTCGCGTGCATTGCGCAGGACGTGGACAACCTGTTCGAGGTCGACACCGTCCAGAATATCATGAAGCACATCATGGAAATCGCCGGCGTGCGCTACCATGAGGACGCGCGCCGCGACGTGTCCCTGCGCGTCATCACCGACCACGTGCGCAGCACGACGATGAT
Source organism: Candidatus Fimenecus excrementigallinarum (assembly GCA_018714805.1). Classification (GTDB taxonomy): domain Bacteria; phylum Bacillota; class Clostridia; order Oscillospirales; family Acutalibacteraceae; genus Fimenecus; species Fimenecus excrementigallinarum. The sequence continues at coordinate 146,284 of DVMW01000024.1, forward strand.
GCTCGGCGACGGCGTCATGCCCTCCAACGAGGGCCGCGGCTATGTGCTGCGCCGCCTGCTGCGCCGGGCGGTCCGCCACGGCCGGCTGCTGGGCATTGCGCGCCCGTTCCTTTACGAGGTTGCCGAAACGGTCATCGGGGAAAACAAGGCTGCGTACCCGGAGCTTGTCGAAAAGCACGACTACATCGTCAGCGTTATCCGGGCGGAGGAGGAAAATTTTGCGCGCACGCTCGACGCGGGCGTTCAGCGCTTCCAGAAAATGGCGGATGCGGCGAAGGAGGCGCAGCTTTCCGGCGCGGACGCGTTTTTGCTGTCCGATACGTTCGGGTTCCCGCTGGATTTGACGAAGGATTTGCTCGAAGAGCGCGGCATGACGGTGGATGAGGACGAATTTTACCGGCTGGTCGCCGAACAGCGCGACCGCGCCCGCCGCGCCCACAAGGACGCGGGCAAGGAGGCGTGGCTCGGCTCGGACGACGCGGTCCGCGATTTGCCCGCCACGGAATTTTCGGGCTATACGGCGTTCTCCTGCCCGGCAAGGGTTTTGGCGGTGCTGGCCGACGGCGAGCGCGCCGAAGCGGTCGGCGCGGGCAAGCCGGCCGTCCTGGTGCTGGACAGAACCGTGTTTTACGGCGAGGGCGGCGGCCAGGAGGGCGACGCCGGCGAGCTTTGCGGCGACGGCTTCACCTTTACCGTGACCAATACCACCAAGACCGCGCAGGGCGTGTACCTGCACCACGGGAGCTTGACGAAAGGCGCGGAAATCTCCGTCGGCGCCGAGGTGCAGGCTGTGCTTGACGCCGACCGCCGCCGGGCGACAATGCGCAACCACACGGCGGCGCACCTTTTGCAGGCGGCGCTGCGCAAGGTGCTCGGCACGCACGTCGAGCAGGCCGGCCAGCTGGTTTCCCCGCGGGAGATGCGCTTCGACTTTACGCATTTCTCGGCGCTCACGGCCGACGAGCTGCGCGCCGTGGAGGAGGCGGTCAACCGCGCCGTGCTGGACGCGGTGCCGGTGGAAACGGCGGAAATGCCGCTGGAAAAAGCGAAGGAGCTCGGCGCAATGGCGCTGTTCAGCGAAAAATACGGCGACGTCGTGCGCGTCGTTCAAATTGGCGACGTCTCTGCGGAGCTTTGCGGCGGTACGCACGTGTCGAACACCGCCGAGCTCGGACTTTTTAAGATAACCTCCGAGTCCTCCGTTGCGGCGGGCGTGCGGCGCATTACCGCCGTGACGGGCACGGGGATTTTGCAGCACCTTGCGGATACGGAGGCGCTGCTTGCGAAAACGGCGGCGCCGCTGAAGGCGAACGCCCCGCAGGAGCTGCCCGCGCGCGCCGAGGCGGTTGCGGCGGAGCTCAAGGCCCTTGAAAAAGAGGTCGAAAGATTGCAGGGCGAGCTGAATACGTACAAAACCGCCGGGCTGCTGGCCGGGGCGGTGGACGTCGACGGCGTGAAGCTTATCGTTTACTACGCCGGCGACGAGACGGCCGAAAACCTGCGCGCGCTCGCCGATACGGCGCGCAGCCTTGCCGACAACGCCGTTGCGGTTGTGGCGGGCTCCAATTCCGAAAAGGGGACGGTCACCTTCGCCTGCGCCTGCGCAAAAGAGGCAATTGCGCGCGGCGCGCACGCGGGCAGCATTGTCCGCGAGGTCGCCAAGGTCGCCGGGGGCTCCGGCGGCGGCAAGCCCGACATGGCGATGGCGGGCGGCAAGGACGTTTCCAAGGTGGACGACGCGCTTATGCGTGCGGATGAGATTGTCCGCGCCATGCTCAAATAAGGAGGAGCCATATGGACTGCCTGTTTTGCAAAATTATCGCGGGGGAAATCCCCTCGAACAAGCTGTATGAGGATGAGCTCTGCTGCGCCTTCTACGACATCGACCCGCAGGCGGATACGCATTTTCTGGTCGTGCCGAAGACCCACGTCGCGTCCATGGCGGACGTGACCGAGGCGGAAGCGGCGGCCGTTGCGCACATCTTTACGGTCATCCCGAAGCTTTGCAGGGACCTCGGGCTTTCCGGCTACCGCGTCATCAGCAACTGCGGCCGCAGCGCGGGGCAGACGGTCATGCACCTGCATTTCCACGTGCTGTCCGGCCCCAATCTCGGCGCCCGGCTCGTCTGATGGTCCGGCCGTTCTGCGTTATCGGCTTTTCCATGCTGTTTACGCTGTTCGTACTCGGTACGGACGCGTCTGCGAAGGCGGTGGGTGCGGTGCTTTGCGCCGCGCTCATCGCCTTTGCGCTTTCCCTGGCGTTTCGCGCTTCCCGGCGCGACCGGACGCTGCCGACCGCCTTTGCCGCCGTGGCGCTTTCGGCGCTGCTGCTGTTTGCGGCCGCCGCAAGGCAGGCCAAGACGGCGGCGTTTTTTGACGGGCGGGAAATGCAGGTGCGCGGCGTGCTTGCCGAGCTGCCCTTTAGGGAGGACGGCCGGTACTATTACGTCCTGCGGCTGGACACGGCGAACGGGACGCGGTGCAGCGAGCAGCTGCGCCTTGTGACAAACGCGCCGCTCGATTTGACGCCGGCGGACCGCATTACGTGTACGGCCGAGACCTTTCTGCTCGGCGGCGGCAGCGACGAGGTGCTCGAATATTACCGCACCGGGGGCCTCACGGTCGGCGCGTACCCGGTCGGGGCGGTAACCATTGAGCCCGGCGTGCGCACCGACCTTTCCGGACGCATTCTGCAGCTGCGCGAGCGCCTGACGAACGCGCTTTTGTCGGCGCTGCCGGGCGACAACGGCGCGCTGCTCGCGGCCATTGCGTTCGGCTCGGACGACGCGCTGCCCGGCCGGGTCAACAACGCCTTCCGGGCGGTGGGCGTCTCCCACATCCTCGTCGTTTCCGGCCTGCACCTGACCGTGTGGACGATGCTGCTGTTCGCCGTGTTCCGCCAGCTCGGGCTGCGCCGCCGGCTTTCCGCCGCGGTCGGGATTGGCTTCGTCTGCTTCTTTACGGTCCTAACCGGCGGCGCGCCGTCCATCCTGCGTGCGGCGGTCATGCTCTGTATGGTCTATGCCGCCGAGTTTTTCAAGCGGGAATCCGACGCGTTCAACGCCATCGGGCTTGCGCTGACGGGTATGCTCGCCGTCAACCCCTATGCCGCGCGGTCGCTGTCGCTGCTGCTCTCCGTGTTTGCGACGCTGGGCATCCTGCTGTGCGCGGAACCGCTGACCAAGGCGCTGTCCCGGCCGTTCTCCCGGGTTTCCTTCCCGGCGGCGCGGCGGCTGCTTTCGGCGCTCGCCTCCGCCGTCGCGGTCACGGCGTCCGCCGGCGTTTTTACGCTGCCCGTGCAGCTCTGGGCCGTCGGCAGCCTGTCGCTCGCGACGCTGCCTGCGAACCTTTTGATGCTGACGGCGGGCAACGCCGCGATGGTGCTCGGGTCTTTGGGCGGGGCGCTGGCGCAGGTCGGCGTGCTGGACGCGCCGGTGCTGTTCCTTGCCGGCCAGACCGCGCGGTATATGATTGCCGGCGCCGAAGCGCTCTGCGGCCTGCCGGGCGTGCTGATGCCCATCGGGTCCGATTTTTCCAAGCTCCTTTTGGCGCTCGCCTTTTTCGGTGCGGCCGCCGTTTTGCTGCTGCGCCGTCCGAACAAGCGCGCCGTGCAGGTCTGCGCGGGTCTTTTGTGCGGCGTGTTTCTCGTCGGCAATATCGGGATGTCCCTGCACACGCGCGGCGTCCTCCGGCTGGCGGTCGCGTCCGTCGGCGACGGCGCGGGGATTGTGCTGTCCTGCCGGGGCGAGACCGTCGTGCTCGGCTGCGGCGGGGACTACTTTGCGGATTCGGAAATTTATGCTATACTGTCTAAGTACGGCGCGACCGGCATCGACGCGCTGGTGCTGCCGGGCGGCGGGACGCACGTTTCGTCCGGCGCGGTGCCCCTCGGCGAGCGCCTGCCGGTGCGCACGCTCTACTACGCGCCCGAGCTCGACGCCGAAACGCTGCCCGTGGGCGAAGAAAAGGTTCCCGTCACCCGCAGCGTTCTGCGCTTTGCGGACGATACGCTGACTGTAGCGGTGCAGGCGGCGGGCGCGTACCGGTATGCGGAGATTTTGTACGGCGGGTTTCGCGCCATCGTCTCCTTTACGCCGGAAAACGACTTCCGGGGCGACGCGGCGGCGCTGCTTATCTGCGCCGGGGAAATGTCGAAAAATACCGACGCCGCCGATTTCTCGCTGACCGTTTTGTCCACGGCGGACAGTGCGGACGCCGATTTTCCCGCCCTGCGAAGCGGCACGGTCTGCACCACGGCCGAAAACGGGAGCATCTCCGTGCTCGTTTACCCGGACGGCGCGTTTGAATACGAAAGGATGTAAAGCCATGCCTGCCTTATCGCCTGTCCAACTGCATAAGCAGCTCAAAAGCGGCGACTTTGCGCGCGTATACCTGTTTTACGGCGAGGAAAGCTATTTGAAGCAGGTGTACGCCGACCGCCTGGCGCGCGCGTGCGTGACGCCCGGCATGGAGGGCTTCAACCACAAAAAATACGACGCGACCGACGGCGCGCCGTTTTCCGAGGTGCTCGACGCCGCCGAAACGCTGCCCGCTTTTGGCGGGTATATGTGCGTCGTGGCGTGCGACTACGCGCTCGACAGCCTTTCCGCCTCCGACAAAGCGCGGCTGGACGCCTACCTTGCGGACCCGAACGAAAACGCCGTACTGCTTTTTTGGCAGGACGAAGTTCGCGTCGACCCCAAAAAAAGCGCCAAGTGGCGTGGGATACTGGAGGCGGTTTCCAAATGCGGCACCGCCGTCGCCTTCGACCGGCTCGATATGCCGTCGCTTACCAAAACCCTGCGCGACGGGGCGGCAAAGCGCGGCTGTGCGCTGGACGCCGCCCAGGCGCGGTATCTGGCGGAGACCGTCGGCAACGACCTCCATCGCCTGCTCGGCGAGCTTGAAAAGCTGTGCGCCTATAAGCAGGGGGGCGGAGAAATTTCCAAGGCGGACATCGACGCGGTCGTGACACGCTCGCTGGAGGCGAATGTGTTCGATTTAACGCGCGCGCTTTCCGCCGGCAACTGCGCGCGGGCGCTCTCGGTGCTCGAAAAGCTTTTGCAGGACAAGGAAAAGCCGGAGCTCATTCTCGGGACGATTGTCGGCGCGTACGTCGATATGTACCGGGTCAAGCTGGCGCTGGAGGCGGGGGAGCAGAGCACGGCGCCCGCGAAGTTTTTCCAATATAAGGGGCGGGAGTTCCGCCTGCGCAACGCCGCGCGGGATGCGAACGCGCTGCCGGCGGACGCGCTGCGGCGCGCGCTGGATTTGTGTACGGCGGCGGACCGCGCGCTCAAGACCGGCGGCGCGCCCGCCTCGCTCGTGCTCGAGCGGCTGCTTGTGCAGCTGGCGGCGCTGTTTGCGGGGAAACGGCGATGATTCGGCTGAAGCAGGCCGTCATTGTCGAGGGGAAATATGACAAGCACCGCCTTTCTGCGGTTTTGGACGCCCTGATTCTCACGACCGACGGCTTCGGTATTTTCAAGGATACGGAAAAGCAAAGGCTTTTGCGCCGCCTCGCGGCGGAGCGCGGCCTCGTGGTGCTGACGGACAGCGACGCGGCGGGGTTCGTTATCCGCAATTTTTTAAACGGCATCGTCCCGGCAAACCGCGTGACGCACGTGTATATCCCCGACGTGTTCGGCAAGGAGCGCCGCAAGGCCGCGCCGTCGAAGGAGGGCAAGCTCGGCGTCGAAGGGATGCGCACCGACGTGCTTTTGGAGGCGTTTCGCAAGGCGGGGCTGACCGCCGACGAAACGGCCGGCACGCCGCAGCGCGCCGTCACCAAGACCGACCTGTACCTCGACGGACTTTCCGGCGGCCCGGACAGCGCCGAAAAACGCCGCCGGCTGCTTGCCGCGCTCGATTTGCCGGCGCATATGCAGGCGAACGCGATGCTCGGCGTGCTCAACACGCTGTTTACATACGATGAATACCGAAAGACGATAGAGGACCTGCAGGCGGAGGGACGGCTATGAATTTGCTTGTGCTGGCAACGGGCGGCACCATCGGCAGCGCGGCGGGGGCGGGCGGCATAGACGCCGACGGCAGCCGGACGCCGCTGCTTTTGCAAATGTACCGCGCGCGGTACGGCGGCGACGTGCGCTTTACGCCCCGGCAGATTTGCACGCTGCTGTCCGAAAATGCCGACCGCGCGTTTTATGAAACGCTGCTGGCCGCCCTGTTCGCGGCAATGGCGGAGCCGTTCGACGGCGTTATCGTCCTGCACGGGACGGACACGCTGCCGTTTACCGCATCGCTCGCCGCCATGGCCTGCCGCCATTTTACAAAGCCCGTCTGCTTTGTGTCGTCGGTCTTCGAGCTTTGCGACCCGCGGGAAAACGGCGTTTCCAACCTGCGCGCGGCGGTGCGGTATATCGAGGCGGGCGGCGCCGGCTTTGTCGTCCCGTTCGGACAGGCGGGCGGGGAATGCCGCGTTCATCTTGCGACCCGGCTTTTGGAGGCCGACCCCTTTACGGACGATTTCGCCTCGGCGGGCGCGCCGGCTGCGGTGGTTGCCGGCGACGAGGTTCGGTTTGCCCGGTCGGCGGACGTGCCCGACCGTCAGACGCTGCGCCGACCCTTGCCCGCGCTGTTTGCGGCGCCGCCGCGCCTGCCCGGGCGCGTCGTGCTGCTGCGCTGCTTCCCGGGTATGTGTCCGCAGGCGTCTGCGGTTTCGGCGGATACGGCGGCGGTGCTTTTGTGGGGCTACCATTCCGGCACCGCGCCGCAGCGTCTGACGCGGTTCGTCAAGCAGGTACAGGCGGCGGGCGCTGCCGTTTACCTTGCGCCCGTCAAGCGTGCGCCGAGGCAGTATGCAAGCACAAACGCGCTGCTGGAAAGCGGCGCTCGCCCGCTGTACGCGTTAAGCGCGCCGGCGGCATATGCACGGCTGCTGCTCGCCTATGCGCAAACGGCCGACGCGCCGGAAAGCGCGGCGCAGCGGACGCTCTATTACGAAGAGGTTCCCGCACACAGCTGAAAACAGGCAAAAAAACGAACGGCGCCGCCGCTGGGACGGTGCCGTTCGTTTTGCGTTCTCTTATTTCCGGTTTTCCGCCGTCGGCGCGTCGCTGCGGTCGCCGGCGGGCTGCTCGTTCGTCCCGGCGGGCGTAGAGGGGGTGTTGGCCGGGGCGCTGTTGCCGCTGTGCTTTTTCTTGTTTTTGTCCATTGTTCTCACCTCGCCCACAGTTTGCCCGGCGCGGCGGAGAATATACGGAACAAGCAGCGTTTTTTTCGGCTTACAGCCCGGACGCCTTGAATATGCCCGCCAAAATATCGGCGCTTTTTTTGTCGGCGTGCAAAAGCGCCTCGCGCTTGCGTGCAAGCGCCCGGTCCTTGGTGAAGGCGTATTGCACAAGCCGGACCGCCCAAAAGACCGGCAGCAGGAACGGCGCTTTTTGCAGCACGGGATAGCGCAGCCGCATATGCCGAAGCGGGGGAAACGCCGCGTGCCAAAGGCGGCGCAGCCTGCCGTGGCTCGTCTTGGCGGCGGCGGAGGCTTCTCCGGCGTGCCGGACCGGGGGACCCAGCAGGATGAAGTTGCCCATCAGCCGCAGCGTGTCGGTTTCCGCCGCCCCGTCAAACAGCACGCGGCAAAGCGCGCGCACGTTGCCGGCGAAATCGGCAAGCCCCATTTCCGAAAAGCGCGCTTCGGCAGCGGCAAAGTCGACCGCCGCCTTTTTTTCAAGCAGGTACAAATCCATGACCGGCCGGAAGCACGACCCGGCGGCCGTATAATGCTCGGCCAAATGCGCGAGCGTGTAGACGTACAGCTCGGTGTCCGACATTTTGTATTCATGCCCCGTCACCGGCACGGCGCGCGCCCAGACGTCGAGGAAAAACGGGTAGCGCGGGTCGTCCGGCTGAAACAGCGTGCGGTGCAGCTCGACGGTCAGAAACGGCTTTTGCATATAGATGATATCCTTGCCGTTGTCCAGGTGCAGCTGCAGGCCGAGCGCCTCCAGCTGCGCCTGTGCGTTTGCGACGTCCGGCTCGCGCACCAGCACGTCCATGTCGACCATGAAGCGCATTTCCGGCGCGGGGTACAGCGCCTTGACGTGCGTGCCCTTTAAAAGCAGAAAGTCGATGCCCGCGGCCTGCAGGCGCTCGCGCAGGCTTGTCAAAAACGTCTGCTGCGCCGCCTCGCGCAGGACGGCAAGCTGAAACGCCTTTTGGAGCGCGGCCGCATTTTCGGGCGGCAGCGCCGAAAGCCCGTCGCGCAGGGTCAGGCAGACGAGCGCTTCCACACAGTTGTTTTTGGCCAGGGTGCAGACGCCCGCCGGGTCGGAAAAGGCTTTGGCGTCCGGCGCCGCTTTTTCACACAGCGCCGCGCGGACTACGGCAAGCAGGTCCGCCTTGGCGCGCATTGCGTCAAGCATCGGTATTAGCCTCCGTCAAGCGCAACTGCGCCAAAACGGGGAAATGGTCGCTCGTATACACGCCGTCCGGCACATACCGGACCACCCGGAAGGCCTCGACCGTAAAGCCGGTTTTGGAGGTGAAGATGTAGTCGATGCAGTCGTTCTGCAGCGCTTCGCCCCAGTTTTGGTACGTCGCGCCCGTGTCCGCGTTTTGGGTCTGGTATTTGGCGTCCAAAAAGCTCTCTGTCGCGCTTTTGTAGGTGTCCGAGCTCTCCGTCGCGTTCATGTCGCCCATGAGCACCGCCGGCAAATCGCCAATCTCGTGCATTTTGTCGAGCACCACGTGAATCCCGTTGATGCGCGCCAAGTCGCTTACGTGGTCCAGGTGCGTGTTGAATACGGCGAACTGCGCGCCGCTCGCCTTTTCCTCGAGCACCACGTAGCTGCAAATGCGGTAGCACGCCGCGTCCCAGTCCTTGCTCATCTCCCCGGGCGTTTCGGAAAGCCAGAAGGAGCCTTCGTCGAGCAGCGTGTACCGGTCGGCGCGGTAAAAGACGGGGCAGCCCTCGGAATTGACCGCGTTATCGCGGTAGGTGATGACGGATTTGTATTCCGGCAGCGTGTCGCGCAGGTACGCGTACTGCCATTTGGTCGCCTCCTGGAAGCCGATGACGTCCGGTGCGGCATCCGCCACGCCGTCCAAGAGCAAATCGGCGCGGTAGAACCAGTTTTTCTTGCCGAAATCGAGCGGGTTTAAGCAGCGCAGGTTGCAGCTCATGACCCGCACCTCGCCCGCGCCGGTCTCCGCCGGTACGGCGGCGGCCGCCTTTTGCTGCCGGTAGTGCGGGTAATACCAGACAAAGGACGCGCCGAACGCCAGCAGGCCCGCAAGCACTGCGCCGCCCGCACCGAGGCCGATTCGTTTCCAAAGCTTCATAAGGGACCCTCCCGTCGGATTTGATTTTCTGTCTGCATTGTAGCACAGGACATAAAAAAAGTCCATGAAAAAACAGCGCGCCGTCTGCGGCGCGCCGTTTTTCGCTTGGATTATTCGTAGTCGTCTTCGTTTTCCCAGTTGTGGTAGACGGCCTGGATGTCGTCGCTCTCCTCAAACATTTCGAGCATCCGGCCCATGTTCTGAATATCCTCCGGCTTTTCGAGCTTCGTATAGGTCGAGGGGACATACTCGACGTCCGCCGACAGGAACGAATAGCCCTTGGCGGTTAAGTCGTCGCGCACGCCGCCCATGTCGTTGGGCTCGGTGCGGATTTCATAGACGTCGCCGTCCGACAAAAAGTCGGAAGCGCCCGCCTCCAGCGCGTCCTCCATGAGCTTGTCCTCGTCGAGCTCCTCCTTGTCGAGGATGAGCACGCCCTGCCGGGTGAACATAAAGGAGACGCAGCCCGACGTGCCCATGTTGCCGCCGAATTTGTCGAACGCGTGGCGCACGTCCGCGGCGGTGCGGTTGCGGTTGTCGGTCAGCGCTTCAATGATGACGGCAATGCCCGACGGGCCGTACCCCTCGTACACCACGTCCTCGTAATTGTCGGCGTTGCCTTCGCCCGCCGCCTTTTTGATGATGCGGTCGATGTTGTCGTTCGGCACGTTGTTGGCCTTGGCCTTGGCGATAACGTCCTTGAGCTTGGAGTTCGCCGCCGGGTCCGGGCCGCCCGCCTTGACGGCGACGGCAATTTCACGCCCGATTTTGGTAAACACCTTGGCGCGGGCGTTGTCGGTCTTTTCTTTTTTGCGTTTGATGGTGCTCCATTTGGAGTGTCCGGACATAACTGTTTCACCTTCTTCAGAAATTACGCACAATAGTGTAGCACAGGAATCCGTTTTGCGCAAGGGCAAAAAGAGAACCGCCCAAAGCCATACGGCATTCTCACGCCCAAAGCCGGGTGGAAGCGTCCGGCGCGGCGGCAATGCGCTCGGCCAGGGCGCGCCGGACCTCCTCGGTAAAATACGTCGTCTTCATCAGCCGGTCCGTTTTGGCGGCCAGCACAATCCAGGAAAGCCGGGCGTTGCCGAACGTCTTCTGTATCGGGTCGGTTTTGGCCGTGAGCTGCTGGATGTCGCCGTAGCGCACGTAGCGCACGGTTTTTTGGAACCCGCCGGACGTGTAGCGAAGCCCCGTTTCGGAAAGGCAGAGCCGCGTGATGCGCGCCGCGAATTTGTGCTCGACTTCGCCGTATAAAAGCCAGGCGCCCGCAAGCGCGGCCCCCGCGGGCAGCGAAAACGGCGCGACAACGCAGAACAGCAAAAGGCACTTGCCCGCGTGCAGCAGCCGCATTTGCAGAATGCCGGCGTGCGCGGGCTTTTTTTCGTCGGAAAGGTCGCCGAAGTCCGCCGTCAGCGCGCGGCAGATAGCCTGCGCCTCTTCTTGCGGCGCGTACAGGCAAAGCAGCGGCCGCTCCTTTTCGTTACCGTAGCCCATAACGGTGACCTCGACATACGCGCGCCTGCAAAGCCGCGCAAGCAGGCTTTGGCGGACGGTTACGGTGTTGACCTTATTCGGCGCAAAGGCATAGGTCTGGCGGTTGAAAAGCCCGTGGGAAACGGTGACGCGCGCGTCGTCCGCCGTTACCGTGTAGCCGAACAACCGCACAAACTGCACGACGCCGGTCGAAAAGAGGAAGGCGGCGATGGCAAGAAGAATCACCCGGAACGCAATCCCGCCCGCGCCGTCGCGCATCCCGGGCAGAAACTGCACCGCCCACAGGGAAAGCAGCAGCACCGGCGGCGTCAGGGAGACGGTCAGCAGCACGTGCAGGAGCACCCCGGCGGGCGAATAGCGCAGCTCCCGCTTGGCACCGGCCGCCGGCTCTTCGACGTCCGCGTCCTTTGCGACCGCCTTCTGCGTTTCCAGAAAGCGGGCGAACGCCTCCGCCTCCCGCAGCGTTAAAACAAGCGTCAGCTTCGTTCTTGCCCCGGCGGCGGAGTTGAGCTCCAGACGCACCGACGCAAGGGAAAACAGCCGCTTGTCGGGGGAACGGCGGATGCTGACGGTGGAAACGGCCGCAAGCGGCACGCGCGTTTCCTTTTGCGCAAAGCCCCGGCGGGCGGTGTAGCAGAAGACCCCCGCGCGCACGCAGAACGTCGTGCGCTTCCAGGCGTATACGCTCCACAAAAGCGCCAAAAGCCCCGCTATCGGAATGACCCCGGCGGCAAGCAGCAGCAAAAACCGCCCGTTTGCGAGCGCGCCGGTCAGGGTTTCGCGCCAGCCCCCCGAAAACAGCTGCTCCCAGAAATTTTCGGGCAGCTCGTTTTCCCATTGCGTCCAAAATACAAAAAGCGCGGCGAGCAGGACGATGCCGGTGCGCTCGACAATATAATACGGGTGGTTGCGGCGCGGCGTCTCAAACATCGTCGGCCTCCCCGGGGCGCGAAAGCCTCGTTTTCAGCCGCGTGTGCAGCCCCTCTGCGACCGCCGCCGCCTGCTCCTCCTCCAAAAAGCCCAAAACAGCCGTGCCGCCCGCCGTCGTGACCTCCACGCGCGCAAGCCGGCAGAGCCGGTCGAGCGGCCCGCTGCTGATTTCGATTTGGTGGATGCGGTCCACGGGGACGACGGTGCGCTTTTGGAACAGCACGCCCTCGGAAATTTCCAGCCGGTCCTGCGCCAAAAGATAGCGGTAGCGTCGATAGCGCAGGCGCGGCAGAAGCAGAAAATCAAGCAGGCAGTACCCCGCGCCGACGCACAGCACCACCGTGCCCGCCGTCGGCAGCTCGAGCGCGCACAGTCCGGCCCGCGCCGCGCAGAACAGCGCGAACAAAAGCAGCATCCGTATCCCTGTCGTCAGGCGCATGAGCCGCAGCGCGCGGCGGGACAGGCTTTGCGGCGTTTGAAGCGTATCTTCCATGTTTTCCTCCCCGAACGGTTCTCCCCGTATCGTACCATATCCGCGGCGCGAGCACAAGAGGGGGCGCGCCGTGTGTGAAAAATTCCCCGTATGCCTTGACCGCGCGCCGATTTTGCAATACAATAAAAACAAGACAGGCCGTATGGCAAAAGGGGCGATTGTTTTGAAGCGATTCCTGGACAAGGATTTCCTTCTGACCACCAAAACGGCGAAGGAGCTGTACCGCCGCGGCGCGGAAAAAACACCGATTTTTGACTGGCACTGCCATCTGTCTCCCAAGGAGATTTATGAAAACCGGCAGCCCGCCGACATTGCCGAGCTGTGGCTCGCGGGCGACCACTATAAGTGGCGGCTGATGCGCTCCTGCGGCGTGGACGAGGCATACGTTACGGGCACAAAGCCGAACGCCGAAAAGTTCCGCGCGTTCGCGGAAAGCCTGCCCTTCGCCGTCGGCAACCCGATGTACCACTGGACGCATCTCGAGCTGCAGCGGTATTTTGGGGTCGAGGAGCCCTTAAGCGGCAAAACGGCGGCGGAAATTTACCACCGCTGCAACGAAAAGATTCGCGCGGGTGATTTTTCGCCCCGCGCGCTGATTGCCCGTTCGAACGTGCGCTGCGTCTGCACGACGGACGACCCCGCCGACACGCTCGAATACCATCGGCTTTTGCAAAAGGAAACGGGGTTTGCCTGCCGCGTGCTGCCCGCCTTCCGCCCGGACAAGGCGCTGCACATCGAGCAGCCGGCCTTTATCCCCTGGATAGCGGCGCTGGAAAAGGCGGTCGGGCGCGAGATTCGCACGTTTTCGGAGCTCAAGGCGGCGCTCACGGAACGCATGGATTTGTTCGACAGCCTCGGCTGCTGCGCGAGCGACCATTCCTTCGCCTATGTCCCGTACTGCCCGGCGACCGATTCCGAGGTGGAAAAGATATTCAAGCTCGGCCTCATCGGCGGCACGCTGACGACGGAAGAGACCGACAAATACCGCACCGCCCTTTTGCGCTTCCTCGGCGCCGAATACGCGCGCCGCGGCTGGGTGATGGAGCTGCACATCGGCGCGATGCGCAACAACAACCGCCGGATGTTTGAGCGCCTGGGCCCCGACACGGGCTTTGATTCCATCAACGACTATCCCGTCGCCGAGGGGCTTTCCGGGCTGCTCGACGCGCTCGAGCGCAAGGGGAGCCTGCCGCGGACCGTTTTGTTTGCCCTTAATCCCAAGGACAACTACGTGCTCGGCGCCATGCTCGGCAACTTCCAGAGCAGCGAATGCCCGTCCAAAATCCAATTCGGCTCGGCGTGGTGGTTCAACGACAATTATACCGGGATGCGCGAGCAGCTGCAAACGCTTGCGAACCTCGGCGTGCTCGGGAAATTCGTCGGCATGGTCACGGATTCGCGCAGCTTCCTTTCCTACCCGCGCCACGAGTATTTCCGCCGCATTCTCTGCGAGCTGCTCGGCGACTGGGTGGAGGAGGGGAAATACCCCAACGACCTCGACTTTCTTTCCAAGCTTGTCGCCGATATTTCGTATTACAACGCCGAACGCTATTTCGGCCTGCAAAACTGAGCTGCAAGCAATAACGCCCGGCAAAAGCCGGGCGTTTTTCCGTATTTTTCGGAAAATCGAAAAATGCAAAATTTCCTCTTGCAATTCGGCAAGTTATCCGATATAATATAAAAGCTGTCGCCCCCGCTTTGGCGCAGGAACCTATGCTGCTGTGGCTCAGTTGGTAGAGCAGCTGATTCGTAATCAGCAGGTCGGCGGTTCGAGTCCGCCCAGCAGCTCCATCCCCGAAGGCTTTTGCTTTCGGGGTTTTCCTTTTCCAAAAAATGCCGCGTTGACAGAATGCGACATATCTTTTATAATGATAAAATAGAGTTTCGCCCGAAAACGGGCGCAAAGGAAGGACGTGCCCATGAAACGATTAGTCAGCCTTCTGGCGGTTCTGGCGCTGCTGTGCGGCGTGTGCGCCGTACCGGCCGCCGCCGTGCAGACCTCTGCGGCGCTGACGCTTTCGGCGAGCAAGACCTCGGCAAACGCCGGCGACGTCATCACCGTATCCGTCAGCGTGTCCGCCAACTCGAACCTCGGCACGCTCGACTGCAATGTTTCGTTTGACCCGGCGTACTTTGCGGCGAACGAGGGCACGGCAACAACGGCGATTATGCAGCTGGGCGACGTCAGATATGCGGATGCGAGCGTGCGGTATGTCGGTGTTGCGAGCGGGTATATCACGGCGGGCGGCGCGCTGTTCACCTTCCAGATGCGCGTCGTAAAGCCCGGCGGGACCCTGACGCTGAATATTACAAAGGCGGAGGACGGCCGTTCGCAGGACGGGGAAGTCGTAACGAGTCAGGTCGTCGCCAATTCCAAGCGCAGCGTAACGGTTTCCTGTGCGCACTCGCAGACAAAGACGACCGTCACCAAGCAGCCGACCTGCACGTCGGCGGGGCAGTCCGTCGTGACCTGTACGGTCTGCGGCCGGCAGCTTTCCACCGGGACCATCGCCGCCAAGGGGCACACCGCCGGCGGTTGGACCGTGACGAAGGCGGCTACGTGCAAAGGCACGGGCACGCGCGTCCAGAAGTGTACCGTCTGCGGCGCGACCGTTCGCACCGAGACTATCCCCGCGGCCGGCCACAAGCTTTCCGACTGGAAGGTCACCAAGGAACCGACCTGCACCGAAAAGGGCAGCCGCACGGGGACTTGTACCGTTTGCGGACAGACCGTGACGGAAGAGATTGCCGCGCTCGGGCACGACATCCCCGCGGGGACGGTGACCAAGGAACCGACCTGCACCGAGGCGGGCGAGCGCACCGGCGTCTGCACGCGCTGCGGCAAATCCGCGACGGAAACGGTTCCCGCGCTCGGCCACCGGTTCGGCGAATGGACCGTCCTGCGCGAAGCGACCGCCGACGCTCCCGGCGAACGCGAGCGCGTCTGCGCGGTCTGCGGCGCCAAGGAGACCGAGGAGATTCCCTTCGGCGTGACGCTGCCGGCTGAAACGACCGCCGGGAATACGCAAGCCGGGACCTTGACCGAGACGACGACCGCACCGGCGTCCGAGGAAAAGGCGCCGCGCTCCAACGCCGCCGTTGTCGGCATCGCCTGCGTCGCCGCCGTGCTGGCCGTTACGGCCGGCGCCGCCGCCGTGACGCTGCACCGCAAAAAGACGCGCGCGTCCAAATAAACAGGGGCAAAAAGGAAACACGGGCAAGCAATCTGCTTGCCCGTGTTTTGTGCGCTCAGCAAAGGATGCTTATTTCTTGGCGAGCTTTACAAGCGTCAGCACCGCGCCGGGGTCGCCGGAAATCGAGACCTTGCCGGTGGTGTAGGCGATGACCGGGTCCGCCTTGCCGTCGAGAATCTTCATCAGATTCGTCGGCGCAACGGTCACGACCGCCTTGTTGTCATGATAGTCGTACGGCTCCACGTTGACGCGGCCGTCCTTCGCTTCGATGTAGAAAACACCCTCGACATTTTTGCCGACCAGATTGACCTGGATGGCAACGACGCCGTTGACGGAAGAAGCGTCCACGTCCTCGTACTTTGCCTTGACCTTGGCAACGACCTGTTCGTAAGTCATGGGAACTGCCTCCTTTCCTCTGCGTTCTTTTTTTGGAAAAGCCTTTTTGGCTGTTCCTATTGTAGCACGCCGCGCCGCGCCGCGCAACGGTTTTTCGTCGAAAAAAAGACGGTTTTTCCGACACTTTCCGGCAGGAAGTTGGGCAAAATCACGTGCCCGAAGGCGCCACGGATTTTTGAGAAACACGTGACAAAGGCGCGGTTTTGTGGTACAATACAATGTAATTATCCTTTCGGACCGAAAAAGCTTACAGCAGCGGGAGGCGCACTATGGCTATCGTAAAAACAGAAGCGTATTTCCATTCCTCAACCGGGCAGCAGGACATCCGCACGCTCATCTGGCGTGAGGCGTCGCTCTCGCCCGTCGGCGTGTTCCAAATGGCGCACGGCATGGCCGAGCACATCGACCGGTACGACGGCTTTGCGCGGTTCTTGGCGTCAAACGGCTTCGTCGTCTGCGGCAACGACCACCTCGGCCACGGCAAATCCGTCCGCTCCGCCGCCGACTACGGCTTTTTCGCCGACCAGAACGGCGACAAGCGGCTTGTGGACGATATGCACATTTTAACGCGCATTATGAAAAAGAAATACCCGGGCATCCCCTATTTCCTGTTCGGGCACAGCATGGGCTCTTTGTGCGCGCGGGTGTATGCCGCGCATTTCGGCGACGAGCTCAACGGCGTCATCTTCTGCGGCACGGTCGAGCTGCCCGCCGCCGCCGAGGCGCTGCGGCCGGTTGTGGACGCGGCGTGCGAGCGCTTTGGCCCGCGTGCGGACGCCGACAAGCTCGGCACCGCCTTCAACACGCTTTGCGCGCTCTTTTCCCGCGAAAAGGACGGCTCCTCCGTCGCGTGGCTCAGCCGCGACACGGGCAACCAGCAGGCGTACCTTGCCGACCCGCTGTGCGGCTTTGCCTTTAAGCTCGGCGGGTACCGCGATTTGTTCGCGCTCGCTACGGAGTGCGCGCAGCGCGAGTGGGCGTCCCGGCTGCCCGAGGCGCTTCCCGTCATGATTATCGCGGGCGCCAAGGACCCGGTCGGCTTCAACGGCCGCGGGCCGCTTGCCGTCGCGGACAACCTGGTGCTTGCCGGCCACGACCCGACGGTTATCCTGTATCCCGGCGACCGCCATGAAATTTTGTTCGAGGCGGACCACGAGCTTGTCTACAAGGACGTCCTTGCGTGGCTGCATTCGATTTATCTGCAACAAGCATAAAAACGGTGAGGAACATTGGCAAAGCTGCATAACGTCCCGCCCGAGGAACTCGAGCGCCAGCGGCAGTACGCGCTGCGCGTGCGCGAGCTGCTTGCGGCAAAATACCCGACGCGCGCCCCGCGCGCTTTTGTACACACCTACGGCTGTCAGGGAAACGTCGCCGACGGCGAGCGCATTGAAGGGCAGCTCGAGGAAATGGGCTATGAATTTTGCGACAGCCCCGAAAACGCGGATTTCGCGCTGTACAACACCTGCGCCGTGCGCGAGCACGCCGAGGACCGCGTGTTCGGCAACGTCGGGAAGCTGAAAAATTACAAGCAGAAAAATCCCGATATGGTCCTTGCGCTGTGCGGCTGCATGATGCAGCAGGCGCACGTGCGCGACCGCATCTACAAAAGCTATCCGTATGTCAACCTGGTGTTCGGCACGCACGTGCTGCACCGGCTGCCGGAGCTGCTGTACGAGACGCTCACGGGGCCGCGCCGCGTGGTCTGCGCGCCGGACAGCCCCGGCGAAATCGCCGAGCACCTCCCCGTGCGCCGCACCGGCGGCGTAAAAGCGTGGCTTCCCATTATGTACGGCTGCGACAATTTCTGCTCGTACTGCGTTGTCCCCTATGTGCGCTCGCGCGAGCGTTCCCGCGAGCCGGAGGACGTTCTTTGCGAGGCGCGCGGGCTTATCGCGTCCGGCTGCCGGGAAATTACGCTGCTGGGGCAAAACGTCAATTCCTACGGGAAGGGGAACGTAAGCGGGCTGAATTTTGCGGGGCTTTTGCGCGAGCTCAACGCGCTGCCCGGCGACTTTAAGCTGCGCTTCATGACCTCGCACCCGAAGGACTGCACGCACGAGCTTTTGGAGACGATTGCCGCCTGTGACAAGGTTTCCAAGCACCTGCACCTGCCGGTGCAGTCGGGAAACGACCGGGTGCTTGCCGCCATGAACCGCCGCTATACGCGCGCGCAGTATCTGGACCTTGTCGCCGACGCGAAGGCGACGGTGCCGGGGCTTTCGCTGACCTCCGACATCATCGTCGGCTTCCCCGGCGAAACCTACGCGGAATTCTGCGACACGCTCTCGCTTGTCGAAGCGGTCGGCTACACGTCGCTGTTTACCTTCATCTATTCCCCGCGCGTGGGCACGGCGGCGGCAAAGCTGCCCGACCCCGTTTCGCATAAGGAAAAAACAGAGTGGTTTGCGCAGCTTACCGCCCTGCAGGAGAAAATCGCCGCCGGTGCGCGCGCGCAGATGCGCGGCAGAACCTATACCGTGCTTGTGGAGGGCCGCGCCAAGGCGGGCGGGGCCTTGCTCGCCGGCCGCACGGACGGCAATATCATGCTCGAATTTCCGGGGGACCCGGCGCTTATCGGCACGTACCAAAACGTCCGCGTAACCGATGCGGGACATTGGACGCTTTTGGGCGAACGGACGACGGACGCCCCGGAACGATAAATTCAAAATTGTAAAAGACAGGAGTATTTTATGGACATCGAAACCTTAACCAGACAGCTCGGCGCCGCCATTCAGCAGGACGAAACCTACCTTGCCTACGCCGCCGCCAAGGAAGCCAACGACGCGGACGAAGCGCTCGGCGCGCTGATGGGCAAAATCCGCCTGGTGCAGCTCAATTACCAGCAGGAGGCGGCGAAGGAAACACCCGACGAGGTGAAAATGAACCAGTACAACCGCGAGTTCCAGGCGGTGTACAATGAAATCATGGCCAACGAGCATATGCAGGCGTTCGAAACCGCGCGCCAGGCGGTGGACGATATGATGAACCGCATTACCGGCATCCTCGCCATGTGCGTCAACGGCGAGGACCCCGCAACCTGCGACCCGGCGGCGCACAACTGCGCGGGCGACTGCAGCGCCTGCGGCGGCTGCCATTAAAAAACAAAACGCGCCGGCAAGGCGCGCCTATTGGATGTGAGGCGGACTATGGCGGAGCTTTCCCCCATGATGCAGCAATATTTTGCTATCAAAAAAGAATATCCGGACGCGATTCTGCTGTTTCGGCTCGGGGATTTCTATGAAATGTTCTTCGAGGACGCCAAGGTCGCCTCGCGTGAGCTCGAGCTTGTCTTAACGGGGCGCGACTGCGGGCAGGAGGAGCGCGCGCCGATGTGCGGCGTGCCCTTCCACAGCGCCGACAGCTATATTGCCAAGCTTGTCTCCCGCGGCTACAAGGTCGCCGTCTGCGAGCAGATGGAGGACCCGAAGGCCGCAAAGGGGATTGTCAAGCGCGACGTCATCCGCGTCATTACGGCGGGCACCGTCATTGAGAGCAGTATGCTCGACGAGACCAAAAACAACTACCTCGCCTGCCTGTACCTGTGCGACGGCCAAATGGGGCTTTGCTTTGCGGACGTCTCTACGGGCGAGGTGCAGGCGACGGCGTTTTCGGAAAATTTGGATGAGCGCGCCGTGGACGAGCTTGCCCGCTTTTCCCCGCGCGAGGTGCTGATGAACCCGCCCGCCGCGGCGCTGTCGCGTGTGCGGGAGTTTGTCGGCAAAAAGCTGGAGGCCTCCGTCGAAATGCTTCCCGCCGAAGCCGGGGACTACGAGCAGGCGCTTTTCGCCGTGCGCGCGCAGTTCGGCGAAAAACAGGCCGAGGCGCTGGCGGACGAAGCGCACAAAAGCACGGTGTTCGCCCTGTCCGCCGTGCTCGCGTATTTGCGCGAAGCGCAGAAAAGCGACCTGAAAAACATCGCGGCGGTGCAGGTCTACGCCGACGCGCGGCAGATGAAGCTCAACCTGACCACGCGGCGCAACCTGGAGCTGACCGAGACCATGCGCGACCGTGAAAAGCGCGGCTCGCTTTTGTGGGTGCTGGACAAAACCAGGACCGCCATGGGCAAGCGGATGCTGCGCGCCTGGGTGGAAAGCCCGCTTTGCGACTGCGCCGCCGTTTCCCGCCGCCAAAACGCGGTCGAGGAACTGCTCGGCGACCCCGTAAGGCTCGACAGCTTTACAGAACTGCTTTCCGGGATTTACGACCTGGAGCGGCTGATGACGCGCGTCGTCTACGGCACCGCCAACGCCAAGGAGCTTTTGTCCCTGCAAAGCACGCTCGAACCGCTGCCGAAGCTTCGGGAAATGGTCGGCGGCTGCCGCGCGCAGCTGCTGCGCGACGTGGCGGCGGATTTGGATACGCTGTCGGATGTGCGCGAGCTCGTCATGTCCGCCATTTCCGAGGACGCGCCGTTTTCCGTGCGCGAGGGCGGGATGATTCGCCGCGGCTTCAATGCGGAGCTCGACGAGCTGCGCGCCGTCGTGGAGGGCGGCAAAGGGTATTTGGGCGAGCTTGAGCGCAGCGAGCAGGAAAAAACCGGCATCAAAAAGCTCAAGGTCGGCTACAACCGCGTGTTCGGCTATTATTATGAGGTTTCCAATTCCTTTAAGGAACTGGTGCCCGAAACCTACATCCGCAAGCAGACGCTGACGAACTGCGAGCGCTACATCACCGAGGAGCTCAAGGCGCTTGAATCCAAGGTCCTCGGCGCGCAGGAGCGCATTGTCAGCCTGGAATACGAAATTTTCTGCGCCGTGCGCAAAAAAATCGCCGCGCAGTATGAGCGCACCCGCCGCACGGCGCGCGCCGTGGCGACGCTCGACACCCTGTGCTCTCTGGCGTCGGTCGCGGCGGCGAACCGCTACGTCCGGCCCGAGGTCAACGATTCCGACCGCATTGTCATTACCGAGGGACGCCATCCGGTCATTGAAAAAATGCTCGGCGGCGCGCCGTTTGTGCCGAACGACACGCACCTCGACTGCGGCGAAAACCGCACGATGATTCTGACCGGGCCCAACATGGCCGGCAAATCCACCTATATGCGCCAGGTCGCCCTGATTGTCCTGCTGGCGCAGATTGGCAGCTTTGTGCCGGCGAAATATGCCGAAATCGGCGTGTGCGACAGCATTTTCACCCGCGTCGGCGCGTCGGACGACCTGGCAAGCGGCCAGTCGACCTTTATGGTGGAGATGCGCGAGGTCGCCGAGATTCTCGAAAACGCAACGGCAAAAAGCCTGATTATTCTGGACGAGATTGGCCGCGGCACCTCGACCTACGACGGCATGAGCATTGCGCGCGCGGTGCTCGAATATACCGCGGACCGCAAAAAGCTCGGCGCCAAGACCCTGTTCGCCACGCATTATCATGAGCTCACCGAGCTCGAGGACAGTGTGCCGGGCGTAAAAAATTACAACATCGCGGTCAAAAAGCACGGCGACGAGATTACCTTCCTGCGGCGCATCGTGCGCGGCGGCGCGGACGGCAGCTACGGCATTGACGTGGCAAAGCTGGCCGGGGTCCCGGACACGGTCGTGCGCCGCGCCAAGGTCATTTTAAAGGCGCTGGAGGCGGACGGCGCCCCGGCGGCCCCGCGCCGGGCGGCAGCGCCGGCACAGACGGAGGCGCCCGCGTGGCAGACAAGCCTATCCGGCAACGCCGCCGCGGAAATTGCCGAAGAGCTGAAAACGCTCGACGTCAACACCCTCACGCCGATTGAAGCGCTGACCAAGCTGTACGCCCTGGCGGACCGCGCCAAGCTGGAAAGCTAAAAAACTTTACAGATTAAACATACACGGGCGGCGCGCCGTCCGGGAAAGGAACGAGACCGGTATGCCCACCATCCGTCAGCTCCCCAAGGAGATTGCCCAGCGCATCGCCGCCGGCGAGGTCGTCGAACGGCCCGCTTCGGTGGTCAAGGAGCTTTTGGAAAATGCAATAGACGCGGGTGCGAAGCACATTACGCTGGAAATTCGCCGCGGCGGCGTGCGGTACATCCGCCTGACCGACGACGGCTGCGGCATTGCGCGCGCGGACGTGCCGACGGCGTTTTTGAGCCACGCCACAAGCAAGATTCAAACGGCCGACGACCTCGACGCCATTTTGACGCTGGGTTTCCGCGGCGAGGCGCTGCCCTCCATTGCGGCGGTCTCGCAGCTCGAAATGCTGACGCGCACCGCGTCGGAGCCCGTGGGCACGCGCATTGTGCTCGAGGGCGGGGAGCAGGTCTCGCTCGACGACGCGGGCTGCCCGGTGGGGACGACGATTTTTGTGCGCGACCTCTTTTTCAACACCCCCGCGCGCATGAAATTCCTGCGCTCCGACCGTTCCGAGGGACTTGCCGTTGCGGCGGTTGCGGACCACATCGCGCTGTCGCACCCGGAGGTCTCCATTCGGTTCATCCGCGACGACCGCGAGCAGCTTTGCACGCCCGGGAACGGCGATTTGCTCGCCTGCATCCATGCGGTCTACGGCAAGGAATTTGCCGAAACGCTGCTGCCCGCCTCCTGCTCGCAGGACGGCGTAACGGTCCGCGGCTACGTTTCCAAGCCTTACTGCTCGCGCGGGTCGAGCGCCATGCAGCACTTTTATGTCAACGACCGCTACATCAAATCCCGTTCCGGCGCGGCCGCCTTAGCGGAAAGCTACAAAAACAGCGTGATGGTCGGCAAATATCCGGCGTGCGTGCTGTTTTTGACCGTGGACCCGGCGGCGGTGGACGTCAACGTGCACCCGGCCAAAACCGAGGTCCGCTTTTCCAACGAAAAGGCCGTGTTCGACGTGGTCTACCGCGCGGCGAAGGCCGCCATCGCCGCGGACGCCTCCCGTCCGTCGGTGCAGCTTGCGCCGCAGCCGGACCGTTTCGTACTCCAAAAGGCGGCAGAAGCCTGCGAGCAGCTTACCATGCCGGAGGCGGGTTCCCCGCCGCCCGCAGAAAAGCCGGCCGGCTCTTTTGCGGCGACGCGGGCGGAAAAAACGCCGCCCGAGCAGCTGCGCGCATACGGCGCGCTGTTGGAGGACACAAAAACGGCGTACGAAGCGTCCGATTTGCCGGATTTAAGCCTGCCGAGCGCCGTCCCGGCGGCCGACCCGGCGGTAGACCCGCCGCCCGCGCCGGCAGACGAAACAAGTGCGCCCGCCCCGGTAAATGCGCCGCAGCCGGAGGCGTTTCGCGTCCTGGGCGAAGCGTTTCGCACCTACATTTTCGTCGAGCAGGGCGATACGCTTCTGCTTATCGACAAGCACGCGGCGCACGAGCGGATGCTGTATAACGGCTTAAAGCAAAACAGCGGCGACGCCGGCAGCCAGCTGCTGCTTGCCCCGGCGGCGGTCACCTTAAGCAAAGAGGAATACGCCGCTGTGCTCGAGCATATGGACCTGCTCGAGCAGGCGGGCTTTTCGGCCGAGGATTTCGGCGGCGGAACGGTGCTGGTGCGCGGCTGCCCGCTGAACCTGACGGGGGAGGACGTGACCGCGCTGCTGACGGAATTTGCGGGGCATTTGTGCCGGTACCACCGCGAGGTGCAGGCCGAAAAGCTCGACTGGCTGTACCACTCCGTCGCGTGCCGCGCCGCCGTCAAGGCGGGCGACCACACGACCGACTATGAGCTTCGGGATTTTGTAAAACGCCTGCTTGCCGACCCCGACGTGCGCTACTGCCCGCACGGCAGGCCCGTGCTGATTACGCTGTCGCGCGCGCAGCTCGAAAAGCAGTTCGGGAGGACGCAGTAATGTCCGCCCTGCCCCTTATCGCCGTCGTCGGACCGACCGCCTCGGGCAAAACGGCGCTCGCCGTAGAGTTGGCGCTGGCGACAAACGGCGAGGTCGTCTCGGCGGATTCCATGCAGATTTACCGCGGGATGGAGATTGCCTCCGCTAAGCCCACAAAGGCGGAAATGCGCGGCGTTTTGCACCATATGATGGGGTTTTTGGACCCCGAAACGCCCTACAGCGTGGCGGCCTATGTGCGCGACGCCGCCGCCTGCATCCGGGAAATCGCGTCCCGCGGCAAAACGGTTATCGTTGCGGGCGGGACGGGGCTGTATATCGACAGCCTGCTGACCGGCACGGCGTTTGTCGAAACGCCGTCCGACCCGGCGCTGCGCCGTTCGCTTGAAGCGCAGTATGACGCCGAGGGCGGGGAGGCGCTGCGAAAAAGACTCGCCGACGTCGACGCGGAAACCGCCGCGCGCCTGCACGCAAACGACAAAAAGCGCATCGTGCGCGCGCTGGAGGTGTATTTGCAGACCGGCACGCCGCCGTCGCGCCTTTCGGCGGAATCGCACAACGCGCCGCCGCCGTATCGGCCCGTTTTCCTCGGCCTGGCGTTTCACGACCGCGCCGCGCTGTACCGGCGCATCGACCGGCGCGTGGACGAAATGCTCCGAGCCGGCCTCCTTGACGAAGCGCGCGCTTTTTTCGCCGGGCACGCCGCCACCGCCGCGCAGGCGATTGGCTACAAGGAACTGAAGCCGTATCTCGACGGCGAGGTGCCGCTGGAAACGGCCGTCGACGCGCTCAAACGCGCCACGCGGCGTTATGCCAAGCGGCAGCTGACCTGGTTTCGCCGCAACGAAGCCATCCATTGGATTTATCCCGACGCCTGCACGCCGGACGCCGTGCTCGCGCAGGCGCTTGCCATTATAAAGGCGGTGAACGTATGCCCGGACAAGTAGAAAACCCGCGGGAGCAAAAGGTTGTGCCCCTGCACAAGCCGCGCGGCAGTCGGAAAAACTGGCTGTATGCGGTTCTGGCGGTTCTGGTGGTGGGCTTTTGCGTCTACGAAATTTTTCGCATCAATTACCGGCCCGTTGAAACGGAAATCGCGCTCGACGCGACCGTCGAGGACGCCGTGACGGTCGAGGGCTTTGTGGTGCGGGACGAAAGCTACATCCGCGCCGAAGCCGCCGGGACGCTCGTACCGCTCGTGACGGACGGGCACCGTGTCGCCGGGGGCGACGCGGTCGCGGTGGTGTTTTCCAGCGAGGATGCGGCGCGCAATTACACGCAGCTGCAGCAGGTGCGCGAGGACATCGCGTATTTCGAATCGCTTCAAAATAAGCTCGGCGCGTCGACCGCGGACGTGGACGTGCTCGAGGAGCAGGTCTATTCCGCCGCGCAAAGCTTTGTGCTGGCCACGCGCACCGGAACGCCGGACACGCTCGCGTCGTATGCGCAGGACGTCTGCGAGGCGATTACCTCCCGCCAGCTTTCCACGGGGACGCAGATTGACCCGAGTGAAAAGCTCGCGTCGCTGCGCGCGCAGCTGCAAACGCTCGAGGCCGCGTCCGGCGGGTATACGACCATCACGGCGGACAACCCCGGCTATTACATCAGCCATGTGGACGGCTATGAGGGCGTGCTGCCTTACGCGGACATTGCGGACGCCTCGGGCGACACGCTGGCGGCGGCGCTGCGCGCCGAGCCCGCCTCCCAGGACGCCCTGCAAAGCTGCATGGGCAAGCTCGTGGACGCGTTCGATTGGTACATCGTCTGCGTCTTGGATGCGGACACGGCGGCGGGCGTCGCCTCGGGCGACACGCTGACGGTGGAATTCCCCCTGACCTCCGCCGAGGCCGTCCGCGCGACGGTCGAGGCGGTCAAGCCGACCTCCGACGGCAGCACGGCGCTGGTGCTCTCCTGCAACTGGATGAACCAGCAGTACGCCTCCCTGCGCACCGAGCAGGTGCGGCTTGTCTTTGACGAGATTACGGGGCTGCGCGTCAACAACCGCGCGATACGCGAGGTCGAGGGCGAGCAGGGGGTCTATGTTGTCAGCGGCAATCTGATTGAATTTAAAAAGATTGAGATTGCCTATTCTGACAGCGAATACTCCGTGTGCGTGACGCCGACGAACGAAAACGGCTATCCGCTCGGCGGCTACGTGGAGCGGTATGATGAGATTATCGTAGAAGGGACAGACCTGTATGACGGAAAAATCTTGGGATGAGCAGCGCTTTCAGGACATCGAGTACAACCTGAAGGCGGTTCGCGAGGCGCTCGCCCGCGCGGCGGAGGATTCCGGCCGGACGGCGGCGGACATCGAGCTCATGGCGGTCACAAAGACCGTGGAGGAGCGGTTTATTAACCACGCGATAGACTGCGGCGTGACCCTCATCGGGGAAAACCGCGTACAGGAACTGCTGCGCAAAAAACCGAACCTGCGCCTTGCGGGTGTGCGCAAAAACCTGATAGGGCACCTGCAAACCAACAAAGTCGCCCAGATTGTCGGCGAGGTGGATATGATTGAATCGGTCGATTCGCTGAAGGTCGCGCGCGAAATCGGCAAGCAGTCGCTGAAAAAGGGCGTTGTGACCGACGTGCTTGTGGAGGTGAACATCGGCCTCGAGGCGAGCAAAACGGGCCTTTCCCCCGAGGAGACGCCGGAGCGGATTGCCGAAATGGCGGAAATTGCGGGGCTGCACATCTGCGGACTCATGAGCGTCCCGCCCATTTGCGAGGACCGGGCGAAACTTTGTAAATATTTTGAAAATATGTACAATATGTATGTTGACATCGGTGCGAAAAAAATAGATAATGTATCTATGAATGTCCTGTCCATGGGTATGTCCGGCGATTTTGCCGAAGCCGTTCGCGCGGGTTCCAACCACGTCCGGGTCGGTTCCCGGATTTTCGGGCCGCGCGTGTACTAAAACAGGAGGGTATGGCATGAGTTTTTTGGATAAGGTCAAGAACATGGTCAACGTCTCGGAGGACGATTACTACGACGAGCTGGAATCCGACGATTTCCAGCAGCCCGCACCGGAAGAGCCGGAGGAGCCGCGCCGCACGTCCCGCCGCGCGCGGGAACGCGACCGCGACCGGGACCGCGACAGCGGGAACAACGTGGTCAATATCCACACCACGGCGCGTCTGCAGGTCGTGCTTGCCAAGCCCGAGAGCTTTGAGGAAGCGCGCGCCGTCGCCGACAACCTCAACGAAAAGCACACGGTCGTGCTCAACCTCGAGTCCGCCAACCGCGAGGTTGCGCGGCGGCTTGTGGATTTCCTCAGCGGCGTCGCCTATGCCAACGGCGGCCAGTTCAAGCGCGTTGCAAACAGCACGTTTATCATCACGCCCTATAACGTGGACGTCATGGGCGACCTTTTGGACGAGCTGGAAAACAACGGCGTATTTTTCTAAGCGTATTATTTTTTGGATGGGTGGAATAGAAGTATGATGACTCCGGAAACACTAAAGGCAAAGTCTTTCCAGGCGACGGGCCGCGGCGCGTACCGCGCCGACGACGTGGACGGCTTTTTTGCTGAGGTCAAGGCGTCCTATGAGCAGATGTTCAAGGAAAACGGCGAGCTGATAAAGAAAATCAGCCTGCTTGCCAACAAGGTCGAGCAGTACAAGGAGGAGGAGGACAGCCTGCGCAAGGCGCTCATCTCCGCCCAGACGCTCGCCGACAAGATTGTTCGCGACGCGAAGGAAAGCGTGGAGGGAACGGTCGAAAAAGCGGAAGCGGACGCCGAGGAAATGCGCAAGGCGGCGCAGAAGCAGGCCGACGGGATTGTCGCCGCCGCGAAGGCGGAAGCGGACACGGTCGTGCTGCAGGCGAAAAAGGACGCCGAGGAAATTTTGGGCGCCGTGAACCGCAAGGTTATGAAGGAAAGCCTGGAATTTGAAATGCTGCAAAAGAAGGCGTCGGATTTCCGCACGGAGCTTTTGTCGCTTTATAAAGAGCATCTGGGTCTTATCAATTCCATCCCGGAATACGTGGAAAAGGAAATGCCGGCAGCGTCCGCAAACGAGCAGCCGCAGAAAGCCCCGGCCGAAGCAGCCGAAGAAGCGGCCGCCGAAGCAGCGGAAGAAGCGGCCGCCGAGCCGGCCGAGCCGGAAACCCCGGCCGAAGAAACCGAAGAAGCGCCCGCCGAGCCGGCCGAGGAAGCCGTCCCGGTGACGTTTGAGGACATCTCCTCCGGCGCAGAGGAAACGGAAGAAGCCGAAGAAGCGCCCGCAAACGGGCAGTCGACGGAATCGGACGCCGACGCAGACGCCGATGCGGACGACGAGGGCTTTACGCTGGACCTTGCCGCGCTGGAAGAAGCGGCGGAGGAAGAGGCGGAGGACGCGCCCGCGGCTTCTGCGGCGCATACATACGCGACGATTGAAGCATCGGACGCGGATGCGGCGGACGGCGAGGATGATGACGACGCGCCCGTTTCGTTCAAGAGCTTTTTCAAGAAAAAATAACGGCAGGGGGAACGCCCTCTGTTTGAGGTGGAACGGATGCTTCGTTGGATTGCCGTTTTGGTAATCGCGGCTTTGGTCGCAGCCGACCAGGGCTTGAAATTTCTGGCAATCAAATATCTACAGCCCATAGGCAGCTTCCCTGTGCTCGACGGCGTGTTGCAGCTATCCTACGTCGAAAACACGGGAGCCGCCTTTGGCATATTTCGGGACCATACGACGCTGCTGACCGTTTTTACCGCGGTCGTGGTGGCGGGCGGCTTTGTTCTGCTGGTGTCCGGAAAGCTGAAGGACCGCCTGGCGCTTGCGGCGGCGACGCTTATCCTGGCGGGCGGTGTGGGAAACCTTATCGACCGTGCCGCGCGCGGCTTTGTGGTGGACTATATCGAGCCGCTGTTCGTGGAGTTCGCCGTGTTCAATTTTGCCGATATGCTGGTCTGCGTCGGGGCGGGGCTTCTGGTCCTGTACCTGCTTTTGGACCTTGTGCGCGAACGCCGCCGCGCAAAAAAGGAGACGGCCGATGGAAGCGTTTGAGTTTGTGGCGCTTGACGCCGACGCCGGCGAGCGGCTGGACGTTTTTCTGGCCGAACGGCTGGAGGACGTTTCGCGCTCCGCGCTGCAAAAGGCCATCGGCGAGGGCGCGGCGTCCGTCAACGGCTGCGCGGCTTCCAAAAAAGACCGCCTGCGCGCGGGGGACCGCGTGCGGCTCTGCCTGCCCAATGCCCGGCCGCTCGACGTGCGCGCCGAAAATATTCCGCTGGATATCGTGTATGAGGACGCCGATTTGCTGGTGGTCAACAAGCCGGAGGGCATGGTCGTCCACCCGGCGCCCGGCAACCCGGACGGGACGCTTGTCAACGCGCTGCTTTGGCATTGCGGCGATTCCCTGTCCGGCATCAACGGCGTTTTGCGGCCCGGCATCGTCCACCGCATCGACAAGGACACAAGCGGGCTTTTGGTCGTCGCCAAAAATGATGCGGCGCACCGTTCGCTTGCCGAGCAGATTGCCGCGCACAGCTTCCTGCGCGAATACCGCGGTGTGGTCGTCGGGCATCTGCGCGCGCCGGCGGGGACGGTTGACGCCCCCATCGGCCGCAGCGACCGCGACCGCAAAAAAATGGCGGTGACCGAAAAAAACAGCAAGCCGGCCGTTACGCATTATGAGACGCTCGAAACCTTTGCCGGCTACAGCCTTTTGAAATTCCGGCTGGAGACCGGCCGCACGCACCAAATCCGCGTGCATATGGCGTATCTCGGGCACCCGTTGGCGGGCGACGCGGTCTACGGCCATCCGGCCCCTCGGGAAAAGGGGCTCTGCGGACAATGCCTGCACGCAAAAGTGCTGGGCTTTACACACCCGCGTACCGGGGCGTTTCTGCGCTTTGAAAGCGCCCTGCCGGGGTCATTTGAAAAATTTGTAAGGAGTTTGACGCGTGAGGGTTGAAACGAGGGGGAAAACCGATTTTTCCGACTGGCTGGTCGCTTCCGACATTGACGGGACGCTGAACAACAAGCTGCGCCGTCTGCCGAAGCGCAATTATGAGCGCATCTGCGAATTTGTGCTCGAAAAGAAGGGGCATTTCACATTGGCGTCTGGCCGCAACGTCAGCTCCATGCGCAAGCCGTTCGAGCGGCTGCCGATTGCCTCTACGCCCGCCGTGCTGCTCAACGGCGCGGGCATTTATGATTACGAGCACGAAAAAATGCTCCGCTTCCACCCCATCAACCCGGCGGGCTACGAGCTTGTGCGGGCGGTTACCCAGAAATTCCCGGCGGTCGAAGTCGAGATTTTGACAGATACTAGTGCATATACGATTAACGCGCACATTTTTGCAAACATCATGCTGCGCGCCGACAACCTGCCGCACCGCAAGTTCCGGCGCATCGGCGAGGTCCCGCCCGACAACTGGGGCAAGGTGATTTTCCTCGGGATGCCGCCGCTCATTTCCGCCGTAAAAAAATATCTGCTCGCCATAAAAGACCCGAACGTCAACTTCATGTCCTCCTCCGTTTCTTCCTTTGAAATGCTGGAAAAGGGTATCCACAAGGGCGTGGGGGTTCTGGACATCGCCGATATGTACGGCATCGACCACAGCCACACCGCCGCGATAGGCGATTATTTCAACGATTATGAAATGCTCAAAAGCGTAGCCCTGCCCGCCGTGTGCGCCCAGGCGCCGCGCAAGATGCACGAGATTGCCAAGTTCCACGCGTGCCACTGCAACCGCGGCGCCGTGGCGGACCTTCTCGAATATATCATGGACGAATACAAAGGAGGATGAATCCATGGAGCAGGCTTTGAAAAAAGAACTGCAAATTTTCGCGACGAAAACGCGCATGGGCGTGCTCGAGGGCGTGTACAGCGCCAAGGCCGGGCACCCGGGCGGCTCGCTCTCCGTCTGCGACGTTTTGAGTTACCTGTACAACGTGCGTATGCGCGTCCGCCCCGACGACCCGAAGTGGGCGGACCGGGACCGGCTTGTGCTGTCCAAGGGCCACGCCGCGCCCGCGCTGTACGCCGCGCTGGCGTACAAGGGCTTTTTCCCGGTCGAGTCGCTCAAGACCCTGCGCAAATCGGACAGCTTTTTGCAGGGGCACCCCAATATGGATAAGGTCCCCGGCGTGGATATGAGCACCGGCTCTTTGGGGCAGGGCATTTCGGCGGCCGCCGGCATGGCGCTCGGCGCAAAGCTGGACGGCAAGGATTTCCATGTGTACGCCATCCTCGGCGACGGGGAATTGCAGGAGGGGCAGGTCTGGGAGGCGGCGATGTTCGCCGGCAACCACGAGCTTTCCAACCTCACCGCCATTGTGGACAACAACAATCTGCAAATCGACGGCACCATGGAAGAGGTCAACGCCCCGTACCCCATCGCCGAAAAATTCCGCGCGTTCAACTGGAACACCGTCGAAATCGACGGCCACGACTTTGACGCCCTGGAGGCCGCGTTTGCCGCGGCGGACGCGTGCACAACAAGCCCCACCGCGATTGTGATGCGCACCGTAAAGGGCAAGGGCGTGTCCTTTATGGAAAACGCCGTCGGCTGGCACGGCAGCGCGCCGAACACCGAGCAGTATGAACAGGCCATGCAGGAATTGAACGCCGCTTTGGCAGAATTGGAGGCGTGAGCTATGGCAGAAGTGATAAAATGCGCGACCCGCGAGGCCTACGGCAAGGCGCTTGTGGAATTGGGCGGGCAGAACGACAGGGTATTGGTGCTGGATGCGGACTTGGCGGCCGCGACCAAGACCGGGATGTTCAAAAAAGCCTTCCCGGAACGCTTTATTGACGTCGGCATCGCCGAAAGCAACCTGATGGGCATTGCAGCGGGGCTGGCCGCCACGGGACACATCGTGTTCGCCAGCTCTTTTGCGATGTTCGCCGCCGGGCGGGCGTTCGAGCAGGTGCGCAACTCGATTGGGTATCCGCACCTCAATGTCAAGATTGGCGCGACGCACGCCGGCATTTCCGTCGGCGAGGACGGCGCGAGCCACCAGTGCTGCGAGGACATCGCCCTGATGCGCTCCATTCCGGGCATGGTGATTTTGAACCCGGCCGACGACGTCGAGGCGCGCGCCTGCGTACTGGCCGCCGCCGCGCACGAGGGCCCCGTGTATATGCGCTTCGGCAGGCTCGCCGTGCCGCGTGTGTTCGACGAAACGTATCGATTTGAAATCGGCAAGGGCGCGATTTTGCGCGAGGGCACGGACGTCGCCATCGTCGCGACGGGCCTTATGGTCAACGAGGCGCTTATGGCCGCCGAAACGCTGCAAAACGAGGGCATTTCGGCGCGCGTCGTCAACATGGCGACGATTAAGCCCATTGACCGCGGCATCCTGATAGATTCCGCCAAAAAGACCGGCGCAATCGTCACCGCGGAGGAGCACAACGTGCTCGGCGGGCTTGGCGGCGCGGTCGCGGAGGTTATCTGCGAGACCGTCCCCGTGCCGGTGCTGCGCGTCGGCGTGAAGGACGTGTTCGGCAAGTCCGGCCCGGCGGTTGAGCTGCTGCACCTGTTCGGTCTGGATGCGGCGCACATCGTCGAAAAGGCGAAACAGGCCGTCAAAATGAAAGCGTAGACAACAAAAAAGGAACAGCGGGGAGACGAAACCGTCTCCCCGCTGTTTTTTGCGTGCGCCAGGCCGTCAGTCGCCTTCCGCAATGGCCGTGGCGGCAAAAACGAGCACATCCTCGGCAACCGGAAGTGTCAAGCGGTCATCCTTTACAGGAATTTTCTCAAAGAACAGATAGCCCTGCTTGGCGATGGCGTCGCCGTCCGCCTTGTGCAGGTGCGTAAATTCATAGGCGAGCGTGCAGCGCTTGCGGTAGCCCGCGCGCTTTTGCCGGCCTTCGTACAAATCGCCTGCGCCCAGCGCCTCCAGGCAGTCCGGAATTTGTACGCGCGCACCCTCCGGGAAGACGCACGCCCGGTCGCCCCGCGCGGCGGTCAGCACCAGCGCGACGGCGCGCGTGCCCTCGGGCAGCAGCAGCGTCTGCCCGCAGCAGGCGACGGCGTTTTGCGCGCCGCCCTCCATTGTAAAGGAAATACCTTTACAGGTGAGCGCCTGCGGGAACAGCTCCGTCGGAATGGAATAGCCGCCCAGCGGTCCGTTTGCCCGTTTCCCGTTCGGCGACAGCGCCGGGACGCTGACCGGCAGCCGCAGCGGAATTTGCCGCGGCACATCCGCCGTTTTGCCGAAGGGCTTGCATTCGAGCAAAAACGTCATCGGCGCAAAGGGCTCGATGTCAAAGACCAGCTCGCCCTTCTGCGGGCGCAGGGCCTTTAAGGGCTGCTCCTGCGCGTTGCAGAGCCACGCCTTGCGAATGCCCGCGCCGACGCGCAGCCGCACGCCGGTTTGCTTTTTGCCCGTGCCCTCGTTGACGCGGACAATCAGATTTTCGCCGTCCTGCGCCTTTTTCAGCGCGCGCAGCACCACGCCGTCCCCGGAAAGCCCGGCAAAGGAAAAGACCGGGTCCAAAGCGCCGTTCGGGTTTGCGCGGACGGCGAACGCGCGCAGCGGCTGGTTAAACGCCGCGCCGGCCGCCTGTGTTTCGGCAAGGCCGTCGCCCGCGTGGCTGAAAATACCGAAGGCGTAGCGGTTCCAGCCGAGGTCGAGCTGGTCCTGGTGGCTGTCGGGCAAAAAGCCGAACCGCGGCGTGTGCAGGCCGGTTAGGCGCAGGGTGTCGGCCGTCGGGTGGTCCCAACCGTATTTGCAGTCGCTTAACACGGAAACGCCGCGTTCGCCGTCGCTGATGTCCGCCCAGTTCTGTCCCGGGACCTCATAGAGCTTCGGGGTGTTGAGCCCGCGCCGAATAAAGCCCAGCCCCAGGTCGTAGGCGGCCTGCTCGTTTTGCACGCGCAGCACGAACGGCGTTTTTAAAAGCGTCCGCTTTTCCTGCCAGTAAATCAGGTTGTCCACGCGCACCGTGTCCTCGTCGAGCCCCAGGCTCACGCGCTGGAAAAAGACGGATTTCCCCGCCGTGCGGCGCGTCTCCAGGGTTACGCGCGCCGGGCCGTTTTCCAGAATTTTAAACTGCGGCTTCTCTGCAAAGCGCGCGGGCGGGGCCATGACCTCCTTGTAATCCAGCTCCCAGGCGGGCCACATCTTCGAGCCGTTGTACCGGAACAGCGCCATGCGCACCGGCGCCTTCAAAAGCTCCGCTTGCAGCGATTTGTCAAAGACCGAGGCGATGTCGCCGTTTTCGTCCAGCGCCACGCGGTAACGCGCGTTTTCAAGCGTCCGCGCGGTGCAGGCAAGGTCCGTTTCCTTTGCATACGGCGCTTTGGCGGGTGTAATGCAGTAAAGCGCAAGCCCGTTTTCGGGAACTTCGGCGGCGAAAACAACCTCGCCGTTCCCGTTTATCTGGCTGGGCACGGCCTTGCCCTTCGCATCCTTTACGTGTACATACGCCGTCCCCGCCGGCAGCGCCACGCGGCAGGCAACCGCCCCGCGCCTTGCAAAGCCCGTCGGGTTCGCCACGGCGACGGTCGTCCCGCGGGAAAACGGCGCGCGCATTTGCCGCGCTGTGGCCTGTACCGCACTTTCATAGACGCCCGCAAACTGGTTGAGCGACAGCACATAGTCGTTCCAGCTGCGGCGGTACACGCGCGAAAGGGAGGTGCCGGGCAGGTCGTCGTGGAACTGGTGCGCAATGACGCGCTTCCACGCGGTGTCGAGCACCGCCTGCGGGTATTCGGCCGCGCCGAGCCACGCCGCCGCGGCGGAAAACCGTTCGGCAGCGTCGGCGGTCTGCTCGTTTTGCTTGTTTAAGCGCTTACCCAGCGCGCGCGAGGTATAGCCGCCTACGCCGTGGTCGGTCGAAACAAGCTCGTTGTTCCAGACGGGCAGCTTCCCTTTTTCCTCGGCGGAAAGCTCCGTGTCCATCAGGCGGAACACGCCGTCGGTGTTCGTAATGGCGACGTCCACCGCTTCGCCGGCGTTTTGGCGCAGCTCGGACACAACGGTCTTGACGGATTTCTCCTTCGGCGCGCCGCCGCGGTCACCGACGCCGTGCAGCAGGTAGGTCATGGGGAGATTGTATTCCCGGAGGTTCTTGTCGAGCTTTTTCGGCGCATTTTTGTGCGTGCGCACGCTCTCGAGCGTCGCGCTGTAGTCCTGCGCGTCAAGCGAGGCATAGACCCGGCTGCCGTCCACGCCCTGCCAGAGCCCCAAATCGAACGGGATGCCGTACGCCGAGCTCCACGTCAGCTTCTGGGTCGTAAAGCCCAAAAGCCCCGCGTGGCGGATGATGCTCGGCAGCGCATACCCGAAGCCGAAGCAGTCGGGCAGGTAGATGTCGAGGCTCGTCTTGCCGAATTTTTCGAGGAAATAGTGGTTGCCGTATAAAATGTTTCGGAACAGCGCCTCGGGGGAGGGGACGTTCACGTCGCCGTTTTCATAGGCGCTGCCCGCCACAAACCAGCGGTTCGCCGCCACATAGCGGCGCAGGCGCTCGAAATCGGCGGGATAGTATTCCTCCATCAGCTCATAGCGGCGGCTGCCCTCAAAGCTGAACACATATTCCGGGTATTTTTCAAACAGCCGGAAATTTTCCCGCAGCGTCGCGGGGATATATTCGCGCACCGTCGTCTCAAAATCCCAGTTCCACACGGTGTCCAGGTGCGCGGTCGCGACGGTATATATGGTAGGCTTTTTCTTCGGTGTCATAAGCGTCCTTTCCGAGATGCGTTCTGCGCTTTTTGCGTTTTCATCAGCCGTTTCCCTTGTCTTTGCGTTTCTTTACGGCGCGGACAATCAGCGCCGCCGCCCCGCCGAGCACCACAAGTCCGCCGAGCGTGCCGAACAGGGCGGGCAGGAACTTGGACTGGTATGCGCCGTAGCCGTGCTGGTCCTTGAAGACGTTCCACACGCGCGCGCAGCCCAAATCGTCATAGGTCAGCACCTCGGTCTCAAAGGTGGACAGGTCGTCCTCGTGCAGCGTGATGGTGCGCACGCCGCGGTAGTTGCCGTAGCTGTAAAATGTGCAGGCGGGCACGGCGACGAGCTCTATGCCCTCATACTCGCCCATAAAGTCGTTCGTGTGGTCGTGGCCGAAAAAGGCGCCGAGGATGTCGCCGACCGCAAGCCAGCTTTGGAACTGTCCGCCGTTGAAGTCGGGCGGAC
Organism: Candidatus Fimenecus excrementigallinarum; assembly: GCA_018714805.1. Classification (GTDB taxonomy): domain Bacteria; phylum Bacillota; class Clostridia; order Oscillospirales; family Acutalibacteraceae; genus Fimenecus; species Fimenecus excrementigallinarum. The sequence continues at coordinate 181,921 of DVMW01000024.1, forward strand.
AGGGGGCCTCGCGCACGTCGCCCTGGGTCAGGTTGTCGGCCAGGTACCAGGTGTCGTGGAAGCTGCTGTTCCCGCGGAACGCGCCCTTTGTGCCCTTTTCGACCGTTTTAAACATATCGTACACTTCCGGTACGATGATGTGCTGGAACAAAAGCGAGGGGACCGGCTTCCCGCCGTTTTGCGCCTTGAGCGCTTCGGCGGTGCGCTGGTACCAGGCGGTCTGGTCGGCGTGGACATAGCCGTAGCCGCCGCCCTCCTCTTCCGCCGCATAGGGGTTCGAGTCCATGCACCAGAGGTTAAAGACGGTCTTTTCCCCCGCGCTGTCCAAAATGGGCAGGTTGTAGTTGCAGTAGCCGGTCATCTCCTCGCCCGCGACGGCGACGCAGGACGGGTATTTCTGGAAGCAGGAAAGCAGAAACGCCTTTGCCTCCTCCTCGGTCATGCCGACACCCTCGCTGCAAAGCCCCTCGTGGTCGTGGTTGCCGAACACAAGCGCAAACGGGATGCCGCGGTCGTCAATGGGCTTGGCGATGGCGTTCACGGCCTGCACCGTTTCCTCCTTGGTCACGCCGTTCCAGTAGCCAGCGATGTTGTCGCCCAAAAGGATGACAAGGTCCGGCGCGGTTTGGTCAAGCGCGGCGTTCAAAATGGCAAGGGTTTCTTTCTGCGGCTTGTTTGTGTCCTGCAGGTCCGCAAGGACTAAGATTTTGAATGTACCGTTGTGGAATTGCAAGGGTCCTACCTCCGTAGCTTGTGCCGATGCCGCCATGGGCAGCGCGCAAAGCAGGAGCGCCGCCAGCAGCAGGGAAATACATTTGCGTATACGTTTATTTGTTTTCATTTTCTGCCTCTTTCTTTTCTGCGGCCTCCTCGGCCGCCTGCCGTTCGCGCTTTTGGCGGATGCGCCTGGGCGTGAGCTTGTAAAGCAGCGCGTCCACCTTGGCCCATTCGGCCTCGGCTTTTTCGGCGTCGGCCTCTAAGCGCGCCTCCATGTTGTAGTACATCAGGTTGCACCCGCAGTGCGGGCACTCGGGCTTTAAGTCGAAAACACGCAGCTTGCCGCCGCATTTCGGGCATTTGTTATCCATTGGCTTCCTCCTGCGTATGCTGCGCGGTCATTTCCTTCGACAGCTTCTCGCGGTGCTCGCGGATGTCCGCCTGGATGCGTTCGAGCTTCTTGCCGTCCAGGTCATAGAACGCGTACGGAATGAGCGAAATGAGGCTGAGCACCTGCGGAATCATCGTAACCAGCGCCCACAGCCACAGCCGCGTGTTGACGCCGCTCGTCTCCACCAGCACCATGTCCGCACCGACCTCCTGCAGGCCGATAAACGGGATAATCAGCGTTGCAATGCCGGTGCTCAAAGAGCCGGTCAGCTTGCTGATGAAGGTCAACAGACTGAAGGTCATGCCCTCGTTGCGCTCGCCGGTTTTCCACTCCATGTAGTCGACCGTATCGCCGACCATCTTGGTCGGCACGACCATGGAAATGCTCGAGACCGCGCTCGTAAAGAAGCCCTGCAGGCTTAAAAGCGGGACGATAATCCGCGGGTCGGTGTAGCTGCGGAAGCCGAGGAAGAAGATGACGGTCGTCACAACGGCTTTAATCAGCGCAATGCGGATGACAATCTGCTTCGAGGTCCACCGCTTTTCAAACCACGGGATTAGCAGATAGGCGAAAAAGCCCATGACCGTGCCGGGAATGCCCGCCAGAATGGACAGGCTCGCAATCCCTAAGGAGAGCTTATAGTAGTATTGCGTAAAGACGTCCGCAATGCCGCCCACGGTGCCGAGGATGTTGGACAGGACGATAAGCAGCAGCGGCTTGTTTTTGAAAAGGAAGCGGAAGCAGTCCAGGAGCTTGGGCTCGTCGGCGCTTTGCACGGCGCGTTCCCGGGTCTTAAGCCCGCCTAAGAAGAACAGGACCATGCCGACCGTCGCGGCGAGCGTCCCCATAAAGAGGAATACCTGCTTTAAGTCCCAGCCGATGGTGCCGGCGGTGCTCAAATCGATAAAGATGGGAATCGCAATGCCGACCACGCCGCCGATGATGCTCGACAAAAACCGCGCCGAGGTAATGCAGCGCGAACGGTCGCCGGGGCTCGGCGAAATCGCGGCGGAAAGACCCCAGAAGGGGATGTCGCCAATCGTGTAGAAAAACTCCCAGACGAAATACGTAATCCACATATACACAATCTTCGCCATGGTGCTTTCCACGCCCGACAGGAACTGCGCCCCGCCGAAAAAGACGACGGTCGCAATCCCCAGGGGAATCGGCACGAACAGCAGGTACGGGCGCAGCTTGCCGTAGCGTGTGCGCGTCCGGTCGACGATGCTGCCCATGAGCGGGTCGTTGAAGGCGTCCCAAAGCCCCAAAACAAAGACCATCAGCGTGACGGCCTCGCTCGGGATGCCGAATACGGTGACCAGATAAAACGTCAGCTGCGAGCGAATCAGGTTGTAGCCAATCACCTGACCGCCGTTGGCAACGCCGTACAGCACCGTTTCCTTGACGCCGACGTAGCGGCGTTCCTTTGCGGCTTCTGCAGCCTGCATAAGCGTTCACTCTCCTTTATATCCATGACGGCCGAGCCGTCAATTTTCCGTATATATCGGCGCGCACACCGCAAGCAGCGTGCCGGGCGTTTCGTCCGTGTCGCCCCAAAGCGTCGCGGCGTACCAGCCGCCGGCACGAACGTGCAGGCGCGCTTCCTGCACCGCGTCGGAGACCGGTATGCGCAGGGCCTCGGTCAGTCCGTTTGTATAGACCCGGATTTCCCGCGGGACAAAGCGGTCCTCGCCCATGGCCCGTGCGCGCGTAAGGTCCGTCCGGAACCAAACCGGCAAGTCGCCGGGCTTTACACAGTCGCCGGACGTCTGCCCGGCCGCGGTTTCCACGGTGAACAGCGGGCCGGCCGAAACAACCGTCCGCCCGGCTTTTATCGCCTGCTTCATCCCGGCCGCCGTCAGCGGCGCCGGGCAGCGCAGGTAGGTGCACGCGCTCGGCAGCAGGTTGCCCGCAAGCCGGTGCCAGTCGCGCCCGAAGGTGGGCGCTATATGGAACCCGCGGTCCAAAAGCGACGTCCACAGCCGGATGGCGCGGGAATTGGGGATGTTTAGCTTCGGCACGCCCTCCGACCAGATTTCCAGATAATCGACCAGCGACCAGTCGCGCACGCGGTAGTCCCAATGCCCGCCGGTGCAAATGGGCGTCCCAAGCTGAAACGGGTGCGCAATGCCGCAGACGCCGCCGTTTTCGCGGACGGCGCGCAGCTTCTCGTCTATGGCGTCGGGGCGCGCGTCGCGCCAATCCACGTACCGCGCGCAGTCGAGCACCGGCATATGCCCGAAATACGTCGTCCACTCCATGCCGCCGAGCACCACGGGGTCGCGGCTTTGCCGCGCTTGCAAACAGCCGGCGGTCGTGTTGTGGTCCGTCAGCGCCACGCCGTCCAAAAGCCGCCCGCGCGCGGCGTCCAAAAGCGCGGGGACGGTAAACGCCCCGTCGCTGTGTACGGTGTGGCAATGCAGCTCGCAGGCGAACCAGCGTTCAGCGTCCATGCTCGTCCACCTCCGCGTCCACCTTTAGCGTGCAGTCACAGCTTTGTGTGACCAGCGCATGGATGTTGAGCATTACCCGCCACACGCCCGCAGGCAGCTTCCCCGGCAAAAACCCGGGCGACGCCGCGTCTTCCGTCAGGAAATGCGCCTGCACGTCGTCCTGCCGGTGCGCGCAGCCGCGAAACCCGTTCGGGTCGTCAAGCGACACGGTCACCAGGTTCTTCAGCGGCAAAAAGTGCGTCCAGTCCGGGTACTGCGCGGCAAATTCGCCCGCGTCGCGCTGCAGGCACGCCTCGATAAGCGGCCGCGCCGCTTCCCCGTCCAGCGTTTTCGGCGCGTAGGAAAAGCGGATGTCGAGCCGCTTTGTATGCGCGGGGACCGAAAAGGAGACGGCCAGGTTCGTTTTTTCGCTTGCGCGCAGCAGGTGCGCGTCGGTCGAAAGCAGCGTCTGCGTCATACGGTCTCCTCAAGCGTTTTGTCCATAAAGGCTTCCATGGTCTGCAAGTAAAGCTTCGGCGCGGTGTAATAGCTGCGCGCATGGACGGCGCCCGGGACGGACAGCTTCTCTTTTTTGGAGGCGCACGCGTCGTACAGCTCATCCATCATGAAGTACGGCACAAAGCGGTCCTCTTCCCCGTGGATGAACAAAATCGGCGCCTTGGCGTGCCGGACGGCGTCTTTGGGCGACGCGTCGCGGAACGAATAGCGGCAGAAAACCTTGCAATAGAGGTTGCAAAGCGGCAGAAGCGGGAAATCCGGCATATGGAAGGAGGTGTGCAGCTGGTAGGAAAATTCCGCCCAGGCCGACGTGTACCCGCAGTCCGCCACAATGCCGCGCACCGCCGTGCCGGCCGTGTGCGGGCTCATGAGCATTACGGTTGCCGCGCCCATGGAAACGCCCAAAAGGAAAATGGGCGTGTTGGGGAAGCGCTCCTCCAGGTAACGCACCCAAAGGTATGTATCGCGCGATTCGTGCGTGCCGTACCCCATGAATTTGCCGTCGCTGTCGCCGCAGCCGCGGTGGTCGGGCATCAAAACGATATAGCCGTCGCGGTAGAGGTCGGGCGCGGTGAAGCGAAATTCCCGCAGCCCCGCGCTCCTTGCCCCGTGGCAGGCAAGCACCGCCCGGCCGTTTGGCTTTTCGGGGACAAGCAGCCGGGCGACAAGCTTCGCGCCGTCGGGCGCCGTCAGAGTAAGCGTCTGCAGCGGCAGGGCGCACAGCTCGTCCAAAGCGGCTTCGGCCGCGGCCTCATACGCCTCGTCGCGCACGCCGCCGCCCGCAATAACCTTGCCAAGGAATTTCGGCAGCTGCAAGGTCTTGCGCCAGACAAGCTGGTTGAAGATAAAGCCGCAAAGCAGCAAAAGCAGCGCCAAAAGCGCGGCAAGCGCAAGCAGGATACCGAGCAATACGTCGTTCATGGGGACACCTCCGGCGTTTGTACAGGATAAAGCCGCAAATTGGACAGCATGATTTTTTCACACAGCGCGCCATCCATGAAATCGAGCAAAAACCAGCCCTGCGCGCGGTCGGTCCGCAGGGGATAGGCGGCAAACGCGGCGTTGACGGGGACGGCGGTCCGCGCCGGGATGCGCGGCCGGCCGCAGGTGCTTAAAAAATGCAGGCAGATGCGGTTCTCGCCGGGCGCGGCGCAGTCCAAAAACGGCTTCGCGGCGCGCTGCCATTTGACCGCGGGCGGCAGGCGGTAGCGGTCCTGTATGTCGGCGCTCGTGCGCTCGCTTAAGCGGATGTGCACGGGCTCGGTGCGCCTGCGCGCGCCCTGGTCGGGCCAGTTTGAAAAGTCCAGCCCGCATTTTTCGCGGGTCTCAAACGACTGCGGCCGGCCGCAGCGGCGCAAAAGCACCAGCTTCCCGCGGCACTCTGCAAGGCGCGGCACGCGGTTTTCCAAAAACCAGCGGCCGGGGTCCGGACGTATGAACCGCTCGTAAAAGACGGGGAAAAAGTCCGCCGGCTCCTTCCCGCGGTCCGACTTGACGCTTAAGACCAGCGTTTCGCGCGGGTGGGCTTCTAAAAATTGCAGGCACAGCGCAAGCACGTCGCCGAACAGCAGCCGGCGGGTGCGCGTCTCGTCCGTAAAGCAGTCGGCGCGGCTGTGCACAAGGAAGAAGCGCCCGCCCTTCAAAACCAGCCGCAAGTCCAAAAGCCGAACGCCCGCGCGCAGCTGCTGTGCGACGGAAAGCGCCTGACATTGCGCAATGCGCCGCAAATTGCAAAAAGCCGTCGCGCTGTCATGCGTTCCGGCTAAATGGATTTCGGAAAGAAAAAGGTCGTCCGCGAGCGCGGGCAGGACCGCTTGGGCCTCCATGGCGTACACCTCTTTCCGTATCATAGCGTATTTCCCGCAAAAAAGCAATCATTTCCACAAGAAATATTTTTGAAATCCGCGAATTATAGAGGTTCTGCATAACGAACGCCGGCCGGCTTTGGGGGTTCCCTTTGGTTCGGGTGAAAAAGCGCACAAAAAAACGCCCCGCAGGGCGTTTTGGGCGGCTACAGCTTGTGGACCGCGTTGTAAAAATCCAGCGTCGCAAGCCGCCTGTCCGCATGGGCGCGCAGATAGGCTTCGGTTATGTACCCGAGCTCCTCCGTGACCGTGCCGGAGGTCTCGAAGGCATACAGCTGCTTCCAGTCCGAAAACACGATGTGCCGCATGGCGTTGAGCACGCCCGGCTGCAGCCGGAACGGCGCCGACGCGGGCGCGCAGCTGTCGCAGTACAAAAGCCCGTTCGCCATATCGAGATACATGGGGTCCGACTCGAACCGCCCGCAGGTCTCGCAGGCGACCAGGTTCGGCGCATAGCCTGCCAAGGCGAGCAGCCGCAGCTCCGTCAGCGCTTTGAGCGTTTCGGGGCTCTTGCTGCCGTTCGCAAGCATATACAGCGAATTGAGCAGCAGCCGCAGCTCCTCGTGCGCGTCCTGCCCTTCGGGGGCGAAAAGAAGGCCGAGCTCCAGAAAATATTCGCCGAGCGCGAGCTTGTCCAAATCCTCGCGCAGCCCGAAAAACAGCTCTATGGCCTCGGCGTCGTCAATGACGTAGCTGTCCTTGCCTTCATACAGCGTTAGCTGCGCGTAGCAGAACTTCGTCGTCGCCGCCTGCTTTTTGCTTTTGACGGATTTTGCGCCGCGCACGAACGCGCGCAGCACGCCTTCGGTTTCCGTCAGCACCGTCACGAGCTTGTCGCGTTCACCGATATTCTGTTCCTTGAGAATCAGTCCCCTGGTCGTCCGGTTCATCCGCTTCGTCCTCGCGGCAGTTTTGGAACAGGGGCTTGTGCGCGCAATACGCAAGGTAGTCCTGAATGCTGCCGCTTTTGATAAACATATCCCAGTAATTCGGTTCCATCTCAGCACCCGCTTTCAAAGGGAGGTCTGCTTTTACCATCCCCGTTTTGCGCGTGCGGATTCCTGTTAATCTAATCCAAATGCATGAATCAGCCCTTCCCGGTTGCGCCAGCCCTCCTTGACCTTGACGCGGCACTGCAAATTCACCTTGCAGCCGAAAAAGCGCTCCATATCCTGCCTTGCGAGCGTCGCCGCCTTTTTGAGCGTCGCGCCGCCTTTGCCGATAATAATGCCCTTGTGCGATTCCTTTTCGCAGTAAATGACCGCGTCGATATCCAAAATGGGCGCGTCCTCGCGCTCGCGCATCCGCTCCACGCTGACTGCCGTGCCGTGCGGAATTTCATGCGACAGCAGCCGCAAAAGCTTTTCCCGAATCATTTCCGCCGCCAGCACCCGTTCGGGCTGGTCGGTCAGCGTGTCGTCCGGGAAAAAGTGCGCGCTGGCATACGCGCAGGCCTTCAGCTCCTGTAAAAGCGCGTCTAAGCCGTCGCCGTCCCTTGCCGAAACCGGCACGACGGCGCGAAACGCCGCAAGCGGTGCGAGCGAAGCAATGCGCGCGGCAAGCACGGACTTGTCCTGAAGAAGGTCGATTTTGTTGATGGCGAGCAGCAGCGGGACGTTTGCGGCGCGCAGCTTTTTCAGCAGCTGCGCCTCCGTGTCCGAAAGGCCGGTGCCTGCGGCCTCGCAGACGAACAGACAGGCGTCCACGCCCGCGATGCTGTCGGAAACGGCCTGCACCATCTTTTCCCCGAGCTTGGTGCGCGGACGGTGGAAGCCGGGCGTATCGGTAAAGACGAGCTGCACGTTGTCGTCGGTCGTCAGCACTCCCATAATGCGCGTGCGCGTGGTCTGGGGCTTGTTGGAAACAATGGCGATTTTTGCGCCGAGCAGCCGGTTCAAAAGGGAGGATTTCCCGACGTTCGCCTGCCCGACGATAGAGATAAATGCGGTTTTCGACGGGGCGTTCACAGGCGGTCCTCCTCTTCGCTTTTTGAAAAGCGCTTCCCGAACCCGCGGAAAATGAAGACCGTCGCTAAGGCGATGGAAAACGCCAGCACGGCGAGCATCCACGGATTTTCTTTATAATACGCGAACATCGCCCGGAACGCCTCGCGCTGCCCGAGCACGGCCACGCCGACCGCTACGGCAAACGCCGCGCAGACAAGCACCGCCCCGGCGGCGGCGTCCTTGGCGCGCTTTGCGTGCAGGCGGTACGCATCCGCCGCAAGGTCCACGGCGTGCTCCACGGCGGTGTTGACAAGCTCCGCCGCCACAACCAGGGCGTTTGCCAAAAACAGCAGCGCCAGCTGCGCGCGCGTCACCGCAAAAAAGTCATAGACCGCAAGGAACGTATACATATAAACCATGCACACGGCGTGGATGCGCATATTGCGCTCCTCCGCGAGCGTCCGGAAAATGCCGCGAAACGCATAGCCGAAGCTGCGAAACAGGCTTTTGAGGCTCTCCATACCTTATTCGCCGTCGTAGTAATAGCTGCCGTTGCGCTTTAAGCCGAGCTGCGTGAGCACGGCTTCTTCCTTCTCGCGCATATGCACGGCCTCCAGCCCGCCGTTTACGTGGTCGTAGCCGAGCAGGTGCAGCATGGAATGCACGGTGAGAAAGGCGACCTCGCGCTGCAGCGGATGGCCGTAGTCCTCCGCCTGCCGCACGGCCGTCTCCATCGAGATTACGATGTCGCCGAGCATTTTCGCGCCGGTTTCCGGGTTCACGTCGTACTGCCCGCCTTCCCCGAGCGGGAACGAGAGCACGTCGGTGGGCTTGTCCATATTGCGGTGCTTCTGGTTGAGCGCGCGGATTTGCTCGTCGTCCACGAAGGTGACGCTGATTTCCGCCGAGCCCTCAAAATTTTCCTGCACCAGCACGGCGTGGCAGCAGCGCCGCACAAGCATCCGCACGCCGGTCGGGATTTTGACCGCCTTTTGTTCGTTGGAAATAATGACCTTAATCTTGTCCGTCATTTTCTTGCCTCCTCGCTTTTTTCATAGGCCTTGATGATGTCCTGCACAAGCCGGTGCCGCACCACGTCCTTTTCCGTGAAGCGGCAGATGCAGATGTCCGGGATGTTTTTTAAAATGCGCATCGCCTGCAAAAGCCCCGACTTTTTGCCGTCGGGCAGGTCGATTTGCGTCACGTCGCCGGTGACGACCATTTTGGAATTGAAGCCCAGGCGCGTCAAAAACATTTTCATCTGCTCGCGCGTGGTGTTCTGCGCCTCGTCCAAAATGATGAAGCTGTCGTCCAGCGTGCGCCCGCGCATATAGGCGAGCGGCGCGACCTCGATGCTGCCGCGCTCCTGGTAGCGCTGAAAGGTTTCCGCGCCGAGCATATCAAAGAGCGCGTCGTAAAGCGGCCGCAGGTACGGGTCCACCTTCTGCTGCAAATCGCCGGGCAGAAAGCCGAGCTTTTCACCCGCCTCTACCGCCGGGCGCGTCAGAATGATGCGGTTGACCTCCTTGGCGCGGAACGCCGTAACCGCCATGGCGACGGCGAGATACGTCTTGCCCGTGCCCGCGGGACCCGCGCCCAGGGTCACGGTATTTTTCCGGATGGCTTCGACATAGCGCTTCTGCCCGAGCGTTTTGGGCTTGACGGGCTTGCCCTTCGCCGTAATGCAGACGCAGTCGCCCACCATGCCGGCAAGCTTGTCCTCGGCGCCTTCGTTGACGAGCGACAGGACGTAGCGCACGTTTTGCTCCGACAGCGCCTCGCCCTTGTTGATGAGCGTCAGAAGGCCCTCTATCGCGCGCGTCGCCTTGGCGACGTTTTCCGCCTCGCCGCTTATCTTGATGTCGGAACCGCGGCTGATAACGCGGACGCAAAACGCCTCCTCCACCTGCCGGATGTTTTCATCGAAGCTCCCGAACAGACTGACCGCCTGTTCCATGCGGTCCACGTTGATGACCTGTTCGAACAAACAATCCCTCCCACGAGAATTCTGTTAATTTTTAATATATTATAGCATAGATTTTGTGATTAGTCACTAATTTTTTCCACAAAAATCTGCTGTGCACACCCGATTTCTTTCTCATATCGCACAGTTCCCCGGATTTCCGGCGTCTCCTGCTCCAAACGGAAGGCTGCGTCGCTTTCGAGCAGGACGCCCTCCGCCCACAGCGCGGCATAGGCCGCGGCGTATTGCGACGCCACGTACCGGGCGCGCGTGGCGCGGTCCTGCGGCGTATAGGGGACGCTGTAAGCCTCGGCGCGCTCCCGCCAAAGCCCGACGGGCAGCGTGACCTCGCCGTTTGCAAGGTAGCGTTCAACCGTGAACGCGTTTTCCCCGGGCGACGGCCCCAGCGGGACGTTCAGCCCGAAAAAGAACAGCCGGTAGCGCACGGCGGCCGCGCCTAGGCGCAGAAACGGCGTGTCGGGGAAGGAAAAATCGAGCGTGCGCGCAAGCTCGGCGTAAGCGTTACCCCGCGCGGCGCAGAGGGTCTGGGTCCCGTCGGCGTGCTCCGTGACGCCGGCAATCAGCAAATCGCCCTTTGCGACGGCGGAGCCGGGCGCAATGCCCTCGCCCGCGGTGCCGGAAAAGACCTCCACCTTGGTCAGGACGCCGTCCTCGGCGGCGATGATGTTCCGCGGCGTCTGCGTATCGACGATTTCCGGCGCGGGCGTGCCCTCGCGCACCTCGATGACCGCGCGGCACGCGTCAAGGTTGACCGCCGCCCAGGAAAGCGCCGGCAGCCGGTCCAAAAGCGCCTCGGCAAGCGCGGGCGCGTCCAGCGCGCTTCGGCGTGCGCCGACGCGAACGCCCAGCTCCTCTGCCGCTTCGAGGATGGCTTCCTGCGGGATTTGGACGTTCCCGGTGACGCCGATGGTCCAGACGCGCGTCGAAAGGCAGGCGATGACCAGCACAGCCGCCGCAAGCCCGGCGGCAAGTCCCGCGCGGCTGCGGTGCGCCTTTAACCAGAACGGCAGGCCGCGCCGGCTTTTTAAGCGGACGCGCACGCCGCTGCGGCGGGCGACGGGACGGATGCGCAGATAGCCGCGGACGCTCGTGCACCCCTCCAGCCGCGTCTTGCTGCGGCGCAGGTCCCAAAGCGGGATGCGCGCCTGCACGCACAGGTTCAGGAACCGTTCGGGGAAGCCGCCTTCCCCCGCAAAGGACACATATCCGAGCAGCCAGCGTACCAGCACGACGATGAACACGGTTTTCCTCTCCCTTCAGGCCGTTACGCTTTCAAAGGCAAGCGCCCGGATATCGCCCGTAATGACGGTCTGCGAATCGGAATAGGTGCGTATGCACAGCGCAGTCCCCTCTACGGTCAGCAGCAGCGCCCCGGCGTGCAGGCGGATGCGCGTTTCCGTGTATTCCAAAAGCCCGCGGCAGCCGTCCAGCGCCAGCTCCCGGTTCCCCTGCAATTCCAGGCGCGGCACGCCTGCGTGCAGCATTTCCGGCAGGTCAAACGCCTGTTCTACCGGGTTCTGCGGCTTTGCCGACGGTGTTTTGCTGCGCTTGCGCATGGCGCGCCCTCCTTTTGCCGCCCAGCGCGGCTACATAGAACTGTATGCGCGCGCATATAGTTTGATGACCGCTAAAAATGGAGGGACGCCTATGGAACATACGCATGGCAGGCTTCTGCGGCGGGCCGGTTTGTCGTCGCTGCTGTTTTTGGCGGCCTGTTACGGGCTGCTGCGGTACCCGGACGCGTGCGCGGCCGGCGTACAAACGGGGCTCTCCTTATGCGCGGCGCTGGTGCTGCCCGCGCTGTTCCCCATGCTCACGGTGTCCGCGTTCCTGCTTGCAAGCGGGCTTTTGCAGCTGTTCGGGCGGCCCGTGCGGGGCGTCCTGCGCACGGTGTTCCGGCTGCCCGGGGAAAGCGCGGGCGTGCTTTTGATGGCGCTCGTCGGCGGCTTCCCGGTCGGCGCGAGCATGACCGCGCAGCTGTATGAAGAAAAACGCCTCAGCGCCCGGCAGGCAAAGCGGATGTGCCTGTTTTGCATGGCGCCGGGGCCCGCGTTCGTGCTGTCGGCGGTGGGGGAGGGGGTCTACCGCAGCCTGCGCGCCGGCATCCTGCTGTATGCGAGCGTCTGCCTTTCCGCGCTGCTGTTCGGCGTGCTGCTGTCCGCACGCGCCAAATGCGCCGGCGAAGCGCGGCCCGAAGCCGGGACGGGCGGGGTCGTGCGCCTTGCCTCCCCGCTGCGGGCGCTGGATACGGCGGTCCGGCGTTCGGCGCGGTCCATGGTGCAGATTTGCGCGTGGGTCGTGCTGTTTTCCGCGGTCTCGGCGTGCATCGAACAGCTTCCGCTCCCGCCGGGCGCAGCGCTGCTTTGCAGCTGCTTTTTAGAGGTTACCGCCGGCGTGCAGGACGCCGCGCGCGTCCTGCCCATCCCCGCGGTGGCGGCGCTGCTCTCCTTCGGCGGGTTCGCCGTGCATTGCCAGGTTCTGCCGTACCTCGAGACCTGCGGCGTGCGCCTTTCCGCCTTTTTTCTGGCGCGCGCAGCGTGCGCGCTGCTGTGCGGCGGGATTTGCGCCGGGCTTTTGCGGCTGTTCCCGTGCGAGGTAAGCGTCCTGTCGCAGGCGGGCGAGCTGGTCCCCGCAAGCGGCTCGGCGTCCGTCCCGGCGTTTTTGCTGCTGCTTTTTACGGCGATGCTTTTGATTCTGGAGGTTGAACCCGGCCGGAAAATATGGTAAAATACAAAAGAACGACCAAAGGGGGTGCGGCGTATGTTTGGCGCGCACGGGGAAAACGGCATTGCGCCGAAATGCGCGTATTGCCGGCACGGGACGCTGTCGGCGGACAAAACGAGCGTGCTCTGCAAAAAGCGCGGCGTTGTCTCGCCGGACGGGCGTTGCCGGAAGTATAAGTACGATATTTTAAAGCGGCAGCCGCCGCACCGGCAAAAGCCGCCCGCCTTTTCGGAAGCGGATTTTGAGCTGTAATAAAAAACCACGCGGCGGAAACTTTCCGCCGCGTGGCTTTTTGCGGTTTGTATGTTATTTGTAGTAAAGCGCCTTCGTCTGCCGCATGGGCTCGCTTGTGACCTGCACGCCGAGCTTTGCGCAGGTGTTCATATCCGCGTCCGACAGGATGACCGTGGAGTGCATATCGCAGCCGCGCAGGCTTTCGAGCGCCTGCATGGCGTGCTCGGCCGTCGGGCTTGTCGCGGCGGAAATCGAAAGGGCGAGCAGAACCTCGTCCGTGTGCAGCCGCGGGTTTTTGCTGCCCAGGTGGTTGACCTTTAAATCCTGAATGGGCTCAATGACGACCGGGGAAATGAGGTCGATTTCCGGGTTGATGCCGGCCAGCGCCTTCAGCGCGTTTAAAAGCACCGCGCTTGCCGCGCCGAGCAGCGCGCTTGTTTTGCCCGTGACAATACGCCCGTCCGGCAGCTCCATGGCGGCGGCGGGCTCGCCGGTCCTTTCGGCGACGTCCAGCGCGGGCCGGACGCAGCGGCGGTAGGTCGGCGTGATGTCGAGCTGCTTTAAAAGCAGGTCGAGGGACAAAATTTCCTGCGAGACGTTTTCGCCCTTTTTCGCGGCGACGAGCGCCTTATAGTATCGGCGGATGACCTCCTGCTTGGAGGCTTCGCAGACCACATCGTCGTCGATGATGCAGCAGCCCGCCATGTTGACGCCCATGTCGGTGGGGGACTTGTACGGCGAAACGCCGAAAATGCGCTCGAAAATGGTGTTGAGCACCGGGAAAATCTCAATGTCCCGGTTGTAATTGACGGCGGTTTTGCCATAGGCCTCCAAATGGAACGGGTCAATCATGTTGACGTCGTTCAAATCGGTCGTCGCCGCCTCATACGCGAGGTTGACCGGGTGCTTTAAGGGCAGGTTCCACACGGGGAAGGTTTCAAATTTCGCATAGCCCGCGCGCACGCCGCGCCGGTGCTCATGGTAAAGCTGCGACAGGCAGACCGCCATTTTGCCGCTGCCCGGCCCCGGGGCGGTCACCACGACCAAAGAGCGCGAGGTGTCGATAAAATCGTTTTTGCCGAAGCCGTCGTCGCTGACGATAAGCGGGATGTTCGCGGGGTACCCCTCAATGGGATAGTGGCGGAACACGCGCACGCCGAGCTTTTGCAGCCGCTTTTCAAACGCCGCGGCCGAGGGCTGGGCGGCATACTGCGTCATGACCACGCCGCACACCGAAAGCCCGAGCGACGCGTACACGTCCATCAGCCGCAGGATGTCCTGCTCGTAGGTGATGCCGATGTCGCCGCGCACCTTGCTTTTTTCAATGTCGTTGGCGTTGATGGCGATGATAATCTCCATGTCCTCGCGCAGCTCCAGCAGCATTTTCAGCTTGCTGTCCGGCAAAAAGCCGGGCAGCACGCGCGACGCGTGGTAGTCGTCGAACAGCTTGCCGCCGAACTCCAGGTACAGCTTGCCGCCGAACGAATCAATCCGCTCGCGGATGTGCGCCGACTGCATTTTCAGGTATTTGTCGTTGTCAAACCCGATTTTCACGTTCCCTAACTCCCGCCATCCAAGATTATAACAAAGAAAAGCACACCCCGCGCCAGCTCGACGAACGAAGTGTGACACAGATTATTATATAGTAGCGCCCCGGAAAAATCAAGGGGCGCGCGGCAAAAAACGGATAAGATTTTTCCCGGCCGGGGCGGCCGGTTTGCGGCGCGGTCTCCCCGGCCGGGGCGGCCGGTTTGCGTCCAGTTTCACCGCAGTTTTGTCGCTTTGCCGATTTTTTGCGACTGCCCGCCGCCGCGTTGACACCGCCCGAACGGTTTGGTACAATGGGTCTTGCAATCTGCAACCCATTTTTTACTTTGCAGGAGGTACGCATATGCGTTTTCGCCCGGACAAAACGTTCAAAATCATGCAGATTACCGATATGCAGGAAATCCCCGCCGTGTCGCCCGACACGCTTGCGCTGCTCGAGGCCGCCGTGGCGGCGGAGCAGCCCGACCTTGTCGTCTATACCGGCGACCAGATTAAGGGCTACGGCGTGACCTACAAGGGCAAGGGCGCCGCGCTCGAAGCGGCGGTTGCCGAAACGGTCGACCGGCTTTTGCAGCCCGTCACGAGCCGCAACATCCCCTTTGCCGTGACCTTTGGCAACCACGACCGGCAGGTCGGCATTTCCAACCGCGACCAGTTCATGCACATCTACAAAAAATACCCGACCTGCGTCGGCGAGCTGGCCGAAGGGGGCGCGTGCGGCGGGACGTACAACATCCCCATTGAAAGCGCGGACGGCTCCGGCCGGCCGGTATGCAACCTGTACCTGTTTGACAGCGGCACCGACGCGAAGGGCGGCGGCTACGAGGCGTTCGACCCGCGCATCCTCGCCTGGTACAGAAAGACCCGCGACGCCCTGCGGGAAAAAGCGGGGGACTTTGTTCCCTCCATTGTGTTCCAGCACATCCCTCTGCCGGAGTACTACCACGTCCTGCGCCGCGTCAAAAAAAGCGAAAAGGGCGCCATTGAGGCGTTCCGCACGCACAAGCACGAGTTTTACAAGCTCGGCGAGACCTGCGCGCCCGGCGGCGTTTTGCTCGAGCCCCCCTCCATCCCGGACAAAAACAACGGGGAGTTCGACGCGCTTGCGGAAAAAGGCGACGTGCTGGCGGTTTTTGTCGGCCACGACCACAAAAACAGCTTTGTCGGCCGCTACAAAAATATCGACCTCGGCTTTACGCAGTCGTCCGGCTTCAACGCCTACGGCAACCGCACAAAGCGCGGCGTGCGCTGCATTGTCCTGCATGAAAACGACCCGAAGCACTACGAAACCTACACGCGCACGTTTGAGGGGCTTGTCGGGACCAGGGTTACGCGCCCGGTGTTCGACTATCTGACCGCCAAAGCGCCCGCCACGGTAGACGCCGCCATCCCCATGATTCTCAAGGCGGTCGGCGCCGTCGCGGCCGTGGTTCTCCTGGCGGTTCTGCTGGCAAAATTCCTGTAAACGCAAAACAGAGCCTTCCGCCCCGCGGCCCGGACGCCGCAGGGCGGTTTTTCACGTAAAGCTTTTAAACTTTACAAAAAAGTTGCGCGACAGTCGAACGCAAAACTGTGGAGCACAGCCGATAGTTCATGATTTATTCATATTATATTCACATATAATTCAAATTTAGAATCTGCCGATATGCTAAGGTTTATATATCTTATGAAAAAGGGGCAAGCCAATGAATCTGCAACACATCATCGACAAAAAGGGGCAGGCCGCGCAGTATATGGTGGATGAGATTACCTATATCTGCAAAAATTTTGAAAAGCGCGACCCCGGCTCCGTAGGAGAAAAGCAGGCGTGCGAGTACATGGCGAAGGTCTTAAAGGAGCAGTGCGGCTGCGAACGTGCGGACGTGGAATCCTTCAAGGAAAATCCCGGCTCGTTTTTCGGCTGGCTGTATTTCACGGTCACCTTCGTGCTGCTGGCAATTCCGCTGTTTTTCGTGCTGCCGGTGCTCTCCGTTCTGCTTATCCTTGCCGGCCTTCTGGTCGTCTTTCTGCAGTTCGGCCTCTATAAAAAGTTTATTGACCGCTGCTTCCCCGAAAAGACCGGCCACAACGTAACGGCTGTCAAGAAATGCACGGGCGAGGTCAAGCGCCGCATTTTCTTCAACGGCCACCCGGACGCCGCGTGGGAATGGCCCGTCAACTATAAGCTCGGCGGCGTCGGCTTCGAGGGGCACGCCGTTATCTGCGGCATCGGCGCGGTCTATTACCTGGTGCTTTCCGTCATCGCCCTTGTCCAAAACGGCTTCGGCGCCAACGTCCTTTCCGCCGACTCGCCGCTCGGCACGGCGGGGCTTTGCGGGCTTTTGTTCGTGCCGTTCCTTATCGGGCTTTACTGGATGCGCAACGCGCACCGCATCGTGGACGGCGCAAACGACAACCTCTCCGGCTGCTACATGGGCATTGCCATTTTGAAGGAGCTCGAGGACGCGGGCGTCACGTTCGAAAACACCGAAATCGGCGTCATCCTGTCCGGCTCGGAGGAGGCGGGCCTGCGCGGCGCGAAGGCGTGGTGCGAGCAGCACAAGGGTGAGTTTGACGACGTTCCGACCTTCATCATTTCCTACGATACCATCCACGACCCGAAATACCTGATGACGAATTACCGCGACTTAAACGGCGCGGTCAAGGCCGACAAGGACGTTTCCGACCTCTTTATGGAGGCGGCGGCCGCGGCCGGCGTGCCCTGCAAAAAGGGCTGGGTGCCGCCGCTCGGCGGGGCGACCGACTCGGCGGCGTTCGCACAGGCGGGCTTCCGCGCAACGGGCATTACGGGCCTCAATCACAAGCTCGAGGACTACTACCACACCCGCCGCGATACCTATGACAACATGAACCTGGAGGGGCTTGCCGGGTGCTTCGCCGCAAGCGTCAAGGCGCTGGAAATGTTCGACAACGGCGCAAAGCAGTAAAACGAGAAAAAAGCGCGGGCCGCACGGTCCGCGCTTTTCGTTTGCCCGGTTTTATTTCCCGACCCAGCCTTTTTTGTACATCAGGTGCGCCGAGAGCATCGAGACGACCACGCCCACGGGGATGAGCACGCCGGTCGAGACGGTGCCGTTGAACAGCAGCAGGATGACAATCGCGGCAATCGGCACAAACGCCAGCTTCCAATGCTTCATGAAGTAGCTGATGCCCAAAGCCCCGAACAGCGCCGGCACAACCTGGTCAAAGGCGGGCGCGAACGGCGAGCTGTCGTCCGTTAAATACGGCAGCAGCGGGCTGAACGCGACGACGCCCACGGCAATAATCAGGGTCGTCACAATGGACGAGGTTGCAATGGCGATGGTCGAAATGACCTCGCCCTCCTCGCTGTTGGCGCGCACGCCGGCGTTTTCCATCGCGTTCAGACCGCAGGGCAGCTTGAGGTTCGTGATGTTGCCGGTCACAAAGCTCAAATACGTGCCGCCCGCGCCGAGCAGGGGCGTGTAGGTAAAGACCTCAATGACAGAGGTCGGGTAAAACAGCAGCGCGACGGGCAAGAGCCCTTCGAACACATATTTCGCCTCCGGCCAAACGCCGAGGTGCAGGCAAATGCACACGGGCAGCATCAAAAAGACCGCCAGCGCCGCAATGTCCCAAAGGATGCCGTAAAAATGGACGCTGCTTTCATAGGTTCTCTGTTTCATCGTTGCCCCTCCTTACCCGCGCCACTCAAAGAACGCGATTTCCGGCGGCAGAATCTGTGCGACGAGCATCACGACGCCCATGGCCAGCAGCATCGAAAACGGCATGGCAAACGGCTGCAGCCATTTAACATTGAACCGGTTTGCAATGCTTTGCAGAATCAGCATGAAAATCATGGAGGAAATCAGTGCGCAGAGGGACAGCACGCCCGCGCCGTCGCCGACGATGCTCTCCTCGCCCTTGCCCGCAATGGCGCGGCCGATGAAGGCGGAAATAAGCCCGATAAATGCCGCGGCGGACATGACGTCGGCCCACTTGCCGTTTTTGGCGACCGCCTTGCTCATGCCCTTCTGGATTTTCTTAAGCAGAAACGGGACCAGAATCAGCGGCATAATGCTCCCGAGCGTCATGACCCAGGCCACGGCCGAGAACATCGCCGGGTCCGTGACCTCCTGCGACAGCCCCGCCGTGTTGCCGAACGCGTCAATGGCGGCCTCCGCAGCGGGCACCTCATAGGTAATCGCGCCGATGACCGTCAGCCGAATCCACGGCAGCACAAGCCCCAGCGCGCCCGACAGCGTCAGCACGGTCGCCAGAATGGCGAGCGCCGGCGCAACGGTAAACAGCGCGCTCGACGTAACAGTCTTTTTGAGCGACGACGTATCCAGCCCCAGCGCCTTTGCGCGCTTCCATGCGCGCACCAGGAAAAACACCGACTGCGCAATGACGAACGCCACGATGCCGAATCCCAGCGCGTACATAAATACGTCTGATTTGAAATCCATCCAATCTCCTCCCTTTCCGGTAAAAACAGAGGGACGCGCAAAGCGCGCCCGCCTTACAAGCTTCAATATAGCATACTTGCCTTTAAAATACAACTGGTTTTCCGCGCGCCGCGTCTCGCCGAGCCCGACAGGCCGAAAACGCGCCGGCGCCGCGCCGCATACAATGCTATGGCGCCGGCGCCATACGCAAAACGTATGCGCCTTCATAAAATATAAGCATTTGCTATTTTCGCGCGGCCGGTGTATACTGTCCGTGCAAAGAAAAGCGGCTGGTATGGGCAGAAAAGCCGGACAGCCGGGCCGCGCGGTGACGGCGGCTGTGAAAAGAGGCAACCTTAGCATGACAATCTTGGAAAACAAACGCTTTGACGAGGAACGCGCGCTGTACGGCAGCCGCGACCTGGTGCTTAGAAATTCCGCCTTTGACGGTCCGGCGGACGGCGAGAGCGCGCTGAAGGAAAGCCGCGGCATAACGCTGGAAAACGTCTTTTGCAACCTGCGCTATCCCTTTTGGCACGACCACGCGCTGACGCTGCGAAACTGCGAGCTGACCGCGCTTTGCCGCGCGGCGCTGTGGTATTCCGAGGGCGTGCGCATTACAAACACCAAGCTGCACGGCATTAAGGCGCTGCGCGAATGCAGCGACGTGACGGTGGAGGACTGCGACATCGATTCACCGGAATTCGGCTGGTCGACGCGCGGCATTGCGATGCGCCGCACGACGGCGAGCAGCGAATACTTCATGCTGCGCGCCGAGCGCCTGCGGTTTTCGGATGTGCATCTTACGGGGAAATATTCCTTCCAGTACATCACCGACGGCGTGTTTGAAAACTGCGTGTTCGACACCAAGGACGCCTTTTGGCACGCGAAAAACGTCACGGTCAAAAACAGCGTCCTCAAAGGCGAGTACCTCGCGTGGTATGCCGAGGGCTTAACGCTGGAGCATTGCAAAATCATCGGCACCCAGCCGTTTTGCTACTGCCGGGGGCTGAAGCTTGTGGACTGTGAAATGGTCGATACGGACCTGTGCTTTGAGCGGTCCGAGGTCGAGGCGACCATTACGACGCCGGTCGTAAGCATTAAAAACCCGTATGCGGGCCGTATCTGCGTCCCGGCGGTCGGCGAGGTCATCCGCGATGACGAAAACGCCGTGGGCGAGGTGGTCGTTTGCCCGGACGGCGGCAAGGAGAAGCCCCATGCGTGCGCCTGTGCGTAAACCGCCGGACGCGCAAAGCCGGCGGCTGCTGCGTCTTTTGCTGACGCTGTCGCTGCCCACCGTCGCCGAAGAGATTTTGGCGACGCTGCTGCAATACGTCGATACCGCCATGGTCGGGCAGCTGGGGGAACAGGCGACGGCGTCGGTCAGCATCACGACCAATGTGACGTGGCTCGTCAACAGCGTCCCCGGCGCCATAGGCACGGCTGTGCTCGTGCTCATCTCCAAAGCGGCGGGGGCGGGGGACCGCCGGCAGGTGCAAAAGCTCTCGCAGCAGGCGCTGCTTATGGCGGTCGTCAGCGGCGCAGTGCTCGGGGCGGCGTCCATGGCGCTCGCGCCCGTTATTCCGGTCTGGATGGGCGCGGAGGCCGCCATTTGCGCGCAGGCGTCGCGTTACTTTTTCATCATCAGCGTCCCGCTGGTGTTCCGCACCGTAAGCTCGGTGCTCGGCGACGCGCTGCGCGCCGTGCAGAACACCCGGACGCCCATGCTCATCAGCGTCGGGGCGAACGTGCTGAATATCGGGCTCAATTCTCTGCTGATTTATACGCTCGGCCTCGGCGTGGACGGCGCGGCCGTCGCGTCCGCCGTATCCTATGCGCTGTCCGGTGTGCTGATGCTCGCCGCCTGCCGCAAAAACGCGCAGCTTTTTTATCCCTGGCGCAGCTTTGCGCCCGACCGGCGGCTGCTTCGCGCCTGCGTGCGCGTCGGGCTGCCGGTGCTCGGCAGCAGCGTGGTCGCGTGCCTTGGGTACGTCGTGTTCGCAAGCCTTGTGACCTCTATGGGGACAACCGTCTTTGCCGCCCATTCCATCGCCGTCACGGCCGAAACGGTGTTTTACGTCCCCGGCTACGGGCTGCGCACGGCGGCCTCCGCGCTTATCGGCAGCGCCCGCGGCGAGCGCGACGCTGTAAAGCTGAAAACCGTTACACGCCTGAGCGCCGTTCTGACCGTCGCGCTGATGTGCCTAAGCGGCCTCGCCTTATACTTCGGCGCGCTGCCCTTAATGCGGCTGTTTACGCCCGTGGACGCCGTCGCCGAGCTCGGCGCGTCGATGCTGCGGCTCGTGGCGCTGTCCGAGCCGTTTTTTGGACTGATGGTCGTGCTCGAAGGCGTGTTTTACGGCCTCGGCCGCACGCGCTACGCCTTTTTCGTAGAGACGCTCGGGATGTGGGGCGTGCGCATTTTACTGACCTTTTTGCGCGTGCGCGTCTGGGGACTGTCCCTGACCGCCGTCTGGTGCTGCATGATTGCCGACAACGTCTGTAAGGCCGTGCTGTTCGCCCTCCCGTTTTTGCGCCGGTCGTCCCGCCGTTCGCTGCTGGAAGCTTAAGCGGGGGAACCGTTCAAAAAAATACCGGCCGCTGTCCGCATTCGGACAGCGGTCGGTTTCGTTTTGCAGCTTCGGCGTTATTTTTCCAAATCCTTGCGAATACGCAGGATGTTCTGCCCGTTTTCGCGCGTGTAGGTGATTTCGTCCATGCTGTTGCGGACGATAAAGAGCCCCAGCCCCCCGATTTCGCGCTCGTCGGCGTCCTTGGTGATGTCCGGGTCGCCGGCCTGCAGCGGGTCAAAGGGCTTGCCGCGGTCAATAAAGGTCAGCACGACCGAAAGCGGGTCTTTTACGACCTCCACGCGCACCGTGACCGGCCCGACGTCCGGGCGGTAGGCGTACCGCGCGATGTTGCTGAACAGCTCGTCGATGGCGACGTCAATCTGCCGCATCGCCTTCTGTGGGCAGTTGAGCGTTTGCAGCTGGGCGTTGACAAAGTCCGTCACCGCCTCGATGTTTTCGATTTTTGCATCCAGCGTGCGCTGCGCCATGTCGTCCGCCTCCTGTCGCAAGAAATGCAGATACAGCATCGTGATGTCGTCAAACTGCGGCGCGCCCGCCGCGAATGCGTCCACGTCCCGGCGCACGGCCGCGCAAAGGTCCTTGGCGGACGCCTCCCGGTTCGCCTGCAGCACGCGCGCAAGGCGACCGGTCCCATACAGCTCGTGCCCGCCGTTTTCCGCCTCCGTCACGCCGTCCGTGTACAGGAAAACGCCGTCCCCGGGCTGCAGGCGCAGCGTCTCCTTTTTGTACCGCACCGTCGAAAGCCCCGCCAGCACGAACCCGTGCCTGCCCGAAAGCGGCCGGAACGTCCAGCCCTGCAGCAGGTACGGCGGGTTGTGCCCGGCGTTTACGTATTCGAGCACGCCGGTTTTCAAATTCAAAATCCCCAGCCACGCCGTGACAAACATCTCCGCGTCGTTTTGGCGGCAGAGCTTTTCGTTCGCCTTCGTAAAAATGTCGTCCGCGGCGTTGCCCGCTTCGGCAAGACCCTTTATGAGCGTTTTCGCCGTCATCATGAACATGGCCGCCGGAATCCCCTTGCCGGAAACGTCGGCAATCAAAAAGGCGAGCCGGTCGTCCCCGAGCAGGAAAAAGTCGTAAAAGTCCCCGCCGACCTCTTTTGCGGCGTCCATGCGCGCATAAAGGTCGAGCGTGTCCCGGCGGTCCGGGTAGGGCGGGAAGACCTGCGGCAGGGCGGAAAACTGGATGCGCTTTGCGTATTCCAGCTCCCGGTCAATGCGCGCCGACGCCTCGGCGATGTACCGCTTGAGCGTGCCGACCGTTTCGTTGATGTCATTCGAGAGCGCGTCAAATTCCGCGCTGCTGCGCACGTCTACAACCTCGTCCAGGTTCCCGTCCGTGATTTTCGCAAGCGAGCGGTTGACCCGGTGCAGGTCGCGGACGACCAGACGCTTTATCAGGATATACAAAAGCAAAAACAGCGCGGCAAAGATAAGGACCTCCGTAAAAACAAGCAGGTACACGGACATATTCCGCCCGAACACCGCCTCGCTTTGCGGCAGCACGCCGACCACGCTGTACCCTTCACCCGTGCCGTACATACAGTAAGCGGGCGTCCCTTCCACCTCGGCCGAAAACAGCGCGCCCGCCGTTTCGTCCTGCAGCGCGAGCCCGAGCTCGCCGAGCGTCTTGCCGCGGCTGTCCCCGCGGTCGCTGACCACCACGCCCTGCGCGTTGCAGACGAGCAGCAGCCCGTTTTCGCCCACGCGGCGGTTGTCCGTCACGCCCACAAGCTCCCGGTCGATGTCGCGCTGGAACTGCTCCGCGTCGTAGCCTATCTGCACAAAGCCGCCGCCCGCAAGCGCCACGCCCGCGTATTTCCGCCAGAGGTTCGGGTCAGAGGAGGTCGGCTGATAGCTTTGCACATATTCCGTCTCGCCCGCAAGCAGGGTCAGGAATTCGGCGGACTGCTCGCCGGAGGCCATGTCGTAATTCCAGAATTTTGCGTTCGTCCCGGTGACGATGACGCCGTTTTCGTCGATGATGTTGATTTCGGCAATGCCGAGCTCCTTGGCAATCTGCGCCAAGCGCACGTCGCCCGCATACGGCTCGCGCTCCAAAAGCGCGGCGACCTCCCGCGTTAAGGCGAGCAGGTTTTCGTCGGACGCGCTTGCAATCTCCTGCTGCACATCCGCAATGTTTAAGGCCAGCAAGCTCGCCGTCTCGCTGCGGCTTACTTCGTTTTGCATGGTATAGGTGAACAGCCCCGTCGCGCAAAAGGCGACGACAATGCACGCGAACAGCCAGCGCTGGAAGGTCTGCGAAAGGTGCGGCTTTTCTTTGGCGCGCGTCTGTGCTTTCGGCCTTCGGGGCCGGACGGCGAACCCGGCAAGCCCCACCGCAAGGCTGTTGCACAGAAGCATCGGCAGCGTGCACGCCTCCACATATCCGAAGGCGGTGCGCACGTCGTCGGTGTTCGTGAAAAATATCATCAGCATATGAACGGTCTCCATAATGAGCCCGACCGCAAAGCCGTGGTACCACGCGGGGCGCTGCTTGGACAGCACGAACCGCCGTGCAAGCGCGCCGAAAACACCGGCGAGCACCGTCGCAATCGAGCAGGCGAGCCGTGTGTACTCGCCCGCGCCCCAAAAAGCGGCAAGGTAGCGTTCCACCCCGCCGATAACGCCGGCCAAAATACCCGCCGGGCCGCCGAAAAACAGCCCCGCGCACAGCGGCGCCGCGTCGCGCACGTTCATCACCGCGCCGGCTACGGGCACGCCAAATTCGGTGTTGCACACGGCGACCAGACCGAACAAAACGCCGGCAAGCACCTGCCGCAGGACAGCCGCCTTTTTGCTCTGCGCCTTGCTGCGGCGGAAAAGAAGGGATAAAAGGAAGGCGCACAAAACCGGCAGCAGCGTCAGCCCCGCCATTTGCAGAAAGGTCCGCATTGTGTATCACCCGCGTTTTCGTAAAATCTTGTCGTCGAGCAGCTGCATTTTGTTTGCCTGCAGCAGCAACTCGCTTTGCAAAAACGTCATGTTAAAGCCTGTCGCCAAAAAATCGAACAGAACGTCGAGCACCAGCACAACCTCCAGCGCCGTGTCGGGCAGGCCCAGCTGCGAAAAGATGATGGTGTAGCAGGCGAGCGCTCCGCCCGGAACCGGCGGGGAGGCGACGGTCAGAATGGATACAATCAGCACCGCCGTCAAAAGCCACGCCGCCGATACCTCTGTCTGGTAATTTTCCGCCATATACAGCGCGCACACCAAAAAGTTGATGGCGGTGGCGGGCGCGTACAGCACAATTCCCAGGGGAATGCCGAAATTGGTCAGCCGGCCGCTGATGCCCAGCTGCTTTTCGCAGCAGGCGACGTTTGTACCGAACGCCGCCGAGGAGGAGGCGGTTGTCAGCGCGATAAGGAACGTCGGGAAGCATTTGCGCAAAAGCAAAAGGGGGCTTACGCGCTTCTTTACGGCGATATAGCCCAGCACGCCGGTCAAAATAACTGTCGCTGCGAGCAAAAAGAGCAAAATGGGTTTCCATCCGGTCGAAACGACGCCCAGCGAGTCCGACCAGATAAGCCGCAGCAGCACAAGGAAGATAAACGCCGGCACCAGCGAGCCGACAAGCTCCATCAAAAACTGGATAATGTAGTTGACCTGTTCAATCAGCTCGGCGACCGCTCGTGTCTGCGACCCCAAAATGAGCATGATGCTGCCGACAACCGCGGCGATTAAAATAATCTGCATCATGTTGCCGTCTGCAAAGGGGCTGACAATGTTTTCCGGGAACACGCCGAGAATCATGTCGAATATGCCGCCGAGCTGCGACCCGGCCGCCGTGGCGGACGAAAAATGCAAATCGAAAAAGGGAAGGAACAGCGCCGTTGAAACGGCGGTGATAAGCACCGTGACCCCCAAAAAGCGCAGAATCATTTTTTTGCCGATGCGCCCGAGCGTCGCCGCGTCCCCGATGCCGTATATACCCCACGCGACCGACAGGAAAATCATCGGCCCCGCAATGGCGGACAGCACGCCCAAAAAGGTGTTGTAAAGCGGCGTTAAAACGCTTTCGACCGCGCCGGCACGCAACGCGTCCGGCAAAACGGCAAGGCCGCCGAAGCCGAAAAGAAGCGCCGCCGAAACGGCGATACAAAGCCCGATAAAGGGGTTGCGCTTACGCTTTTGCAGCTTGAAAAGGAGCTGGTTCTTGCCGGATTTGTAGCTGTAGGTCGGCGTCAGTCCCAGATTTGCAAGCACGCGCTCGCCGAATTCCCCGAAGTCCTCGCTTCCGGCCCTGTCCGCTTGTGCGGTTGGGTCAAACGCCTCACCCGCCGTTTCCAAAAGCAGATACGGCCGGCCGAAGCGGCTGCCCGTGCGCAAGGTGAACGCCGCGTCCTCGCCGAAGCGCAGCTGCCATTTTAAAAGCAGCGTTTCCACTGTCAGCCGAAGGCGCAGGACGCTTTTTTTGTCCGCTGCGGTCTGCTCCAAAAACAGCTGTGTCTGCTGCGAGGCCTCGTCAATGGCCTGCGCGGAAAAAACATACTCCGTTTTTTGCGTGTGCATCCGTTATTCGCCGTCCCGCTCGACTTTCAGAATGTCCGAAAACCCGGTCATGTCCAGCACTTCCGCAACCGTTTCGTTCGGGCGGCGCACCGTCACGCCGCCGCCTTCGGCAAACCGCTTCTGCGCGGCGAGCAGCACGCGCAGCCCCGCCGAGGAAATGTATTCGAGATTTTCCATGTCCAGTATGACCGCGGTTATGCCGTCGGCGTTTGTAAAGACGGCCGCCTCCAGCTCCGGGGCGGTCACGGTGTCCACGCGGCCCGAAAGCGTCAGCGTGCGCGTTGCCCGGTCGTCCTGCTTTTGAATGTTTAACATAGGAAAAGCCCCCTGAAAGTTTGGGCGCGCCGCCTGGGTTTTCGGCTGCGCCGGTTGGAAATATTATAAAAAAATGCAGGCGCTTTGTCAACGCATACGCCCGCGTCTTCCGCTTTTCGGGCAGCAAAAAAACGCCGCCCGAAAAGCGGCGTTTTGCATTGGATGTAAGGAAAGCATACCGCGTTACTTGTCCTGCCCCCGCGGCGGACGGTTCTCGAGCACGGTCACGGTGCGGTAGACGCCGTCCTCGGGAAAGGCCGTGTAGCTGCCGCCGTATTTTTTGCAGATGCCGCGCAGAATATCCGTCCCCGTGCCGCTCTGCTTTGTTTTGCGGCGGGCGGGCAGGTAGGGGTTCTGCGTCTCAATCTGCAGCCGCTCCTTTTC
>DVMW01000025.1 GCA_018714805.1 Candidatus Fimenecus excrementigallinarum
AAAGTTTTCATGTGCGGCGTTAAGTTGTGGGGCGAACCAGGCGTTTTGGTGGTAAGAAATCATTTCATCAGGAAAGCCGTAAAAACGATATGGACTTGGCATCTCCCACGCTCTTCCAAGCACTCGTTTGATTTCATAATTTTCTGCTATCGTTTTATATGCTCTTGCAGAACTTGCTTTTTGAACTCGCTCCATTCCAACAGAAAAATCAGACTGGTCCTTTAAATGCAGATGGTATATCATTTTTTCGACTTCCAGCGTCTGAATTTCTTTGTCACGTACAGCAATTTTATCTGCAAATGTAATACTATTAACTATATAATCTTCAGCATTGTCTGTGTTGGATAACATTGATAATGTAAGAAGTTCTGGTATGTCCCATCTATACTCAAATTCAAGCATCGCATCTGTATTATGTTCATATAACATATCAACCGGGCCACCTAATTCAACAACTGAATTGGAATCCCCTAAAAAAAGGACAGTCTTTCGGTCGGTAGAAGAACTCTGTTTAAGTAGCATAAGGAATTGCCCTATACTTGATTTTCCAGAGCTATTGCTCCCCATGAATAATGTAATAGGTGCAAATTCGATTTTTCCGCTGTCTTTCCAACCTTTAAAGTTTTTAATATGCAAATACTTAAGCATTAAAATGTCCTCCCGATTGTAGGATGCAAGTAAAACGACAAGTAACACATAATAATCGCTTTGGCTATATTCAATTTCATTTAATTTATTATACCATCGCTTTCTGTGTACCGCAATATTGCTTTTGCTCTAAATTAGTTTAGTAGCTTGATAAAAGTGCCATAGATTTAGTCCTGTGGTACTTTTGTGCGTTTAAGCTATCTCAATGGAGTCGAAAATGCCATGTTCTTTCTTCTTTAATCAGCGCGCCTAAAGCCCCGCTCATAAGTTTTCTACTCCGGGTAGTCTGGGCGGCATAGAGATCGCTTTTCTCATGAAAAAGAACACTTTTCCAGACCGCCGAAGGGAGATGATAATATGGCGGTATTTCGCATTGAGAAAACCCGCGATTACACGGTGATGTCCAAACACCACCTGTGAAACGTGGGGCTATCGCTGAAATCCAAGGCCTGCTCTCCATGATGCTGTCCCTGCCGGAGGGCTGGAACTACACCGCCAGGGGCTCGCGCAAATCTGCAAGGAGGGCACGGACAGCATCGATTCCGCCTGAAGAAACTAGAGCGGGCTGGGCACATAGTCCGCAACCGCCTCTGGGACAGCAAGGGCAAAATCGTGAATGTAGAGTATGACATCTCTACAAGACACCCCGTCCCCCCGGATACGGGTCAGCCGTGTGAGAACGAGCCGGATACGGCTTGTCCAGATACGGAAAACCCGGATATGGATAACCCGCATCTGGAAAAATGTGAAGTAAGTGCAGGAAGAAACCTCTCAGCTTGCGGTTTCCCCATGCTCGATTTTTCTCAAATCATGACTCAATGATTGAGGGAATCATTTCAATCTGTAATAGCAAATGTTCCTCCCGGCGCCCTCCCGTTTTAGTTCGCCGGATGCCACCAATTTCCGCAGTGCCCCTTCTATGGAGCTGATGCTGAGAGACGGGCAGAGTTCTCGGATGTCCTGCTTCGTAAACCGGCCGACCTTCTCCATGGTTGCCCGGCGCACGGTCTCTAAGGCCGGGCGCTTGGTCTCTACCAGAGCAAATCGGTATTCAAAGTCCTTGTAAGCGGAAAGAATGGTTCCCAACAGATATTTGATAAACGGAACCACATCTTCAGCACCTTCATGCCATCCAATTTGCGCCCGGCACAGAACATCATAATAGAGGTCTTTGCTTTTTGCAATCTTGGCCTCCAGAGAGATATATTTGCCTACATAAAACCCGCTTTGATAAAGCAGCAGCGTAGTCAGCAGACGGCTCATTCTGCCGTTTCCGTCGTTGAAAGGATGAATGCAGAGAAAGTCATGGATGAACACGGGAATGATAATCAGCGGCTCCACTTCCATATTCCCAATAACCCGGTTGTACTCTTCGCAGATTCTGTCCAGGGCCTCCGGCGTTTCATAGGGGGCCAGGGGCGTGAACAAGGTTTCCGTATGACCGTCTGGATAGGTGGCGCTGATGTAGTTCTGCACGCTTTTGGTCTTGCCCGCTAGGGGGTTGTTCATGTGGCTGTAGAGTATTTTGTGGAGCTGCAGGATGTAGTTCCGGGTAATGGGGATGGCGTCGAAGTTTTCATGGATGAGGTTCAGCACGTCCCGGTAACCTGCAATCTCCTGCTCGTCTCGGCTCCTTGGCATCGTTTTTTCCTTCACCAGCTGCCGAATGCGGGTGTTTGTAGTCACGATGCCCTCAATGGCATTGGATGCCTCGGTACTCTGTACCTTTGCAATCTCCACCAGCTTTTCCAATTCCTCCGGCCGCTGTTTCAAGTACAAGTCCTGCTTCCCGGCTTCTTTATAGATTGCCGCGACCAAACCCAGAATCTCCGCGTCCCACTTTTGCGCGCGAATTGCCGAGTAATGAAATGTACGCATACCCTTACGCCTCCCTTATTCCCTTAAATCTTAACACAAAATAAGGGGAATTTCAACCATTCAAAAGAGCTTTCCCTTAAATTATACCAAATTTAAGGGGATACATACGCCTGTAAGGGCAAATTAGCCGTACTTCTGCCATGGATTTGCACCTGTACTTTTATGTCTGCTACTATCCCGCATCATCAAAGCTATACTGAAAGGAGTCAAAAATCTCAAGTTTTTTCTGCAATCGGCAGCAAGGTTGCAGTCCGGAGATTTTCTCCTGCCCAGAGTATTAAGCTTTTCGGTCAGGTCTCCGACTACATCAATTTCATCATTGGGAATTTGAAGGTGCAGGCGCAGAACATCGACCCCGCGCAGTTTCGCGAGGATACCTGCCACTACGAGCACCACCACGGTTAAGCCGCGGGCGGTTCGGAAAAATTTGCAAAGCCGAAGGAGGGAAGGCCCTGCGCCCGCCCTCCTTTTTTCCTGCATAGAAAAGCCGGACAGTCCCGCTGTCCGGCTTTTGGCACCCCCGGCGCGAATCGAACGCACAACGAACCCTTAGGAGGGGTTTGTTATATCCATTTAACTACGGAGGCATGGATTCATTTTTTAGGCCAAAGCCGCCTGCGCCGAGCGCACGCGGCAGCGCGGTAGTATTGTAGCAAAGACGGGCGGATTTGTCAATCGCGCGAAGCACGGGCCCGGGCGAAGCTATGGCGGGCTGCCCTGCGGCCCGTGCGTATGGCGTGCAGGTCTTATTCGGCGAGGAGGTACTCAATGGAAACCGCCTTGCCGTTTTCCATGGTGAAGGTCAGCGCCGTATTCCCGCCGGTATAGCGCAGGAGCGTCTCGGTTTGCTCGGCCGGCTCGCCATATGCGGCGGTAATCGCGGCGAGGTCTGCGCCGACATACACGCCCTCCGGCGTTGTGACGCTGTCGTCGGTTAAGCGGACGGAATTGACAAAATCCTGCTCGCCGTCCGGGTAGGTCGTGACGACGAAGCCGGCGTAGGTGTAGGTCTTGTCCAGACCGTCAAACGCGCAGGAGGCCGCCTCAAAATAGGACTGCGGCTCGCCGAGCGCGGCAAGCACCTTTGCCATGTCCTGTCCCGGGCGAATTTCGAAATTCCCCGCGCTCGCCGCACGGAACACGTACGCGGCTTCTGCCGCGGCGGGCGCCTGTGTCGGGGCTATCTCGGGTTTTGCGGAACCGCCGCACGCCGAAAACAGCAGCGTTACCCCCAAAACGGCGCAAAGCAGACAAATGATTTTTTTCATGCTGATTTCTCCTTTCCCTTCAGCGGGATTGCACGACCTCATACGGGCATTTGCTGTGGTCGTAAATGTAGTAGTTCGGCCGGTCCGTCCGGCTGTTGGAGTAGGCGACGACCTCGTCCTCCGTCAGCAAAAAGCAGCGAATGGGATATTTCGAGGAGGTCGGGCAGGCGTCAAAATGGTACCAGCCGCCGTCCACATATACAATCTCCCAGTAGTGGTCCGTTTTCCCGCCGTACCGCTGCAGCTCGTAGTTCGGAATCCCGGCGGCCGTCAGCAGCGCGCGGGAGGCGGCGGAATACTGCACGCAGTCGCCGCGCCCGGTCGTCAGCCCGTTGTAGGCGTTTTGCCGCCAGTCGGAGGCCGGCGTCGTCGCAACATACTTGATTTTGCGCACGCGGTTGTAGATGGCCTCCGCCTTTTCCCGGTCCGTCATGCCGTCGGTCAGAATGTCGTCCAGAATCTCCGCGCATAAGCTGTCCAGCTTTTCCTGAATCCCGGGGCTATCCCCGCTGCCTGCCGGCTCGCGCGCGGGCGCCGCCGTCTGCGTCTTTTCCGGCTCCACCGTTACGGTGACGGTAACCGAGGCGGTGTTCCCGCGGCTGTCGGAAGCGGAGTAAACCACCTTGTACGCGCCGGGCTTCGTTAAATCCACCGCGGAGGAATCCACCTGCAGCGCGACGGTCCCGTCGGTATCGTCCGTTGCCGTAACGCCGTCACGGTAAGAAATGCTTCCGTTGACGCGGACGGTCTGGTCCTTCGCGCCCGAAATCGTCGGCGGCGTGGTGTCCGGCGCTTTTACGGTCAGAGCGCTCGTCGCCGTGACCTTTTCCGCCGCAACGCAGTAGTACAGCAGCTTGTATTCCCCCGGCGTGACTGCCTCCACGACGGCGCCGTCTGCCGGGGACAAAATGCGGACGTCCACCGCAAAGCTTTCGTCCCCGTCCGCCGCCGTAACGCCCGCAAGCAGGGCGTCGCGAATGGTCTGCGGCGCGTCGTCCGCATAAACGGTCAGGTGCGCCTGCACGCCGGAAATGACGGGCCGGGGGCGGTTGACCCACCACAGGAAAACAGCCAGGCCGGCCGCCGCCAGACACAGAACCGAAGCGGCGGCAACGGCGGCCTTTTTCTTTTTGGACAGCTTGGAAACGCGCTTGTGCGCTTGCATGGCCTTCCCTCCTCAGGTTTTCAGGCCGTACCGCTCGCAAAGCATGGTAACGGTCATGACAATCAGCAGGTAGTCAATCTCATATGCGCCCATCAGCCGGAAATCATCCGCCATATAGACGTCTATCATTTCGTGGACCTTGTTTATGTCGAACACGTCGTATTTTTTGAGCAGCGCGTCGCTGAGGAATTCCATTTTCCCGTTGGATTTTTTCACCATGGCGGACATACCCGGCGCCTGGAAGGGGAATTTGCGGCGCTTGAGAATTTCGTCGGGCACAATGCCTTCGCCCGCTTTTTTCAGGATGTATTTTTCGTTTGCGCCGTTGAGCTTGTATTTGTCCGGGATTTGCGTGATAAACGAGAGAAGCTGCGCGTCCAGGAAGGGGTGGCGGCCCTCTACGGAGTGGGAAAAGAACATACGGTCGCCGTGCTCGGTCAGCAGGTGGTCGGACAGCCGCAGCTTATAGTCGATGTAGGAACGGCGCTTCGGGGCGCTTAGGCCCTGCACGCGCGCGACGTTGATGGGACTCTCGCTCCAGGCGGAAAACTTGTCGATTTCCCCGCGCAGACGGTCGCTGTATATGGTTCGGTGGATTTTGCGAATCTCCGGGTGGTTGCGCTCGTACCGAAAATACGGGTCGCCCCAGAGGCGTTCGTTGACCGCGCATTCCTCGGCGGTCATTTTGCCCTTTTGCATTTCGCGGAACAGGTCGACCATGTAGCCGACATAGCCGCAGAAAAATTCATCCGAGCCCTGCCCGGTCAGCACCGCTTTGGCGGGCGACTGCCGCACCAGGCCAGACAGCAGGTATGCGGCGACGTCGTAGCTTTCCTTCAAGCCGGATTCCGCGTGGTACACGACGTCGTACAGGTTCTGCCAGATTTCCGCCTCGCGCACCCGGGTGCTGTAGTGTTTGGACTGCACGCAGCGCTGGACAATCTTCTGGAAGCGGCTTTCGTCGAGGTCCGCCTCGCCAATCTCCGCGGAAAAGGAATAGTAGCTGTCCAGCAGGTACTTGCCGATATAGCAGGCGACCACGGAGCTGTCCAGCCCGCCCGAGACGTAAAATCCGACGGGAACGTCGGCGAAGAGACGCCGGGAGATGGACTGCTTCAAAAGCTCGCGCAGCCGTTCCACATAATACGCTTCGCCGCGGTCCTCCGGCTCCTCTGTCGGGTAACAGAGGTCCCAGTATTCCGTGTCCGCAATCGGCGCGCCGCCGGCTTTGGGAACGCGCAGCAGATGCCCGGCGCGCAGCGAGGAAATACCGGCAAAAAAGGTCTCGGGCGAGACGACGCCCGGGTAATTCATCAGCTGGTCGACCGCCTTGAGGTTGAGCCGCCGCTCCACCCACGGGCACTCCAAAATGGCTTTGATTTCGGACGCGAAAATCAGGCAGCCGTCGGCCACCGTGTAAAACAGCGGCGCTATGCCGATTTGGTCGCGAACCAGCAGCAGCTCCTCTTTGCGCCGGTCATACAGCGCGATGGCGAATTGCCCGTTGAGCCGGTTCGGAAAATCCAGCCCGTGTTCCTCGTACAGGTGCAAAATCACCTCCACGTCCGTGCCGGTCCGAAACGTATGCCCCTGCGCCGTCAGCTCGGCGCGCAGCTCGCGGTAATTGAAGATTTCGCCGTTGCAAATCATGGTAACGGTTTCGTCCTCGTTGTCAATCGGCTGCATCCCGCCCGACAGGTCGATAAAGCTTAACCGGTTGAAGCCGAGCCCGACGCCGTCGAGCAGCTTGACGCGCTCGCCGTCCGGCCCGCGGTGGCGGATGGAGGCCAGCATCCGTTCTATCATTTCCGTTGTAATCAGACGGCGGCCCGTCCGGTCCAGAATCCCGCAGATTCCGCACATAGCTCAGTCACCTTTTTCCTGCATCCCGTATTTTTCGTACTGCGCCTGCTTGTCCGCCTCGTAAAAGGCGAGCTTTTCCGCCCAGCGCGCGGCAAGCTCCGGCTCGCCGCGCCGGTCCGCGAGTCCCAGCTCGTCCGAAAGATAGCGGCCGAACCATTTCGACAGCTTCTCCGCACCGGAAAGGTTCATGTGCAGCCCGGCGTCGTAGGTGTCCGTGCTGTAATCGATTCCGGTTTCCGCCTGCAGCTCTAAAAAGTTGATGTACCGCAGCGCGTGCCGCTCGGCGTAGGCTTCCACCTGCGTCTCCCATTGCGCGTACCAATGCGGGTACAGGCTCGGCGCCTTGATAAGCACCAGCGTGATGCCGTTTTCCGCGCACAGCGCGGTGATGCGGTCGAGATACGCCCACGCGCGCTCGTCAAAGCTGTAGTCGGCCAAGGGCTTCGCGTCGGGTATGTCCTGCGCGGGCCGCACGTCCACGCGCATATAATAGCCGTTGTGCGACACCTGCTTGTCCCGGAACAGATAGCGGAAATCGTCCGCGTTCAAATCGCTCCAGCGGCTGTGGTACCGAAGCAGCGGGAACACATAGTCCAAAAAGTGCTCGTCCTCCTGCATGGAGGCGAGAATCGCGCCGACCTTGGCGGAAGACCACCGCATCCCCTCCAGGGTCATGCGGTTGTACGCCTCGTTGCGCGCTTCGGCAAACTGCAGGGCCTGCACGTTGAATACGACGACCTTCGGCGTTTCGTACCGCAGCGTGTCCTCCAGAAGGTAATAGGACTGGAAAATGTACTGCTCCGCGCTGCCGCGGATGTAACTGTTGATGCCGTAGTCCCGCCACAAAACGGCCGGCGAAAAATTCTCGTAGACCTCGCAGTCGCCGATGAAAATGACATCATGGTCCGGCACGTCGTCATAGTATTCGGCGACAAACGCGCCCTCCACGACGTCGGCGACGTATTTCGGCGTTAAGAGCCGCTGCAAAAGCCCCAGAACCAGCACGACAAGCAGCAGCGTGGCGGCCCATTTGCCCCATTTTTTCGCAGTTGCCTTTTTCATGCGGCCGCCCCCTTAAAACTGATTGTATATGAACTGGCTCGCGTCGTAGCCGAAGCCGTACGCGCCCAGCAGCAGGACAAGCAGGAACAGCCCGAACCAAAGGCAGAACCGCACCGGGTACGGCCGGCGCAGAATCTGTTCGCGCAGGCTCCCGCGGCGCTGCAAAAGGCTGACGGCGAGCATCAGCAGCACGCCGATGGCCAGCACCGCGTAATCCGCGGGCGCAAGGCCCAGCTCGAGCAGCGAGCCGTCCCGGAGCACGTGCCAGTTGGAGGCCGTGAACATGGAAAAGAAAACCCGCCCGGTGTCCGCGACGGACGCATAGCAGTCAAACAAATTGAGCGCGCAAACGAGCGCAAACGTGCGCGCAACACGGAACAGCTTGTAGGGGAAGGTTTTGCCGACGGAAAACCGCGTGTGGAATTTTTTGTACAGCGGCTCGCATTCCTCGGAAAGCATCAGCACCGCCCAGTTGCACATGCCCCAGACGATGAAATTCCAGCTCGCCCCGTGCCAGACGCCGGTTGCGAACCAGACGGCCGCCGTGGAAAGGTACAGGGGCAGGCGCTTGCCGGCGCGCTCGCCGAAATGCCGGCGCGTGAATTTCGTCAGCCGCCGCATCCCGGGGCTTACCGAAATCGGATAAAACAGATAATCCCGGAACCACGAGCACATGGAAATGTGCCAGCGGCGCCAGTATTCCTTGAGCGATTTGGAAAAATACGGGCGCAGGAAGTTTTCCTGCATCCGAATGCCCATTGCCTCGGCAAGCCCGATGGTGATGTCTATCCCGCCCGTGAAATCCGCATACAGCTGCACGGTATAAAACAGCAGGATGACCGGCGCGTAGGCGCCGCTGTAGAGCTGCGTGTCGGAGACCAGCGCGGTGACCGCCACAAGCAGCCGGTCGGCGACGACCATTTTCTTGAAATAGCCCCACAGCACGCGCTCGAGCCCGAAGGCGACGGTTTTCCCGTCAAAGCGGTGCGGTCCGTACAGGGTCTCGCGCAGCGCGCCGTACCGGCCGATGGGGCCTTGGATGAGCTGCGGGAAAAAAGAGACGAACAGCGCAAAGCGAAACGGGTTGCGCTCGGCGCGCACGGCGCCGCGGTAGACGTCAATCAAATAGCCGACGGACTGGAACGTGTAAAACGAAATGCCCAGCGGCACGGCCAGGCCCAAAAAGGACAGCGTGCGCGCAGAGCCCACCGCACGCAGAATGCCGTTGACGTTGGACAGAAAAAAATCGCTGTATTTGACGACGGCCAGAATTCCCAGATTGAAAAGCAGGCAGAGTATGAGCACCGCGAGCCGTTTTTGCTTCTGCTTGCCCTTATATGCCTTTTTCTCCTCTTTGCTCCAATCCGCCTTGTGCGCTTTTAAGCAGGCGGCCTGCTTGTCCGCCGTGCGCTCCAAAAGCCGCGCGGCCAGATACACCGTCGCGGTCGTCGCGAAAATATACGGCAGGAACTCGGGACCGGCGATAGCATAAAACAGATAGCTTGCCGCCAGCAGCAGGACCCATTGCGCTTTTTTCGGGATGCAGTAATACAGCAGCAAAAGCGCCGCCGCAAAACCGATGAACGCATAGGAAGTAAACAGCATCGCCTACGTCCTCAATCCTCGTTTTCCAGTCTTTCAATCAGCGCGTACAGCGCCTTCGCGGAATTGAAATTGGCGGGGACGATGTCCTTGGCCGTGATGGTTACGTCGTAGGCGTCGCTGATTTCCGTAATGAGCGTGATGATGTCCATGGAATCCAAAATCCCGTTGTCAATCAGGTGCTCTTCCGTTTCAAAGTCCACGTCGTCGTGCAGGTCGGTCAAGATTTGCAGCAGTTCTTCCATGTATAAGCCCTTCCTTTATTTGGATTCTTTCCAGATTTTCTGCAGCCGGACGCGGTCCAGCTTCCCGTTTGCGGTCTGCGGCAGCGCCGGGAGCCGCACAAGCTTGTTCGGTGTCATGTACCGCGGCAGGCGTTCCTTCAGCGCCGCGTGCAGCGCGCGGTCCGCGGCTTCGCCCACATAAAAGAGAACCAGCTTCCGCTTTTCCGCATCATAAATGCAGGCGGCCATGCGCACGCCCGGCGTCCGGTTGGCCGCCGCCTCGATTTCGCCGAGCTCAATGCGGTGCCCCATGTGCTTGATTTGGTAGTCGCGCCGGGAAACAAAGACCAGCTCGCCGCGTTCGTTATAGCGGGCGATGTCGCCCGTCTTATAAATCAGCTCCGGGTATGCGGTGTTTTGCGGGTTCTGGACAAACGCCTGCGCCGTGCGCTGCGGGTCGTTGTAGTACCCAAGCGTGACCGCCGTGCCGCGGATGCAGATTTCGCCCTCTTCGCCGGGCTGCGCGCTGCTGCCGTCCTCTTTCAAAAGCAGAATTTCGCGGTTGCGAAACGGCTGTCCGATGGGAATCGGCTCGCCCTCGGCAAAGCTGCGGTCTGCGTGGTAGTAGCAGCACATCCCCGTGCCCTCCGTGGGGCCGTACAGGTTCGTAAACGACGCGTCCGGCGCCGCCTCGCGCCAGAGGTTGAACTGCTTGGTCGGGAACACCTCGCTGCCGAAAGCGACCGTGCGCAGGTGCTTCGGCCGGACAACGTCGAACGTCCCGAACGCGCTGACCATGGTCAAGGCGGAAACCACCCAGCAGATGGTGTTGATGCGGTGCTCGTTGAGATATTCTACTAAGGGAACCGGCTGCGCAAACAGCGTTTTGGGAATCAAATATGTCGTCGCGCCGAATTTCAGCGTCGGGTACAGCTCCTTTAAGCAGGCGTCAAAGTACAGGGGCGCCTGGTTGCCGAACACGGTGTCCCGGTCAAAGCCCAGCACCGCGGAAAGCTGCTCGATATAGTCAATCACCGAGCGGTGGCAGGCGGCGACGCCCTTCGGCACGCCGGTCGAGCCGGAGGTGAAAACAATATAGATGGGGTCCGTGTCAATGGCGCGGCATTCGATTTCCGCGAGCGCCGCGTCGTCGGGCTGCGTTTGCAGCAGCGCGTCGTACTGCACGACCTGTCCGCCCATCGCGTCGAACCGCTCCGCGAGCGCGGCGGTGTCCGCGTCGCAGATAATCAGCGGCGCGCGGACGTTTTCCAAAATCAGCTGAATGCGGTCGTGCGGCATTTCCTCGTCCACCGGGACATAAAAGCACCCGCCGCAGACAATCCCGAAAAATGCGCTGACTTCGGCGGGGGATTTACGCATGAATACGACGACCGGTCGCTTGTATACAGCGTTTTTGTGCAGATAGGTCCCAATGCGGCGGACGCGGTCGTCGAGCTCGCGGAAGGTCAGCGACTGCACCCCGTCGGTGAAGGCCGTCTTATCCGGCACGACCGATACAATGCGCTTGAGATAGGTCAGCACATTTAAAATTCTTTCCTGCTGTTCCAAGACGAGACCTCTTTCCGACAGGGTGTGCCGGCAGGCGCAAAACGCGCCGGCAGCGCCCGAAAACGGCCGCACTACACCCGTATATCAAGCCTCACTATAGCACGAAACACCGCGTTTGTCAATGCGCGCGGCCGCAGCGCAAGGCGGGCAAAAAAATAAGCCGGAGCAAAACTTGCTCCGGCGTGGTGGACCCGAAGAGGATCGAACTCTCGACCTTACGGATGCGAACCGTACGCTCTCCCAGCTGAGCTACGGGCCCAAACAGCAATACTGATTATACAGCGGGAGTTTCCAAATGTCAACCATAAATTTTATTTTTTTGCGGGTTTTTCAAAAGAATCCCCGCGCCGGTGTTTTTGCCGGCGCGGGAGAGCAAACCGTTCGGAATGGACTGTGTTCGGCGCTGCGGCGGCTTTAGTCCACGCTGACCTTTAAGCACAGCGGCAGGGTGCGGTCCACATCGCCCGCAAACGAAATGCGCAGCGCGTCCTTGTCCTGCTTCCAGCGCACGGGGGTGCCTTGCCCGAGCAGCTCGATGCTTTGGATATTGTAGAGAATCCCGTTTTCCTTCGCCTTGCGCAGGGTATGTACGACGTGCTCGCGGACGGGTTTGTCGCTCATGACGAACACATAAATCGCGCCGGGCTTGTAGGTGAAGCGGTAATCCTTTTTGCTGTAGCGCAGGTTTTCCTTAAAGGAGCCGCCGCGCTGCTTTTTGCCCTCGCCCGGGACGTCGTAGGGCTGCGCGCCGTAGATTGCCTCGCCGCAGCTTTCCATCCATTTGCCGACCGAGAGCAGCACCTGCTTTTCCTCGTCGCAGATGGTGCCGTCGGCCTTCGGACCGACGTTGAGCATGAAGCAGCCGTTTTTCGCAATGACGTCTATGAGGTTCAAAAGCACCTCGCGCGGGGTTTTGAAGCGGTTGCCCTCGGTGTAGCCCCAGCTGTTTTTCGCAATGGCGGTGTCGTTTTGCCAGAGCACGGGGGAAACGGTATCAATCTGCCCGCGCTCGACGTCGAAAACGGCGCAGCCCTTCATCACGGCGCCGACCTTGTAAAAGACGGCGACCTCCTTGCCCCATAGCACGCCGCGATTATAATAGTATGCCAAAAACTTTTTGAGGTACGGCTTAAATTCCGGCTTGTTAATCCACCAGTCGAAATAGACCGCCAGGGGCCGAAGGTGGTCGACCATTTCGCAGGCCGAGGCGAGCCAGTCGCGGCACCAGTCCTCGGTGGGCGGATATTTTTCGTTGTCCCAGGGATTTTTGGTTTTATACAGCGCCGCCGGGCCGTATAAATCGGGGTACAGCCCGCGCGTGACCTCGGAATTCGGGCAAAAGGCGCGCGCGCCGTTTAAAAACCAGAAGTGCTCGGCGCGGTGGTTGGAGCAGAGGAAGCCCATCCCCGCCCGGTCGCAGGCGGCGTGCAGCTCGGTCATATAGTCGCGGCGGGTATTCGGCATATCCGCGGTGTTCCAGCGGTTGAGCTCGGATTTGTACAGCTTGACGCCGTCGTGGTGCTCGGCGACGGGCATGATGTATTTCGCGCCGCTTTTTCGGAAGATGTCGAGCCATTCGTCCGCGTCGAAGCGGGTGGGGGAGAACTGCTCGACGACCTGCCGGTACTCGCCGTCCTTGCCGTAGGTCTTGACGCGGTGGCGCCAGCTTTTCGTGCCGCGCAGGTACATCATGCGCGGGTACCATTCGGTCTCCGTGGCGGGCACGCTGAACGCGCCCCAGTGGATGAACAGCCCGAAGCGGCCGTCCTTGTACCATTGCGGAATCTGAAACTTGGAAAGGCTCGCCCAGTCGTCGGAAAACGGACCCTGCTTTATGCCTTCCTCTACGATTTGCAGATATTCGTCAATTGTTTTCATGTCGTCCCTCTTGCGGTTTATT
The DNA here is from genome assembly GCA_018714805.1 of Candidatus Fimenecus excrementigallinarum. GTDB lineage: Bacteria > Bacillota > Clostridia > Oscillospirales > Acutalibacteraceae > Fimenecus > Fimenecus excrementigallinarum. The sequence goes on from DVMW01000025.1 coordinate 13,180, forward strand.
TGGTCAGCGCGAACGCCTTGTTTTCGTCGGAAATCTCGACCGGCTTGTTGGCGGCCAGCCACGTCATACGCTCAAACGGCGTCTGCCCGCCGTGGCTCGTCTCCGTGCCGCCGTGGTCGGTGGAAATGACAATCAGCCAGTCCTCCGTGTCAAAGGTGCTGCGCGCTTCAATCGTCTTGACAATTTCATAGCCCCAGCTGTCCGCGGTTTTTGCGGCTTCCACATAGGCCTCGTTCTGGTTGCCGAAGCCGGTGTCGTGCCCGGCGTGGTCGGTGTGCTCAAAGGTGAAAAAGATGACGTCCGGGTCCTCCCGCGCGGTTTTTTGCGCGTTTGCGGGCTTCGCGACGTACCGCAGCACCTGGTAGAAGGTCGCTTCGTCGTCCGTCTGGTGCGTGTATTCGGCCGGGAGCCCCTGCTCAATGGCGGCGAGGATGTCCGGCCGGTAGCTTAACGCCGTATGCTCGCGCCAGGAGGTCGTAAAGGAGACCGCGTGGCCCGCTTCGGCAAGCTTCGTCAAAAAGGTCTTTGCCTGCGGGTCCTTCATCTGCCCGTTGTCGTCTATGCCGTTGTAGGCCGCCCAGCCGCCGGTCAGCATCGCCATCCAGCTCGGCGCGGTCGAGGTCGCCTGCTCGCTTTCCCCGGCGACGCCCCCGGAGAAGGTGTGGTACAGCCCGCCCTGACCCGCGACATAAAAGATGGCGCTGTCCTCCATGTCGGCGACGTTTTCCAGCGCGTCGGCGCGGAAGCCGTCATAGCCCAGGAAAATGGCCTTTTTCACGGTCTTGCCCTCGGGCAGGGGCGCTTCAAAATGCTCGACGATGAGCTTGTGTATGATGGTCTGCGGCAGCGCATCGGCGGCGTTGTCAAAATAACCGAGCGCCTCGACCTCGGCCGCGTAGGTGTCCGCGTCCTTCGTTTCCATTTTGCCGCAAGCGCACAGCGTCGCGGCAAGCAGCGCGCCCACCAGCAAAACGGCGGCGGCTTTTGCGGCCCTGGCTTTGTATTGCATGGCTTCTCCTCCTGTGTCCGGCACATGACGCCGGTTGCTGTTTCCATTATATAGGGGAAGCGTTCGGCTTTGCAATTCGTAAAAACCACTCAATCTGCGCACCCTTTCTTGTGCACCCTTACCGAAACCGGTGCATTTCGCCTGCAACCGGACAAAAAAAGCCCCGCCGCTTTGCGCGACGGGAGCCTGGAAAGGCAGAAGGCTTTACACCTGGGTGTCGGCTTCGGAGGCGTCGGGAATCTGCACCTTTTGGTTGAAGCGGTCGAGCGCGAGTGCGACCGCCGCGCCGCCGACGAGGCAGACGCAGTTGACGATGCACGCCGTCGCGCCCTGCAGGAAGCTCTGGAAGGGGATGATGACGAGCGTCGCCGCCACCACAATGCCGATGATACCGTGGCACATGACAGAGTAGTGCCGCTCGAGCAGCACCGTGACCGCCCGCGCGAGCAGCAGCACCGTTGCCAGCGCCCCCGCGCCGGCGGGCAGGATGACGGAAAAGTCGAAGCTGCCAATCCCCTCGACAAGCGGGGTGTAAAGGCCGAGCGGCATCAGCAGCGTGGAAAAGCTCATGCCGGGCACGATAACGCTCAGCGCAATGCAGAAGCCGCAGAACAGGTACCAGCCGATGTTCGGCGTAATTTGCGCATGGACGGCCTGCAGCCCCAAAAGGAGGCCCAGCACGACGGCGAAGCACACGCCCATGGAAACAAACGAGCCCTTGCTGCGGCCCTTTTCGCCGGCCTCGCGGAACAGGGAGGGGAGCATCCCGGCAATCAGCCCGACGAAAACGCAGACCGAAGCGTCCGGGTAGCGGTCGAGCAAAAAGCCGAGCGCCTTGGAGACGAGGACGAAGCCGACGCCCCCGCCGAGAATCAGCGGGATAAGCATTTTATAGTAGACTTTCAGCGCGCGAAACGGCGACGAGAGCAGCTCCATGATTGGGCGGTACACGCCGAACACCACGCAAAGCACGCCGCCGGAAATCCCCGGCAGAACCGCGCCGAGCCCGATAAGGGCGCCCTGCAGAAAGCGCAGCAGCGCGCGGACAAGCCCGCCGCTCTTGGGCGGGGAGGAGGGGGTGGGGGTTTGAGACATGGCAATGCTCCTTTTTTGCGGCCGCAGCCGGCCGCACAAGCTCATGGGCGCGCAAAAGCGCCCGGTAAAAGATACGCGCCCGCACCCGCAATTATTTGCCGGAAGCCGCAGCGCAAAAAACGGGCGGACAAAACATCAGCCGCCCAAAACGGACGGCCTGATGCGCATATATAAGGATTTACGCGACGGTCTCGGAAACGAAGGTGTCGTCGCAGCAGGAGCAGGACACGTAATTTTCCGCATCGTTGCCGATAACGACCTTTTTGCTTTCCACATATTTCTTCACCGCGACATACACGCCGAAGGCAGCGGCGGCGACGGCGGCGATAACGGCCAGAACCTTCAGAACCTTTTTGGCTTTTTCCATGAGAACGTCCTCCTTGATTCACAGAAATTGGTATATCTGTATTATAACCGCTGTTTTTCCAAAAGTCAATGAACAAAAAGTTAAAAAAGAGACTCCGGGACGTCGCAGCCCATGCACCCGTGCAGGAAAATGTGGACAAGCACCCGGAACATTTGCAGCTGGTGGTCGAAAAAGGCGTTCAGGTCCTCGGACTGCATCAAATCCGTCGCGCCGAGGTAAATGGCGATGTAGCTGATGGCGACGTTGGAAATGTCCGCGAACATTCGCTGGCGCGGGACGTCGCCGGGAAAGTAGACGGCGAAAATCTCCTGCAATTTCTTAAGCAGAACGTTTTCGCGAAACGGCTTTTGCAGCGCTCTGGTTGCCTCGCGCAGGTGCTCGGGCGGGGCAAGGCGCGCCCGGCCCATGAAAAGCGCGCGCGACGGCTGGGCCCTCCAGAAATTCTGCCAGGTCAGGAAAAAGGCGAGGATGTTGTCCTCCATCGATTTGTCCGGGTTGGGCGTAAAGGCCAAAAGCTTGTCACCCAAAAGCGACAGGCAGTAGTCCTCCGCCGCGACGTAAAGCTGGTCCTTGCTTTCAAAATAATAGTACAGCCGCCCCTTGGTGATGCTCCCGTCCCGGCAGATTTGGTTGATGGAAGCCTTCTCAAACGGCTTCGTGCCGAATTCGTGCACGGCCGCCTCCAAAATCGCGGCGCGGCTTAAATCCGCCTTCAGCTTTTGTTCCATCCCGAAGCCCCCTATGCAGACAGAATGGTTCTACTTTATGTATATAATATACCATATGGAAATGATTTTGTAAAGTCTATGTAAAATATTCGCCCGGAATCGGTATTTTTATGCACCCGGCGGCAAACAGAATTCAAAATCAGAACACACCCTTT
>DVMW01000026.1 GCA_018714805.1 Candidatus Fimenecus excrementigallinarum
GGCGGGCTTCCACGCCCGCCGTTAGAATTCAAAATCGGAACGCACCCTTTGCCCCCTCAGCTGTCAGAAATCAGAATACAGAGGTCAGAAATCAGAAATTAAAAGTTAAAGCTTACTCTTTGCCCCCTCTGACGAGGGTGATTCCCCGCGGTGCGGGGAAATGTCCGCGCAGCGGACAAAGGGGACGGCCCCCGTCAGGGGCTGGCGAGCCGAATGCAATGAGGCGAGACTGGGGGAGAGAAAAAATAGAAGGTCTTATCTAATCTTGTCTCTCCCTCCGGCTTTTGCCTGCGGCAAAACCCACCTCCCTCGTCAGAGGGAGGAACGGTAGGTGCTGACTTTCGGTTTCATCGCAACCGAAACGTGTGTCCTTGCCGGACTGTCTTTCCCGGCCGCTTATATCGGCAAAAGCCACGACGCGACCTCAAAGTAAATGAGAAGCGAAAGCGCGTCGACAATGGTGGAGATGAACGGATTCGCCATGACCGCGGGGTCAAGGTGGATGCGCTTCGCGAGAATGGGCAGCAGGCTGCCGATAAACTTGGCGAGCACAATGGTTAAAATCATGGAAAGGCTGACAATCGCCGCAACGACGACGGAGACGTGGTCCATGAGCATCAGCCGGCCGAAATTCACCGCGGCGAGCGTGGCGCCGCAGAAAAACGCGACGCGGAACTCCTTCCAGATAACCTTGAACGTATCGCGGAAGCGAATCTCCCCCAAGGAGAGACCGCGGATAATCGTCGTGGAGGACTGCGCGCCGCAGTTGCCGCCCGTGCCCATGAGCATCGGGATATACGCCGTCAGCACCACGTAGGCCTGCAGCGCCGATTCAAAGCTTTGGATAATGCGGCCGGTAAAGGTCGCCGAAACCATCAAAAGCAGCAGCCACGGGAACCGCTTTTTCCAAATCTCGAACACGCCCATCTTGAGATACGGCTTGTCCGTCGGGGTAATGGCCGCCATCTTTTCGATGTCCTCGGTATTCTCGTCCTGCAAAACGTCCATGGCGTCGTCAATGGTGATGATGCCCACCAGACGGTTTTCGCGGTCGACCACCGGCAGCGCCAAAAGGTCGTATTTGCGGAATTTTTCGGCGACGACCTCCTTGTCCTCGAGCGTGGACGTCGAAATGATGTTCGTGTCCATTATCTCGAAAATCTTGTCGGTGCTGTCCGAAAGCAGCAAATCCTTGACCGTCACGATACCCAAAAGCTTGCGGTTTTCGTCGGTGACGTAGCAGATGTAGATGGTCTCCTTGTCCACGCCGGTGCGGCGGATGCGCGTAAAGGCGTCGGCGACGGTCATATATTTTTTCAAATCGACGTATTCCGTCGTCATCAGGCTGCCGGCGGAATCCTCGGGATACTGCAAAATCTCGTTGATGCTTTTGCGCATCTCGGGGTCGGTGTGCTGCAAAATGCGCTTGACGACGGTGGCGGGCATTTCTTCAATGACGTCGACCGCGTCGTCGACGTACATTTCGTCGAGCACCTCGCGCAATTCGTTGTCGCTGAAGGCGCGGATAAGGAACTCCTGGTCGTCGGAGTCCATGTTGACGAACACCTCCGCCGCAAGCTCCTTCGGGAGGATGCGGTAGACAAGGGGCAGCTTTTCCTGCGGCAGCTCCTTGAGTACGGCGGCAATGTCCGCTTCGTTCATATCGGATAAAATTTCTTTGAGCTGCGGGTAGGCCTTTTTTTCAAGCAGCTCGGTAATTTTCTCGTACACTTTGTTTCCCTCCCGTTGGGTTCAAGGTTAAAGCAGGGAACAAAGCGAAACCCTTACGGGGAAACGGCGGCACGAAAAGCCGCCGCGTCCCGCCGTCTTCGCGGAGGGTTCGGCTCTGTTTTGGCGCTTCCCGTGTCCATTCGTTTCACCTCACAAGTTCAAAACACAATATGGTTTTAGGCGGCCTGTTTCCGGCAGCTTAAAATAAAAAGAAAGCAAAAAACGCATACCGCCGAACGAAAAGACGGTATGCGCTTTGTCACACTATGATTTCGTTCAAGCTTTAGCTTCAGAGGGCGATGAAACTGCGTTAAAGCACACCTTCGTATTTCGATGTGCCCTGTTGACCTGCTGACGGTGTCTCCACCGTTTCGCGGCAGCAGCCCGTATCCCTGTGGGAGCCTTACCTACCGATATTGTTTTTTGCAAGGGATATTATGAACCAAAAATGCGGCGTTGTCAATAGCCGCCGAAAGATTCGGTCACGTCCTGTACTTTTCCACGCAGGCTTCAACGGTTTCCAAAAACGATTCCTCGCCGATGGTGTTGAGCTTAAAGAACATCCCCGTGCTGCCGCCGGAGGTGATAACGCACACCTTGGACGCCGTATCGTCCCCAAACAGCGTCACGGTCATGCTCACGCGGTTGCCGCCCGTGTAGCTGAACCGCTCAAACACCCCGGTGTAGCACCGCACGCCGTTTTGTTCAAAAACAGCGGAGGCCTCTTTCGTGGCGGAAACGCTGCCGTGCAGAATTTCGCTCTCCAAGTCCGCCAAAATGGCCTGAAAATCCCCATGCAGGGTCGCTTCGAGCTTTGCCATGGTCTCCCCGCTTTCTTCAGCCCTTTAAGCCGCGCTCCTGGCGGTCCATATCCTCCACGACGATGTCGTAGATTTCGCCGAGCGACGCGCAGTATTCGAGCACCTTCCACGGCTCGTTCGTATGAAAATGAATCTTAATGAGGTCCTCGTCGCCCACGGCAAGCAGGCAGTCGCCCCGGAAGTGCTCGGTAAAATAGTCGTGGATGGCGTCCTCGTCGAGGTCCTCGCCCGCAATTAAAAGCTGGGTGTCGTAACGGTATTCAAGCATCAAATCTCTCCTTTTTTAAGCTGGCGGGAGTCGGCCCCGATATGCCGAAAACGCACCGGCGGAGCGCCTCCCCCCCTTTCGCCCTTGCCGGGCGCGGAAAGGGGCAGTCCAAAACCATATTGGTTCGATTCCCGGCAGCTAAAGACAGCATACCACAGCGCGCCCGGTTTTACAACCCGCCGCCGTCAAGTTTTTCGACGGATATGACCGTGAGGCTTTCGCCGTCCACGCAAAAGCGCACCGCAAAGCCCGCGTACGCCATGCCATAGACGCGCGCGCCGTCGTCCTCCCGGTAGCCGGGACGCGGGTCGCCTTCGAGCACGGAAAGAAGCGTCTGCCGCTTTTCCGCGGGCAGCCGCGCCAACAGCTCTTCGGGGCAGCTTACCGAAAGGCGCCGCCGTTCGGGCGGCACGGCGTAGCCGGACAAAGCCTCCGGGTGCGCGTCGGTATAGGGCACATACGGCTTGATATCCAAAATCGGCGTACCGTCCGTCATATCCGCGCCGCGGACGTACAGCACCGGCCCCTTAGGCGTATGCCATTCGATTTTCTCCAGCCGCACCGAGGTCAGCCCCAGCGGGTTCGGACGAAACGGCGAGCGCGAGGCAAACACGCCCACGCGCCGGTTGCCGCCGAGCTTCGGCGGGCGGACCGTCGGGCTCCACGGCTTTTCCGGGTTTTCGGAAAACAGCCACAAAAGCCACAAATGCGAAAAGCCGGAAAGACCGCGCAGCGCGTCCGCGTTGCGGAATTCCGGCTCAAACACCACGCGTCCGGGAAGCGACGACACCACGCCGCCCTGCCGCGGCACGCCGAATTTTTCGGGAAAATCCGTATAAATGCGCGCGACGACGCGCATACGGACGGGTTCTGGCGCGGTCATTTCGTGTCCTTTCCGCCGTGCTTGCTTTCGCGCTCGCGCACGATGTACCGCGTCGGCGTGCCCTCCAGCCCAAACACCTCGCGGATGCGGTTGTCGAGGTACCGCTGGTAGCTGTAATGGAACAGCTCCTTGCGGTTGACAAAGCAGACGAAGGTCGGCGGGCGGGTGGACGCCTGGGTGATGTAGTAGATTTTCAGCCGCCTGCCCTTGTCCGTCGGCGGCTGGACGCGCTGGGTCGCGTCGGCGAGCACCTCGTTGAGCTTGCCGGTGGAAATGCGCATCGCGTTTTGGGTGTCGACGAACCGGATAAGTTCGAGAAGCCGGTCCAGCCGCTGGCCGTTTTTCGCGGAAATAAAGATAATCGGCGCATAGCTCATAAACGCAAAATCCTGCATCAGCTTTTTGCGCTCGCGGTCCATGGTCGCGCCGTCCTTTTCGACCGCGTCCCATTTGTTCACCGCGATAATGCACGCCTTGCCCTGCTCGTGCGCAATGCCCGCAACCTTCGAATCCTGCTCGGTAAAGCCTTCGGTCGCGTCAATCAGGATGACGCACACGTCGGCGCGTTCCACCGCCATCTGAGCGCGCAGGACCGAATATTTTTCAATCCTGTCGTCGACCCGGCTTTTGCGCCGGAGGCCTGCGGTATCGATAAGCACAAATTTGCCGTGCTCGTTTTCCAAGCGCGTGTCCGTCGCGTCGCGCGTGGTGCCGGCGATGTCCGAAACAATCGCGCGGTTCTCGCCGGTCAGGGCGTTGACAAGGGACGACTTGCCGACGTTGGGCTTGCCGATAACGGCGACGCGCACAGCGTCGTCCTCCTCCCCCGCCCCGCTTTCCTCCGGCAGCTCGGCAAGCACCGCGTCGAGCAAATCGCCCGTGCCGTGGCCGTGGACGGAGGAAACGGCGACGGGGTCGCCGAGGCCGAGGTTGTAAAACTCATAAAATTCAGCCGGGATTTCGCCGACCGTATCGCACTTGTTGACGCACAGCACCACCGGTTTGCCGCTTTTTTGCAGCATGGCGGCAACCTCCTCGTCCGTGGCGGTTACGCCGGAGCGCAGGTCCGTCACCAGGACAAGCACGTCCGCGCTTTCTATCGCGAGCTGCGCCTGCGTGCGCATCTGCGATAAAATCACGTCGTCGGAATACGGCTCAATGCCGCCCGTGTCCACAAGCAGCATATGGCGCCCCAGCCATTCGCAGTCGCCGAAAATACGGTCGCGCGTGACGCCGGGGGTATCGTCCACAATGGACAGCCGCCGGCCGACAAGCTTATTAAACAGGGTGCTTTTGCCAACGTTCGGTCTGCCGACAATCGCCACAACAGGTCGTGCCATAGGTTCACCCTCCCAAAAGATTCGCAAGAAGCTCCCGTCCGCAGTTGCCCGTAGGCAGGACCGGCACGCCGAGCCGCGCCTGGGCTTCTTTCACGGTAATATCGTCTAAAAACTTGTTGTTTTCCGTGGAACGGGACGTATAGTCAATCGTCATCACCAGCGGAATCAGCAGCGCGTCGCCCAAATCCTCGCCTTCCAGCTGCTCCAAAAGGTCCCGCCCGGTCAAAAGCCCCGCGACGGTGATATGCTCGCCGAAAAAGCGGTTTTCAATGGGGATGACGCGCGCTTCTACGCCGCATTTTTCCGACGCGGCGGCACAAAGCTCCCGCATCAGCGGAAAAGCGGCCTTGCCGGTCGCAAGCGTCACGCGGCGGCGTCCCCGAACGGGGGCGCTCTCCCGCAGCGCCTCGTAAAACTCGTCGCGCAAAGAGGTCCAAAGCCCCACGCCGTTATCAAGCTGGGGATAGCCGTCGTAATAGGCGGCGTCGGGCAGGGCGCGGCCCGCTTTCAGGAAAAATTCATCGGACGGATAGCAAAAGCCCACGCCGTGCGCCTTGCGGAACGCTTCGGAGAACCGCGCAATCCGGTCCAGGGTCTCCCCGGCCGTTTCCGCCGTATAGGGCTCTATGGGGAAAAGCCCCTCGCGGTAGCGCGTCAGGCCGACGGGCACGGCGGCGACGCTTTGCATGGCCGGATAAAGCTTTGCAAGCTCCCGCAGGCTGAAGTCAAGCGCCTCGCCGTCGTTGATGCCGGGGCACAGCACAAGCTGGGCGTTCATGGCAATGCCGGCCTTCGCGAACCGGTCCAGCACCTGAAGCGCCTCGCCCGCGCGGGGGTTGCCCATCATGCGAACGCGCAGCGCCGGGTCCATGGTGTGCACCGAAATGTTGATGGGCGAAATGTGCATCTCGATGATGCGCGCAATCTCATGCTCGGAAAGATTCGTCAGCGTAATATAGTTCCCGAACAGGAAGGACAGCCGGGAATCGTCGTCCTTGAAATACAGGCTGTCGCGCATCCCCTTCGGCAGCTGGTCGATAAAGCAGAAAATGCACTTGTTTTTGCAATGCTGCTGCTTGTCCATCAAATACGTCTCAAAGGAAAGACCCGTATCCGCCGAATCGACGCGCACGCGGCGCGTTTTGCCGCCGCGGCAGGAGAACTCCAGCGTCACGGGGGCAAAGCTCAGATAGAAGTCATAATCGAGCACGTCCTCGACCGTTTTGCCGTCAATGGAAAGCAGGCGGTCGCCCGCGCGCACACCGGCGAGCCAGCAGCGCGAGAACCGCCGCACGCCGTTTATCCGAACTGCCATGGGCGCCTCCTTTCAAGCACGAGAAAAAGGCGGGGAAGACTGCACTTCTCCGCCCTTGATTCCGGCAATGTTGCGAATGACTTTACGCCTCGTCCTTGACGACAATGCGGCGGCCGTTGTAATAGCCGCAGGCTGCGCAGACTCTGTGGGCTCTTTTGTATTCGCCGCAATGCGGGCACTTCTGCAGCTCCGGCGCAGTCATTCTCCAGACGTTGGAACGTCTCTTGTCGCGTCTTGCTTTGGAAACTCTTCTCTTCGGTACTGCCATATCCAGCTCTCCTTATCTTTATTACGAGGGTTCCTCTGTCAACAGCTGCTGTAAAACCGCCAGCCGGGAATCGACCGGCTTTTTGCAGCCGCAGTCCGTTTCGTTCAAATCGGCGCCGCATTGCGGGCAAAGCCCCTTGCAATCCGGCCGGCAAAGGGTCTTGGTCGGAAGCAGAAGAAGGATGTCCTCCCGCAAAAGTGCGTCCGCGTCGAGCCGCAGCGTAGGGACCTCGACGAACGCGTCGTCCGCCTCGTCCGCAAGCTGCTGCACCAGCACGTGCGAAACCTCGCTTCGCACCGGGAGCTCGAGCGCCTTTAAGCAGCGGTCGCACGCCGTGTGCCGCACAAAGGAGACCGCCGCTGAGAACGTCACGACGCCCGCGCGGTTCTCCACCGCGCCCTCGGCCGTGACAGGGCCTGCCTGCGGCACATCCTCCATCGCGAACGTAAACGCGAAGGGAAGGCGCATCCCGATGTTGTTGAAGACCGGTTCCAAATCCAAAACCATAGCTTACCTCGTCTTAAGCTGCCGCGAGTCGAACCCGATATGCCGCACCGCCTGTGTTGTCGGTGCGAAGCAGTTTTGGGCGCGGAGCTTTTCGTGCGGGCAAGGCACAAATGCGCAGGAATACTGGCGTATTGCAAGCATTTTAACGCTGCCCGCGCGGGAAGAAACCGCCCAAAACCATATTGTGTTCGACTCCCGGCAGCTTAACGCAACAAATATTATATAAGCATAGCGTGCGTTTGTCAACAAAAAGTTTGCGAAATTTTACAGGCGCAAAAGCGCAAAAAGCGCGCGAAGACCCACGGTCCTCGCGCGCAGACTGCAAAATCGGTCAGTTAATCTTTTCGCAATAGGCGAACATACGCTCGGGGAGGTTCTCAAGGTCTGTGGAAATCGTGAAGCAGAAGCGCGTGTCCGCCATCTTGGAGAGGTCGTCCACCTTCTTCAGGAAGTCGGCAAGCTGCTCGTAATCGCGCCCGCCGATGCGGAAGGTCGCATCCACAAAAATGTCGGTCACGTCGTGGTCGCCCGCGCAAAGGCCACTTAAGAAGCCGTAAAACGCGTCAAAGCCCGAAACGAAATAGCTGTCGGTGGCAACCAGGCGCGCGCGGTAGTTGACGTCGTATGTAAGCTTCGTCTCCTTTTCCACGCAGATAACGTGCCCGTCGGAGCGTTCAATCGCTTCGTTGACCTTGTCCACCAGCAGTTTGGTTTTGCCCGAGCCCTTGTGCCCGATGATGAGAGATACCATGTGAATCTCCTCCTGTATGATTTTATGTAATTTTCCGCAGCCGCGGAAAAAACGGGAACCAAAATCAGTCGCCCAGCCGCGCCTCCAGCGCGCGGGTCTGCGCTTCGTAGCCGGGTTTGCCCAGCAGCGCGAACATATTGCGCTTATAGCTTTCCACGCCCGGCTGGTCAAAGGGATTGACGCCGAGCATATAGCCGGAGACCGCGCACGCCGTCTCCAGGAAATAGACAAGATAGCCGAAGGTGTAGGCGTTCATTTCGGGCAGCTCCAGCACCATGTTCGGCACGCCGCCGTCGACGTGCGCAAGCACCGTGCCCTCGAACGCCTTGCGGTTGACGTAGCTGACGGTCTTGCCGGCAAGGAAATTGAGGCCGTCCAGGTTTTCCGCCTCCGCCTCGATAACGCGGTCGGCTTTCGGCTTATCAAAAATCACGGCCGTTTCAAACAGCAGCCGCTCGCCCTGCTGGATATACTGGCCCATGGAATGCAGGTCGGTGGAAAAAACGGCGGACGCCGGGAACAAGCCCTTGTTTTCCTTGCCCTCGGACTCGCCGAACAGCTGCTTGAACCACTCGTTCATCATCGTATAGTCCGGCTCGTAGGCAACCATCATTTCCACGCGCTTGCCCTTGCGGTACAGCAGGTTGCGCGCCGCCGCATATTTGCAGCAGTCGTTTTGGAACAAATCATCGCTTTGGTAGGCCTCCCGCGCGTCGCGCGCGCCCGCCATCATACGCGCAATGTCGATGCCCGCCGCCGCAATGGGCAAAAGCCCCACGGCCGTCAAAACGGAATAGCGGCCGCCGACGTCGTCCGGCACCACGAAGGTCTCGTACCCCTCGCGGTCGGCAAGGCCCTTGAGCGTGCCCTTTTCCCGGTCGGTCGTCACATAAATGCGGCGCGCCGCCTCTTCCTTGCCGTATTTGGTTTCCAGCAGCTCGCGGAACACGCGGAACGCCACGGCGGGCTCGGTCGTCGTCCCGGATTTCGAGATAACGTTTACCGAAAAATCGCGGTCCGAAACCAGCGAGACAATCTCCTGCAGCGCCGCGGAGCTGATGGAATTGCCCGTAAAGAAAATCTGCGGCGTATCCTTGCAGACCAGGTTGTAATTCTGCGACGTGCAGTATTCAATGGCGGCACGCGCGCCGAGATAGCTGCCGCCGATGCCGATGACGACAAGCGCCGCGGAATCCCGGCGGATTTTCTGCGCCGCCTTCTGAATGCGGGCAAATTCGTCGCGGTCGTAGTTCACCGGCAAATCGACCCAGCCGAGGAAATCGCTGCCCGCGCCGGTCTTTTCCCGAAGCTTCCGGTGCGCAGCGGCCGCTTCCGCCGCGACCGCGTGAAAATCGTCTTCCGAAAGGAAGCCGTTCAAATATTTCGTGTTGAAGCGAATGGACATTTGCGTTTGTTTACCCCTTTTGCTGCCGCCCTCAAGAACGGTCCTGTTGTCTTTGATGTTTTTATTCTATCCTAAAACCCGCTTGTTTTCAATACGAAATTATGAATTTTCAGAAAATTCTTGCCCAACGCCGCCCAAAAGCCGCACAACCCGCCGCAGGGCTTCCAAAAACGTCAGCCGGCCGACGGCGGCCGGAGCGGTCAGGTCGCAGCTGGCTATCGTCTCGCCGTCGAGCAGGAAATCGACCCGGCCGAGCGTCTGCCCGTTTTCGACCGGCGCGGCAACCGACGCGGCGAGGTCCGGCTTTTGCGTGACGGACTGCGCCTTCCCTTTTTCCAGCACGACGGTCACCTGCTTTTGGTAAACCGGGCGCACCTGCGCCTGCGTGCCGCCGAGCACGGCGACGGGCGGCAAAAGCGATGCGTCTACGGAAAGCGACACGGCCTCAAAATTGGCGAAGCCCCAGTCGAGCATGGCGCGCGCGGCGTTGAAGCGGTCGTCGCTGGTTTCGCTGCCGAGCACCACGGCGATAAGCTCCAGCCCGCCGCGCGCGGCGGTGGCGCTCACACAGCAGCCCGCTTTTTCGGTTGTGCCGGTCTTAAGGCCCGTAATCCCGTCGTAATACCGGACCAGGCGGTTGGTGTTGACCAGCTCCGTTTCTCCGTTTCGCAGCGTATCCATCCAAATCGTCGAATACTGCCGCACAAGCTCGTGCCGCAGCAGCTCGCGCGACATCAGCGCGACGTCATAGGCGCTTGTCAGGTGTTCGGTGGTCGTGTCGTCGAGCCCCGTACAGTTGACGAAATGCGTATCCTCCATGCCGAGCGTCCGCGCGCGCTCGTTCATCTGCGCGACAAACGCCGTGCTGCTGCCCGCGACAAATTCGCCGAGCGCCTCGCACGCGTCGTTGGCGCTGGCGACCGCCGCAGCCTTCAGAAGTTCGTCTACGGTCATCTGCTCGCCTTCCTCGAGCCAAATCTGCGAGCCGCCCTTGCTGACCGCTTCGGCGCTCGCGGTCACGGTATCCGTCAGCGCGATTTTCCCGCTTTCTACCGCCTCCATGACCAAAAGCAGCGTCATGATTTTGGTGACGGACGCGGGGTACAGCCGGCCGTGGGCGTTTTGTGCCATCAGCACCCGGCCGGTGTTCGCCTCCATAAGCACGGCGGCCTTGGCGTTTATTTCCACCTGCATTTCCGGAAACGCTTCAGCCGGCGGCTCGGCCGCCGCTGCCGGCAGGCACAGCCCCCACAAAAGCGCGGCGCACAAAGCGATGCTGCAAATCTGTTTCATACCCTTGCCCCTTTTCTGTTCGTTGTGCGGGTTACCACTCTATATGCAAAGAGAGGTTGTAAAAATGATATTTTATGTTACAATAAACAGGAGACAAGACCCCGCTTTGGAGGCATCGTATGACCGACCTGGAAATCGCCGCGGCGCGCGTGCAGGAACTGACGAAACAGCTGAACCACTATATTTACCGGTACTATGTCGAAAACGAAAACGACGTGGACGACTACACCTACGATATGCTCATGCGGGAGCTTAAGGGGCTCGAGGAGCGGTACCCGCAGCTTTTGGCGCCGGACTCCCCCGCCCACCGCGTCGGCGGCAGCGCGGACAATTCCTTTGCGCCCGTCACGCACACCGTGCGCATGGAAAGCTTGCAGGACGCGTTTTCCGAAGCGGAAATCCGGGACTTTGACGCCCGGGTGCGCGCGGTCTGCCCGCAGGCGCAGTATGTTGTCGAGCCGAAAATCGACGGACTTTCCGTTTCGCTCGAGTACCGCGACGGCGTGCTGGTGCGCGGGAGCACCCGCGGCGACGGCGACGTCGGCGAAGATATCACCGCCAATCTGCGCACCGTCGCTTCCGTCCCGCTGCGCCTGCCCCGGGCGCTGCCGTTTCTGGAGGTGCGCGGGGAGGTCTATATGCCGCGCAAAACCTTTGAAGCCATCGTGAAAGAGCAGGAGCTGCGCGGGGAAAAGCCGTTTAAGAACCCGCGCAACGCGGCGGCGGGCTCGCTGCGGCAAAAGGACCCGAAAATCACGGCGAAGCGGCGGCTCGATATTTTCGTATTCAATGTGCAGCAGCTCACGGGCGAAACGCTTACCGGGCACAAGGCGTCGCTCGACTTTTTGCGCGCGCTCGGGTTTTCGGTCATCCCCTCTTACAAGCGGGTCGATACGATAGACGAGGCGCTCGAGGAAATCCGGCGCATCGGCGACGAGCGGGCCAGCCTGCCCTTCGACATTGACGGCGCGGTGATTAAGACCGACGATTTTGCGCAGCGCGAAAGGCTTGGCAGCACCGCGAAATTCCCGAAATGGGCGGTCGCCTTTAAATACCCGCCCGAGGAGCGCGAAACGAAGCTTTTGGACATTGAGGTCGCCGTCGGCCGCACCGGGGTGCTCACGCCCACGGCGGTGCTTGCGCCCGTATTTTTGGCCGGGACCACCGTGAGCCGCGCAACGCTGCACAACGAGGACTTTATCCGGGAAAAGGGCATTTCCATAGGCGACACGGTGCTGGTGCGCAAGGCCGGCGACATCATTCCCGAGGTGCTGTCCGTCGTGCGCCACGAGCCGGGCGCCGCGCCGTACGCCATGCCGCGCATCTGCCCGGCGTGCGGTGCAAAGGCCGTGCGCGAGGCGGACGAGGCGGCCGTGCGCTGCACGAACCCGGACTGCCCGGCGCAGCTGCTTAGAATGCTCATCCACTTCTGCTCGCGCGACGCGATGGACATTGAGGGGCTGGGCGAGGCGGTGCTCGAAGCGCTGGTGCAAAACGGGATGCTGCAAAACGCCGCGGATATTTACCGGCTCGACTACGAGAAAATTGCCGAAATGCCCGGCATGGGCGCAAAAAGCGCGGACAACCTGCGCGACGCCGTGGAGCGTTCCAAGAAAAACGACCTTGCAAAGCTCATTTTTGCGCTCGGCATCCGGCACATCGGGCAAAAGGCCGCCGCGCTTCTGGCTTCGCACTTTGGGACGATGGACGCGCTCTGCGCCGCTTCGCGCGAGGAGCTGCTTTCGATTGACGGGTTCGGCGAGATTATGGCGGACGCAGTTCTGCAATTTTTGTCGCTGCCGCAGACCGAGGAGCTGCTTTGCGATTTGCGGGCGGCCGGCGTCAACATGGCGTCGCAAAAGCAGGTGGTCGACACGCGTTTTGCGGGGCTTACCTTCGTGCTGACCGGCACGCTGCCGACCATGACGCGCAAGGAGGCGTCCGACCTCATAGAGCGGCTCGGCGGCAAGACGGCCTCCTCCGTCTCCAAAAAAACAAGCTACGTGCTGGCCGGGGAAGATGCGGGCAGCAAGCTGCGCAAGGCGGCAGAGCTCGGCGTGCCGGTGCTCAGCGAGGCGGAGTTCCAAAAAATGACGCAGGTCTGAGCCGTTTTATCCGCCCAACGCACAAAACAAGCAGCCGCCATCCGTTCGGATGGCGGCTGCTTTTGCTTATTCGGGTTTCAGGCAAACTGGTACACGCGCACGTAGTCGACAACAAAATCGACCGGGAAGGTCCCCTCGGGGTTGTCGCGGATGTCGCCCGACCAGGAATACCGGTTGTTTTGGTTGTCCGGGTCCGCGCTGCCGTCCTTGCCGGCAATCTCCACAGTCAAAAGCAGAAATTCCGGGGACTGCGACACGCCGAAGTCCGTGCGCCAGGTCTCCTGCCCGTTGATGTAGAACACATACTCGTCCGGCGTCCACAAAACGCCGTAGGTGTTGAACTCGTTGTACATATCGCGGTCGACGCGGAACTCGCCGGAGCCCTTCGACTGATGCTTGTCGCCGTAGCCGTCGATGTGAATCGTGTGCATCGTCGTGTTGCGGTAGGTTTCCGTGTCCTTCTTCGGGTCGTTGTAGTACGGGGATTCCATGACGTCGATTTCCGCGCCGTTTTTGCCTCCCTCGGTCTCGTCGCCCATCGTTTCCGACTGCAGCCAGAACGCGCTCCACAGTCCCCCGGCGGCGGGCGCCTTGCAGCGCGCCTCAAAATAGCCGTAGGTAAACTCCTGCAGGCCGTCGGTCGTGCAGGTGCCGGTATACCAGCCCGGACCCTTGGGGCCGTCCTCCTTATACTCGGTGCGAATAATCAGGTTCCCGTCTTGTGTAAAGCATTGCGCCGGGTCCCAGTAGCCGCCGCGGCGCGCCCCTTCGCCGCGCGTGGTCCGCCAGCGCGTCGCATCGAGCGGGCCGTCAAAGGTTTCTTCAAAGACAAGCTCCATGCCGCTTAAATTCAGCGTCTTGTCCGCCTGCGGGGTCTGCACGCGCGAACAGGCGCAGGCACAAACCAAAAGCGTAGCGGCGAAAAGAAAAGCCAAGCAGCGTTTCACAAGCGCACGTTTCATACCGGTTCCTCCCTTTTTATAAGAACGGCAAATAAACGGCTTTATAAGGTCAGCTGCTCGCCGGTGTCCTCGGCGGACAGCAGCGCACCGGCGGCGGGCAGCGTGCGGGTGCGGTACCGCGCCGGCTTTTGGAACTCCCCTTCGCGGTAGTCGCGCACCAGCGCGACGCGGTGGCCCTTTTTGAGCGTCATCACAACGACGCCCTGGGTGTCCTTGGTCGTTTTCGGCGCGACGGCGCCGGTGTTCAGCAGCAACAGGCGTCCCGAGGACGACTGCACGACAAGCTCCCGGTCCACTTCGATTTGCAGCATGGCGGCGACGGGGAATTTCTCGCAATAGGCTTTAATCAGCTTTTTGCGGTTCGTCTTGGTCGCGTAAGCGGAAAGGTCGACCTTGGCAAGGCGTCCGTTTTCAAAGAAGAACAGCATATACCCGCGGTAGTCGGTCGTGACCGCCATGTAAACGGCCGCTTCGCCCGGGTCCATGTGCAGCTTCGTCGGCACATAGTCGCCCAGGGCGCTGGCCTTTGTGTCCTCAAAATCCGCCGCCTTCGCCTTATACACCTGACAGCGGTCGGTAAAGAACAGCAAATCCGTGCTGTTGGTCGCCTCCATGCTCAAAAGCAGGCTGTCGCCCTCCTTGAGCTTCTGCTCGCCGCTCATGCGCAGCGACTGCGGCGTGATTTTTTTGAAATATCCGCCCTTCGTAAAGAACAGGTGGACGGGGTAATCCGGGATTTCCTCCGCCTCGTCCTCGTCGTCGTCGGCTTCGGCGTACACAATCTCGCTGCGGCGCGGGATGGCGTATTTTTCCGCGACGGCCTGCAGCTCCGACACAAGGATGCGCTTGACGCGCGCGCGGCTTTGCAGGATATCCTCCATATCCGCAATCTGCTCGCGCAGCTCGGCGATGTCGGCGGTGCGCTTGAGGATGTATTCCCGGTTCAAATGGCGCAGCTTGATTTCGGCGACATACTCCGCCTGCGTTTTGTCAATGCCGAAGCCAATCATCAAGTTCGGCACGACCTCGGCCTCCTCATCCGTCGAGCGGATGATGCGTATCGCCTTGTCGATGTCGAGCAGAATTTTCTGAAGGCCCTCCAGCAAATGCAGGCGTTCCTTGGCGCGTGCGAGCTCGAAATAGGTGCGGCGGCGCACGCATTCCGAACGGAAGGCAATCCACTCGAGCAGCAGGTCGCGCACGCCGAGCACGCGCGGCACGCCGGCAATGAGCACGTTGAAGTTGCAGGCGAAGGAATCCTCCAGCGGCGTCATGCGGAACAGCTTTTTCATCAGCTTGTCCGGGTCGGCGCCGCGCTTATAGTCGATGGTGATTTTAAGGCCCTTTTTGTCGGTCTCGTCGCGCACGTCGGCAATCTCGCGCGCCGCGCCGCTTTTGACCTTTTCCACGATTTTTTCGATGATGGCCTCGGCCGTCGTCGTCGGCGGGATTTGCGTGACGTCGATGCAGTGGTTCGACTTGTCGACCGTATATTTGGAACGGACCTTAAACGACCCGCGCCCCGTGCGGAAAATTTCCTGCATCTGCGCTTCGTCGTAGACAATCTGCCCGCCGCCGACAAAATCCGGCGCGCGCAGAATCTCGGATACGTCAAAATCCGCATCCTTCACCAGCGCCTGCGTCGCCTCGCACACCTCGCGCAGGTTAAATGAGCAAATGGACGACGCCATGCCGACCGCGATGCCGGTGTTGGCGTTGACAAGCACCGAGGGGAACGTCACGGGAAAAAGCGTCGGCTCCTTCATGGTGCTGTCGTAGTTGTCCACAAAATCGACGGTGTCCTTGTCGATGTCGGCGAACAGCTCGGCAGCAATGGGCTCGAGCTTCGCCTCCGTATACCGGGAGGCGGCGTACTGCATATTGCGCGAATACGCCTTGCCGAAATTGCCCTTCGACTGGATATACGGGTGCAAAAGCGCCTCGTTGCCGCGCGTCAAGCGGACCATGGTCTCGTAGATTGGCCCGTCGCCGTGGGGGTTGAGCTGCATGGTCCGGCCGACGATGTTGGCGGACTTGATGGTGCCGCCGGAGAGCAGCCCCATTTTGTACATGGTATACAGAAGCTTTCTGTGCGACGGCTTGAAGCCGTCGATTTCGGGGATGGCGCGCGAAAGGATAACGCTCATGGCGTAGGGCATATAGTTGGTTTCCAGCGTTTCGGTAATGTCCTGCTCGACGACCTCGCCCGCGCCTAAAATATGCGCGTTCGGCTGCATTTCCGGCTTTTCTTCGGTCTTTCTCGGTTTTCTCGGCATAGTCTCTCCTCCCCCGCGTTACGAAATGTCCGCAAGCTCCAGATACATATGGCCGTTTTCGGCGATATGCGTCTTGCGTCCCTGCAGGTTGTCGCCCAAAAGCAGGTCGAATTTTTCGGCGACCGCCTCTTCCGACGCGTCGGGCTCGACCTTGATAAGCCGGCGCGTTTCGGGGTTCATGGTCGTCAGCCACATCATGTCCGCCTCGTTTTCGCCGAGACCCTTGGAGCGCTGGATGGTGAATTTCCGGTCGCCCAGAGCCTCGAGCACCTCCTGCTTTTCCTTTTCGGTATAGCAGAACCACGTCTCGCCCTTCGACTGAATCTCGTAAAGCGGCGATTCGGCGATATAGACCTTGCCCGCGCGGATGAGCGTCGGCATCAGGCGGTAAATCATGGTGAGAATCAGCGTGCGAATCTGGAAGCCGTCGACGTCGGCGTCGGTGCAGATGATGACCTTGCTCCACCGCAGGTTATCCAGATTAAAGGACGACAGTTCCTTATTGGCCTTCCCCGTCACCTCGACGCCGCAGCCGAGGACCTTGATAAGGTCCACGATGATATCGCTTTTGAAAATTTTGTTGTATTCGGCTTTTAAGCAGTTCAAAATTTTGCCGCGCACGGGGATAATCGCCTGAAACGCGCTGTCGCGCGCCTGCTTGCACGCGCCGAGCGCCGAGTCGCCCTCCACGATGAAAATTTCCCGCTCGGAAACGTCCTTGGAACGGCAGTCGACGAATTTTTCGACGCGGCTGGTTAAATCGTTGCCGCTTTGCATCGTCTTTTTCATGGTCTGGCGCGCGGCTTCCGCCTTGATGCGCGAGCGCATATTGATAAGCACCTGGTTGCCGATTTTTTCCGCGTCCAGCGGATTTTCAATGAAATAAACCTCCAGCTGATGGCGGAAAAACTCGGTCATCGCCTCCTGGATGAACTTGTTGGTGATGGATTCCTTGGTCTGGTTCGCATAAGAGGTCAGCGTCGAGAAGGAGGAGACGACCAGCACCAGGCAGTCCTCGACATCCTGAAAGCTTATCTTGCTGTCGGTTTTCAAATATTTGCCGTTCGATTTGAGGTAGGCGTCCAGCTGCGACACGAACGCGCTGCGCACCGCCTTGTCCGGCGCGCCGCCGTGCTCCAGGAAGCTCGAGTTGTGGTAGTATTCCTTAAGCTGCTTTTTGTTGGAAAAGCAGAGCGCGGCGTTAATTTTGACCTTATATTCGGGCTTGTCCGCGCGGTCGCGGCCGCGGCGTTCGGTCTGCCAGACCTGGAGGTCGGACAGCGCTTTGTCGCCGACGAACGCCTTAACATAGTCCACAATGCCGTTTTCATAGAGGTACTCGTAGGTTTCAAAGTGGTTCGCGCTTGTCTCGTCGCGCAAAATAAAGCGAACGCCCGCATTGACGACGGACTGGCGGCGCAGCGTGTCCTGGTAGTAGGCAAGCGGGATGTCGATATCGGTAAAGACCTTCAAATCGGGCTTCCAGCGGATGCGCGTGCCGGTGTCGCGCTTGGTGTACGCCTCGCGCTGCAGCTCGCCGACCGGCTCCCCGGCCTTAAAATGCATCGTGTATTTGGTGCCGTTTTTATGAATTTCCGCCTCCATATACTCCGAAGCGTACTGCGTAGAGCAAAGGCCGAGGCCGTTGAGCCCCAGGGAATATTCGTAGCTGCCGCCGTCGTTCGTATTGTATTTGCCGCCGGCGTACATCTCACAGAACACAAGCTCCCAGTTGTAGCGCTGCTCCTTTTCGTTGAATTCCATCGGGATGCCGCGGCCGAAGTCCTGCACCTCGATGGACTTGTCCAGAAAGCGCGTCACGATAATCTTGTCGCCGTACCCCTCGCGCGCCTCGTCGATGGCGTTGGACAAAATTTCAAACATCGCGTGCTGGCAGCCGTCGATGCCGTCCGAGCCGAAAATCACGCTCGGGCGTTTGCGCACGCGGTCCGCGCCTTTTAATTGGGAAATGCTCTCTTCCGTATATGCCGCTTTTTTAGCCATGCAGTCTTCCGTCCTTTGATTTTCCTGCGTTTCCATACTGTTTCAGTCTATTTTACACGATATGTAGCGGTTTCGTCAAGTTGATTTCGCGTATTTAGTGCCGGTGCGCCTGAAAATCGGGGGTTGACTGTTCCGGCGGCATATGGTATATTGCCAGTCGGTACGATTTCGTACTAAGGAGGGCGCTATGCAGGACACACTTCAACAAATCCGCCGTCTGACGCTTGCCATCACCAAAAGCGACGGTGCATATTACTACTTTGCCCGCAGCAGACAAGTCAACGAAAACACGCTTATGCTGCTGTACGCGCTGGACGACGGTCTCCCGCATTCGCAAAAGCAGGTTTGCAGCGATTGGCTGCTGCCGAAAACCACGGTAAATTCCGTCGTGCACGAGCTGCGGGCGGCGGGTCACCTGGAGCTTATTTCGCAGGCAAACAGCCGGGAAAAGCTGCTTGCCTTAACCGAAAGCGGACGAGCGTTTGCACAAGCGCTTCTGCTGCCGCTGTACCGCGCGGAACGCGCCGCAATGGAGCGAACGGTCGCGCGTTACAGCGCAGATTTTTTAGACGCGTACGACCATTTTGCCAACTGTTTTGCAGCGGAAATCTTCGCACAGCTTCGCCCGGGCTCTGAAAGAAAAGGAAACCCCACATGAACGCATATACCCTGTACACCAAAACGCCGATTGCAAGGCTGTTTTTCCGCGCCGCGCTGCCGGGCTCCGTCAGTATGCTCGCTTCGGCGCTGTACCAGCTTATCGACGGCGTCTTCGTCGGGCGGTTTTTGGGCGAAACGCCGTTTGCGGCGCTCAACCTCGCCATGCCGTTCGTCATTATCAATTTTGCTGTCGCCGACCTTGTGGGCGTCGGGTCCTCCGTCCCCATTTCCATTTGCTTGGGCAAAAAGCAGGACAAGATGGCCAACAACATCTTTTCCTGCGCCTGCCTGCTCATTGTCGTCTCCGGCCTGTTTATGGGCGTGCTGCTGTATGCAGCCGCGCCACGGCTGATGGAGGCGATGGGCGCCGACGGTGAATTTGCCGCGCTTGCGGTGCAGTATCTGCGCGTCTACGCCGTCTGCTCGCCGGTGACGACCATTGTATTTGCCGTGGACAACTACCTGCGCATCTGCGGCAAGGTACGGGAAAGTATGCTGCTGAATTTGCTGATGTCGGCGCTCAGCTGCGGCTTGGAGTTTCTGTTTTTATATGTGTTCGGCTTCGGCATTTGGGGCGCGGCGCTGGCGACGTGCCTTGGTATGTGCGTCTGCGCGCTGCTGGCGCTTTTTGCGTTTGCACGCGGAAATATGCAGCTGCGTTTTTGCAAGCCGCGCTTTTCCGGCCCGATGCTCCGGCAAATTTTTGCCGCCGGCAGCCCGAATTTTCTCAACAACATCGCGGGGCGCCTTACGTCAATTTTGATGAACCTCCTGCTTGTACGCTTCGGCGGCGAGGCGGCGGTCTCCGTATACGGCGTGCTGATGTATGTGGAAGGCTTCGTCCTGCCGCTGCTTTACGGGATGTGCGATTCCTTGCAGCCGGCGGTGGGCTGCAACTGGGGCGCACGGAAATTCCGGCGTGTGCGTGCAATCGAAATTTACTGTTTTTCGGCAAGCGGCCTTTTGTCCGTTGGGGCGGCGGCAATCCTGTTTTTGTGCCCGGGCGCAATCGGGCGGCTGTTCCTCGGCGGCGAAAACGCAGCGCTGCTTTCCGAAACCGCCAATGCGCTGCGCCTGTTTGGGCTTGGATTTTTGGTACGGTGGTTCTCCTTTGCGGCGCAAAGCTTTATGCTTTCCGTTGAAAAGCCGGGGTATGCAAGCGCCATTTCCGTTTCGACGGCGTTTTTCTTCCCGCTGCTGCTCATCGCCGCCTTGTGGCGGCTGGCGCTTACGGGGCTGTGGCTCAATTATGCCGGAACCGCCCTGCTTGCAGCTTTACTCTCCGCAGGAATTCTGCTGCGCTTTCGGAAGCAAAACCCGCAAATGCGCCGAAACGGCACGCCGCCCGATGCGGCATAGAACGACAAAAAGAAAAAAGGACGCAGGCTATTGCCCCGCGTCCTTTTGTACGCTATGCTTACCGGATGTATCGGATATAATCCGCCTTGCGCGGCTTTTCGGCGGGCAGCTCGCCTTCCGGGAAGCCGAGCACCAGGTGCCCAATCCCCTCGTATTCGCCCTCTACGCCGAGCGCTTTGAGGATTGCCCTGCCTTCGTCGCTTTCAAAGACCTCCTTGGCGCGGTGAATCCAGCAGCTGCCGAGTCCCAGCGCGTGCGCGGCAAGCATCATATTGCCCATGACAAGGCTGCCGTCATAAACGTGCGTGGGGCGATTTCGGTCGGCCAGCACCACAAGCACCGCGGGCGCGCCGTAAAACGGGTCGCTGTCGCTGCCCAAAACGCCGGCGTTCAAGGCCGAAAGGCGGTCGCGCAGCGCCCTGTCGGCCACCGCAAGGATAATCGGCGACTGCGCGTTCATCCCGGACGCGGCGCAGGACCCGGCCTCGGCAACCTGCCGGATGCTCGCCTCGTCAGGCAGGTCGGGCTTGTACCGCTTGACGCTGCGGCGCGTGCGGATGGCTTTTAACACTTCGTTCATCCAAAATACTCCCTTTCCAAACCGCAAAGCCGGGTCCAAACGGGGCCCGGCTTTTGCTTTTTATTGCTTTGTGGGGTCGACGTCGCCGGGCTGCGGCTCGCCGTTCTCTGCGGCGGGCGAAGCGGGAGCGGGCAGCTCTGCGCCTGCCGCGGGGTCGTCCCCGGCCGGCGCTTCCGGCACAGACGCCGTTTGCGCTTCGGGCGCTGCCGTTTCAGGCGCCGGCCTGTCGGGCTGCGCGTCCGTCGTGTCCAATGCCGGCAGTTCCCTGCCTTCCATCAGCGCGTAGAACTCGTCGGCGTCAATCTTTTCGCGCGCCACAAGCGCCTTCGCGACAACATGGAGCTTGTCGATATGCTCGCGCAAAATGCTTTCCGTGCGGTTGTATGCGTCCAGGACAATCTTTTCGACCTCTTCGTCAATCTCGGAGGCGACCGCTTCGGAATAGTTGCGGATATGGTTGTAGTCGCGGCCGATAAAGACCTCGTCGTTGTCCTTGCCGAAGGCGATGGGCCCGAGCTTTTTGCTCATTCCGTATTTCGTGACCATTTTGCGCGCGATGTCCGAGGCGCGCTCAATGTCGTTGGACGCGCCGGTGGAAATGTCGCTGAAAATAATCTGCTCGGCCACGCGGCCGCCCAAAAGGCCCACGATGTCGTCGAGCATCCGCGAGCGCATCAGGTGCATTTCGTCCTTTTCGGGCTGGTACATCGTAAAGCCGCCCGCCATGCCGCGCGGGATGATGGAAATGTGCGTAACGGGGTCCTTGTGCTCCAGATAGAACGACGTGACCGCATGGCCCGCCTCGTGGTAGGCGGTAATCTGCTTGTCGCGCTCGGTCATGCGGTGGGAGCGCTTCTCCGTCCCGACAAGGACCTTCATGGTCGCTTCGTCAATCTCCGCCATGGTGATGGCGCGTTTTTTCCGCCGTGCGGCGAGCAGGGCCGCTTCATTCAGCAGATTCTCGAGGTCCGCGCCCGTAAAGCCGACCGTCGCGCCCGCAATGCTTTCCAGGTTCACGTCCGGCGCCAAGGGCTTGCCGCGCGCATGGACCTTCAGGATGTCCGCACGGCCGCGCAAATCCGGGTAATTGACCGTAACCTGGCGGTCAAAACGGCCGGGCCGCAAAAGCGCGGGGTCGAGGATGTCCGGCCGGTTCGTCGCCGCGATGACGATAACGCCCTCGTTCGCGCCGAAGCCGTCCATTTCCACAAGCAGCTGGTTGAGCGTCTGCTCGCGCTCGTCGTGCCCGCCGCCCATGCCGGCGCCGCGGTGGCGGCCGACCGCGTCGATTTCGTCAATAAAGATAATGGAGGGCGAATTTTTCTTCGCCTGGTCAAACAGGTCGCGCACGCGCGAGGCGCCCACGCCGACATACATTTCCACAAAATCGGAGCCGGAGATGGAAAAGAACGGTACGTCCGCTTCCCCCGCAACCGCGCGGGCAAGCAGCGTTTTGCCGGTGCCGGGCGGGCCGACAAGCAGCACGCCCTTCGGGATGCGCGCGCCCAGGGCGCTGAACGCCTGCGGGTCCTTTAAGAACTCGACAATCTCCTCAAGCTCTTCCTTTTCCTCGTCCGCGCCGGCGACGTCGTCGAAGGTCGTCTTATGCTTTTCGTCGCCGCCCTTTTTCACACGCGCACGGCCGAACGACAGCGCGCGGTTGTTCTCGTTTTGGACCGACTGGTTCATCTTGCGGAACATGACGAACATGACCACCATCAAAAGCACCATGATGATAATCGTCGGCAAAAGGCTTACCCACCAGGAATTCGCCGAGCCGGACTCGTAATCCACCTGAATCTGCGCGTCGGGGTTTTCCCGGTTATACGCCATGACCGACGTGTGCACGTCCTCCAAGAACAGGTTGACGTTCGGCACGGTGTATTCGTAGACCGCCTCGTCGCCCGCGACCTTGTATTCCAGACGGCCGCTGCTGAGGTTCAGCGAATAGGCGGTAATCTCGTGCCGGTCGAACCGGTTGACGATTTCGTAATACTCGGTGCGCTCGCGCGTGTTTTGCCCCATCGTCATATACAAGGCGATGCAGACCACAAAAGCAAGCGGGATGGCAATATACGGAATCGCCGCTCTCCAATCTATTTTTTTCAAATACGATTCACTCCTTATGTTCCGGCGCGCCCGACAAAACACCGATATAGGGCAAGTCCCGATAGGCTTCGTCGTAATCGAGCCCGTAGCCGACCACAAACAAATCCGGGATGACGGCGCCCGCGTAGTCCGCGCAAACCGCGCCCGGCAGCCGCCGGGAGGGTTTGTCCAAAAGCGCGCAGAGCTTCACGCTTGCGGCGTCGAACTGCGGCAAATATTCCCGGCACAAATAGCTGAGCGTCACGCCGGTGTCGAGGATGTCCTCCACCACCAGCACGTGCCGCCCCGCAAGCGGGGTCTTCGGCGAAAGGCGCAGCTGCGGCGCACCGGTCGAGCGTTCGCCCCGGTAGCTTTGCACGGCGACAAAATCCACGTCGCAGGGAATCTCCAGCGCGCGCATCAAATCGCTTAAAAAGACGACCGAGCCGTTTAAAACGCCGAGCAGCACGGGCGGTTCGCCGAGCGCGCGGTAATCCCGTTCGATTTCGCGCGCAACGCGCCCGACCATGGCGGACAGCTGTGCTTCAGAAAACAGAACGCGCGCAACCTGCTGCGATTTCGTCGTCCGACGCATGGCTTTTCTCCCCCGCTTCCACAAGCAATCCGTGCGCAGTTTCGGCGCCCGCTTTGGCAAATGCGTCCGCGCCGAAGCCGCCCACCCAGAGCAGCCTGTCCCCGCAGGCAAGCACCGGGACGGCGCCGCGCCGCTCGGGCGCGAGCTTTTTTTCGTTGAACCATTTGCGCAGCTCTTTGGTCACGCCGCGGCGCGGGTCGCAGAAGCGGTCCCCGGCGCGCCGCGAGCGCAGCACCAAATTGGTATCCATTGTAGCACAATCCACGACGTTCGCCAAGTCCGCTTTGTGAAGATTTTGTAAATCTTTTTGGACAAGCGGCGTCAGGCGCACAGGTCCCGCCGGCGTCTGCACGCAGACCGGCGCGCGCGGCACGGGAATTTCGACCGCCCACGCTGCCGCCGGCGCGCCGACAAGCTCCAAACGCCCCGCGCGGCTGCGCACGACGGTGCTGCCGAACAGCGTAACGCTTTTTCCGGTTTTCGCAAGCGCGCAGAGCGCATCGACCCATTTGTGCTCCGGCGCGACGCCGAGCGCCTCTGCAAGCCAGCGCTGCGCCACGCGGCGGCGAAGCGCCGCAGGCAGCGCCAGAAAGGCCTCCTCCCGGATGCCGTCCGGCGCGACAGCCTCTTTTGCGGCAGCCGCGGTCTGCGCTTCCAGGTACGCCTCATCCGCGCGCAGGTCCGCCGTCATCCGGGAAAACGCGGCAAGCGCCGCCGGGTTCATTGTTTTGAAAACGGGCAGCACCTCCCGGCGCATCCGGTTGCGCAGGTAGCGGGGGTCCGCATTGGTGCTGTCTACCCTATAGGATAACCCGTGCTTTGCGCAATACGCCTCGACATCGGCGCGCGAAAACGAAAGCAGCGGGCGCAAAATCCGTCCGCGGACGGGCGGGATGCCGCAAAGGCCGCGAAGCCCCGTGCCGCGGACCAGGTGCAAAAGCACGGTCTCGGCGTTGTCGTCGGCGGTGTGCGCCGTCAAAATAAAGCCGGTCTCCCCTGCCGCGTCCTCAAACGCCGCATAGCGAAGCCGCCGTCCGCAGGCCTCGTGTCCCTCGCCCGTCTGCCGGCATACGGCGGGCACGTCGACGGACCGCACGGCAAGGGGAACGCCGAGCGACGCGCAAAACGCTCGGCAGAACGCCGCGTCCTTTCGGGATTCCTCGCCGCGGATGCCGTGCTCGATATGCACCGCCGAAAGCGCCGTGGGCAGCACGTCCCGCAAGGAGGCCAGGAGGTGCAGAAGGCAGACCGAGTCCGCCCCGCCCGAAAGCCCGACGACCACCCGCGCGCCGGGCGTCACGCCCTGCGTCTGCAGAAACGACAGCACCGCATCACGCATCGTAATGCAGCTCCGGCGTGGAAAACAGCGTGTAGGTCCCGTTCCAATGCAGGTCAACGCTGCCCGTGCTGCCGTGGCGGTTCTTGGCGATGATAACCTCCGCCTTGTCGTTGTCCACCACGACGGTCTCGTCCTTTTCCGAGTCGTAATAGGACTCGCGGTACAGCATCAGGACAATATCGGCGTCCTGCTCAATGGACCCGGATTCGCGCAGGTCCGAAAGCTGCGGCTTATGCGATTTTCCGCGGCCCTCCGTGGAACGCGAGAGCTGCGAGCAGGTAATGACCGGTATGCGCAGGTCCTTCGCCATCAGCTTCAGGCTGCGGGTGATTTCCGAAACCTCCTGCACGCGGCTTTCCGTGCGCTTGCTGCCGGTCATCAATTGCAGATAGTCGATAACGACGCAGTCCACGTCGCGCATTTTGCGGATGCGGGACTTCATCTCCGGCACGGTGATGTTCGCCGTATCGTCAAAATACAGCTCCGCATGGCTGAGGTTCACGGTCGCCTCGGCAATGCGCTGCCAGTCGTCGTCGGAGAGCTCCCCGGTGCGCAGCTTGCGCCCCTCCACACGCGCCTCCGTCGAAAGAATCCGCTGGGCGAGCTGCTCGCGCCCCATTTCCAGCGAGAAAAAGACGACCTTCTTTTTAGCCTGCACCGCCACGTTGCGCGCGACGTTGAGCGCAAAGCTCGTTTTGCCCATCGCGGGACGCGCGCCAATCAGGATAAGGTCGGAGCGGTTGAGCCCCGTCATGTATTTGTCCAGCAGCGAAAAGCCCGTCGGAATACCCTTGTATTCGTCGGCAAGGGCGGGGTCCGAGAGCTTTTGCAGATTGTCGTAAACGTCGTTCGTAATAATATCCGCCAATTTCACGGGACCGCTTTTGAGCGTCCCCTGCCGGATGTCGTAAATCCGCTGCTCCGCCGCGTCCATAATGGCGTCGGCGGGCATTTCCTCCTCGGCGGCGCTTTTGAGCATTTCGCCCGCAGCCGCCATGAGTGTGCGCAGATAGTATTTGTCGTTGACGATTTTCGCGTACGATTCGACGTTCGCCACGCTCGGGACCGCCGCCGCAAGCTGCGCGAGGTAGTTGCGCGCGCCCGCGTCGTCGTAGGTGCCGCTGCTTTTGAGCGCCTCCGCGACAATCAGCGCGTCCACCTTCTGATTGAGCAGCTTACGCTCGGAAATCAGGCTGTAAATTTCGCGGTGCTGCGGGATATAAAAGCAATCCGCGCCGCGCAGGATGCCCGAAACGCGGTCGTAGCAGTCCGAATCCATCAAAATACAGCCGAGCACCGCCTGCTCCGCCTCCAGGCTGTAGGGCTCCTGCAGGCGTTCCAGCATTAAATTGTCCATTGGCATGGTACTTCACCCCTTTGCGGGCATTATTCGCCCACTTCGACCGAAAGCTTGGCGGCAATGCCGGGATAGAGCTTGACCTCCGCCGTATAGGTCCCGAAATTTTTGATGTCCGCGATAGAGATTTTCCGCTTTTCCACCGTGACGCCGAGCTGCTCGGCGATGGCGGCCGCGATGTCCTTGGCGGTGACGGAACCGAACAGCCTGCCGTTCTGGCCGGCCTTGGCCGTCAGGCGCACGCTTTTGCCGGAAAGCTTCGCCTGCGCGTCCTTGGCGGCGGCGACCTCCATATCCACACGGTGCTGCTTGGAAGCCTCGCTGTTTTTATACTCGGTCAGCGTCTGGGCGTTCGCTTCCACCGCGAGCCCCTTCGGGAACAGAAAATTGCGCGCGTAGCCGTCGGACGCCTTCACCTTTTCGCCCGCCTTGCCAAGCCCTTTCACATCTTTTTTCAGAATGACCTCCATGTGGAGTTCCCCTTTCCGCCGCCGCCTCTTTGCAGGGAGGCGTCCGGCTCATTGATTTTCAAAATAAGCGTCAATCGCCGCAAGCAGCGCTTCCTTCGCTTCGGGAAGCGTCGTGTCCCGCAGCTGGGCGGCCGCCATGGTCTGGTGCCCGCCGCCGCCGAGGGATTCCATGATAAGCTGGACGTTGATGTTGCCCATGGACCGCGCGGAAATGTTGGCGGTCGTCTCCGTCTCAAACAGGACGAACGACGCGTCCACGTCGCTGACGGTCAGCAACTCGTCGGCCGCCTGCGCGCAGATAACGCGGATGTCGTGCGTTCGGATGTCGGCGACGGAAACCGCGCAGCGCCGGTACGTCTGGGCATTGAGCACAATCTGCCCGCGCAGCTTTTTGTTTTCCATGCTGCTGTTGAAAAAGCGCGTGACCATAACGGTATCCGCCCCGCGCGAGCGCAGGTACGCCGCCGCCTCAAAGGTGCGCACGCCCGTGCGCAGGACAAAATTCTTGGTGTCGAGTATCACGCCCGCCAGCAGCGCGTTGGCGCAAAGCGTTGTAACCGCGGATTTTGCGCCCATGTACTGCAAAAGCTCGGCGACCATCTCGCAGGTCGAGGAGGCGTGCGGCTCGTGATAAAAGATGACGGCGTCGCGGATATAGTCGACCGTCTTGCGGTGGTGGTCAATCACCACAACGCGCTCGGCCGCCTCGCAGAGCTGCGGCGCCTCGGTAAAGCCGGCCTTGTGCGTATCCACAACAATCAGCAGCGATTTTTCGGTCAGCAGGCGTTCGGCGTGCTCGGGCAGAACGAACCATTGCGCCGCGCCGGCCTGCGACGCATATTCCACAAGCGGCGACGCGAGCGTCGTGTGCGGGTCCGTGACGACAAAGGCGGGCGTTCCAAGCTCGCGCGACGCGCTGCAAAGGCCTATGGCTGCGCCGATGCAGTCCAAATCCGAATACTGGTGCCCCATGACGAGCACGTTTTCGCTGCCGCGCAGCAGCTCCGCTATGGCGGAGGCCATGACGCGCGAACGCACCTTGGTCCGCTTTTCCACGCCCTTGGAAACGCCGCCGAAAAAGCGGTAGGTTTCATCCGGGTCTTTCAGCGCCGCCTGGTCGCCGCCGCGCCCCAGCGCCATATCCAGCGCCTGCCGCGCGTTGTTTTCCGCATCGGAAATGCTGTCGCCGCGGCCGACGCCGATGGACAGCGTCACGCCGACGGGGACGTCGTGGTATGTATATTTGCGCACCAGCTCCAGGACATGGAACCGCGACTGGGTCATTTTTTGCAGCGTTTCCTCAGGGAAAACCGCCAAAAAGCGGCCGCTGCCGAGCTTGCGGAACAGACCCGTATACTGGTTGAACCAGCCCTCGGTGATGCGCTCGACGTCGGCGGAAATTTCCGCGTACTCGCTCTCCTTGTAGGCGCGGTAGATTTCATCCACGCTGTCCATGGCAAGCATGGCGACCACGGGCTTTTCCAGCGCATAGGCGCGGGCAATCCGCTTTAAGCGCGTATCCTCGCTGTACAGCAGGACGTACGACTGCCTGCCCGCGCATTGGATGTGGTTGAAATAGACGGTATACGCCTTCCCGCCGACCTCCGCGTCGAACCGCTCGCTTTTGCGGATGTCCCGCAGGCCCAGCCCGCCCGTAAACTGCCGGATATCGCCGGTCCGTGCGGCGCGGTCCGCCAGAAACTCGTTTTGGAACTTCAGATTGTACCAGACCACGCGGTCGGCGCTGTCAAATACGACGACCGGCAGCGGGAAGTTTTGCAGCGTGGAATTTTCCTCGGTGGAAAACGTTTCGCCCAGCGCCAGCACCGTCGCGCGGATTGTGCGGAAATCCCTGCGAATGCGCACCGCCGTCACGACCGCCAGGACCAGCAGCACGCCGAATTCGGCCGCCGCCGCAGGCAGGCTCCAAAACGCGGACACGACGCAGCAGGCCCCCACCGCAAAAAGCGCGGCAAAGGTCATCGGATAGGCGCGGAACGCTTGGCGCGCGGACACGGCTTACACCCCCATTAAAATCGGAAGGACCATCGGCGAACGCTTGGTGCGCGCATAGGTCAAACGGGAAATTTCATCGCGCAGGCGGTTGCGGATGGTGGAAAAATCGCAGGCATGGTGCGCCAGGCAGTCCGCCAGAACATTTTCGCACAGCCGCCTGGACTCCTCCATCAGCTGCTCGGATTCCCGGACATACACAAAGCCGCGCGTCACAATATCGGGTCCGGACAGCACATCGCCGGTCTCGCGGTCGATGGAGGCGACGATGATGATGATGCCGTCCTCGGAAAGCCGCTTGCGGTCGCGCAGGACGACCGAGCCGACGTCGCCGACGCCGCTGCCGTCCACAAAGACCATGCCCGCCGGCACCTCGCCGGAAATGCGGATTTTTTCCGCGGTCAGCTCGACCTCCTTGCCGACGTCGGCAATCAGGATGTTTTCCTGCGGGATGCCCATGGTCCGCGCGAGCGCCGCGTGCTTTTGCAGGTGCTTCTGCTCGCCGTGGACGGGCATGAAATATTTCGGCTTCGTCAGGCTCATCATGAGCTTGAGCTCTTCCTGGCAGGCGTGGCCGGAAACGTGGACGTCGTACATTTTTTCGTACACGACCTCCGCGCCGAGCTTCAAAAGCTCGTCAACGACCCGGCCGACCATTTTTTCGTTGCCGGGGATGGGCGTTGCGGAAATAATCACGTAATCGTTCGGGCAGATTTCCACGCGCCGGTGCTCGGAAAACGCCATCCGGTACAGCGCCGACATCGGCTCGCCCTGGCTGCCGGTGGTGATAAGCACCAGCTTTTCGGGCGGGTAACGGTTGATGCTGTCGAGGCCCACCAGAATGCCCTCCGGGACATGGATATACCCCAGCTCCGCGGCGACGGACACCACGTTTTCAAGGCTGCGCCCCGACAGCGCAACCTTGCGGCCAAGCTTTTCGGCGCTGTTGATAATCTGCTGGACGCGGTGGATGTTCGACGCAAAGGTCGCCACGATAAGCCGCCGGTTGCCCGCGCGGTGGAACTGGACGTCAAACGTCTCGCCGACCTTGCGTTCACTTTCGGTAAAGCCGGGCTTCGCGGCGTTGGTCGAGTCGGAAAGCAGGCACAAAACGCCCTCCTCCCCGATTTCGGCGAGCCGCGCGAGGTCAATGACGCCGCCGTCAATGGGCGTCGTATCGATTTTGAAGTCGCCCGTCTGCACAACCGTGCCCGCCGGCGTGCGGATAGCGAGCGCAACCGCATCGGGAATGGAGTGGTTGACGTGGATAAATTCGACATTGAAGCAGCCCAGCTGCACGCGGTCGCCGGGTTTGACGACGTTGAGCGTGCACCGGTCCAAAATGCGGTGCTCGCGCAGCTTCCCTTCGATAAGCCCGACGGTCAGCTTGGTGGAATAGACCGGGATGTTCAGGCTTTTAAGCAGATACGCAAGGCCGCCGATGTGGTCCTCGTGCCCGTGGGTAATCAGGATGCCGCGAATTTTGTCGGCATTCTCCATGACGTAGGTAAAATCCGGGATGACAAGGTCCACGCCGAGCATTTCCGGGTCCGGGAATTCCAGCCCGCAGTCCACCAGCAGCATATCGTCGCCGCATTCGTACAGCGTCATGTTTTTGCCGATTTCGTTCAGGCCGCCCAAAAATGCGATTTTCAGCGGCACGGCCGGTTTTTTGCGGCGGCCGGCCGCGCTTTTGCGCGCGCTGTTTTTCAAGCTGTTGTAATACCGGCGCTGCTGCTTGCCGGCCGAGGACTCCGAAAAGCCCTGCATCACATCCTTTTTTGCCTGCCGCTTTTCGCCGGCGGCGCCCTTTTGCACAGCGCGCCCCTTCTCCGTGCCGGACGCCTGCTTGCGCGGGGCGTTCTTCGGCGCAGAGCCTTTTTTGCTCTGTTTGCTTGTGTTTGCCATTCTGTACTCCTTACTGTGTCTGAATCCTGTTTGCAAATAGATTTGTGTATGTAGCGTCCGGGGTGCGTCCGCCCGAACGAAAGTCCTTTTCAGCGGGGAAAGCCCATTCCCCGATTGTATTATGATACCGCGAAAACGTCTTTGTGTCAATGCCTGCGAAGCCGCGCCTCCAAATCCCCGCACAGCTCCTCGGCGGCCTCGGGCGTGGCGGCCTCCGCAAGCAGCGTGACCCGGTTGCCGCGCCGGCCGGGAAAGACCCGGACGCAGCCGCCCGCAAACGACAGCGCAAACGCCTCGAAGGGGTCCGTGCGCCGCGCATGGGGGAAGCGGTCCGCAAATTCCGACACGGGAAAGGCGACCGGGACGGTGCGCCGCCGCACCGAAAATGCGGGCAGCTCCCGCAAAAGGCGGTCAAGCGGCTTGCTCGTGCTTTGCTGCACGCCCAAAACCCGCAGGCACAAAAACAAGGCGTCGCGCAGATACAGCCGGTCCGCGGCGAGCCGTCTTGCCGGCGCATCCTGTGACGCCGGTGCGAAACGGCCGTACCGCAGCGCCCGGCGGCCGCACGCTTCGGCAAGACGCGTCAGGGCGCAGGGCGCGTCCTCCGGCAGGGCAAGGTCGTTGCCCGCGTCGAGCTCCGCCTTGCAGCAGACCGCCAGCAGCCGGTCCTGCCCTATCTGCCCCAGGCCGCGCCGGTACGCGCACACCGCCGTACCGTCCGCGCCGAACCGGAATACGGTCTCGTCGCCTGTTTTGGCGCCCAGGCGGTACAGCGCGTCCTCCATCGCCATCTGGACGCGCTCGTTCGGGCTGCCGACGCTGACCGCCTGCCCGGAAAGCCGCCCCGCGGCTTCACGCAGGAGCGCGCTCTGGTAGATAGCCTGCATACCGGTCATATCGGAAATTTCCGCAAACGCGGCCGGGGAAACGCGCGCCGCCAAGCCGCTTTGGCAGCGTTCTTCGAGGGCGAGCTGTGTTTCCCGGGGCAACGGCAGACCGCCGGGGAAGCAGAAATGCAGCCGGACGCGGCCGTGCGCGCAGGCGACGAACACGCCCAGGTGCAGCCCGCAAAAGGACGAATAGAAATGCATCTGGCTTAAAAAGCCGTCGCCGAAATCGCCGACGCGGCCGCCCTTGGCAGCCGCAGCGCCCATGAATATCCGCCCCACGGCGTGGGACAGCGGCTTGCCGTCGCAGGCGACCCCGAATTTCCCGCCGGGAAAGCAGGCGGCGGCCGCCCCGCCGAGCCGCGCGGGAACCGACGGGTCAAGCTGCGCGCCGGACAGGACGCACACGCCCTTTTCCGTAAGCAGCGGCGTCCGCCCGTGCACAGGCAATCGCGGCGGTTCCCCGTTTTTTCCGGCTGAAACGACAGGTTTCATACCCTTCCCCCCCGGCCAAAGCAAAAGTCAAAACGCAAAACGGCGTTCGTCTGTTAGTATGGCCGGGCAGAAAAATTTCATGCGCCGCCCCGCGGGAAGCCGGGCGGCGCAGGCCGGGTTTGCCGGACGCAAATCAGAGAACCGTCCGGACCGGGATGCCTTTTTCCGCAAGATACGCCTTTAGGGCTGGAATGGGAATTTCATTGAAATGGAACAGCGACGCCGCGAGCACCGCGTCCGCCTGCCCGTCGGTCAGCGCGTCGTAGAAATGCTCGAGCGCACCCGCGCCGCCGGAGGCGATGACGGGAATCTGCACCCGTTCGGACACCGCGCGCGTGAGCTCCAAATCGTACCCGGTTTTCTGCCCGTCGCAGTCCATGCTTGTCAGCAAAATCTCGCCGGCGCCGCGCCGTTCGGCCTCGCACGCCCACTCTACGGCGTCAAGCCCCGTCGGCAGACGCCCGCCGTTGAGGTATACCTCCCAGCCGCCGCTTTCCCGGCGCTTGGCGTCAATGGCGCAGACCACGCATTGACTGCCGAAACGCGCCGCCGCTTCGGTCAAAAGCTGCGGGCTGCGCACCGCGGCGGAATTTACGGAGATTTTATCGGCGCCCGCGCGCAGGAGCTGCCGAAAGTCCTCGACGCTGCGAATGCCGCCGCCGACGGTAAAGGGGATGAAGATAGACGCCGCCACACGGGACACAATCTCCACCATCGTGCCGCGCCCCTCGTGCGTCGCGGTAATGTCCAAAAACACAAGCTCGTCCGCGCCGGCCCTGTCATACGCTTTTGCGCACGCAACCGGGTCGCCCGCGTCCCGCAGGCCGACGAAGCTGACGCCCTTGACCACGCGCCCGTCCTTGACGTCCAGGCACGGGATAATCCGTTTGGCAAGCATCAGTTCCCCTCCTTTTGCAGCGCGGCGAAATTTTGCAGAATCCGAAGCCCGATTTCCCCGCTTTTTTCAGGATGAAACTGCGTCGCGTACAGGCGGCGCGCCCGGTCCTCGGCCGCGGCATGGAACAGCACGCCGTACTGCGCGGTGGCGGCGACGTTTTCCGCGTGCGCCGCGCAAAGGTAATAGGAATGGACAAAATAGACAAACGCTTCGTCCGGCACGCCCGCAAACAGCGGGCAGCCCGGTTTGGGTGAAACGGAATTCCAGCCAATCTGCGGAACCTTCAGCCCCTTTTGCGCCGGGAAGCGCCGCACCGTACCCTCGAGCACGGAAAGGCCGCGCTCGCCGGGGCTTTCCTCGCTTTCCTCAAACAGCATTTGCAGCCCCAGGCAGATGCCGAGAAAGGGCTTTTTGGACAGCGCGGCTTCCCGCACCGCGTCGCAAAGGCCGCTTTCGCGCAAACGCGCCATGGCGTGGCCAAAGGCGCCCACGCCGGGCAAAATCACCGCGTCGGCAGCCTCAATCTGCTCTCGCGTCGCGGCAATGCAGCTGTCCGCGCCTATGTAAGACAATGCCTTGCGCACGCTTTGCAAATTGCCTGCGCCGTAATCCACAATGGCAATCATGTTGTGTCTCCGTTCCCAAAATATGCAACCGTATACCATCTCCGCGAAGCGCGCAAGTGCGAAGCGGGCATGATACCCTGTTTTCCGAAACACTTGAAAATTTTACTGCCGTAGTGTTTCGTGAGGGTATTCTACCACGTTTTCAGCGCGTCTGCAAATCACAACAGCATATCGACGATTTCCGCAATGCTCCCGACCGCGGCGCGCGCATACCGTTTCAGCTCGTCGCGCCCCTTTTCCATGGCGAAGGAGGAGAATTCCCGAATCATCGACAGGTCGTTGAGGTTGTCGCCCGCGACAAACAGGTCGTCCTTTTTCGCGCCGTAAAGCCCCAGGACCTCATACAGCCCGCTGACCTTGCTCGTGCCGGGCGCGCACACGTCCACGTGGATGCCGTTGCGGTGGGCGGTCAGCAAGGCGGACAGCCGCTCGCTGCAATACGCCGTAAATTCCGCCGCCGTTTCCTCCGTCGCAAAGCCCGTTCCCATTTCATGGTAGTCGGGCAGCGTTTCGAGCGCCGCCTTTGGAAGTCTCGCCTCTGCGCCCTCCGGCGGCGGGGCGGGAACCTCTATCCAGTAGCGCTCCAGGCCCACCGATACGCAGAAATACAGCGGGTCCAGCGGCAAAGCCGCCTCATAAAGCGGCACAAGGCCGGCGCGCGGCGCGCGGTGCTCGGACAAAACGCGGAACGCCCCGTCCGTGAGCACCCCGCCCGTGCAGGCGACGACAAAATCCACGGGAAGCGCCCAGCGCTCGAGCTCTGCGCGAATGCTCGGAAGATGGCGGCCCGTCACAATGCCGAAGCGGTTGCCGGCAAAGCGATACCGCGCAATGGCGTCCGCATCCGCACGGGTGATGGTGCGGTCGCGAAACAGCGTGTTGTCAAAATCCGTCGCTAAAATGCGCATAGGCTCTCCCTTAGGACGCTTCCCCGTCCGACAGCTTCGTAATCTCCTCGGCGATATATTGAAAAATCGGCGCGCAGTCCACCGAGCCGCCCTGCCCGTCCTCCTTGAGCACGGCAACGCTGTAGCGCGGCGCTTCATACGGGAAATAACCGCAGTACCACGCGTGCGTAATCTCGCTTTTGTCCTCGCGCAGCCAGCCGCTCTGCGCCGTGGCGGTCTTGCCCGCCGCCGTTGTGTTTTGGGGCTTTGCGCGGCGGCCGCTGCCGTTTTCCGTCGCGTAATGCAGCAGCGCGCCGACACGCTCGGCGGTCTCGGCGGACATGGCCCGGCGCGGCGTCGGCAAAAACGCGCGCTGCACCACCTCGCCGGCCGCATCCACAATGCCGTACATTAAGCTCGGCGCGCGGTACACCCCGCCGTTTGCTATGGCGGCATAGGCCGCCGCCATCTGCAAAGGCGACGCAAGCAGCGGCCCCTGGCCGAACGCCAGATTCGCAAGGTCCTGTGGCGCGGTCGTCTCATACGGCGCGGGCATATTGCCGCGGCGCGTAAATTCGCCGTCGCAAAGCTCAATCGGCTCCCCGAGACCGAGGTTTTCCCCCATCGAGCAAACCGCCTCGGCCCCCGTGTGCAAGGCGAGCTGAATGAAATACGGGTTGCAGGAATTGGCCATGGCCTTCTCCATCTGCTGCGCGCCGTGGCCCGCTTCGTCGTGGCAGCCGAAGGTCGTGCCGCCTATCGCAATGCTGCCCCGGCACGTATAAGAAAAGCTTTCGTCCAGGCCCGCTTCCAGCGCGGCGGCCGCCGTAACCGCCTTGAATACGGAGCCGACGGCGTAGGGCTCCACAGCCCGGTTGAGAAACGGCGCGTCCGTCGCGTCCAGGCTCTCTGCCGGCGCGTTGCGGTCAAAGACCGGCACGCTTGCCATGGCAAGGATTTCCGAGGTTGCCGTGTCCAGAACCACAACCGCGCCCGCGCCGACCTCAAATTTCTCCAGCGCCGCTTCGGCGATGCGCTGGATGTCATATTGCAGCGTCAGCATCACGCCGGCCGGAGAATTGTACCCGTCGGCGGAAATTTCCAGCGGCGCGCCGTCCAAAAGCCGCCCGAGCGCGTCTGCGCCCACGCGCGCCCACAGCGTACCGGAGGCGTTTTGCAGCAGGGTGTCGTAATATTTTTCCACGCCGCTGACGCCCTCGCCGTCCGCATTGACGTACCCGGTTACATGGGGCGCAAGCGCGTGCTCGCCGTAGCGCACAACGCGCGCAACGGTCTGCACATTGTCGGTCTGCAGCGTCTGGGAAGCGGGCGCGACTGCAATGTGCCCGGCGCGTATCGTTTCATACAGCGCGTCCGGGTCGTCCGCCTCCAAAATGCCGCCCGCCTCGTTGAGCGCCGAAAGCGTCGGGCGCACCGCCGCAACCAGCTCCCAATCACAGTTGACAAGCGGCTGCCGGTTTCGGTCGTAAATACAGCCGCGCGTCGTCCCGACCGCCGTTGAAACGGAGGAAACCGCTTCGGCGCGCCCCTGCACGGCGGTGCTGCCGCAGATGGTCAGCATCTGCACGCACAAAAGCCCCATGCAAAGCGCAAATACGGAAAACAGCGCAACAACCCGTCCCTGCATCCAAAATCCCTCCCATACCGTTTAGTATGGGCGGTTTTTTAAGGTTCAAGCGGGGATTCGCCGTTTTTTTGCAGCCGCCGAAAGCCGTAGCCGTTATAGCTTTTTCCGCCCGCGAGCAGATACGCCTTCGCCGCGCGCTGCAGGCTCGTGTTTTCCGAAAGCGCGGCAATCGCCCGGCGTCCTGCGCGCCGCTTGCCCCAGAGCCGTCGCAGAAGCTCGCGGTTTTTGCGCCGGGTCGGCACGACAAGGTCAAAGGCGGAAAAAAATTGCAGAATATTGGAATCCGGCCGCATAAAGCGCCGGTTTCGCTCGTCCAAAAGCCAGCTGTCGCAGACGAAGCCCGCAAAGGCAAATTCCGGAAAATAGGTATGGAAAAACGCCTCCGCCGCCGAAAACGACGCTTCCGCCTCCGACAGCCGCAGGCGGCCGCGCGCGGGGATGTGAACGTTTAAAACCTTTGCGCCGTCCGGGAAGGGCGCGATTTTGCGCGCGCTTTTGGGCAGGCGCGCTTGCCGGTAATCCGTTTCAAAAAACTCGAATTGCAGCCGCCCGAGCCAGAAGAGCTCCAAAAACAGCGTATGCGCAATCCAGGGCGCGTTGCAAAGCCCCAAAACGCCGTCCGCCCATTCGGCGTCGCGCACCCACAGCGCAATGTCGCCGAGGGACGCAAGATAGACCGCCTCCGGAATGCCGCGCTTGCGGTACTGCGCGCGCGTATACGTATCGGCAACCGCGAGCGCCGCCGCCAGGGTAAACGCCGCGCCCACGGCCTTGTCCCGCCGCAGCGCGCGACCGCACAAGGGCAAAAACCGTGCCCGCGGGTTTTCCAAAAGCGCTTCCAGCTGCCCCCGCGCTTGTGCAAACGCCGCCTCGGCCGCCGAAACCGCGGGCTTTGCAAGACCAAGCTGCCTGCAAAGCGCCTTTGGAAACGCGGGCGTCATGGCTGCACCTGCTTTCGCAGCAGGCTGCCCGGCGCGAGCGCGCGCGGCGCGCGGATATAGACGCGCTCGGTCGGGTGCGGCGCGGCGTCGATTGGATTTTTGTCCGCGTCCAGCAGTTCCCCGACCGTAAAGGAAAACGGCGGCTTGCCGCGCTCGAGCGCCTCCAGCGTATCGCCGACCGAGAATTTGTTGCGCTGCTCGCAGAAAAGATAACCGTCCGCATATCCGCGCACCACCGCCGAAACCTCCCAGGGCCGGCGGTACCCGCCCGCGAGGTCAATGTTTGCTTCCCGCTCGGGCGCGTCGAAATAAAAGCCGGTCGAATACGCGCGGTAGCTCACCTTTTCCGTTTCCGCAACCACCCACGGCGCGGGACGGTAGTCGGGCGACGGGGCTTGCAGATAGCCGTCCAAAGCGACACGGTACGCGTTCGTGATAACCGCCGTATAGTAAGCGGATTTGGCGCGGCCTTCAATTTTAAAGCTGTCCACGCCCGCGGCGATAAGCTCCGGGATGTGCGCTATCATGCGCAGGTCTTTGGAATTGAGGATGTAGGTGCCGTCCGGCTCTTCGGAAATGGGAAAATACTGCCCGTCGCGGGATTTTTCCGTTAAGGCGAACGCCCACCGGCAGGGCTGCGCGCAGGCGCCGCGGTTCGCGTCGCGCCCGGTCAGGTAATTGGACAACAGGCAGCGCCCCGAAAACGAAACGCACATCGCGCCGTGGACAAAGCATTCGAGCTCCAGCGCCGACGGGGTCTTTTGGCGAATCTCCGCAATTTCGGACAGCGACAGCTCCCGCGCGAGCACCACGCGCGACGCGCCGAGCTCGTAAAACGCGCGCGCCGCCGCAAAATTCACCACGCCCGCCTGGGTGGAGATGTGGACGGGGACGTCCTGCGCGTAGGTTTTGCAAAGCCGCAGCACCCCGACGTCCGCGACAATGAGCGCGTCGACGCCGCACGCCGCCGCGTGCTCCAAAAATGCGGGCAGGCGTTCCACCTCGCCGTTGCGCGGCAGCGTGTTGCAGGTCAGGTACACCTTGGCGCCGGCTTGATGCGCCGTTTTGACAGCCTTTTGCAGCGCCTCCCCGCCAAAGCTTTGGGCGGACGCGCGCATCCCGAACGCCTCCCCGCCGAGGTACACGGCGTCCGCGCCGAAACAGAGCGCCGCCTCCAGCCGCTCGGCGTCGCCGGCGGGCGAAAGCAGCTCCGGTCGTTTGTCCATGGCAGTTCTCCGATTTCCGAAACACCGAACCCGCACTTTGCGGGTCCGGTGTCGCTTTTTTCTTATCCCTGCGATTCCGCCTGGTTGTTGACGGTCAGAATCGTCAGATTGTTGCGGCGGCGTTCGCTGTCGTTGCGCGCAAGATACAGCTTGCGGTTGACGTCGTGCGCAAAGAAGTAATAATTCGTATCCTCCGGGAACAGCGCGGCGGAAATGGCGTCGTCGCCCGGGTTGCAGATGGCGCCGACGGGCAGCCCGACGCAGCGGTAAGAGCTGTAAAGCTCGGTGTAACGCGAAAGGTCGGCGGCGTCCGTAATCTCGGCGGCAATATATTCGTTGATATACTCCGTCGTGGAGTCGCATTGCAGCGACGGATAGAGCCCGGCGTTGTCGAGCCGGTTGTGCAGAACGGACGACACGAGCGGCGACTGGTCCTCGCCGTACGCCTCCTTCTGGATGATGGAGGCGAGCGTAATGACGTCGTCAACCGTCATCCCGAGTTTTTCCGCCTGCTGGGCGTACTCCTCGGTCCAGCGCTTCTGGAAGTTATTCAAGAATTTGCGGATGACGCTCGAGGGATTTTCCCCGATATAGAACTCATAGGTGTCCGGGTACAGGTACCCTTCCAGCAGCCGGAAGCGGTCCGCCTTGCTGTCCATGGACTGAATGAAGCTGTACTCGCTGCTGAAATCCACCTCGCGCATCGTCTGGTACATGACGTCCGCCGAGCAGACCTCGTACTGCGCAAGCTTCTGCACAATCTGGTCGACCGTATACCCTTCGGGGAAGGTCAGCGTAACCGTTTCGCCGGAATTCGGCGCGACCTTGAAGGTGCTGAGCATTTTTTCAACGCCCATGGAAGCGGTCACATAATAGATGCCGGTCAGATAGTTGTCGTCGCGAAAGCGCATAATCGACGCAATCGCCTGGCAGAAAAAGCGGTGCTTGATAAGCCCGTTGTCCTTGAGAATCTTGAGTACCGTGCCGGTGTCCGCCTCCGCCGGGATGCTGACGGTCACAATCGTCTCGCTGTCGCGGTTGATGGCGAGCACGTCGTTGATGCAGCTGATGGTATACGTGGCAAGCACAATCGCAACCGCAAGGCAAATGCCCAACAGAATCCACGCCTTTTTGTTTTGCACAAAAAAGGCCTTCAGCTCCGCCTTGGTCGGGACGCGCAGGCGCTTTTTGGCAACCGCCCCGCCTTCGGGCACGGGCTGCTCCTGCTCCTGCGGCGGCGCGTCGTGCTTTTGGATAAGCTCCGGGAATTTGGAAAACGCGCCGGCCTGCACATTGCGCGCCACGCGGCGCGGCCGGCGGGACGCGGGGGAAAACTCGTCGTCCAGGCCGTCAATCTGCAGCTTGAAGTTTTCCTTGCTCAGCGGCGGCGCGGCCGGCTCAAGCGGCCGAATGGGCGCGTCGTCAATGCGCATATAGTCCGGATGGCTGCGGTCGGCGGGTACGTCCGAAGCCCCTTTGGAAGCCGCCGGGCGGCCGTGCGCCTCCCCGGACGCTGCGCGCCGGTCGGGCGCGGGCTTTTTCGGCGTGCGCGCGGCGGTCTCCTGCCGCTTTGCGGGGCGCGGGCCCTCCTGCCGTGCGGCGCTCCTGCGCGCAGGCGCGGACGGTTCCCGCGCCGGGGGCGGCGTCTCCTTTTTGTCACGTTCGGCGTATTCCGCCAAAAGCTCGTTATACGCGTCTTCGTCAAAGAAATTTCGCAAATCGTCGTCTCGACTGCGCATGGCGGTCAGCGCCTCCTTTCCATTCGGCCGTCAGGGCGACGGCTCCGTTTGCAGCGTGCGCTGCGGGGTCACAAGACACGCGACGCGGCGGTCAAAGCCGTCGTGCGGGACGTGCCGGGTCAAATCAAATGCATAGGCGAGCCCGACGGTTTCGCCGGGAAACTGCGCTAAAAAACGGTCATAGTAGCCTTTGCCGTATCCGACGCGGAAGCCGGCCGTGTCCCAGCAAAGGCCGGGAACCACGCACAGCGCGTCGGAAAACGCGGGGGAAGGCGCCGCTTTGGGCGGCTCCAAAATCCCGTAGGCGCCCGGCTGCAGCGCGGAAAGCGATTCGATGACATGGAACGACAGCTCCGGTCGTCCGGGCAGGCACCGCGGCACGGCGACGGTCTTGCCGCTTTGCAGGGCGGCGGTTATCAACGCACGCGTATCGACCTCTGTATCGGTCGACACATAGCAAAGCAGGGTTTTTGCTTCGGCATATTGCGGCAGCGTAAGGATGCGCTCGGCAACCGCGCAATCCATCGTCTGTTTCCGGTCGGGCGGCAAGGCGCGGCGCAGCGCCAGGTGCTCGGCGCGCAGGCGCGCCTTTTCGCTTTGGATATCCGTCACGGCGCCTGGATGGTCTCGCGCAGCTGCGCGGCGGCTTCTTCCCCGCAGAGCGCCGCCACGACGGCGAGCCCGAAATCGACCGCCGCGCCCATGCCCTTGGCGGTAATATACTGCCCGTCGCAAGTCACGAAATCACCCGTGACGCGCGCACCGGTCAGCTGCGCTTCAAAGCCGGGAAAGCAGGTCGCCCGCTTGCCGGACAGCAGGCCTTTTTTGCCCAGGATAAAGGGCGCGGCGCAAATGGCGCAAACCAGCTTCCCGTTTTGCGCGGCGAAGTCGACGGCAGCCTGCACGGCCGGCGACGCGTCCAGGTTGGAAGCGCCCGGCATCCCGCCGGGCAGCACGACCGCCTCCACGGTTTCGTCCAAAACGACCGCCTCCGGCAGAATATCCGCCGCAACAGCGATACCGTGGCTGCCCGTCACGACCTTACCCGTCACGCCGACGGTCTGTACCGAAAGTCCCGCGCGGCGCAGCAAATCGACCGGCGCGAGCGCCTCGACCTCTTCAAAGCCGTCTGCTAAAAACACATAAATCATGGTGATTGCCTCCGTTATCCGAACGTGATGCCCAAATAGGCGTCGCTTGGCAGTTTTGCTGTGCGGGCGCGGTCGCTGATGGGCAAATACAGCCCGGTTGTAACCGTCTCCCCCGCCCCAAAGCGCTTTGGAACCGGCATTTTGCAGGGTGTGCACAGCGTATAGGTTCCGGCGCCGAAAGCGGCGAGCGCGCCGCAAAGCACGGGCAGGGCCGCTTCTCCGGCTGCACAGAATTCCGCCGCCGTTGCCGCTTCACCGTCCGTTTCCGCGGTGAAAAAGCCGTTTTGCAAAACGTATGTCCGCGACCCGAACAGCGCGTCGTACCGCAGCGCCAGCCGCAGGGCGTCTTCGCCCCAGGCGATGTGCGGCACGCCGGACAGCGCCGCTTCCCGCGCGGCCAGGTAGGCAGCAGGCGCGGTGTCCTGCGCCGGCGCGATGGGCGCCGCC
This sequence comes from Candidatus Fimenecus excrementigallinarum, assembly GCA_018714805.1. GTDB lineage: Bacteria > Bacillota > Clostridia > Oscillospirales > Acutalibacteraceae > Fimenecus > Fimenecus excrementigallinarum. The sequence goes on from DVMW01000026.1 coordinate 41,244, forward strand.
GTGCCGAGCGCCTTGCCGGGCACGGTATAAACGGTCTTTTGAAAGCCGTCAGAAAATCCGCGGGCGCGGTAAAAGGCGAACAGCTCCGGCGTTGCCGGGACCAGGAACAGCAAGTCCAGCTCCCGCTTGCGCGCGGTTTCTTTTGCAAAGCGCAAAAGCGCGGTCATAAGGCCCCTTCCCCGCGCGGCGCGGCGTGTGGCGGCGGCGAAAATATAGGCGGCCGAGAACGTCTGCGCGCCCCGGCGGTAAACCGTCGGAATCAGGTACAGCGCCGAAAGAAGGCGGCCGTGCTCGAAGGCGGCCAGCGTATTTTCCGGTGCAAAGCAGGCTGTAAAAAATGCGTCGATTGCCGGTTTTTCATCGCCGAACGCCTCTTCCCACAACGCGTAAAGCGCGGGGAGGTCGTCCGTTTGCGCGGTGCGCAGCAGCATCTGCCTCACCCCTTGTGAACCGCCGTATATTTCGGCAGCAGCAGCGCCGGGCAGTAGGATTCCTTCGCCTTGCGCAGCCCCTCGCTGCCCGCGTCCTCCTCCCGGTTGATGTACCGGTAAGCGGCGAGCGCATGGGCGGCGAACTCACGGTTAATGGCCGGATACGCGCCGCGCACGTCGGCGAACGCCTTTTCCACGTGCGTGCAAAATGCGGTCTCGTGCAGAGCCTCCCCAAAGGTATAGGCGACAACCCGCCCGTCGGCATACAGCACCCCGCCGGTAAAGTCCAATTCAAAGTAATGCTGAAACGCGCGGGAAATAGCAACGGCCTCGTTGTCGATATCCTGCGGGTTTTTCTCGCGGTTGCGCGCCTCCCAGGCGTCGTTCATCGCAAGGCAGTCCGCCATGTTGCGCTCGGTCAGCGGCTCGTAGCGCCAGTCAAACGTCTTTTTGAAATACGCGATATGGTTGCGCTTGCCGTGGTAGCGCCGACCCGCCAGATGGATAAGGTCGTCGGTATTGTAAATATAATCGTAGTATTCGCGCGCCGGCGTATACGCAAACTGCCCGGGGTACAAATTTTCCAGCTCGCGGACCTTTTTCGGCGTCAGGCAGTACAGCGTCAGCGGACAGCCGTCCTCCTTTTCCATTTCCAAAAGCGCGTCGACCGCCTTTTTCTTGCTGCCCGTTCCGCAGGGGAACAGGTAGGCCGGACGCCCGACCGAATCCCGCGCGAAAAACATATCGCCCATACGCGCGATGGTGTTGCCGTATACGGTGCACCACATATAGAGGTTGCCAAAGCAATATTCGCACGCCAGCTCGCCGGACGCGCGCAGAATGGCGCTGACCCAGGGCTTGTCGGAAAGGCGCGGCGCTTGAAACTCCAACACAGACTTCACCCGATACCCAAAACTTTACAAACAACGGAAAACACACAATCGGAAATATGCGCAACCGGCAGCGGCGCGCCGTTTTCCGCGCACGGCACGACGGTCCAGCCGAGCTTTTCGGCGGCGTACAGGCCGGCCTCCCGGCAGGCGTGCAGATACGCGACGTTCGCCTCGTGCACGTCCTTTTTGCCCTCTTCCCCGTGATACCGCGCGGACAAAAGCGCCTGCGACACCCGGACGGGCATATCGAGAAAAATCACCGCGTCGGGCTTCGGCAGGCCGAGCTTGCCGTATTCGTAATCGGCCAGCCACGAAAGGTAGGCGTCCCATTCGCTTTTCGGCAGCTTCACGGTCTGGTGCACGGCGTTGGAGGTCGTATAGCGGTCGGCCAGGATAAGCTTGCCGGAAAGGTAATCCGCCCGCCAGTGGCGCACAAAGCTTGCGTACCGGTCCACCGCGTAAAAGGAGGACGCGGCGTACACGTTGACGTCCGACGGGTCCTTGCCGAACGCGCCGTCCAGGTACATACGCACAAGCGTGCTCGAGGGGTCGTCGTAGTCGGGCAGCTTAATCTGCCGCAGCGAAACGCCGCATTGCGTAAGCCGTTCGCGCAGCGCGGCGACCTGGGTGGACTTGCCGCTGCCGTCGAGCCCTTCCAATACAATCAGACTGTTGCGCATAGTGACGCGCTCCGTTTCCGAGAAAAATACATACAAGGGTAGTATAGCAAATTATTTCCTTTTTTACAATCGCAAAACTGAAATTCGACAACGAAAAACCGAACAATTCCGTTGCGGTTCGGTAAAAAATATGTTAAAATGAGCCAAAAGCCGAAAGGAGTCTTGCAAATGGCGGCTTACGACCAGCAGGCGCACGGCGTCTTTTTGATTGGCCTTTCCGACTGCGGGGAAAAGGTCACGGCGGCGGGCGGCCGCGTTTCCACACAGCCCGGCACGGCGCTCGGCATTTGGGAAAAAAGCCAGGACCCCGAAAAAAATGCCGGCCTCATTGACAAGGTCACGCGTTCGGGGCACAATTCCGTCGTGGAGCACACCTATTACAATCTGGCGTTCCAAAACGTTTCGGCGGTCGTCGAGCAGTTCGTCATTGAGTTCCGGCTCGCATCGTTCACGGTAAAATCGCGCCGGTACGTGGATTTCTCGGACGCGGGCTTTTATGTCCCGGGTTTTCATGACGCGGCGCTGTCGGAACGGTACCGCGCGCATATGGCGTCTTTTTTCAGGCTCTATGCGGAATTCACCGAGGCGGGCGTCCCGAAGGAGGACGCGCGGTTCCTGCTGCCCTACTGTCTTTTCAGCAACTTCTTTTGCAGCGTAAACGGCCGGGAGCTTCTGCATATGCTGCGCGCCATGCTTTACGGCCGCGGAAGCCGTTTTTCGGAAATCCGGGGGCTGGGCGAGATGCTGCTTGCGCAGGTGCGCGAACGCACGCCCGGCATTTTGCATGATTTCGAAGCGCGCAGCGCCGAAATGCGGCCGGACGTGCCGGACTTTTCCGCGCTGAAGCTTCCGAAGGCGGAAAGCGGCGGCGAGCCCGTCGCGCTTTTGCGCGGCACGCCGGACGCGGCGCAGCTTGTGACGCAGACCGCGCTCATCGAGGCGACCGGCTGTTCGACGGCGGCTGCCGCGGCCGCGGCGCAGGACGGGGAAACCGTCCGGGCGGTTCTGGAGGCGCTTGTGCATTCGAGCCGGCCGCGCGCGCTGGAAAGCGCCGTCTACACCCTGCGCTTCAACAGCGTTTCGCTGTCCGGCCTGACGCATTTCACGCGGCACCGGATGCAGTCCATTCAAATCTCGTCCCTGCTGCAAACCGACCGTGCGCGCCACATCCTGCCGCCGTCCGTCGCGCAGGACAAAGCGCTTTTGCAGCAATATACCGACGCGTTTGCGAAAATGCAGCGCGAGTATGAGGCGCTCAAAGCCGAAGGCGTGCCGGAGGAGACGCTCGTCTATTATCAGCTCAGCGGCAACACCGTCGACATCGTTACAACCATGAACGCGCGCGAGCTGCTGCTCTTTTTGCGCCTGCGCACCTGCACGCGCGCACAATGGGAAATCCGCGCCCACGCCATAGAAGCGCTGCGGCTCCTGCGGCAGGCGTCGCCCGAAATTTTCCGGTACTACGGGCCGAGTTGCTTTTTGGACCGCTGCCCGGAGGGGAAATTTTCCTGCGGGCGTATGCAGGAGATGCACGATATGTTTTCCGCGCTGTAAGCGGCAAAAGGAAAGGGAACGCCCCGGTATTTCGCAATACCGGGGCGTTTGTTTCATTAAAAGAGCCTACTCTATAGGAACAATTTACAGAACCGCCTTTTTCAGCCGCGTTCGCGCGCCGCCTCGGGGAACCCCCTGCGAGGGTTCCCCGCCGAAAAAACATCCCACCGGGATGTTTTTTCGCCCCTCCTGCGCTATAAAAAGTAAAGCATTTCGCGCCCTGCGGGACGCGACGAGGGCGCTGCCCCTCGACCCCGCCGCCTTTTGAAAAAGGCGGCCGAAAACTTTTTATTGTTTTCCTTGGCGGAATTCCTGTCCGTCTCGAACGCCCCGGTATTTCGCAATACCGGGGCGTTTGTTCGCTTTACCTGCGTTTTTTCCAAAGCGCGTACGCCGCGCCGCCGACAGCCGCGGCGGCAGCCGCCGCGCCGAGCTTTTTGAGCGTCGGCAAAACGGATTCGACGCTCGGCGGCGCGTAAGAATACAGCAGGTACTTCGCCTTGTTCTGAATATCCTTCGCCGTAAACAAATCGCGGTACAAAAGCGTGTAGGTCGTAAAATGCCGCGGGTCTGCTTCGGACAAATCGAAAATGCGCACGCCGCGGTTTAGGCGCGGACCGTAGACGTTGAAGCCGCACCCCTGCGTGTAGCCGAGCAGCATATTCCCGCGGCGGGACACAAAGCTGTTGTTGTGGTCGTGGCCGAAGAACATGGCGAGCGTGTCGCCCTTTTCCGAAAACGCCGCAAATTCCCCGCTGTTTTCGGCCGGCGTCGCGGGCGTTTCCAAAAGGAAGTCGCAGTTGCCCTTTTGCAGATACCGCTCGTCAATCGCATAGAACTTCCCGGCATGGTCGCGGAAGCCCGGCGCGTGCGGCTTATGGGACTTCGGGACCTCCTTAAGCACCTCCCACATTTCCGGCACGGGGATGTGCTGGAACAAAATGGAGGGCACATAGTCGCCGGCCTGTTCGCGCAGGCAGTCGCGCACCGACCGGTACCAGTCCAGCTGGCCGGGCGTCACGCTTGCGCATTTGCCGTCGAGCGTCGTAGACAGGGAATCCAGCAGATAGAGGTTAAAGACAATCCGTCCGCCGTCCTCGGAGCGGAGGTTGACGTACTGGTTGCAAAGACCGGCAAGCGACTCGTCCCCCGCCACGGACAGGCAGTTTTTGTGCGCCTGATACAGCGCGAGCTGCTTTTCCTTGGAAATGCCGAACGCCTGGTCGTCGTGGTTGCCGAACACGAATACAAACGGGATGCCGCGCGTCTCCAGCGGAGAAACCAGGTTTTGCACCGCTTTTTTAAAGTTTTCCTCGCGGTCGCCCACCAAGAAGCTCACGCCGTAGCCCTTGAACTGGTCGCCGGTAAAAACGACCAAATCCGGTCTCGCCCTGTCGAGCGCCGCCGCCAGGAATTGCAGCGTGTCGCGCGAGGTCGCCTGGGTATCCTGAATATCCGCCACCTGCATAATGCGGAATTTTCCGTCGTGAAAATACAGGTCTTCGGTCTTGCCTTTGGGAAATGCCATGTTTCGGGGTCCTTTCTTACGCGGCCTTATCCGCCTTCTGCTTTTTGCCGAACCGGCGCTCGCGCGCGGCGTCCACCTTTTGCCCGATATGCTTGTCAAACGGCGGGTACACGAACCGCGCAATGAGGAAGTAGGCAAGCACGGCGTACAAAACGCCCATCAGCGCGCCGAACAGCACGTCGGTCGGATAGTGGACCATCAGGTAATTGCGTGAAAACCCAATCAGCGCCGCAAGCAGGAGCGCGGGGACGCCGGCCTTCCACTTTTTGTTGAGCAGAATGGCAAAGGCGGCCGCAAAGGACGACGACGTGTGCCCCGACGGGAACGAAAAGCTTGAAGGCAGCCCGACGAGCAGCTCCGGCTTGCCGTCCGCCCCCTGCGGGAATACGGCGTAGAGCGCCTCGAACGGTTCAAAGTTGAACGGACGCGGCCGCGCAAAGACGTTTTTGAGGATGCCGTCGTTTAGGATGAGCATTAAAATCAGTGCAAACGCCATGGTGACGCCCGCTTTGCGGTACTTGGGCATAAATAAAAACAGCACCGCAATCACAATCCAGACCCAGCCGCCCTCGCCGAGCACCGTGATGATGGGCATGACCGCATCCAGGAACGCGCACCAGACGTGCTCCTGAATCCATTGGAACGCGGAGAAATCGAAGTTGGAAAACACGCTGAAATCCATATTGACCTCCTTTTGCACCCGAACCGGGCGCAGTATATGATGCGATATTTTACCATACCCCCGCGCGCTTTTCAAGGATTTTTGTGCAGTCTGTCGTTTTTTGTGCGCGGCGGGCCCCGAAAAAGGCGCGCGCAGGGCTTGAGCGCGAGCGCACGCATAAACGCGCCCCCGCGCCGCATATCGTGCAGTACGGGGGTGAGCGATTTGTTCGGCTTACGGCATAAAGCCGGGGATTTTTTACAGCTTTTGCAAAACGGGCAGCCGTTTGCGGCCGCCTATTTGCGGGGTGCGGCGGCGGGCGGGCGCATTTTGTTTTACCCGGCCGCAGACGCCGGCGTGCTCGTGGTTTGCAGCGTCCGCGGGCTGCCCGCAAACGGGCGGTACGCGCTTTGGCTGCAGCAAATCGGCCGGCCGCCCTGCGACGCGGGACTGCCCGTGCTGTTTGCCGGGCGGGACGGGAACGCCTGGTGCGCCGCCGTCACGGACGGCCTGAAGCCCGCCGCGCTTTTGGACGCGTGCATAACGCTCTGCGCCGAAGAAAAGCGCCCGGCGGCCTTGCCGGGCGCGAAGGGTACGCTTGCCGGCGGGACGGTCGTACGGACCCGGCTCCCGCGCGCTTACAGCTCCTTGCGGTATTTCAGCGGCGACATCCCGTACAGCTTTTTGAACGCCTTGGAAAACACAAGCGGGTCGCGGTAGCCGCAGGAATAGGAAATATCCTCAATGGAATAGCTCGTCGCGCGCAAAAGCTCGCACGCGCGCTCCAGCCGGAAGTTGCTCAGATATTTCTGCGGGGAAAGTCCCAGATGCTCCTGGAACAGCGTAAACAGATAGCTGCGGTTCAGCCCGACGTATTCGGACACATCGGAAACGTTGATGCCGTTGGAATAATTGTCGCGGATATAGGCGATGGCCTTTTTGATGTAATAATTCTGACGGCCGCTTTCCTCCGCCTTGCGGCCGCGGCCGGTGACCTCGCCGCACAAAACGGAAAAGAACCGGCAGAAAAGCCCCTGCAGGGCAAATTCATTTTCCAGCCCCGGGTGGTTGCATTTGAGCATCTCGGTCACAATCTGCTTGAGCGCGAACCCGTTGCGCACGCGGAATATCGGCTTTTTTGCCCCGAGCAGCTTCATTTCGCGCAGGTATTCGTCCGCCTGTTCGCCGTCAAAGCCGACCCACAGATACGTCCACGGGTCCTCCGTGTCCGCGCGCAGGCGCACGCGCACGCCGGGGCTTACAAGGAACGCCTCCCCGTGGGAAACCGGGTACTGGCGGTCCTCCAGCGTATAGGTCCCGCTGCCTGTCAGCACATAATACAGCGCATACCGGTCCCGGACGGCCGGGCCGACGTTTTGGCCGGCGTCACTTTCTTCATATCCGCAGTTGCAAAACCGGAAATCCCGAAATTTGACGCCGGCGGATTCAATTTGCCATACGTTTTCCAAAGACGGTTCCCTCATTTTCCCTGCAAATTGGCCAAACTGCTTTTGTGAAATAATAGTTTAGCATATTCTGAAAAAAATAGCAAGTTTTGCAAACCGGCGCACCAAAGCAAAAACGGGCGGTCAGCTGGCCGCCCGTTTTTTGGCTACGGTTATTAATCCTTGTTCTTTTTCTGCGATTTCTTCTGCGCTTTTTCGGCGGCGCGCTTCGCTTTAAGCTCGGCGGCGTACGCCTTTTCTTCCTGCTTTTTACGCTCCGCTTCCGCCGCCGCAAGCGCCATCGCCTCTTCGTGGCGGGCCTTTGCGTCGTCGTACATCGCGGCAATCTCCTCAAAGCGGCTGTAATTTTCCGCCTGGGTCAAAAGCTTTTTCGCATCGATATAGGGCTTCGCAGCGCGGGTGTACAGCGCGTTTTCGTCGCCGGCCTTTTTGATTTCGGCCTCCACGACGCGCTTGTCGGCCTTCGTGGCCTTGATTTCCGCCTTTAAGGACTCGACCTTTCTCGGGTTCTTTTCCTTTTTCGCGGCGTAGTACGCGCTGTACAGCGATTCTATCTTCGCGTTCAGCTCGTCCTCACGCGCAAACAGGCCGTCGAACACGGAAACGTCGAATTCCTGAATCCCGTTCGGGAACTTGCGCAGCGCGGTGCGGCGGGCAAAGGCGGCGTCGCGCGCACGCTGGATTTCGGCCTTGCGGTACGCCTTTTCCTTTTCGGTGCCCTTCGGCAGCGCCTTGGCGCGGGCAACGGCCTGCGGGTCATAGTTGTAGATGAAATCGTAGCCCATCTCAACCGCCTTGCGCGCTTCTTCAAGCTGCGCCTGCCCTTCGACCGTGTTGAAGCGGTTCATTTCGTCCATCACGATTTTGGAGGATTCAATCGTCCGGTTATATTCCACCGCGGCGAACCAGGCCTTTCGGGCGGCCTTCTTTTCCGCGCGGCTCTTGGCCTGCTTAATCCCCGCCTTGCTGACGCTCTTCGGCTCGGCGACGGAATAGGTCTCCGCCTCGCGGATGGTGTCAATCGCCTCTACGATGTCCTTATCCTGCAAAACGCCGTTGCCGTAGTCCTCGAACATCGCGCGGATTTTCAGGACCTTAATCATGCCGCTCTGCTTGGTTTCAGACAAATCGTAGAAGAAGTACGGAATCACGTTCATGAACGCGCCGACGACCGACAGCAGGATGAGGACAAGCATGATGTTGTCGAAAATCTCATCCACATACAGAACATTGTACATGTTCGTAAGGTCCAGTTCCGGTTTGTTCGCGTTTTTAATAATCTCCGGCAGGTTGGCCGCAAGCGTTTCCTCGTTGATGCCCATTTTGTTGTAGACAAACGGAATCACGCTGCTCGTCGCCATCGTGACAATCTGCCCGATAAGGCCCACCGTCGAGAACATACCGTCGATGCGCTCGCCGGTCACATACTGCTGGTAGTCGCGGATATCCGCGTCAATGGAGGGCGTCAGGATGTGCGCAAACGCGCCGACAACGCCGTTGGCCCACAGGCAGATAAGCACCACCCAAATCATGTGCGCCGGTTCCGCCGCAATGACGGGATACATGGCGGCAATAAAGATGATGTTTAAGAAGTTCGTAACGACCAGCACGCGCTTTTTGCCGTACCGGCGAATGGCGAAGGGCGCCGCAAGCATCCCCCAGAAGGACGCGTTGCCGTAAATCAGCCCGATGATGGTAAATTCCGGCGCGGTAGCCGCGTGCTTATATTCGTACAGCCAGTTGAGGATAACTGCGTAGGAGCTTTCCAAAAAGCCAATCCAGCCGGCGAGCGAGATAATCCAGAAATACTTGTTTTTGGCGACGGCGCGCAGCGCGTCGATGAATTTAATCTGGATAACGTGGGTTTTCGCCTGGACGATTTTTTCCTGCGTGTTGGCGTAGACGACAATCGACATCAGCAAGCCGACAATCGCCATGGGCGGGTACGCAATGCGGTACAGGCGCATATTCGTCAGGCTGCCGCCCGTGATTGCCTGGGCCAAGAGCGGCATAATCGCCGTTGCAATCGAGGGCGCGATGGAGTACACAATGGACTTGAACGCGCCGACGTCCGCACGCTCCTGCGTGTTCGGCGAAAGGACCTTAATCAGGTTCTCGTACGCTTCATAAAAGAACTGGTAGAAGAACTGGAAGCCGATGTTGAAAAACAGGATGATGGCAGCCTGCACAACCTGGCTTTCAATCTTTTCGTACGGCACCCAGACCATGCCGATGGCCAGGATTGCCGTCGGGATGCCCATGGAGATAAGGTACGGGCGGTATTTGCCCTTTTTGTTGCGGACATTGTCGATGATGTAGGCGCGAATCGCCGTGCACGGGAAGCCGGCGATAATCGCAATCACGTAAATGACATACATCAGCCGGGCGTCCAAACCGATGGCGCTGCCGATGATGAAGTTGTTTACCGACAAAAACAGCTGCTGGACAACATACATCAGGAAGTAAGCGCCGATGCCGCCAAAAGCATACGCGCTGATTTCCTTATACGGCATGTACTTGCCCAAGGGCGGCGTTTTCCAGTAAGTCGGGACCTTTTGTGCAAAGTCCTTGACTTTTGCAACGATTTCCATTCTGATAAGCCTCCTGCGGATTCAGTAACGTTCTGATTGTAACACCCCGGTTCGTTTTTTTCAACAGAAAAAAATCGGTTTCCCGTCTGTTTGCAGACAAAACGCAAAGAATCGTGAAAAGCAACAAAAAATCCTGTTAAAATTTTGTGAACTTGCCCCCTTGCTTTTTGTGAAAAAATGTGTACAGTGCCTGTTTTTCGCCTTTCAAAAAACAGATCGCCGCCTTCCGGCAGATAAAAATTCCCCGCGCACAAGCGCGGGGAAAACAGACCGATTTTTATAAAGGCATTTCCATGTCCCGGTGCGGGATGCGGCCGTCGGGATATTCCTCGCCGTAGGCCCGGAAGCCGAACTTCTCATAAAACGGCACGGCGTAGGACTGGGCGCTGACATAGGCGCGCCCAGCGCCCAGCGCCCTTGCGCGCGCAAGCAGCGCCTCTACTACGGCGGCGCCGAGGCGCCGCCCGCGGTACGGCTTTAAAACCGCGATGCGGCCGAGCTTTGCGGTCGTGCCGTCGAACAGGAGCCGGCCGGCCGCGACGGGCGTCTCGCCGTCGAAAATCGCAAGGTGGGGGCAGGTTTTGTCCGCCTCGTCAAACTCCTCTTCGGGCAGATACCCCTGCTCGTCTATAAACACCGTGCGGCGCACCGCCGCCGAGGGCGCATAGTCCTCGCCGCCCTCAAACCAGACGGTCGTCATTCCGCCTCTCCCCCGTCCACCGGCATTACCGCGAAACGGAATGCAATGGAATCGCGGAACGTAAAGCGGTAGCGTTCGAGTGCATCCGGCCCGCAGGCGTTCGAGCCCGCGCCGCGCATAAAGCCGTCCACCGATAGGAAGGTCGTGTGCTGGCTGCGCAGGTCCTCGCGGTGCTTCGCCTCGCACAAAAGCGCCTGGGTGTAGTCGTGTACGCTGAAGCTGAATTTCGGCAGACCCAGCACCGCGAGCCCGACGCCGTTTTTGTCGGTCAGCACAACGCGCTTCGTGCCGCCGTGGTTGCCGTTGTCCTGCGGCTTGAGGTAGTTTTCGTGCATCTCGCGCACCGTGCTGCGGTAAAGCCCGATTGGCGACTGCAAATTGAAGTCGCACATATTCTCATACGGCCCGCGCCCGTAATATTCGACCGCGCAGAACGCCGCGGGCAATTCGACCGTCACGCCGAAGCGCGGCAGGTCCTTGCCGCCGAACGCGGTGCGCTTCAGCTTTGCCGAAACGGCAAGGACCGCGCCCGGGTAAACGGAATAGGTCATTTCGCAGGTGTACCACGGCAGCTTGCCGCAGACGAGCTTGTATTTCGCCTGTACCTGCACGCAGTCGCCCGCTTCCTTCGCATCCATGGCGACGAACACCGGTTTTACAAGCGGCAGCTTTTTGCGGTTCCACTTGGGTGTCCAGGCATAGGCGTCGTTGTCGATGGGCGCGCGGTAGATGTTCGGCACAAAGCCGCACACGCCGCCCGCGGGCGTCGTGTTGATGCGTTCGGTCCCGTTTGCAAAAAGGCTCTCGAGCGCGCCGGTCTCGCGGCTGAACACCACGCGGAAGCCCTCGCCCGTCACAACGCAGCGCGCCTTGTCCTTTTCCAGCGAAACGGGGGCGCTTTTCCCGGCGGGCAGCGCGTTCGGCACGTCGTTTAAGACGAACTGCTCGTGCGCCACTTCCTCGCCGCTTTCCCGGTCGACATAGGTCATGTTGAGCAGCACATCCGCGTCCCTGCGCACCGTGTCGACAGGGAATTCCAGCTTCTGCTCGCCGAGAGGCGGGACATTCGTCCGCACCGTCCCGCCGCTTGCCGGGACGCCGTTTTCCAAAAGCTCCCAGCGAACGTCGATATAGTCCGAAGCGCGGAACCGGTTGGTGTTTTGGAACACGTAGGTCTTTTCATCCGCCTGCCGCGCGCGCAGGGGGCGGTAAACCTCTTTCATCTCCCGCGCGCCGGTGTGCGGCGTGCGGTCGGGGTAAAACAGGCCGTCCACGCAGAAGTTGCCGTCGTGCAGCGTTTCGCCGTGGTCGCCGCCGTAGGTGTATTCGTTTTTATATTTCGGGTCGTTTGCCTCGTGGTGCACGGCATGGTCGCACCACTCCCAGATGCAGCCGCCCATGAGCTTGTCGCTCGAATAAAACGTCTGCCAGTAATCCTCCAGGCTGCCGGGGCCGACGCCCATAGCGTGGGCGTATTCGCACAGGAAAAACGGCTTGCCGTTGTATTCGCTGCCGCGCACGCCGTCGCGGGTCTTTTCCACATGGGCGATGTCCGTATACATTTCGGAAATGACGTCGTAGCCCTTGCGCTTGGTGCGGATGACGCCCTCATAATGCACCGGGATTTCGGGGCAGACCTCCTTCAAATACCGATAGCAGGCGTCCTGGTTCGCGTAGCCGCCGGACTCGTTGCCCAAAGACCACATTGTGACGCACGGGTGGTTGCGGTCGCGCAGGTACATCCGCTGCACGCGGTCGAGGTAGCGCGGCTCCCACGCGGGGTCGTGGCTTATCAGGTTCGGCTTATAGAGCTTGTGCGGGCCCACCGAGCCCGTGCCGTGCGTTTCGATGTCCGCCTCGTCCACCACATAAAAGCCCATCTCGTCGGCCAGGGACAGCAGCATCGGGTCGGGCGGATAGTGCGAGGTGCGGATGGCGTTGACGTTGTACTGCTTCATCAAGCGCAGGTCTTTTTCGATGTCCGCCGCCGTCATGACATAGCCCGTAACCGGGTTGCTGTCGTGGTGGTTGACGCCCTTGAACTTGATATGTACGCCGTTGAACTTGAACACGTCGCCGTCTATGGCGACGGTTTTAAAGCCCGTCTTGCTGCGCACGACACAGAGCGTCTGCCCGTCCTTTTTGAGCGTCAGGAGAAGCGTGTAGGTCTTCGGCAGCTCCGCGCTCCACGCCTGCACGCACAGCGCGGCAAAGTCGAACTGCATCTTGGGGAATACGGGCTTTTCCTCCTTGGCGAGCGCCTCGTCCCCGTCTAAAAGCTCGGCCTCCAGCGTGCAGCCCGCCGCCGCGCCGGCAATTTCCGCCGACACGCGCAGGTCGTATTTGCCGTCCGCCGCCGCCTTCGTCCTGACTTCGAAATCGTTCAGGAAGGTTTCGTCGAGCTCGTAAAGCAGCACGTCGCGGAAAATACCGGTTTCGCGGAACATATCCTGGCACTCGAGATACGTCCCCGTGCACCAGCGGTGCACGACGCAAAGCAGCTCGTTCTCCCCTTCGCGCACATAGGGGTTCAAATCGAACTCCGCGGTGTTGTGCGCGCACTCGGTATAGCCGACGGTCTGGCCGTTGAGATAGACGTCTAAGCACGGCGCCACGCCCAAAAAGCTCAGGATATAGGTTTTGGAAAGGTCCTCGACCGAAAAGGTCGTGCGGTACACGCCCACCGCCATCTCCTCGGGCAGCTCCGGCGGCATTAAGTGGAATTCGTACCGGGAATTGAGGTAGACCGGCTCGCGGTAGCCCGTGCGCTGCCAGGTCGAGGGCACCTGCACGCGGTCGAACTGCACGCGCTCGGTGTCAAAATCCTTCGGCACAAGCGCGGTCTTGTCGTAATACTTAAAGTCCCATTCCCCGGAAAGCACGCGCACCATGTCGCTGCGGTAGCGCTCGGTCAGGCAGGTCTCGCGGCACAGCGCGGCCCGGTCGCGGTACGGGATGAAGTACGCGCGCGCCGGGCGTTTGCCCGCCTCGAGCACGTCAAAACGGCGGTAATTCTCTTTGTTGAGCGTGTATTGCATACGCGGTTCCCCTTTACACGGCAAGATATGCCAAGCTGTCCCCATGGTAGCATATTTCCGGGCTTTTGGCAATTGCCTTTGCAAAAAAAGGCAAAGAAAAACCGCCCCAAAATGAGGGGCGGTAGGCTTTAGCCGGTTTCCTCTGCCAGCACGCGCCAGGCCGAAACCAGCTTCTCGAAGCTCCACGCGGCGTTTGCGGGGCTTGTAGAGGGCAGGTACTGCGCGGGCAGCCGCGTTTTTGGCAGCTGGTGCCGTTCGTAAAGAGCGTACGCCGTTTTCCCGTTCGTAAACACGCGGGAAATGGGCGCGGCAAGAAAAATCGGCGACAGGTCGTTGGGCGCCGCGCCGCCAATGCTCGCGTCCGAGGACCCCTCGACCGTACACGACCCGACCACGTCCCACAGCGCCAGGTGATGCGCCAGAACAAGCGCACGCTTTTCCGCGATTGTCTGCGGCGCCGACTCCGAAAACACCGCGGCAAGCACGCGCCAGAAGCGGTTTTGCGGATGGCCGTAGAAAAACTGCTGTTCGCGCGATTTGACCGACGGGAAGCTGCCCAGAATCAGCGTCCGGCTGTTTTCGTCAAACAGCGCGGGGAACGGGTGATAAAGCCGTTCCCCGCTTTTTGCCATGCTCATGCGAACACAAAGGTCGTCACGGACTGCGCCGGGACCTCGCCCGTATACGCGCCGTCCGCCGCCGTTAAGAGCGCGCCGGCCTTTTCCAGGTCGCGCGCCGCGTCCGTCACGTACGCCTCCACGCCGGAAAACGACGCCTTGCTTCCGAAATCCAGCGTGCAGGGCTGCGCTTTGTCGGTCGCGTTGACCACGACGACCGTCGCCGTTTCCCCATCCCGGAAGGCGACGGCGGACAGCGGGCTGTCTTTTGCGAGCTTGGTTTCCACCCGCACCGCGCCCGGCTTTACAAAGCGGGAAAAATTCCCCAGCGCCCAAAGCCGCTTGGTCGTCTCGTAGGTGTGCGCGTCCCGGTCGACGTAAATGAGCCCGTCGCGGTAATCGTAAGCCGAAACGGCAATCCAGTAGCTCCAGCTCGCCGCGTCCAAAATGGTCAGGTCCTCAATCACGGTATTGGCGAGCACCAGGGCGGAATCCATGGTGACGTCCCTGCCGTTGACCATTTCCGTCCATTCGGTGCAGCGCACGGTCATGTCCGGGTGATGCCAGCGCAGGTACCGCGCGGTCTTTTCCTTGTCCTCCGCCGTCCCCCAGTAGGAATGGGTGTCGAGCGTCCGGAACACCGGCGACAGCGTATCGTCGTCGGCAATGGCCTCCACGTACCGCTTGAGCGTGTCGCCGTACGGCTGGCCGGATTCGAACATGGCGAGCTCCACGCTGTCCGTCAGATTGCGCGCCTGCAGCTCAGCCAAAAAGACCTTATAGAGCGCGACGACCTCTTCGGGCTCGTAATGGCAGCCCTCCTGCCCGCCCTGCCAGGTCCACTGCGGCTCGTTAATCGGCGAAACGGACGTCACGGGAACGCCCGCCGCGCGGAAATGCTCGACCGCGTCCAACGCGTAATCGGCAAAATTCTGGTACTGCGACGCGTCCAGGTTCGGCAGCGAATAGAAATGGTCCGTACCGTTTTCATCGGTATAATCGAGGCGCGCCGGGTCGGGGTCGCAATGGGTCTTGCCGTTTATCGTCATCGTGTCCGGCGCGGAATTGGAAAAGAATACGACCTCCCCGACGCCGAGCGACGCGGCCTTTTCCATGCACCAGACCGCGGCGGCGTCCAGCGTGTAATCCACCGTGCCGTCCGCCGTCAAAAAGCTCTGCGTTTTGCGCCAGGGGTCCGAGTAATAGGAGGTGTCCGCCTCCCCCTTGCTGCCCGCGCCGAGGTTGTAGCGGTAAATGTCCAGGTCAATGCCCGCGTCGCCGTACAAAAGCGTTAAAATCTCGTCGCGCACGGTCTCGCCGCTCTGCCCGGGCTCCGTCCAGGCGCCGACGTCCTGCGCCCACCACGCGGCGCTCGCGCCGAAGCCCTCCATGGTCTGACAATCTTTTTGCAGCTTTACGGAAATCGTGTCCGTGCCGGCCGGGCCGCAGGATGCAAGCATGGAAACCAGCCCTCCTATTACGCAAAATCCCGCAATCCATCTTTGAAATCGCATACGGTCCTCCCCGTCAAAAAAAGGGCGAAAGACACGCTTCCGCCCGAGTATCTTTATTTTGTGCCGAAAATACGGTCGCCCGCGTCGCCGAGACCCGGGATGATGTAGCAATGGTCGTCGAGCCGTTCGTCGAGCGCGGCGCAGTAGACATCCACGTCCGGGTGCGCGGACGTGAGCGCCTCGAGCCCCTCGGGCGCGGCGATGATGCCCATGAATTTAATGGACTTCGGATGATAGGTCTTAATCTGGTTGATGGCGTCCACCGCGGACCCGCCGGTCGCAAGCATCGGGTCGAGCACGATGACCTCGCGCTGCGAGATGTCCGACGGCAGCTTGCAGTAATAGGGAACGGGCTTCGCCGTTTCGGGGTCGCGGTACATACCGATGTGGCCGACCTTTGCGGAGGGCACCAGCTCCAGCACGCCGCCGAGCATCCCCATGCCGGCGCGCAGAATCGGCACGAACGCGAGCGTCTTGCCCGAGATGACCTTGGTCTTCGCCATGGACATGGGCGTTTCGATTTCAACCTCCTGCAGCGGCAGGTCGCGCGTCGCCTCGTAGCACATGAGCATGGAAATTTCCTGCACCAGCGCGCGGAATTCCTTGGACCCCGTGTTTTTGTCGCGCAAAAGCGTGAGCTTGTGTTGAATCAACGGATGATTGGTGATGGTGACCTTTCCCATAAAGCGCCTCCGTATGTTGAATTGTACCAAACAGCATTATAGCCCCTGCAAGGAAAAATTACAAGGTTTTTCGCCGCAAATCGGGCAAAAATTACGCGTTTAAATCCTCGCCGTTTTCTATGGCGGCAATCTGGTCGATACGGCGCTGGTGACGGCCGCCCTCAAAATCCGTATGCAAAAACACGTCGACGAGCTCCGTCGCAAGGCCGGGGCCTATGACCCGCCCGCCGAGGCACAGCACGTTCGCGTCGTTGTGCAGGCGCGTATATTTTGCGCCGAAATAATCCGAGCAGCACGCGGCGCGCACGCCGCGGACCTTGTTGGCCGCCATGGAAATACCAATCCCCGTGCCGCAGCAGAGGATGGCGCGGCTGTCCCGGTCGGCATCCGCAAGCATCGCGCGGCAGGTCCTTTGCGCAATGGGCGCGTAGTCGACGGACGCGGTCGAATCCGTCCCGCAGTCCACAAAGGGAATCTCCTGTTCGGCAAGATAGGCCTTGATTTCTTCCTTTAACGCATAGCCGCCGTGGTCGGCGCCGAGATAAATCATACCGTTTGCTCCTTTTGTTTGGTTTTTTTCTGCAGCTCCCGCTCTGCCTGCGGCAGGCGGAGGTAAACGGGCATAAGCTTGCCTGCCGGCACGGGCGTTTCGCCGCGCGCAAGCTTTTCTTCGGCAAGCAGCGCCGCAAAGGCGGCGCGCGGGTACCGCTCTGCAGGCGCGGCGCACAAAAGCCGGCTCCCAAAAGCGGGAGAAAGCGCCTCGAACACGAGCGCCGCGCCGTCGCCGGTCAGGCGGATGGGGCCTTCGACCGACTGCAGCTGTTCGCCGAGCGTGTCAATGGTCAGCGCTTCGTCCGGCGTCAGCCGCTCCCCCGCCCGGAAGCGGGCGGTATAGACCTGGCGGCAGCGCGCGTCCATAACGGCGCAGACGGTTTCCGCCGTCCGGTCCGCAAACGGATACGCCGCCGTTTCCAGCGCGGAAACCGGGAAGCAGGGCTTGTCCGCCGCGTCGGCAAGGCCCTTGAGCGCCGCCACGCCGATGCGCACGCCCGTAAACGAGCCGGGCCCCGCGCAGACGGCAAACACGTCCGCGTCGGCAAGGGAAAAGCCGCCGGTTTTAAGAAGCGCCTCGACCATCGGCAGCAGCGTGCGGCTGTGCTTCTGGCCCGAGGCGAGGTAAAATTCCCCGGCCACGCGCCGCCCGTCCGCAAACGCCGCGCTCGCCTGCGCGCCGGAGCACTCCAAAGCAAAAATTTTCAAAGCTCTATCCCCTCCACCGTCACAACCCGCTCGTCCTCCGCGTTCCCCTGCCGCAGCGTCACGCACACGGCGTCCGCCGGCAGCGCGTTTTCGATGTTTTCGCTCCACTCGACGCACAGCACGCTGCCCGCGTCCAGATATTCAAAAAAGCCGGTGGACAGCAAGTCCTCCCAGGTCTGTACGCGGTACATATCGAAATGGCAAAGCGCGTCGTCGCCGTATACGTTGACAATGGCAAAGGTCGGGCTGCAAACGGCGTCGCAAAGGCCCATTCCCGCCGCGACGCCCGTGACGAACACGGTCTTGCCCATGCCCATGCCCCCGAACAGCGCCACGACCCGGCCGCCCGTGCGCCCGCGCAGCGCCGCGCCGAGCCTTTCCCCGAGCGCGCGCGTCCCGGACGCGCCTTTCGTTACAAACGTCTGCATGGTATCACCACGAACCAGTATACCATGCAAAATCGCACGCGTAAATACTTTTTTCCTTGAAAAAGGACGGGCGGCATACTATAATACGAATAGGAACGATTCCCCGCAAAAAGGAGCCGCCATGAAAAAGCGTCTGGACGCCGTGCGTCTGTTTTTCCGCGAAACCGATAAGCTTTTGTTCTTCTCGTGCATCGCCGCGTCGCTGTTCGGGCTTGTGATGGTGTTCAGCGCCACGCGCAGCGACCGCGCCGAGGGTGAGCTTTTCTCGCGTGATTTTCTAATCATGGCCATCGCCGTCGTTTTGGGCGTTGCGATGTGCCTGGCCATTTCCTATTTCAACTACGAGGTTTTTACCCGGTACTGGCTGATTATCGGCGGCGTGTGCATTCTGGCGCTTTTGCTGCTGTTCCCGTTCGGCTCGGGGCCGGAATCGCGCCCGGACGCGCGCACCTGGCTGCGGTTCGGGGATTTGTTCAGCATCCAGCCCTCGGAATTTGTAAAGATAGGCTTTATCGTCACCTTCAGCGTCCATCTGGAGCGCCTGCGGGACAAGCTCAACCGGTTCTGGAGCGTCGCGCAGCTGGGTCTGCACGCGCTGGTGCCCACCGCGCTGGTGCTTTTGACCGGCGACATGGGCTCGGCGCTGATTTTCCTGGTGATGGCGGTCATCATGCTGTTCATCGGCGGCGTGCACTGGGGGTATTTTTTAGGCGGATTCGCGCTTTTGTGCGCGGCGGCGCCGCTGGTGTGGACGTTCGTCTTTTCCTCCATCCAGAAAAACCGCTTTCTGGCGCTGCTCTATCCGGAGCTGTACCCGAGCATCATCTACCAGCAGCAAAACGGCATCAACGCCATCGGCTCGGGCGGCGTCACCGGGCAGGGCCTTTTTCAGGGCGCCTACACGCAGGCCGGGCTTGTGCCGGAAAACCAGAACGACTTTATTTTCACCGCGATAGGAGAGGAGCTGGGCTTCGCCGGGTGCCTGGCGGCGCTGGCGCTTTTGTGCCTGATTTCCGTGCGGCTCATCCTCATCGGCCGCAAATCGCGCGAGCGTTCGACCAACCTCATCTGCGCGGGGGTCGCGTCGATGATTATCTCCCAGACCGTTGTCAACGTCGGGATGTGCCTGATGCTGATGCCCGTTATCGGCATCACCCTCCCCTTTTTCTCGGCGGGCGGGTCCTCGAACCTCGGCGTATACCTCGGCATCGGCCTTGCCTTGAGCATTTACCGGCACAACTGCGACCAGGGCGCGGTCAATGTGCGCGTGTATGATTCGTTAAAAGATGCAACCTGACCCGGCAACGAAAGGAGCGGTGTTCCCTTGGACTTTTTCGTTTCCCAATTTGAGTACCTGTCCCGCTATGTGCTGACCGGCATCGCCTTTCTGCTGCTTCTGCGGTGCGTGTTTTCGCTGTTTCGCCTGCGGCCGCGCCGCGAGGTCATGGCCACGCTCGTCAACTTAGCGGACGACAGCGAGATTGAGATTGCCAACTGGGAGACCTCCATAGGCCGCAGCCGCTCGTGCGACATCGCGCTGCGCCAATACGGTACGGTCTCGCGCTTCCACGCGGTGCTGGCGCTGCGCAAGGAGGGCTGGTTCATTTTCGATACCGAATCGAAAACCGGCGTCTACGTCAACGGCGAGCAGATTCGCCGCGCCCGGCAGATTACGGACGGCGACACCGTTGCGTTCGGCAACGTCGTCATGCGCTTCCAAAGCAACGGCTACGGCGAGCAGCAGACGGACGAGCGCGGCGACGTGCAGGACTTCACCAACGCCGCGCGGCTTGTCAATATGGCGGACAACAGCGCATTTTACCTCAAGGGCAGCTGCCTTATCGGCCGTGACCGGCACTGCAACATCTGCCTGCCCATGCGCGACGTCTCCGGCGAGCACGCCGAGGTATACCTCTCGCGCGACGGCTGGATGGTCGCCGACCTGCAGTCCGAAAACGGGACCTACTTAAACGGCGAGCTGGTCTTCGGCGCGTACCCGCTGTACGACGGCGATATCGTTTCCGTCGGCGCATACAGCTTTATGTTCCGGGAATAAGGAGGGCGGCGTATGGCAGCAAAAACCAAGAAAAAAAAGCAGGCGCGCGCGCGCCGTTACCGCAAGCCCGTCAGCTGGCCGCTGTGGCTGCTGTTTATGACGCTGTTCCAGCTTTCGTGTATGCTGCAGATTTACATCAACGGCACGCAGGAAAGCATGGTTACGCTGTTTACGGTCTACGGCGTGTATATCGCCGCGGAATGGATTTACTTTTTTGTGTTCGGCGTCGTGCTGCGCCGCAAAAGCTTTGAAATTGAGCTGATAGCGTTCTTTTTAACGGGGCTCGGGCTGACGCTGACGACGAGCGTGTACCCCGACCGTGCGTTTACGCAGCTTGCGGCGGTGCTGATGGGAATCGTCGTTTTCATCGTCATGCTGTGGATTTTGGGCGACACGAAGCGCGTTATCCGCCTGCGTATGCCGGTGGCCGTCCTGGCCATCGCGGCGCTGGGCGTCACGCTGCTTATCGGCGATGAAATCAACGGCGCGAAAAACTGGATAATCCTCGGCGACGGCGTTCTTTCCATCCAGCCCTCCGAAATCGTCAAGGTCGCCTTCGTCTTTGTCGGCGCGGCGACGCTCGAGCACCTGCAGTCCACGCGCAGCCTGACGAAATACATCCTGTTTGCCGGCGCCTGCATCGGGATGCTGTTTTTGATGAAGGATTTCGGTACGGCGCTTATCTTCTTTTTCACCTTTATCGTCATCGCCTTCCTGCGCTCGGGCGACATCAAAACCATTTTCCTGGTCTGCACGGCGGCGCTTTTGGGCGGACTCGGCATTCTCACCTTCCGCCCGTATGTGGCGAACCGTTTTCAGACCTACCGCCACGTCTGGGAGTATGCGCAGACCGGCGGCTATCAGCAGGTGCGCCTGCTGATTTACTCGGTCAGCGGCGGGCTGTTCGGCCTTGGCATCGGCAACGGCCGGCTGCGCTCCGTTTATGCGGCGACGGAGGACCTCGCCTTCGGCATGGTCTGCGAGGAATTCGGCATCATCATCGCCTTTGCGGTGCTTTTGACCTTTGTGGCGCTGGTCGTCTACTCCATCCGCTATGCGGCGGCGGCGCGTTCGGCGTTTTACTCCATTGCGGCGCTGGCGGCCTCGTCGCTGCTGCTCTTTCAGGCGGCGCTGCACGTGTTCGGCGTAACGGACCTGCTGCCGTGGACGGGCGTCACCCTGCCCTTTATCAGCCGCGGCGGCAGCAGTATGCTGTGCTGCTGGGGGCTTGCGGCCTTCATCAAGGCGATTGACGTGCGCACCTACCGCCGCTACGACAAAATTGCGCGGAACTGACCCGGGAAAGGAGACGGCCGTATGAAAACACTATCCCGCAGAGCCTGGGTCCTGTATGTGCTCGCCGCCCTGTTTCTGGCGGGCCTGGGCGTCCTGTTTTACACCTTCTGGTCCAACGCGGACGACTGGGCGATGCGCCACGCGAACCGGCACCTGTACGCCGGCGACACGCTGACCGCCGCCGGCTCCATCACCGACGAGACCGGCGCCGTGCTGGCCGAAACCGTAGACGGCGAGCGGCAGTACAACGACGACCGCGACATCCGCACGGCGACGCTGCACGTGGTCGGCGATTCCGAAGGCTATATCGCGACCGGCGTGCAGACCGCCTACCAGGAGGAGCTGACCGGCTACAATTTTGTCGACGGCGTCTACGACGTCAAGCGCTACGGCAAGGGCAACGATTTGCAGCTTTCGGTCAACGCCGGGCTTTGCGTAGAGGCCTACGACGCGCTCGGCAAAAACAAGGGCACCGTCGGCGTTTTCAACTACAAAACCGGCAAGCTTGTCTGCGTCGCCTCAAAGCCGGCCTTTGACATCGCGAACAAGCCCGCCGAAAACATCAACAACGACAAGACCGGCGCGTATGAGGGCGTATATCTCAACCGCTTCTTCTCCGGTCTCTACACGCCCGGCTCCACCTTCAAAATCATCACGGCGGCGTCCGCGCTCGACAATATTGCGGACATCGAGGACCAGTCCTTCCGCTGCCGCGGCAGCTACGGAATTGACGGCGGCTCGGTCAAGTGCCTGAGCACGCACGGCACCATCGGCTTTGAGCGCGCGCTCAACGTTTCCTGCAACAGCGCGTTTGCGCAAATCGCCCTGCAGGTCGGCGCAGAAAAGCTGACGGCGACAACCACGGCGCTCGGCTTTAACCAGCGCTTTATGCTCGGCAATATCCGTCTCGCGCAAAGCCGCTTCGACGTAAGCGGCGCTTCACAGCTCGACCTCGGCTGGGCGGGCGTCGGGCAGTATACCACGCTCGTCAACCCCTGCCATATGCTGATGATTGTCGGCGCCATCGCCAACGGCGGGCAGGCGGTCATGCCGTATCTTGTCGAACGCATCACCACGCAGGACGGCGCCGTCGTGCAGGAGGCAGAAACAGAAACCGGCGCGCAGATGTTCTCCGAAGCGACCGCCGCGCGGCTGCAGGAGCTGCTGCGCTCCAACGTGGAAAATTATTACGGCGACCGGCGCTTTCGGGGTCTTGAAATGTGCGGGAAAACCGGCACGGCGGAGGTCAGCTCCGAGGAGGGCGGCGACGACCCGCACGCCTGGTTCGTCGGGTACTCCCAGCGCGAGGACCTCCCCTACGCCATTGTCGTGGTCGTGGAAAACGGCGGCGGCGGCAGCTCGGTCGCCATTCCCGTCGCCAATCAGGTTATGCAGGCCGTGGACGATTTGTACGGGAAATAAGCGGCCAAACGGCGAAAGGCCTGCGTCGCCCTAAATTTTTTGCGAAAAACCGGGATTTCCCTCTTTTCTTTTTCTTCAAAATGTGCTATTTTATCACTAAAGATGTGCTGTTTCATCACAACTTTGGAGGTCGTTGCACATGAGAATTGAAGCGGAATTTACAAAACAGATGGAGGCGCACCGCAAGGCGCTCGGCCTGACCATTGAGCAGATTGCGGAGCGCGCGGACATTTCCGACCGGCAGTACCGGTATTATCTGAGCGGCTCGGCGCAGCCGATGATTGGCACCGCCATGCGGCTGTCCGCCGCGCTTGCGGTGGACATGAACGCCATACGCGACTTGCAGCGGCCGGACGCGTTCGGCTGTTACCCGAAGGACCCGGACGAGGACGCGTAGCGCCGCGCGGGCGATTTTCAGAAGACTTTTGCAGCCGGAAAAGCGGCGGGGAGGAACAGAATGCAGATTTTAATAATCGACGGGCACGGCGGACAGCTTGGCGCGCAGCTGGTCAAGGCGGTTTCGGCGCAGTTCCCGAAGGCAGGGCTGACGGCGGTCGGCACCAACGCCGTCGCGACGGCCGCGATGCTGAAAGCCGGCGCGGAAACCGCCGCAACCGGTGAAAACCCCGTGCTGGTCGCCTGCCGGCGTGCAGACGTCATTTTAGGCCCGATTGGAATTGTCATTGCAGACGCTTTGCAGGGCGAGGTCACGCCGCGCATGGCGGCAGCGGTCGGGCAGGCGGATGCGGTGCGCATTTTGCTGCCGATGAACCGGTGCGGCAATCTGGTTGCGGGCGTGCAGGACGTCAGCACAAAGGCGCTGATTGAGGACGCGGTTTTAAAGCTGCGGGACGTCCTCGCCGGGCAGGGTTGACACCGGGCCTTCCCCGTGCTACAATGGCGGTGCTGTCCTGCAGGGCAGCGCGGAAGGCTGCAGCCTCCCACCGGCACACAACTCCCCCACCAAACGCATGAAATACGCAGGAAGCGTCCATGCCGCAGAAGCGGCGTCGGCGCTTTTTTTATCGGAAAGGAAGCCGAACCGCCTATGAAAGTCCAAACCAAGCTGCACAAGCTCATTCTGACGGCGCTGTTTTTGGCGCTCGCGCTCGTCCTGCCGTTTTTAACCGGACAAATCCCGGAGATTGGCTCCATGCTCTGCCCGCTGCACATCCCGGTGCTGCTGTGCGGATTTGTGTGCGGCTGGCCCTGGGGGCTTGCGGTCGGCTTTGTCGCGCCGCTGTTCCGCTCGCTTTTGCTCGGTATGCCGCCGGTCTTCCCGACCGCCGTGTGCATGGCGTTCGAGCTCGCCGCCTACGGCGCCGTCGCGGGGCTGATGTACAGGCTCCTGCCGCGCAAAAAGCCCTTCATCTACTGCGCGCTGCTGCTCGCGATGCTTATCGGCCGCCTTGTCTGGGGACTTGCCATGGCGGTCTGCATGGGTCTTTCGGGCAGCACGTTTACGCTGTCGGCATTCGCGGCGGGCGCCGTCCTCAACGCCGTGCCCGGCATCCTTTTGCAGCTCGCGCTCATTCCCCTTTTGGTCATGCTGTTTGAAAAAACCAGGTACCTGCGGCCGCAGGCGTAAGGAGGCCTTTCTACGCGCGAAAAAATCCCGGAAAACCTGCTGCGGCACGTTCGGACGCACCCGCTTTTGACCGCACAGGACGTATACAAGTTCCTGTACCAAAGCGCGTTCGGCTGCGCGCACCTTGCGCCCGCAAAGCAAGAAGCGCAGGCAGAGCTCCAAGCCGAATATGCACGATTAAAGCCCGCCGAAACGGCCGTTGAGCCGCTCGACGGGCCGTTTGCGCGCGTCCCCTTAGGCCTTTTGCGCGAGGGCCTGGACGCCGGTACGCTCGCCGGACTCTTTTGCGCCTCTGCCGAGGCTGCGCCGACAGACAAAGCGGCGTTCCGCGCGCTGCTGGCGGCGGCGCTGCGGCAGGCAAAGCAGGGCGCGCTCCCCTTCCCGGCCGGCGCGCTTTCGGAAGCCTTCCAATCGCTTGCCGCGCAGGGCTTCCCCGCCGTGCGCCACTCCGCCGCTTACCGTGCGGCCTACCGCCCCGCCTACCGCGTTATCGCACAGCGCTTCCTGCCTTTTCTGCCGCTTCTTGCGCGCATCGACACGCTGCTGAAAGACGGTCCCGTCCTCGTCGCCGTTGACGGCGGCAGCGCGAGCGGCAAAACGGAGCTCGGGGCGATGCTCTGCGCGCTGTACGGCTGCACGGTTCTGCACATGGACGATTTTTTCCTGCGGCCGCAGCAGCGCACGCCCGAACGGTATGCAGAACCCGGCGGCAACGTGGACCGCGAGCGGTTTTTAGAGGAGGTCCTCCGGCCGCTTAAGGCGCGAAAGCCCATCGCCTACCGGCGGTTTTCCTGTCAAACCATGACGCTGCAGCCGGCGCAGACCCTTTTGCCGGACCGGCTGACCGTTGTGGAGGGCACCTATGCGCTGCACCCGGACCTTGCCGGATACTATGACCTCTCGGTCTTTCTGGAAATTGACCCGCAGCTGCAGCGCGAACGGCTCTCCCGGCGCGAAACGCCCGAAAGCCTTCACCGTTTTATGTCCGTTTGGATTCCGCTCGAGCAAGCTTACTTTGACGCCCTGTGCGTCCCGCAGCGCTGCGATTTACGTATTCGGGCGGCAGACGAGAGGTAAAACGCCTGACAACCAACCGGCCTTGCAAAAGCGCAGGGTCGGGGGCTTTACACAAAAAGGGCGGGGCCGCAAAAGCCCCGCCCGATTCTTTTTGCATATTGCTTTGCCCAAACGCGCTTCCTGCGGATAACCAACCTAATTCCGCTCTGTGAAATAATCTATAATTTTTTGGCTTTCTTCTGTTTGCCCGTACTTTTGCTGCAACAAATCATAGCATTCCGGGACAAACGGATTGGCAGAAATCAAACGAAGCAAAGTTTCTGCAAATTTATCCTGTGGGAACATAGGATTTTTTAAATTCATAATTAACGATTTCATTATACGACTTTTTATACGACTTTTTCTTACGCTTTTTTGGATTTTTTCGGACTATATTACACCTTGCAAAAAGAAAATCGAAAACAGAAAATCCCCCGAAAACCTTGATAAATCAAGACCCTCGGGGGATTTCTTTTGGTGAGCCATCGGAGATTCGAACTCCGGACACCTTGATTAAAAGTCAAGTGCTCTACCGACTGAGCTAATGGCTCGTATTGGCGGCGAGAGACCCCGCCGCGGCTGACATTCGCTTAAAAGAACAGCATCAACAGCGTTGCGGCAAATGCGAGCACGAAGAAAACGATTGCGATATACTTCGTGAGCTTCGCAAGCATCGCCTCACGCGTTCTGCCCTTGTGCTTGCCGAAGAAGGTATCGGACCCGCCGCCGGTGATTGCGCCGGAAAGCCCGCCCTCGCGGCTCTTCTGCATCAGGACAATCACAATCGTAGCGACCGACAGCAAAATCAGCACCACGCCGAGAACAATCTCAAGAGCGCCCATATCTCTACCTCCGTTCGACCAGTATAGTTTTCCAATGCCTTGGTATTCTATCACACCGTGCGCAAAATTGCAAGACTTTTTTCATTTTTCCCGCGGATTTTCCGGGCAAACGGCGGCCGAAAAAAACGGCGCGCGCCTGCATATCTTTCCGCGCGCGGCATATACTACGAATGCAAAAGTCATGGTTCATTCTGCGTTTGCACCGGACTTTTGCCCGCCCGCTTTTTTTGCGGGCGGTTATGTTGAAAAAGACGCGAAGAGGCCGGGGCCGCTTCGCGTTTTGTTATGCCCGCCTTCTTACGGCGCGCCGTCGTCCTTCGGCGGTTCTATCACGCCGTGCTCCGCCTCAAAAGCGCGGATGCATTGTCGAATCAGATATAAAATCTGCCCGTTCGCCGAGCGGCCCTCATATTTCGCGATATAATGCAGCTTGCGGTGCAGCTCCGGGTCAACCTCGATTCCCAGATGTTTATTGGATTTGTTGCGCATAAAACCACCAATCATCTTAGTTTCAGTTTATTTTAAGATGATTTCGTGGTAAAATGTGCTGGGAATACTTGTTTTAAGTATACTAAATTCCGAGGTGAGCGCGATGACCTGTACATTTTTCGGGCACCGGGACGTACCGCCGGAGCTCGAGCCGGTTTTGCAAGCGGCGTTGACGCAGCTGACGGAGCGCAGGCAGGTCTGCCGCTTCCTTGTCGGGAATCAGGGCGGCTTTGACAGGATGGCGCTGCGCGTCCTTCGGCGGCTTTGCAAGACGCACCCCGGCCTGCAGGTTTCTGTTGTTTTGGCTTATAACCCCGGGCGTCTGCCGCCGCGCGCCGCGCGGGAGGACAACACCTGGCTTTTCCCGGAGGCGCTCGAAAACGTTCCCCCGCGCTTTGCGATAGACCGGCGGAACCGCTGGATGCTGTCTCAGGCGGAATATGTCGTTACCTTTGTGCAGGCGACGGTCGGCGGCGCGGCGAAATACCGGGCTCTTGCGCTTCGGCAGGGCAAGCGGGTCCTTGACCTTGCGGCGCGCGTACCGCCCGCCGGCTCACCGCAGCACGAGCCTTACGCCGAGGTTCAAAACGCCGGCGAGCACCATGACGAGCACGGGATTTAGCTTCGTTTTGCGCAGCAGCAAAAAGCAAACCGCGAAAATGACGATGAGCGTCCAGTTGGTCGCGGCAAGGGCGATTGCGCCGCCGCCCCAAAACGCCGTAACGAGCACCGAGACGCCCGCCGACGCAATCATCGCGACGACCGCGGGTCGCAAAGAGCCGAGGACGCCCTGGAGCATCTGCATATTGCGGAATTTGAAATAGAGCTTGGCGAGCACCAGCACCAGCACGCACGACGGCAAAATGCAGCCGAACGTCGCCACAACGGCGCCGGGGACGCCGGCAATCTTGATACCGACGAAGGTGGCGGCGTTGACCGCGATGGGGCCGGGCGTCATTTGGGAGATGGTGATAAGGTCCGTAAACGCCTGCATCGTCAGCCAGCCGTGCTGCGACACAATCTGTTCCTCAATCAGCGGCATGGCGGCGTAGCCCCCGCCGAAGCTGAAGAGCCCGATTTGCAGAAAACTCCAGAAAAGCTGCCAGTAAATCATTGCGCACGCCCCTTTCGCTTGTGCCAAAGCGTGCGCACCACGCCGACGGCGGCGCAGACGAGCACGATGTACACGACGTTGACGTCGAAGAAACACGCCGCGACAAAGGCGAGCGCCATAATGACGTCCGAGGCGGCGCTTTTTTCCCGCACGACGCCCGCGCCCATATCAAAGACGACCGACGCAATCACCGCCCCTACGCCCGCCTGCATTCCCTCCAAGAGCGCGGCGACGACGAAGTTTTCACGGAACGCGTCGTAGAACACGGAAATCAGCGAAATGATGGCGAACGGCGGAAGGATGGTCGCCAGGATTGCGACGAGCGCCCCCAAGACCCCGGCGAGCTTGTACCCGACGACGATGGCGCCGTTGACGGCAATCGCCCCGGGCGAGGACTGCGCAATCGCGACGAGGTCGAGCATTTCGTCCTCCTCAATCCAGTGAAGCTTGTCGACGAATTTCTTTTTCATCAGGGTCACGATGACGTACCCGCCGCCGAAGGTGAACGCGCTTAAGTACAGCGTAGAAAAAAACAGCTTGCGCAACACGATATGCTTTTTCATGGGCACCTCCCGAAAACGCCTACAGTATACTCTATTTTCCAGGAGAAGTAAAGAAACGGCGGCGAGCCGAAGCCCGCCGCCTGTTTTGCCGCCTGCCGCTTACTGCTTGAGCGGGATATTCCCTCTCGCAAGGTCGGCGATGATGCCGTCGGTCACCGCGGTGACCTCCTCACGCGTGCGGGTGCGTTCCGGGTCGGAAAACGTCAGGCGCACCGTGATGGACTTGCGTCCCGCGTCGTCGCGGTAGGTGTCCACCGCCTGCGCCGATTTCAGCCACGCGCAGCCCGCGTTTTCAATGGCCTTCCCGATAGGCGCGTAGGTTTCGCTTAAGAACGTCAAATCCGCCTCCATTTCCGGGAAGCGCGACGGCTCCGCGTACACAATGCCGAGGTCCTCGACCGCGGCAAAGGCGGGGACGTCGAGCTCTGCATAGACCATCGCCGCCTTGCGGTCGATTTTTTTGGCGACCGCCGGGTGCACGACGCCGATTTCGCCAACCGCTTCCCCGCCGCACAGCACCGCGTTCAAATTGCGCGGGTGCTGGTAGTCGTGCGCCGCCTCCAACGCGGCAAACGTCAGCGGACGGTGCTTGATTTCATCGGCCAATACCGCGAGCATATCGCGCAGCCTGTAATACAGTTCCTCTGTCGAGTTTGTGCGGGAGAACAGCGTCACGCCGAGCTTTTTGTACTCCTTGCAAAGCCCGTTTTCGTCGAGGCCGTCCACAACCCGGCCGATTTCAAAAATGCCGAATTCCGGCGCGTAGGCCGCGTTCGCGCGCGCCTGGCAAAGCTGGGTCGGAATCATGGAGCGCCGCAGCGTTTCGATGTTCGGGTTCGTCGCGCCCGTCAGCTTGACGTTCGGCTCGACGGAAAGCCCCAGCTCGCGGTACTCGTCGTAATACGCCCAGATGTAGGAGTGGACCTCGTGCAGCGAAAACCGCTTGACCAGCAGGTCCTTAATCCGGTCCTCAACGGTCTTTTCCGTTTCGGCGCGCACCGGGTACAGGGGCGAAACCGCCGTGTGCACGGCGAAGTTGTCGTAGCCGTAAATCCGGGTGATTTCCTCGATGATGTCCGCCTTGATGGTGACGTCCTTCGTGGCGCGCCAGCTCGGGACGCGCACGCTAAAGCGGTCGCCCTCGTTTTCGACGCCGAAGCCCAAGGCGCGCAGCGTGTGGACAATCGTGTCGTTGGGAATTTCAATGCCGGTGTAGCGGTCGACGTACGCCTTGTCAAAGGTCAGCGTGACCTCGGGGTAGCGCCGGGCGTATTCGTCCGTCAGGGAGGAAACGACGCGCGCGTCGCGGTCGGTGTCGGTCAGAAGCTTGACGAAGCGCGCGATGGCGGGAACCGTCATTTCGGGGTCCAGGCACTTTTCGTAGCGCATGGACGCGTCCGTGCGGTGGGACAGGCGCACCGTCGATTTGCGCACGGAGACCGCGTCGAACGTCGCGGATTCGAGCGTCAGGGTCGTCGTGTCCTCGACAATCTCGGAGTCGAGG
Organism: Candidatus Fimenecus excrementigallinarum; assembly: GCA_018714805.1. Classification (GTDB taxonomy): domain Bacteria; phylum Bacillota; class Clostridia; order Oscillospirales; family Acutalibacteraceae; genus Fimenecus; species Fimenecus excrementigallinarum. The sequence goes on from DVMW01000026.1 coordinate 71,218, forward strand.
CCGCCCATGATGCCCGCTATGGCCACGGGCGTCGTGCCGTTGCAAATCATCAGAGTGTTTTCGTCGATGTGCCGCTCCACGCCGTCGAGCGTCCGGAAGGCAAACGGCTCGGAAAAACGGCGCACGCGCAGCTTTTCGACCTTGCGCGAGTCGAACGCGTGCATGGGCTGACCCATTTCAAGCATCAGGTAATTCGTCAGGTCCGCTAAGAAATTGATGGCGCGCATCCCGCAGTAGTAAAGGCGGATGCGCATATTGACGGGGCTTACCTGCGTGTGGATGTTTTCAACCTGCAGGCAGGAATACCGCAGGCAAAGCGGGTCTTCGATTTTCAAATCCACCTTGGGCAGACCGTCGTACACAGACAGGTCCGCCGTCTCCATGGGCTTTAACGGCCGGCCGGCCAGCGCGGCAAACTCCCGCGCAATGCCGTAATGGCCCCAGAGGTCGGGGCGGTTGGTCAGGGATTTGTTGTCGACCTCAAACACGATGTCGTCAATCTGGTAGGCGGCTTTGATATCCGTGCCGTTTTCGAGCGGGTCCGTAATCTCCATAATGCCGGAGTGGTCGTCGCTTATCCCCAGCTCCTTTTCCGAGCAGCACATCCCGTTCGAGGTATAGCCCGCAAGCTTGCGCGGCGTGATTTCGAGCTCGCCCAGGCGCGCGCCCACCTTTGCAAAGGCGGTTTTCATACCCACGCGCACATTCGGCGCGCCGCAGACCACGTCGGTGAGCGCCCCGTCGCCCGCGTCGACCTTTAAAAGATGCAGCTTTTTCGATTCGGGGTGCGGCTCGACGGACTTGATTTCCGCGACGACGACGCCGGAAATGTCCGCGCCCTTATGGTAAATTTCGTTTTCGACCTCGGCGGTGGACAGCGAAAAACGGCGGATGAGCTCCATTTTGTCAAGCCCGGAAAAGTCCACGAAATCCGAAAGCCAGTTCATCGATAAAAACATGGTGTCTCCCCCTTCCTTACTCGTCGTCCGTGAACTGCGACAGCGATTTCAGATTGCCGCTGTTGAGGTCGCGGATGTCCTTGACGCCGTATTTCATCATGGCAAGGCGCGTCAGCCCCAGGCCGAACGCAAAGCCGGTGTATTTTTCGGGGTCGATGCCGCCCTCTTTTAACACCACCGGGTGAATCATGCCGCACGGGCAAAGCTCAAGCCAGCCGCTGTGCTTGCAGGAGGGGCAGCCCTCGCCGCCGCAGATAAGGCAGCTGATGTCCAGCTCGAAGCCCGGTTCGACGAACGGGAAAAAGCCCGGACGAAGCCGCACCTTGATGTCGCGCCGGAACACCTCGGAGAGCATGGTTTTCATAAAGTAGATGAGGTTCGAAATGGAAATGTCCTTGTCGACCATCACGCCCTCCATCTGGAAGAACGTGTTCTCATGGCAGGCGTCGGTCGCCTCGTTGCGGAAGCAACGCCCCGGGAAAATCGCCTTAATGGGTACGCCATCGTTTACAAGCGCGTCGCGGTATTTTTTGTAGATGGCGTTCTGCGCGGCGGAGGTCTGCGTTTTCAAAAGCTGACCGTTTTCGAGGTAATACGTATCCTGCATATCGCGCGCCGGGTGCGCCTTCGGGATATTCAGCGACTCGAAGCACTCGTAATCGCTGACGACCTCGGCGTAATCCTCCACCGTAAAGCCCATTGATTTAAAGACGCGCTCGCATTCGCGCTGCACCAGCGTGATGGGATGGTACGACCCGCGCGTTACGTTTGCGGGCATCGACAAATCGAAAAGCGGCGTGCCTTCGATTTCGCGCCGCTGCGCCTCCTCTTTAAGCGCCTGCGTTTTTTCGGCGAGCAGCTCCTCGAGCGCCTTGCGCGTTTCGTTGACAAGCTGCCCCATTTTCGGGCGTTCCTCTTTGGACAGCGACCCCATGCTTTTGAGGAGGGCGGTCAGCTCCCCCTTTTTGCCGAGCAGCTGCACCCGCAGCGCCTCAAGCGCCTCAAGCGTTGAAACGCCCCGCAGCTGCGCCTCGGCGCGCGCGCGGATTTCTTCAAGCTTCTGCTTCAAAGCCAATCTTCCTTTCCGTCTGTAGCTTTTGTGCAAACACAAAAACGCCGCCCCAAAAGGGACGGCGAAAAAGCCTTAAACCACCCTGTTTGCAAGGGAGCCGACACTCCCGCGCCCGATAACGGCGGCGCCCGTCGCGGCCTACTGCGTTCTGTTCAGCCGCGCCGCTCCAAAGTGAAAGTTCGGCAAAAAGAGGCCCGAAATGCGCTTACAGCCCACGGCGCATTCTCTCTTGCGGGCGGAAGACCTTTGCCTACTGCCTTTTTCCCAGCGTTTGCAGTTCGGTTTTCGACTCATAGTATAGCATACTTTTAGAAAAATGCAAGCAAAAAATCACCCGTGCAGCCACGCGCCGACCTGCATCGCGGTTAGATTGCCGAGAATCGCCGCAACGGGCAGCAGGCCGAAAACGATTTTCTGCGGTTTTGCGAATGTTTTATAGGTCACCAAAACCACATAGGTGTAGATGACAAAGGTGATGGGCAGATGAATCGTTTGCAGAGAAAAAAACAGCTCCAAATCCAGAAAAAATGCGTAAAAAAGGCAAATATGCGCCATTGCGTGTCGTGCAGGGTATACGACCACGTTGTGCAGTTGAGCAAGACGCTTGAGGCAAGATACCACGTGTAAAATACCCCCGCCGCCGTAAACAGCATCCAGGGTTTGATGCGGTTTTGCATAAATTTTCTCCTCCTCGGGCATCGCTCGTACTTACGTTTTTCTTTCCGCGCGGGTTTCCCGGTGCAGGACGCACAGCGCGGCGATATTGCAAACAAGCCAGCCGCCCCAAAGGCCTGCCATCGTATATATTAGCGGCGTTATGAGCCGGCCCGCGCCGAACACAAGCAGCAAAAAGAACACGATGCCGCAAATCCCAAACGCCACCGGGAAGGCAAGGAGCACATATTTCAGCCTTTTAGGCAAAGATGCATCCGCAGCACAATACAGAACGACACCCGCAGCAGCGCAAAGAACCGGGTAAACGATATACAACCAAATGAAGTTTTCTCCGAGAACCTGCAAGCCGATAAAATCCGTTAAAATCCACGCTGCTTTTTCGTGTGCTTCGCCGAGGCTGTCACCGATTTTGGGCGCTCCCCACCATAAAACAGGCAGCACAAGCAGCACTAAAGATAAGATGGCGCGCGCTTTACTTTTCATGTGCAATCCTTTCTCCTTTCTCACAGAAAAGATGCGTTGATTTCGTAAAAAAACTTATATATCAATTGCATCGAAGACAAAGCAGCACAATATAAAGTCTGCGTTCCCGCATAATCCCAGTTTGAACGTTGTAAAATTGTCGTATAGTCAATAAAATACTTGCCTCTGATTGCCGCCGTATGGAGCAAATCTTCTACGTCGTCTGTTTGGGCGCTATATATATCGGTATTTGGCAGAGATGGAAGAATAGGCATCAAAAGCTCCAAATTGTTATCCACATAAGCCTCAAATATACCATGCGAAGAATTTACCGCTGTTTTATTTGCTGCATGATGGGGCTCACATACATCTTGAATATAATGCAAAGCCTTCCCCAAGTCCTCCATGGACTTTGCTACTTTTTCAAATTCATTAGAACTATTAGCTTCAACCGCATGGTCATAATGTAATTTTATGCGTGTCTTTGCGGTAGGAGATGTATCTCCCAAGTAATTTGTTCCAGTGTTTGGGTCGTAAAAATGTCCGTAAAAGAGATGATTATCATTTTCTTCCCTGTCTGGGAGCGCAGAAACTGAAGCCAAATTTAATGCAATAGCTAAAGCGGCACTCCCATCTATTTGATAAAACCCGTAGTCCGTTACAAATTTCAAAAAAGCCTCTAAAGTAATTATCTGGTGTGTAGCAATTTGCTGGCCACCATTAAAAAGTTCAGAATCAGATTTCCAATACAATTCTATTTGCGGTTCTTCGCTCTTGCTGTCGGTACTCGTCTGTGTCTCCTGTTCCAGCAAGTCCCGCATACCATATGGATTATAAGTTTCGATGAAATTGGCAATCAGTTCTTTCTTTTCCGCCGTTGTCATCGTATACAAATCCTCGATGGTATAGTCGTTGATGTCAAACTCCGGCTCAGACGCAAATACAGGAACTGAGCACACACACAGCAATAAAACGGTCAAAGATAGAAATACGGATATTCCCTTTTTGAACATATGATTCTCTCCTCTACACAAACAACCTTGGCCGTTTTCCGAATATAGACGCTTTTTCCGCATTTCTCCTTTCGAGCAGGCGCCCAGATTTGCTTTGGCTTTTGGGCAGTTTGTGCGGTGATTTCCAAAAAGACCAAGCAATACAGCACCGCAAAACAAAAAGCGGCTGCGTATTCCGCAGCCGCTGCCCTACAAAGCCCCTTCGTCGCAGAAGCCGCATGATTTCGGTACACGTCTTATATTAAAAAATATATCATATTTCATAATTTTGTCAATGTTTTTTTAATTTTTTTGTGAATTTGATGAAATGCATCTTGTTCTATACTTTGTAATACGAAAAAAAAGCATCCGCCGGCCTTTCCCGTCGTCCCCTGCGCAGCCGTTTCGGAAGGAATACGTGCCAAACAAGAATTCTGTTGCAGTTTGCCCGGTTTTCCGTTATAATAGATACAGGCTTTGAAATCGGTTGATTTGAGGTGTTTCGACATGGAAATGAATAAGGTCAAGGTATCCATCGCGGGCGTCACCTACGCGCTGCGCACCGACGAAACGGCGGAGTACACCAACGCCCTCGCGTCGGAAATCAACGAAAAAATGCAGGAGCTGCAGGCGGCCAACCCCTTTATGTCCACCAACCAGGCCGCCGTGCTCACCGCGCTGGAGTTCGCCGACAAGGCGAAAAAGGCCGAGCAGACGGCCGAGGGCTACCGCGCACAGATTAAGGATTATCTGAAGGACGCCTCCGAAGCGCAGACCGAGCGCGATTTCTACAAGCGCGAGCTTGACCGCGTGCGCACGGAAGCCAAGGCGAAGTCGAACCAGATTAACCTTTTTGCGCAGCAGGACAATGGTTAAGTCCGAAATCTTAGCCCCCTGCGGCAGCTTTGATGCGCTGACGGCGGCGCTGCGCTGCGGCGCGGACGCGGTCTATTTCGGCGCGGGGGAATTTAACGCCCGGCGCGCGGCGCAGAATTTTGACGGCGACGCGCTCGCAGAGGCGGCGCGCCTGTGCCGGGTTTTCGGTGCAAAATGGCACCTGACGCTCAACACGCTTGTGTCGGACGCGGAGCTTCCGCGCCTGGCGGCGCTTCTTTCGCGCATTTGCTCTTTGTCGGCAGATGCGCTTATTTTACAGGACCTCGGCGTCGTGCGCCTTGCACGGACCGCCGCGCCGGCGCTTGCGCGCCACGCCTCGACGCAGATGAGCGTCGGCACGCCGTACGGCCTGCGGCTTTTGAAAGAACGCGGCTTTACGCGCGCGGTGCTGCCGCGCGAGCTGAGCCAAGCGGAAATTGCCGAGCTTTGCGGAGCGAACCTACTGGAGACCGAGGTCTTTGTCCACGGCGCGCAATGTATGTGCGTTTCCGGGCAATGCCTAATGAGCGCGATGCTCGGCTCGCGAAGCGGCAACCGCGGCGCGTGCGCCCAGCCGTGCCGCCTCCCCTTTTCGGCCGCGGGCGGGACGGGGCACGACTTGAGCCTGAAGGACCTTTCGCTTATCGAGCACATCCCGGCGCTGCAGGCGCTCGGGGTCACGAGCTTGAAAATCGAAGGCCGCATGAAGCGGCCCGAATACGTCGCGGCGGCGGTGACCGCCTGCAAGGCCGCGCAAGCCGGATGCTATACCCCAAGCCTTCACGCGGATTTGCAGGCGCTCTTTTCGCGTTCGGGCTTTTCGGACGGGTATTTTGCCGCGCGGCGGGGCCGGGCGATGTTCGGCACGCGGCAAAAGGAAAACGTGACCGCGGCGACCGCGGCCCTTTTAAAGACGTATGAAAAGCGCTACGAAAAAGTCCCCGCCGTGCGCCCCGTCGAATTCCGGCTGACCGCCGAGGCGGGCAGGCTGCCAAGCCTTACGGCCGTCTGCGGCGGACACACGGTAACGGTGTCGGGCAAGGCGCCCTGCGAAGCGGCGCAAACAAAGCCCTTAACGGCGGACTTTGCCGCGCAGCAGCTGAAAAAATGCGGCGGGACGGCGTTTTTCGCCGACGCCGTTGTTTGCACGCTCGGGGAAAACGTGCGGCTTTCGGCCGCCGAGCTCAACCGGCTGCGCCGGGCGGCGCTGGACGCGCTGGAAGCGGCGATTTGCGAAAAGCCGCCCGTTTTGATGCGGGAATTCCGGCTTGCATACAAACCGCACACGCCGGCCGCCAAGCCGAAGCGGTACCTGCGGTTCGCTTCGTGCAGCCAGCTGCCGGAGGGTCTGCGCGCCGACCGCATATTTTTGCCGCTCGATACGCCGCCGGAGGTTTTGCGGCGTTATAACGCCGGCGTTTCTCTGCCGCGCGGGCTGTTCGGGAACGCAAAGCACGTCCTGCAAAAGCTTGCAAACAGCGGCGTGCCCTACGCGCTGTGCGACACGCTCGATGCGGTCGCCATTGCGCTTGCGGCCGGCGTCGAGGCTGTCGGCGGGTCGTTTTTGAATCTCTTTAACACGCCGGCGCTTGAGGAGGCCGCGGAAATCGGCATCTCACAAACGCTGCTCTCGCACGAATTGCAGCTGCCGCAGATAGAGGCGCTGGGCGGCGCAATCCCCCGGGGCGTTTGCGTCTACGGCCGCACGCCGCTGATGCTCACGCGCAACTGCCCGGTGGCCAACGGGACCGCCTGCTCGCGCTGCGGGCGCAGCGGCTTTTTGACCGACCGCAAGGGCGTGCGCTTCCCGGTGCGGTGCGAGAACGGATTTTCGCAGGTCTACAATTCCCGCCCGACCTACCTGCTCGACCGGCTGCGGGAAATTCGGAACGTCGACTTTTTCTTTTTGGATTTCACAACGGAGACGCGGGACGAATGCGCGCAAATTTTAGATGCGTGCGAGCGCGGCCTGCCGCCGCGCGGCGAATTTACCAGAGGACTTTTTTACAGAGGTGTGGAATAATATGGAAACGCTCAAAATCACCAAGGTGCGCGCCGGCGCAAAAATCCCGGCGCGCGCGACACAGGGCAGCGCGGGACTCGACCTTTGCGCGTGCCTGGACGAGCCGCTGACCTTACGCGGCGGCGAAGCGGTGCGCATCCCGACCGGGCTCGCCGTTCAGCTGCCGAGCGAGCGCTATGCGGCGTTCGTATTTGCGCGCAGCGGGCTTGCGACGAAGCACGGCATCGGGCTTACAAATGCCGTGGGCGTAATCGACAGCGACTACCGGGGTGAAATCCAGGTCGGCGTCATCAACCAGTTTGCGGAGAGCTATACCATTTCGCCGGGCGAGCGCATTGCGCAGCTCGTGGTGATGCCCGTTTCCGTGATGCCGGTGGAGGAATGCGAAACGCTCGACGAAACCGAGCGCGGCGCGGGCGGCTTCGGCTCGACGGGGAAGCAGTAAGCCTTGCACGCACACGGCCCCCGCCAAGCCTTCATGGGTCGTGTGTTCGCATGGGAAAAATATACGGAACATCCGATACTGCCCCATCCAAAAATTTTTTAAAAAAAATAAATATTTTGTCACAAAAACCTCCTTTTAAACTGTTGTATATAGCAGAGGCATATTGACAGTTTGAATGGATGCTGCCTTAACTCTGTTTGGAACCAGCATAGGTGATTTGATTGCCCGAGGGCTTGACTGGGTAGATCCGCTTTGGAAAAAAGGATATGTCCGAAGCAACGGATATATTTTGAATTAAGGTGGCTGTATTGAAAAAAGGATATAATATAACAACATTACTATTGATGATCCTCGTTTGTCTCGGACCACCGCTTAACCTTTTGTTTGAATATTTTGCTTTGCATCAACAGCCGTCACCTGTTTTATGGGGCACAACTGTTTTTTCGCTGGTCGGCTTGTTGCTCTTCATTGTCTTCTATATTAAAGTGTTGAAGTAGCAATGTACTTAAATGTGCAGTTTGGCTTGCTTTAAGTAAGAAGTTTAAGCTGTAAGGAGGTATTTCTGTGAGAAAGTTCATTTGCGTTCTTCTGTCCTTCGTGACCGTTCTGTCATGGTTTGCGGCTTCTTTTACGGCTTTAGCGTTAGAAAGTCAGGAGAGCAATAATATTAACGGTTTCATTGACGGGATTACGGAGTTGGTGCAGGCGTATGACAGCGATAAGGAATTTACTGTTCCTGAAAATGATGAGTCCAAGCAAATTCAATCATTTTCTGCCGAAAGCACAGTAGATGAAACCGATAATAATGCTGAGCAGGAATATACCTTACAGGATTTTCAAACTGCAAGACTGATTGTGCGTGCAAACGGTAATTTCAATCCATACGGTGCGTTAGAAGAGGTCAGCGGCTTTGAGGACTTTCATATTCTTCAATATGAAAGTCCCGAAGCGGCTATGGAAGCCTATGAAAATCTGCAAGTAGAAAAAAATATAACAGAAGTTGATCTTGATTTAGTTTGTGCCTATAGCGGATATGAGAGCACACCGGAGAATCCGGATATTATCTCAAAAGATGAATTTTTAAATGATTGGAGCCGAGACAGAACGCAGTCCAAAAGATTGCAGGAATATCTTGCGGAAGCAGATATCCCCATGAAAGAAATCATCGTCGGCGTTGTGGACTCAGGTATAGATTATACGCATGAAATCTTTGAGGGTCGCGTAGAACGAACATATTTTAATGTATCTTCTTCCGGAAATGCAGATGATGAAATGGATAATGAAATATCTTATCACGGAACGACTGTCAGCAGTGTTATTGTAAATAATTCGCCGAAAAACGTAAAGGTGGCTGTATACAAAGTCGGCGATAATGATAGTATGACCGTTACTGCAATTGGTGCCGGACTTTTAGCGGCAATTGAAAAATGTGATGTTATCAACACAAGTCTTTCATCTTTGAGTGATATATCACTAATCACAGAAATTGTACTGAAAGCGTACTCTAAAAATATTCCGGTATTTGCCGCGGTAGGCAACAGCAGTTTTACAGAAACAAGTCCTGTGCCGGCAAATGTACCGGAATGCATTGCTGTATCTGCTACTGATTTTAACAATACAATAGCATTTATGAATACTAAAACCCCAAACTCTGATGTTTCCGCTCCCGGAGAGAATGTAGCAGTAGCAATTCCGGGCGATCGATATGTCAGATTTTCGGGTACATCTTATTCGACCCCTTGCGCTGCTGCTTTAGGTGCGATTTTAAAATCGGTTACCCCTGAAATAACGGTTGATGAGATAGATGCCCAATTAAAAGAAACATCATTTGATGCTAAACGGTATAACGAACGCCAATCGTCACAGGGCGGTTTTATGGATAATTACCATTCTCTGTGGGACGGCGTTGGGATGATTCAGTTTTGCAATGCTCTCGGACTGGAAAAGCTTACCGTACCTGAGATTCATTTAGAGGATAAAGTCTATATCGGCGAACAAACCTGCACAATCACTTGCCCGGATGAAAAAGCGATTGTTTTATACACCACGGACGGTACATATCCTGCTTTTGAAAATGCCGATGTATATACAGAGCCGTTTCAGATTACACAACGCACTCGTATCCGTGCGGTTGCATACTATGCGGACGGGGGATATTACAGCGATGAAGTCGAGACAACGCCACGCATTCAGTATACAGACAGCGATGAGAATTTCGCAATCAGTAATGACGGTATCATTACAAAATACAACGGGAATATCTCCGACCTATATGTCCCCGAAACAATAAACGGGATTACAGTAACGGGATTTGATAAGGGTGCATTTAATACTGTAATCGGGCTTACACTTCCTAAAACCGTTACGGAAATACCTGCAAGTGCTTTTTCAACAAATTCCATAATAGAATTTGTTCGCGGCGAAGGTATTGTTACTGTCAAATCGAGTGCTTTCTCGCAGTCCAATATTATGTATGTCGAATTCCCTGCTGCCGAATATATACAAGCCTATGCTTTTTATGCTGCTTCAAAGTTTTGCAGCGGCTATTTCCCCAATGTTGAAATCATTGAAGGAGATGCCTTTTCGTATTCTAGAATCATATCATTTTACGGCCCGGAGGTACAAGAAATTGATGATGGTGCTTTCGGCCAATGTTCAAGACTGGAAAAGGTGTATTTCCCGCAATGCACAATAATCAATGTACTTTGGGGTCCGGCAAATGGTGTATTCGACTCCTGCTCTCGGTTAGTAAGTGTAGAAATGCCGCTTATTACCAATTTAACTTTTGCTGCATTTAATAATACTTCAATATCAAAAGCTGATTTTCCTTTTATAAAAACAATAGAAGAAAAAGCGTTTTATAATTGCTTTGAATTAGAGTATATAAATATGACGGCGCTTCTTACTGTTCCCAAACAGGCTTTTGGAAGTGATTCATTCTCGTTATTTAATAAATACACAAAGCTTCGTAGTTTCCGTTTGGACAGTGTAACGCAAATTGAACAGGATGCTTTTGGAAAACATCCGACTGTTCGCATAGAGCTTTCACATCTGGAATCGGCAAAAAGCCTGCCTCAGACGGAAGGCTGTATCATTACTATGCCCTCGACCTTCAAAGAATGTACCGAAGATACGGTCGGCAGGAACTACAAGGTCTACGGCACAAAGGGTACATATGCAGAGGAATGGGCGAATGCGAACGGACACGAATTCATTGAGATTTCGCAGGA
>DVMW01000027.1 GCA_018714805.1 Candidatus Fimenecus excrementigallinarum
GATTACACCATTGAAACCTATAGCGGTAACTCCTCGTTTTATGCTATAAGACCCGATGACCGCTCCTTTTGGAACAGCGGCGGGGTAAAGGTTGTACAAAGCGTTTTTTTAGATAATTTAGCTGCTGGCCATGAGTATGAGTTAGAGTTTAGTGCAGGACGCAATTTTAATGCGATTTATGATATTTGTGTAAAAGTTGCCGGAAAAACCGTTTATGAAAGTACTGTTAGTTCACAGGGCGCAGACTTTTACTCCGTTAGCTTTACTGCACCGGATGGGGTGACTGACTCTACGTCTGTGGACATTACGCTTGAAATACCATCTCAATACAACATCGGTGGCGAGGGAAGCTCCTTTCAAAGCGCGGCTTTCCTTTTTTCCAAAACGATTGAGTTTACCGACCGCACGGATGAGCCGGGTTGGCTTGGAAAAATCTTGGGTAAGTTCACAGACCTCGGCGACACGATAGGCAGTTTTTTCACTTCTATCGGCGACCGTATAAGCGGCTTTTTTTCGTCTCTTTGGGAAAACATCAAGCAGTCATTTACCGACTTAAAGCAATGGTTTGTCGACCTTGGTAACCGAATTCAAGGATTTTTTATTGAGCTCTACAATGACATTGTGGAGGGGCTTAAAAAGTTATTCATTCCCGCCGACGGCTATTTCGATAGCAAGAAAGAGGAACTGGAGACTTTTTGCGTTGAGCATTTCGGCGCTATGTATCAGGTTCCAGATATGGTCATCGATATTATTGAAAAGTTCACGATGATTTCTCCGGGTGAACCCTCAATTACGGTTCCTGCTATAGAGTTTGACTTTCAAGGCAAGCATTATCAGCTGACGGACGACATTAGCTATTCATTTTCGTGGGTAAATGATAGCTCTAACGCTCTTTATTACTTCTATAAGTTTTATCGCGGCTTTGTGACTATAATTCTTTTCTTAGCTTTTGCAAACTATTGCATAAAGAAGTATAACGAAGTCTTTGCGGGGAGTGATGCAGAATGATAATTGAAGCAATTTGCGACCAGTTTATTAAGGTCTTTACTACGCTGCTTTCTTTCGTATCTATTCCGCAAGTTCCGGAGGATGTGCTTTCCTCGGTTAACTCGACTATGGACGAGATTATTGAACGCGGTTCACAGCTAATCGACCTTTTCATTCCATATGACATTGCTAAGGTTCTTTTGCTGATAGTCATTGTGATTGAGCTTGTCGTGCATATCTATCATTTCATTATGTGGGTTATTCGCAAGATTCCCATGGCTGGGATGTCGTAATTCGATTTACCCCGCGCGGAGTATCGCCGATACCGCGCGGGGTGGAGGGGTGCTTCTTATCTTGTTTATAGCCTCAATATCCCCTCAGCCTCAAAGGTGGTGGTTAAGGTGCCGTATCGGACACCACGGTTATACAACGCTCGCATTAAAACATATCCAGACGGTCGGCAAAACATAACTGTGTTTTCTAAGCGGGTGTTCAATCCCGAAAAGTGGGAGAGTTACGACGACTGGACGCAGACAGAGACAAAGCAGACGGACGGCAGCACATGGGAAAGGACATATAATGATGATGGGCAAAGGCTGGACAACATAAAGCGCAGCCGCGAAAAGGTGTTTGATATTGCGTTTGCAAACATAGCCTTGTGGAAATACATGGTAACTTTCACGTTGGACAAAGAAAAGATAGACCGTTACGACGCGGATGAAGTGCGGCGGCGTTTTCAGAAGTGGCTTGAAAATGCAGTACAGCGCAAGGAATTAAATTATATCCTCGTCGCAGAGCCGCACAAAGACGGTGCAATCCACTTTCACGGGCTTTTGTCAGACGGGCTTGCCTATCAGGACAGCGGCAGGGTGGATGAGGACGGACGGAAAATTTATGATGTGCTCGATTATCCGTTTGGCTTCGCGCGTGCCGTGCCGATTGATGAGGGCACGGAAAGTAACTGCTGCAAGTACATTACAAAGTACATGACCAAAGATTTCACTAAGATTTTTGGACGGATGTACTGGGCTGGTGGTAAACGCCTTACGCGGGATGTGCGGTGTGAATACCTTGATATGGATTATACCAGTGTTCCTGTAGAGGGTACGGAAGTTCCGAACGGCGGGTATTCCGTTAAGTATTGGTTAAAAGGGGTTACTTTATGAGCGATTCGGAAAAGCTTTTGTGTGTGCTAAAATGGATGCACTTTAGCTCATATCATGCAGAATATCGATTCAAGCAAGCGCAGGATAACTTCTCACGCGTCCGGCCGGGGGATACGCTCGGTCATTTGGAATTCTACAAAGCCTGTGTCGAGTACGAAGCATATAACCGCGTTTTCGGTGACCTCTGCAAGGTATTAGGTATTTCCTACATATGATTATACAAAATCAATGTTTTATATAATTAAGGGGAGAGGTATATGCCTTTTGTGATTAGGCTTTGGCTTTAAGGGCGTTTGCTGTTATAGCCGGCCGATGCAGTCTTTTGGACGCCGTATTCGTTCGCTTTACGTTTGCGGCAATTCCTTTCGGGAAAATAATTGCGCACAGTTTGCTTTGCGTTTCGTTGCGGTGCGTTTTATTTCACAGGATTGTGCTTGTCTGTATGCTTATATATCTTTTTATGTCCGCTAAATTTGACAGCGTATACGCCCGGTTCTGCAGCCCCAGCGTCGTTTCCTTTTGTTTTCCATGACCCGTAGCTTGTCGGAAAAATACTGAGCGGCTGGAGCGCCTTCGCATTTTGCGGCGGATGGAATCTATCGCGTTTTATTCTTAGATTTTCAAAAAAGCAAGCTTCGCAAGCAACACAAGGACGCGCATCCAATTTAACCAATGCAACAAACGCACGCTTTCCGGATTTTGGCGCAGAATACGTATCGGGCATATTTTGCCTTTGTCTGCCCGTCCGGCTTTTCTGCATGACAAATTCGGAATGATGTGCTATACTATAGTTCGGAATGATACAAAATATACTGCTGTGAAACTGTTTCACAAAAAGAGGGCTGTTCTTATGCCGGGATTAAAATATGCAAATTCACCGGAGCTTCCGCCGCTTCTGCGGGAATTTGCCAACCATGAATATGCCATTCGGAACAAATCCGCGCTGACGGTCGATGAATATATCCTGGACCTGACGCTGTTTTTCCGCTTCCTCAAGCAAACCCGCCTCGGCGCATCCCCTGCCCCGGACCTGGAAAGCGTCTCCATTGCGGATTTGGACATTTCCTTTTTCCGAACGGTCACGCTTGCCGACGCCTATCTGTTTCTTTCCTTCTGCAAGCAGGAACGCGACAACGACGCAGCCGCGCGGGCGCGTAAAACCAGCAGCATCCGTGCGTTTTTCAAGTATCTTGCGGTGCAGAAAAAGCTGATTTCGGAAAACCCGATGCAGGAGCTTGAAACTCCGAAGCTCAAAAAATCCCAGCCGAAATATCTGACGCTGGACGAAAGCCTGCAGCTGCTCGCGGCGGTGGACGGAAAAAACAAAGAGCGCGATTACTGCATTTTGACGCTGTTTTTGAACTGCGGGATGCGGCTTGCGGAGCTTGTTTCCATCAATTACACGGACATCAAAGACAACAACACGCTGACGGTGACCGGCAAAGGCAATAAGCAGCGCACCGTTTACTTAAACGACGCTTGTGTTGCGGCCATTCAAAGTTATATGGCTGTCCGGCCCGTAGACGGCGTGCCGGAAAAGGATAAATCTGCGCTGTTCCTAAGCAGCCGCAAGCACCGTATCAGCCCGAAAACCGTGCAGCATATGGTGTATGGGTATCTGGAAAAATGCGGCCTTGGGAACCGCGGTCTTTCGGTGCACAAGCTCCGGCACACGGCGGCGACGCTTATGTACCGCTACGGCCATGTGGACGTCTTAGTGCTGAAAGAAATTTTAGGACACGAAAACCTTGGCACCACGCAAATATACACCCATATTGTCGACGAACAGCTGCAGGAGGCGTCCAAGGCAAATCCGCTGTCCAAGGTCCGGCAAAAAAAGACCGATAACGCAAAAGCTAAATCGTAAGCGGGATGCGCGGGCCGAAAAACGCCTGCAGAAGCGTACCGAGCGCGGCCGCAAACAGGAGCGTAAACAATAAAACCGCATAACGCAGGAAGTAAAGACGCAGCATTTCTCCGCCTGCGCCCGTATGCTCCTGCTTGATAAGCTGCCGGTTTAAGTCGCGCGTCATCAGGATGCTTTCATTACAGCAAAACAAAAAGCTTGCCGCAAACAAAACGGACGGCACCAGCAGTACGGCGGCGAAATACAGCATACCGCTGACCGCATAGGTCTTGTACAAATATGCGGCAATTAACCCCGTGCCCATCCCTTTTATCAGCGGCAGCAGCCAAAGCAGCGGTTCGCCCGCCAAGCAAAGCCCGGCAACCAGCGCGACCAACAGATAGAGCGCCTGTGTCGCCAGCGTATACACAAAATTTTTCCACAGCGGCGCGCCTTGGGCGATCTGCAGTTCATTTTCCAGAACATCGCGGAACAGTTCCTGCAGGCTCGCGTCGGTGCTGCGCAGCGCAATGGCCCCGAGCAAAAGCCCGCAGATAAGAACGCCCGTCAGCAGAACCAGCTTCGGGCGCTTGCGCAGAGTGCCGGCACGGCGCTGTTTTTTCGGAAAGCCGGTCGCCAGAATCACCGCACGTCGTCTGTTTCGCTTCATAGCCTTTTATACTCCTTTGCTGTTTGTCTTGTACAAGCCGGACAGTCCATATATATGAAGGCGCAAAACCAAACATTACCCGCCTGCTTTTTTCCCGAGCAGGCCGCCGGCAATCGGCAGCGCCAGCGCGAAGACGAGATGCACAAGCACCCACAGCGAAACCTGCCCGCCGCCGGCCAGCAAAACGGCGCACAAAAGCGGCAGCAGCAAAAACAGGGACGCAAGCAGTCCGGTCTTGGCGGGCGGAAACGGCGTTTTTCTGCAGGCGAAAAAGCCGCACAGGAAAAAGGCGGCCGCCGCGCACAGAAAGCCGAGAATTTGCACGATAAACATGGAAGGCTGCTTCTTCCAGTACCAGACGGCAAGCAGCAAAATGCCGCACAGCAAAAGCAAACCGCTTTTTCCGGCGGCCGCAAGCGAACAGATAAGTAGGGTCTGCCTCCCCTTTTTTCCGTTTTCCGTCTTAATGATGTGCTTTTTTCTGCGCGTAGACATAAAAACACCCCCGTATACCAAACGGTATGCGGGGGTGCGCTCGTTTATGCGGTGTGCTCAGGACTTGTCGGCGCCGTCCTTCTTGCCCTTGTTCTTTTTGGCGGCGGCTTTTTCTTCCCGCTGCTTCGCCATGGCGGCCTTCGCGGCCTCCTGCTCGGCGCGCTGCTTTTCAGCCGCCGTATTGTTCACCTGAATCGCCCAGCGCGCAATTTTCATTTTATTGCGGTCCGCGCCGGTTTCAATAATCAGAGAATCCTCTTTCACGGTGACGACGCGGCCCATGATGCCGCCGATGGTCGTAATCTCATCCCCGACCTGGGTGCTTTCCCGCATTTCCTGGTCCTTCTTTTGCTGCTTGCGCTGCGGACGAATCATCAGGAAATACATACCGACGACCATAACAACCAGCAGCAGAATCATCGGAAGTGAGCTGCGCGTGCCGGTCGTGCCGGCTGCCGTTTCCAGCGTGTGCAGAACGAACGAATCAAACATCTTTTTTCCTCCAAACTTAAATTCAGTTTATTATACATAGATTTTGCTTGATTTGCAAGCAAAATGCAAAAATTTACAATTTCGTAGCAACTTCAGATTCGGCGGTCGAGCACGTCCGCATATTCGGCAAAATACGCTTCAAAGGTATCGGCCTCTAAGGCGTCGCGAATTTCTTTGAGCAGCGTATTATAGAACCAGAGGTTGTGCATTACGCAAAGCCGCATGGCAAGCATTTCGCCCGCCTTGAAAAGGTGGCGGATATATGCGCGCGAGTGCCGCCGGCAGGTTGGGCAGCCGCACGTTTCATCAATCGGCGACCGGTCCGCTTTGTATTTTTCATTGTGGATGTTCAGGATGCCGTTTTTGGTAAACAGCTGCCCGTGCCGCGCGTTCCGGCTGGGCATGACGCAGTCGAACAGGTCAATGCCGCGCCGCACGCCCTCCAGAATGTTGCCCGGCGTTCCGACGCCCATCAAATAGCGCGGCTTACAGCTTGGCATATAGGGCGTAACGGCCGAAATAATGCGGTACATATCCTCCTTCGGCTCCCCGACCGCAAGGCCGCCGACGGCGTAGCCGTCCAAATCGAGCTCTGCAATCTCCCGCATATGCCGCACGCGCAGGTCGTCGTAGACGGAGCCCTGGTTAATCCCGAACAGCATTTGGCGCGGGTTGACCGTGCCGGGCTGCCTGTTCAGACGTTCGAGCTCCGTTTTGCAGCGTTCAAGCCAGCGCGTTGTGCGCGCGCAGGAATTTTCCGCATACGCATATTCCGCCGGGTTCTGCATACATTCGTCAAACGCCATTGCAATGGTCGACCCAAGGTTCGACTGGATGCGCATACTTTCCTCAGGCCCCATGAAAATCTTCCGTCCGTCGACGTGGGAGTTGAAATAAACGCCCTCCTCCCGGATTTGCCGAAGCTTTGCGAGGGAAAAAACCTGGAACCCGCCGCTGTCCGTTAGGATCGGACCGTCAAATCCGGTGAAGCGGTGCAGGCCGCCGAGCGCGCGCACCAGCTCGTCGCCGGGGCGCACGTGCAGGTGGTAGGTGTTGCAAAGCTGTACCTGACAGCCAATCTCTTTTAAGTCATACGCAGAAAGGCCTCCCTTGATAGCGCCGGCGGTCGCAACGTTCATAAAGGCAGGCGTTTCCACAACGCCGTGCACGGTTGTAAAGCGGCCGCGCCGCGCTTCGCCGCGCGCAAAAAGCAATTCAAATCCCTGTTCCATAGCGTCTCCCGTTATACAAGCAGCATGGCGTCGCCGAAAGAGAAAAAGCGGTATTTTTCCTCGACGGCGGTCCTGTAAGCCTTCAGAACGTGCTCCCGGTCATAAAACGCCGAAACCAGCATAATGAGCGTGCTTTCCGGCAAATGGAAGTTCGTCAGCAGCGCGTCGATGCATTTGAACGTATAGCCGGGATAGATGAAAATGCTTGTCCATTCGTCCGCGGCGCAGATTTCACCGTGCAGCGTCGCAACGCTTTCAAGCGTCCGGCAGGCCGTCGTGCCGACCGCAATTACGCGCTTGCCGGCCGCCTTCGTCCGGCGGATGAGCTGCGCCGTCTCTTCGGAAATATGGTAATGCTCGGAATGCATTTTATGGTCTTCAATCTTTTCCGCCTTTACCGGACGAAACGTTCCGATGCCGACGTGCAGCGTAACAAATCCGATGTTTACGCCTTTTTCCCGTATCTTTTGCAGCAAGGGCTTTGTAAAATGCAGCCCCGCCGTCGGTGCGGCGGCGGAACCGGGTTCCTTTGCATAGACGGTCTGGTAGCGTTCGCCGTCCGTAAGCTTTTGCGTGATGTAATGCGGCAGCGGCATTTCCCCTATTTTTTCGAGCACGGGGAAAATACTGTCCCCGTCATACGTAAAGCGCGCAAGCCGGTTGCCGTTGTCGAGGACCTCTAAAATTTCGGCCTCCATAAGCCCCCCGCCAAACGAAAAACGGGCGCCCGCCTTGGCGCGCCGTCCGGGGCCGGTCAAAACCTCCCAAACGTCGTTTTCCTTTTGGTTGAGCATCAGGAATTCCACGTGCGCGCCGGTATCAAGCTTTTCGCCGTACAAACGCGCCGGAAGCACGCGCGTGTCGTTCAAAATCAGCGTGTCGCCCGGCGTCAGGTAATCCAAAATGTCATAAAAATGCCGGTGTTCAAGCTCATGGGTGTCCCTGTGGACGACCAGCAGGCGCGAGCTGTCCCGCGGGTCCGCGGGCGTCTGCGCAATCAGTTCTTTCGGCAAGTCGTAATAAAAATCCTGTGTTTTCATCCTGTTTCTCCCAATATCCGGCGCGCTGCGGCGAAATCCTTGAAAAAAGATTGACGAACGCGCGAAAAAATGCTATGATGACTGTACTGCGATAGAGGTGCGAAACGCATCAGTACCGCGTAGCAGGCAGCCGATTGCCGTAGGACGCGGGAAAGGGCGTTTTGCCGAAGACCGGGGTATATCGGCTGTACCGTGGTCTGGGGGCGTTTTGGCGAAAGCCGCGCCACTGTCATCAGAACTTGGTGGAGTGCTATCGCAATCACAATTCGATGTGATTGCATCCCCTTTTCTGATGACCGGTTTTTACCGGTCTTTTTTGTGCAGAAAATAGGATAACACGTTTTGGAGGGATTGACAAGTGAAAAAAACGTATAAAGTCGGTGTTATCGGTGCGACGGGCATGGTCGGGCAGCGGTTTTTGACGCTGCTCTGCGCGCATCCGTGGTTCCAGGTAGAGGTGGTTGCGGCCTCCCCGCGCTCGGCCGGCAAGCCGTATTGCGATGCGGTCGGCAAGAAGTGGTGCATGGAAACCGAAATTCCGGAAAGCGTTCGCGATAAGATTGTGATGGACGCGACCGGCGACGTTGAAAAGATTGCCTCGATGGTCGATTTTGTGTTCTGCGCCGTGGATATGAAAAAGGACGAAATCAAAGCGCTTGAGGAGCGGTACGCTAAGGCGGAGTGCCCGGTAGTTTCCAACAACAGCGCCCACCGGCACACCCCGGACGTCCCGATGGTCATTCCGGAGCTTAACGCGGACCATATCCGCGTTATTCCCGCGCAGCGCGCGCGTCTCGGGACAAAGCGCGGCTTTGTCGCCGTAAAGTCAAACTGCTCGCTGCAAAGCTACGTTCCGGCGCTTTATCCGCTGGATGGGAAGTTCGGCGTCAAGGACGTGCTGGTTTGTACCTACCAGGCCATTTCCGGCGCCGGCAAGACGTTCGAGACCTGGCCGGAAATGGTCGACAACGTCATCCCCTTTATCGGCGGCGAAGAGGAAAAGAGCGAGTTGGAGCCGCTGAAAATCTGGGGCCATATCGAAGACGGCGTCATCGTGCCCGCCGATTCGCCGAAGTTCACGGCGCAATGCCTGCGCGTCCCCGTTTCCAACGGACATATGGGCGCGGTGTTCGTGCGGTTTGAGAACAAGCCGACGAAGGAAGAAATCCTTTCGGTGTGGAAGGACTTTAAGGGCCGCGCCCAGGAGCTGGAGCTGCCCAGCGCCCCGAAGCAGTTTTTACACTACTTTACCGAGGACAATATGCCGCAGACGAAGCTCAACCGGATGCTGGAAAACGGCATGGCCATTTCCATCGGTCGGCTTCGGGAGGATACGCAGTACGACTACAAATTTGTCTGCCTGTCGCACAACACCCTGCGCGGCGCTGCGGGCGGCGCGGTGCTGCTTGCAGAGCTCCTGTGCGCGGAAGGCTATATGGATTAAGGAGGCTATCCGATGAAACAGCCAATTTTTACGGGCGCGGGCGTTGCGATTATCACGCCGTTTACCGCCGATAATAAGGTGAATTTCCCGGCGCTGCAAGCCATTTTGGAGGACCAGATTGCGCACGGCACGGATGCGATTGTAATTTGCGGCACGACCGGCGAGAGCGCGACCCTTTCGCACGAGGAGCACACCGAGGCGATTCGCTTTACGGTTGAGACGGTTGCGCACCGTATCCCGGTTATTGCGGGTACGGGCAGCAACGACACGGCGTATGCGCTGCACCTTTCCAATGAAGCGGAAAAAATCGGCGTGGACGGTCTTTTGATGGTGACGCCGTATTATAACAAAGCGTCGCAGGAGGGCTTAATTCGCCATTATACCTATCTTGCCGACCGCGTATCGACGCCCATCATCATCTACAACGTCCCGAGCCGCACCGGCTGCAACGTGCAGCCCGAAACCTACGCCGAGCTTTCCAAGCACAAGCGCATTTACGGCGCGAAGGAGGCCTCCGGCAACATTTCCGCCATTGCAAAGACCATTGCGCTTTGCGAGCCGGATTTCGCGGTTTATTCGGGCAACGACGACCAGATTACGGCCATTATGTCCCTGGGCGGCAAGGGCGTTATCTCCGTCCTTTCCAACGTTGCGCCGCAGACGGCGCATGACATTGCCCAGGCGGCGCTCGACGGCGATTTTGCAAAAAGCGCCCGGCTGCAGCTTCAATACCTCGAGCTTTGCAACGCGCTGTTTATGGACGTGAACCCCATCCCCGTCAAGCAGGCCATGCGTATGCTCGGCTATGACGCAGGGCCTCTGCGTATGCCGCTGTGCGATATGTCGGAGCAGAACACCGAAAAGCTGCGTAAGGTGCTTGCCAAATATCAGCTGATTTAAAGCGAACGGGATGTGAAAAAGAGATGACGAAAATTCTTTTGAGCGGCTGTCTTGGCAAAATGGGCCGTGTGATTGCGAATTGCGTGCGCACCCGCGGCGACTGTGTGGTGGCTGCCGGCGTGGATATCGGCGAAGGCATGGCGGATTTCCCGGTTTACAAAAATCCGGCGGACGTGCGTGAGGACGTGGACGTGCTGATTGATTTTTCCCACCCGTCTGCGCTGGATAAGCTGCTTGCGTTTGTACGGGCGCGGAAAATCCCTGCGGTTCTCTCGACGACCGGCTACACGCCGGAGCAGGTCGAAAAGCTGAAGGCCTGCGCGAGCGAGGCGCCGATATTCTTTTCTGCCAATATGTCCCTCGGCGTCAACCTGATTGCCGAGCTCGCCGCGAAAGCGGCGCGCGTGCTGGAGGGGTCGTTTGACGTGGAAATCGTCGAAATGCACCACAACCAGAAAATCGACGCGCCGAGCGGGACCGCGCTCATGCTTGCCGACACGATTTCAGACGCCTTGCAGACGAAGCCGCACTATGAATTTGACCGGCATTCCAAACGCGCCAAGCGCGACCCGCACGAGATTGGCATTCATGCGGTCCGCGGCGGCACGATTGTCGGCGAACACCAGGTCATTTTTGCCGGGCTTGACGAGGTCATCACCATTTCCCATTCGGCGCGCTCCAAGGAACTGTTTGCCGTCGGCGCGCTGAACGCCGCGCTGTTTTTGCAGGGCAAGGCGCCCGGGCTTTACTCCATGCGCGATTTGATTGACGAGAAATAAATGGAGGGTGGCTT